>JAGYKM010000009.1 GCA_018401675.1 Alphaproteobacteria bacterium | reverse complement strand
TCCTGAGCTCCCGCCAAAGAGAGCCTATATCCATCATCTCCCGCAAGCATAGGGCGACGTTTGATTAAGTATAGAATCGCTTCAAGCTGATCTTCATCGAGGAGTTCAGAATTTTCTGAAGTCCTCCATGGCTTTTCTCCAGAAGGGTATAGGGAAAGAGCTCCGGCGCAATCGCCGCCAACAGCTTCAAGCAAAGCAAAAGGATTTTTTTCAAAGAGGCCAAGAGTTTTTGCTAAACGTTCCTTCACACTTTCGTCAAGTAAAAGTCCTGAGAAGAAGGATTTTACTTTCAATCCCTTGTGCGTTTCTGATCCCAAGGGCAATGAAAGTGAAATTCCATAGGAAGCTCCCTCAAGATAATCATCATTATAGGTAAATAAGAGATCGCCACTATTGTCGTGCACCAGCTGACCCACCAGATTCTCATGTAAGTATACATCTAAAGCACGACTCATACTTTCACACCATCTATTTGAATATCCATACCCAACATAGCCACAACTCTAAACGCCTTGCCTATATAACAAGTCTCTTTTCCTTGTTCCAGCTCACGAATAAACCGAACACCCACACCTGTGGTTGTGGCCAATTGTTCTTGGGTTAACCCTTGTCTTTTACGCGCTTGCTTTACAAGAACACCGAAGTGTTCAATTCTATTATCAGTCATAAATAAACCCTTTCGGGGTGATTTTAACGTACTGACCCCATTTTTCAAAATGGATCACTTAAAATTAGAAATGTCGCCGCTCGAATCCTATTTTTTCTCGGGCAGTATTTTCTTGACACCATCATTATTATCTTGAGCTGCATTAAAAATAACGCTCTAAATAAACTAGGAGTATAACAAAAGATAGAAAATTAAAGACGTTGTTGGAGCCGTGACTCTCTTATAAACCTAACTATATAATAAGCTTTTCAAGAGACCTTAATGATTATGGTACTCCCTTGCAAAAGCAAGTTTCTATTTTGGTTAAGAAGGTACCTTACTTCCGTATGCTTACTCTCAGCAACCTAATAGGCTTTCAACAAAGTATTTTATAACGGCGCATAAACTGCCTCTTAAGAGACCTATTATTCGCCTAATGCCTTCATCAGCTGAATATATCCTTCCAGAAAAGACTGATGGACATTAAGGGCTTCCATCCGCTCTTCCAAAAGAGCCACTGTCTCACCTGATAGCACTTCTTGGCTTTCTAAGCCTACATCCACTCTATCCTGAGATAGGGCAAAAATATCTTGTCTTTGAGCCACAAGTTGGGCGCTTAGGGCCACTTGAGCTTTGGCTTCTAAGAATTTGGTAACGGTTTGTTCGATTTCCAAAAAGGCCTTGAGCATACCTTCTTGAAACGACAATAGAGCTTGTTTTTCTGCTGCTTGAGCTTGACTCAAACGGCCCTCCAATACCCCAAAATTAAGCAAGGGTAGCAAAGCGCCTATGCCCCCTCCATATGCCAATTGCCCCACGCTTCGAGACGAATCAATATACCCAAACACCCCCGATAGTGAAATCGACGGATAAAAAGAAGCCATAGCGGCGGTGGTTAAGGCATAGGACGCGGCAAGCTCACTCTGGGCTTCTTGCAAATCCGGTCGTTTTTGAACAACTTTGGCAAATCTATCCAAAACCACCAGGGGCAAGTCTGTGGGAAGATGGTGAGACTCCCTCTCCATAGTGGTCTTTAATCCGCTTAACGGTCGAGTGGTGAGTAGACTGAGCACTGTAAAGTTATGGTGTAGGGATTGATGTATCGCAAACCGTCTTTTGTTGGCCCCCTCCAAGTTCATCTGACTTTTGAGTACCTTGGTCCCATCCACCAAGCCTACCTCATATTGAGACTCCACCAAGGACAGTTCCAAGGCGCGCTCTTTGCAAATGTCCTCCATTAAGTCTAAGGCGAGGCTTAGTGTTCGTATCTTAAAGTAACTTGTACACACATCGGCCACAAGAATCAGATTCAAAGCCCTTCGTGCCCACTCTTGGGCTTCTAAGGTTTTGAATGCCGCTTGCTCTTCATTTTTAAGTTTTTCAAATAAATCCAGCTCCCAAGACACCCCAATTTCTGCTTCAAAAAGGCTAGTGAGTTTGGAACGCCTCGAAGATGTGGGATTTGACACACTCATGGAAGACCGATCAAACTTACTTGAGGCCTCTACTTGAGGTAACCTTGATCCATGGACAGATTCAAGATAGCCTTGAGCGTGCTCAATCCTGGCCAGAGCTTGTTGACTTGAGTAATTATCCTTTATGGCTTGGTCGACCAACTGGGTTAGTACGGGGTCATTAAACCGCTGCCACCATGCGCCTTGTTTTAAATGATCTCCTGGGGATAGATCCGATTCATTGCCCATCCTAATGGTAGTGTCTTTTACATGATAGGTATCTTCGTGGGAAAAAGACCACTCCTCAGGCGCTTTGACTTCTGGGCTTTCATGAGGATCTCTCACACTACACCCTGAGAGTAAGACCGTACCCACTAGGATTAGAGAAATCCTTTTTCCACGGTGCCATAAGGTAGATTCAAAACATCCAGATGATGATGTAGGCATTTTAATGAGATCCCTAGCACTCATTTTGGGGCAGCCTCCTTTTGAGAAGACCCCTTCACCTCACCAGAGTCGGTTTTTATAAATACATCCATTTGTTGGCCGCTATAGGCCTTGAGTGTGGCATTATCAAAGCCATAGACCACTTGCATGACTCGAGTATCTACCCGCTCAACACCATCGCCCATAAGTACTTTTTTAGGCAAAATAATGGGCGACTTTTCTACGAAGGTTAAGGGAATAGATACACTGTCATAGCCTCTTAAAATGCCCGTGGCAGGACTTTTATCGCTAAAACGCAACACGTCTCTCTCATCAATCTCCACCCGAACATGCATGGTATCAGTATCCCCCATCACCAGTAAAGGCGACGCGACCTGGGCCGCTGGCGCGTATTCTCCCAAACGGATGTTAATCCTAAGAATGCGCCCTGCCCTAGGGGCTTTCACCGTACATTGATCCAAGTGAGCTTGTTGAACCCCTACTTCGGCTTGGGCCTCACTCATCTGGTGTTGGGCTTTTTGAAAAGCAAAAAAACGATTTTTATACTCTTCTTGGCTAATGGCCCGTTTGTCTTTCAATTTCTCTACCCGGTGCCATGCTTCACTTGCTTCTTGGAGGGTCACTGCTGCTTTTTTTACAGCCGCCTGAGCCAGCCGCAAAGAGGCTTTCTGAGCCCCATCGTCTATTACAAAAAGAGCTTGGCCATGGGATACCTCTTGCCCCTCGTTTACAAATATCTTCGAAACCACACCAGCTTTTTGGGTCCCCAAGGAAAGATCTTTTGATCCACTTTCCACAATGCCCACCCCTGCTATCTTATTCTCATAAGAAGATATGGGTGGAGCCTCCGAGGGCTGATGCACTGGTGGCGACTTACGCATGAGCACAAAAACAACAGCGAAAATCAAAGCCCCCACTGCAAAACTTGGAAGAATAAGTTTCGAACGCATATCTTTAGGTATCATTCCTTAAGGCTCCTTTTGCATAGCTTCAGTGCTCAAAATACGTCCATCACTCATAGTCACAATAGTATGAGCAAAATGGAAGATCCGGTTATCATGGGTTACCACTATAACCACACGATCTTTATCCAGAGCGGCTTTGGTTAAAATGCCCATAATGGTTTGTCCTGCTGCCGCATCTAAGGCCGCTGTAGGCTCATCACATACAAGAATTTTTGGATGATGTACCAAAGCCCGTGCTATGGCCACCCTTTGTTGCTCCCCACCTGATAATTTGAGGGGAAACTTCCCCCCTTTTCCCTCAAGCCCCAGTTGATCTAATAAGGCGTATGCCTCTTTTAATGCTTGGTTATAAGCAATACCGTTAGCTAAAAGAGGAATAGCCACATTTTCTGCCGCACTCAGTGTTTGAATTAAATTATAAGATTGAAACATAAACCCCACGTTTTGCCGACGGAAGGTTACTTTCTCCCCATCTGTAAGATGACTAATGTCTTTTCCAAATATACAAACGCTCCCTCGGGTCGGTGTTAATATACCCGATAGAATGGATAACAAGGTGGTTTTTCCACAGCCACTTGGCCCTACAATCATGGTAATACGACCACTATGAATTTTGAGATTAATATCACGCAATACATGGAGTATGCTTCCATCTCCCGACAGAAAGTCTTGATCAATATGAGATGTTTCTAAAGCTACTGTCATGGTCCTCTAAAAACCTCCGCAGGATCTAATACGAGAACACGCCGAATACTAAAAAAACTTGCCCCTAGTATGATCAACCCTACACAAACCCCAACGCCAACCATAACGGGCGCATAAAGAGTAAATCCTTTTAACGCCACGAGATCTTTGGTCACTAGAAAAAATAAAGCCGTCAGGCCCATTCCTAAGCCATACCCCATACTGCCCACCAACGCGCCTTGTATAAGCACCATCTTGAGAATTTGACCCTTACTCACCCCAATAGCCTTCAAGGCGGCAAATTGCATCAAATTTTCCAGAATAAAGATATAGAAGGTTTGGCCCACAATAGCCGCCCCCACAATAAAACCCAAAAGAACCGTAATCCCAAAATTTATAGGAATACCCGTTTTTTCAATAAAATACCAAATGGTCCTCCACTCAAAAGCATTTGATGTGAGGGCGAGAAGGCCGGCTTTCTCCCGTATACGCTGGGCCACCACTGCAGGGTCCGTTCCGGGTTCATGATCTACCAACACATAAGAAAGAGTATGGGCGCCTTGAGGCGTCAGCTTTACAGCTTCAGAATATCGGGTATAAACTTGGGGAAGACTCGCATAAGACGGAGGGATATCACATATTCCCACGATCCTTACGAAATGGTCATTCATCTCCACACTTCTATTAATCTCAAAAGGATCAGTGGGCCAAATATATTTCCAGCCTCCTTCGTCCATAATCAAGGAATTTGGGGCCCTAATGCTTTCGGCTTGGCCCAAAACCATCTGGGATGGCAGGCCGATAAGAGAGGTATCATCGAGACCAAAAACAGTGACCAGCTGAAACACAGATCCACTTTTGAGAACAGCCGTGCCTTTATAAAAAGGAACCGCCCACTTCACCCCCTCCACTCCGCGAACCCGATACAGATCAATATCAGGAAGAGGCTTGATTTCATCAAAGTAACGGACCGAGGGATCCATCACCCAAATAGACGCCTCTTGCACCAACCCAATGGTGCTGCACGTTCTAACCATAAGCCCTAAAAATAAAGATACCTGTTGGGCCATGAGAAAAGTGGAAAACATCACGCCAAAAATTAGGCCATAATATTTTGCCTTATTGCCTACCAACATCTTAAAAGCGATGAGATCCATACCCATTCCATCTTATTATTTTTTTTTCATCTCTTATAACCATTTATATCATGCCGTGCCCGGAGAGTATATGGACAAACCATGACTGACCCAAATTCATCCAAGGGAGAAATGCTCTTTATAAAAAAACAAAGAACTCTATTTTAATGACCCCTAAGCTTCATGTTTCATCCCCTTGGAATTTGGTGCCTTTTGTTTGCCCTTATGACTCCTTGTCCCTTCTAGAAGACGACCTAGAAAGTTTTCCCTCATATAAAGAATATATTCTTTCTTCCTCCAAAGGCTAATGGTACTGTGAATAATAGTTTGTTTCCCAGGAAACTTCCTTAATCCTATTCCAATACGGTAACAAAGACCCCAGTATCATTTAAGTTAAAAGTGTTCCCCACCACCAAAGAGCCAAAATATGCAACCATCCATAAACTTTCAAAAACTCCCTTTAAAAAGCAGTATTTATCACCCACAAACCGGCGCCTCTCAAGACGCTCAACGATGTGTGATCTTTCTTCACGGATTAGGCTCTTGTGGGGAAAATCTCATTGATCTCAGTGCCCATTGGGACAAAGGTCTCCCGAATACTCTTTTTATAGCGCCTAATGCACCTTTTGAATATGGAGATCCTCATTGTGAAGCGCCTTGGTCTTTGCATACCTCTCCCCATCCTGTCCAGGCGCACCACGCTTTTCAATGGTTTCCCCATACCCAAGACTACGAGAACCTCCTTCAAACTTATGCAAAAAAAGCCCTTGGCCACCTCAGCACCTATATAGACGCGCTGAGTGACCTCACCCAGATTGATCCGTCGCATATGGCCCTGGTTGGGTTCTCTCAAGGAGGTATGATGGCTATTCAATATGCTTTGTACGGCAATCACTCCTTAGCAGGAGTCATATCCTACTCAGGAGCGCAAATTTCCCCCCAAAGAGCGCCCCTCCGTGCCACGCCCATTTGTCTCATTCACGGCGACGCTGATGAGGTTTTGCCTAGCTCCTATTTTCACCATGCAGAAGCTTATATGAATATCCATAAAGTTCCTTATGAATCCTTGTTAATCCCCAAACTTGATCACAGCATCGATCTCCAAGGTCTTGACAAAGGGTTGGGTTTTTTAAAAACCGTCTTTTCTCTTTAGATAGCTTCACGTATAACCCAAAAAGATCTTTCTCTTTTGGACCACTCCCTAGATCCATAAGAGATTTTATGACTTATTTTTCCAGGAGACGCTCATGACAAAACCTAAAATCGCCCTTATTGGCAGTGGTAACATCGGCGGGACCCTCGCTATGCTCATTGGCATACAAGAGCTTGGCAATATAGTTCTTCTGGATAAAGAAGAAGGGCTCTCTCATGGAAAAGGTCTTGATATTTCTCAAGCGTTAAGTCTTTTAGGATCTGATTGCTCGGTGCAAACGGGGTCTTCTTACCAGATGGTAGAAGATGCAGACGTGGTTATCATCACCGCAGGCTTGCCCCGCAAGCCCGGTATGAGCCGCGATGATCTGCTCATTGCCAACACCCAAATTATCCAAACCATTGGCCAAGAACTTAAAGAAAGAACGCCCAATGCTTTTGTGATCGTTGTCACCAATCCCCTGGATGTCATGGTATGGGCGTTGCAAAAAGTAACGGGCTTTCCCGCCCACAAGGTGGTGGGTATGGCTGGTGTCTTGGATAGCGCCCGCATGCGCACATTTTTGGCTCAAGAGCTCAATGTCTCGGTAGAAGAAGTGACTGCCTTTGTTTTAGGAGGACATGGAGATACCATGGTTCCGTTGCCCCGTTATGCTACGGTAGGCGGCATTCCCCTTCCCGATTTAATTTCTATGGGATGGCTCACCCAAGAACGGCTAGACAAAATCATTGAAAGGACCCGGAAAGGTGGAGAAGAAATCGTGAATCATCTCATCACCGGTTCCGCTTTTTATTGCCCTGCCGTCTCAGCGGTCACCATGGCCGAAGCTTATTTACGTAATAAACGACGCATGCTGCCTTGTGCCGCCTTATGCTCAGGGGAATATGGCATTCATGATCTCTATATGGGAGTCCCCACCCTCATTGGTGAGGGTGGCGTGGAGAAAATTATAGAATTCCCCCTAACGCCAGCCGAACTCTCCATGGTGACATCTTCCGCTCTCGCCGTTCAGCAGTTGATAGATCGGGTTAAAGATCTTGATCTGTTAGATCTCTAAACCGTTCTGTGGGACGATGAAACATCTCTCTCAGATGAATGGGTTATATGATCAAATTGAGTCAGTTGATTGGCTTGAATTATTTTCTTAATATCGCGCACATAAGCCATACCTCTCTCCGAGTACCGAGAAAGACCATCAGCGAGAAGATAGGGGTCCAAAGTTTTACTCTTCTCACGCATGGCGAGCCTTTTATTCCTAAACCCTTGATAGGCAGCATGACGGTTCAAATTGGTCACATAAGCTTCCACTGTACTGGATAAGTCGTCATAGGCAATCATTTCATTTTGGCCATTAGTGTGACCAAATAAAGAGTTGGATTTTTGAGCCAGCCCAGAAGTCCCCCAGCCACTTTCAATAATGGCTTGAGCCAAAGTCAAAGATACAGGAATCACATCTACCCGAGCCAAAAGCGTTTTAATATTTCGCTGTTTTGGAGATACCCGGTAATCTTGGTACAATCCCTCTAGCCAGTCCATTTCGTAAGCCGTGAGACGACCCTCCTTTACTTCTTTTTCCTGCAAAGAAATAAGATGGGAGCGTAAATTCAAGATTCCTTGATTGGCTTTTGATATAAGGGGAAGCAAGGCTTGCAAAAAAGCTTCCTTTTTAGGCGTTCCAGATAATGTATCCAGATCTCGAGGTAATCTCGCCAAGTAAAACTTGGGAATATTACGCTCTCCCAACCGAATTTGACTCAAAGAAGTGCTGTGAGTTGCAAACAAAGCGTCAAGCTGGTTGGCTGCTGGAATTTTGTAACTCAACGCCACTTCACTCATAAGGCTGCGAGAAGGCAATTTAGTCTCCGTTACGCCCAACAAACCGGCGGGATTAAATTTCCACAACCCCGTAGGCAGTATCCCCATAAAGGTTGCCCCATAAAGAAATACAAGACAGCCCACCAAACTTGTGTACCAAAAATAAATACCTTTAACTCTCATACACGATCCCTTCGCGTTTTTTGTCATAATATTCATATCAAACCTTCTAAAATAAACTCTTCTATAATAAAAATTTTCTCACAAAGCGCGCACTTCCTTAACTTCAGGTACATAGTGCATAAGCATGGTTTCAATCCCCGACTTTAACGTCTGGGTAGAACTTGGACATCCCGAACAAGCTCCTTTCAAAGAGACGTAAACCACGCCTTCTTCAAATCGCTCAAAAACAATATCCCCACCATCCATAGCCACGGCAGGACGGATTCGGGTGTCAATAAGGGCTCTTATCTCGTTGGCAATCTCTGAAGAATCCCCATGGACCCCACTACTTTGACTCCCAAGATCCTCTTGAGGGTTGTCATCCAGAGGCTCTTGATAAAAAAAAGGCTCTTGGGCAACAAAGTGCTCCATCATTACACCCATAATTATGGGTTTTAAAGAAAACCACTCAATTTGAGGTGTTTTCGTGACTGACACAAAATCACTTCCAAATAATAGCGCCTCTACTCCAGAAAGAGACCATAACTTCTTAGCCAAAGGAGATGCCTCTGCCTCTTTTTGTGAAACCACAGAATAGACCCCCTCAGCCATAACTTGGGCTTGAGGTACGAATTTCAAGGTACTTGGGTTAGGCGTTTCTTGGATCTGGATAAACACCGACGTTCCTTTCACATCAAGAACTAAGCTTCTATGGACCACACTCTTATAAATTTGAATCTTCTAAAAAATGTCTCAGCCCCTCAGTATGGGCGCCTTATTATTGGCTTTACATTCATCCCTTGAAGGAAAAAATTAAAACCCGTTCTGACGGAGTTCTTTCTCAATTTCTCGGGGAGACTACACTACTTTTTCCAAAAAAGCAAGCCTGGAACTTTTATTCCCAAATCACAACAACTATTGTTCTTACGAAGGAGCATATTATATTGAATTTATATTTGAATTATACTGCAAATAAAAATAGTATAGTGATAATATAGACTATACTATTTGTTCACGATCGGAATAAAAAATAGATGGCAGCCGTTTGTAGTTATGTTATTCACAAGACCCAAAAGAAATAAGACATCCCATGACAATTAAAGGACTATACCCGCGCTCTGGGGAACAACCATCACCTCTCCTTTACCTCTTTCCTCACTTTTTTGAGGGAACACTATCTTTTTTAACTTTGAATAGCTGAGCCTCCAGTGACCTCTTAATGCACATTCCCTCTATCTATTCTTTATGGGCTCTTCTTTTCCCCCGAGAGCTACCAGAGCCATGCCTAGACTCCTGCTCTTTAGTGTTTTTTCGTTTTTTTGATCTTTCTCCTGGCATCCTTGATGATGCTGGTGAGCCACCTCTTGCCTCTTTTTCTTGTTGCTTGAGTGCCTTTAGCCTTAACTTTTCTTCCCGTGCTTGTTTGCTCAACTCTCGTTCTGCCTGAGTTAAAGCCTCATCTTGATCCTTTCGGTCCTGTTCAGCCCGTCGTTTGGGAACCCGTTCTTTCGCTTTTTCTAGAGCTTTTTGTTGTGATTGGGCAACTTGTTGAGCGTTCAAGATCAAATGAGCCACGCATTCGGATCCCACAGTCAAAGATTTTTTGCGTTTATACGCCTGGTCTGGTTGCCCTTTTTGGGTCGGGGTATGCTTATTATGATAAACATAGGAAATGTGCCTTATCCTTTCATATCCACACATTTCACAAGTGGTAGAAGCCTCTTCATCTTCATCTCCCCCCACTTCTTGCCAATTAAAATGAGGAACCACAGCTTTTTTCCAATGGGCTACCCATCTTTTTTGTATATCTTCAGGGAAAGGGGGTTTATACCAACAGGATAATTCCCAATTCACTTGTGCCAAATACCTTACCATCCCATAAACCGACTCTTGCTCCTCGGAAGCCACCTCTTCCCAATAAGGAGTTATGTCCTTCATAAACAGCATTTCGGGGCTCAAATCAGGATCTTCTAGTCCCAATTTAAGTCCAGGCGTCTTCACAAAAACTTGGGCAAGCCATTTACTTAAACAAATCCCTTGGTAATTCTCTGCCCAAAAGGTCTTTTTGTCGACTTCGCTCTCGAAAGGTTTTTGAGAGACCTTTACCACTTGGTCCCATAAGTCCTTCCAGACTTTTTCTTCCACCACTTGAGCATGAGCAAGGGGCATTTTTCTAACCCTAAAAGCCGGAGTAGATTCGTATGCGGGGGACGGATACTTTTTAACAAAAGTAATCTCATACCCACCGTCTTTGAAAAAAGTGGATAAAAGATCATGACAGCTTTCACACGGACTCCACCAGCTGAAGGCCTTCATCTCACAAATGCCCCGTTTAAACTTATTCGCAAATAATTTAAAAAAGAGTTCTGTATGGAGTGTTTGGGGAGTTTTGGCGTATTTGGTTTCTAAATCACGGTCCAAGTGTTTTTGGACCCAAGAAGCTCGGATAATCTTTATCTCCTCTCCGTAGAGAACATGATAGGCTTTCGATACCGTTTTTTCCCAAGCATTCTTTAACCCTCCACTGGCAAAAACACAGATTTTACCTTTCCTTTTCAGATAGTCGCAAGGGTTACCTTCTTTGGTGCTCACTGCGGGTACAAAAATATTTACCCTATCCTCTGGGGACTGATAGGCTTGAACCATAGCGTGAATACGGTGCCCAAATTCATGAAGTTCATCAAGACTCGGGGGGGCCGCATAGACAGATCCTACCCCGAATGCGCCAATACAGCAAAACAGCCTAAAGAGTCTCATGCGTACTTTTCCTTCTTTTTATAGGGTTCACCAAACTTGGAAATTTCGTTTACATTCCTTACTTCTTTGCGCATAACCTTATGGGAAACACTACGGTCTAAAACATTCAAGGACAACCGTTAAATATTACAAACCCCCCATCTTGCAAACCGACTCATCATGAGTTAGATAACTATATGAATAATTTTATCGCTTTCACGCCCTAGACAGTTACCCATACTCAAATCCCCCTAAGGAGTATACTTCCCATGATATTTTCTTCTGTGCTCGATACTATTGGACGCACCCCCTTGATCCGCCTCAATGAAGTCGGCAAAGAGTTTGATGTCACTTTTTATGGAAAATGTGAGTTCATGAATCCGGGGGGATCCGTTAAAGATCGTATTGCGGCTTATATGATTGAAAAAGCAGAAGCTTCAGGAAGAATTAAACCTGGAGACACCCTCATTGAAGCAAGTTCTGGAAACATGGGGATCGGACTCGCGTTAGCGGGAACCGTTAAGGGGTATAAAGTCATCATCACCATGCCTGAAAAGATGAGCCAGGAAAAACAATCTCTCTTAGAAGCCTTAGGGGCCACCATCTACCGCACCCCCACAGAAGCCGCTCATGATGACCCAGAGAGCCATATAGGCGTTGCTTTGCGGCTCGAACAAGAGTTGCCGAATGCCCATATTTTGGACCAATACAACAACATGGGCAACGTGGAAACTCACTACTTGAACACCGCTCAAGAAATTCTAGACGATTTGGGACATGATGTGGACATGGTGGTTATGGGCGTGGGCACCGGCGGCACCATTACAGGCGTAGGAAAACGACTCAAAGAGGAAATTCCCCACATTCAAGTTGTGGGAGTAGATCCTTACGGCTCCTTGCTCGGGGGAGGCACAGATGTGCACTCCTATGACGTAGAGGGTATTGGGTATGATTTCTTCCCCAGTATCTTGGATAATACCTTGGTAGATCGCTACGTTAAAGTCTCCGATACAGACTCTTTTTCTTGTGCCTTAGACCTCATTCGCAAAGAAGGGCTTCTGGTAGGAGGCTCTGCAGGAAGCGCGGTCTGGGCGGCTTTACATCTAGGGCCTACTTTGAAAAAAGGCGCCAAATGCGTTATTATTTTGCCTGATTCGTTACGGAATTACCTGAGTAAATTTGCCTCGGAAAAGTGGATGGAAGAAAAAGGCTATGCACTCCCTTCCTTACATGCCGTCAATACCACCAACCGCCCATGAAACGCTTGCAAGGTAGATCGATGGCCTATGCTTATAATGCCCGCCCCAGGCAACTTGGCACGCAAGAGACTTAATAAATGACCTTCACTGGCCTCATCTAATCCACTGGTGCTTTCATCCATGATAATCCATTGGGGGCGTTGGAGCAAAAGGCGTGCGAAATTAAGCCGCTGTTGTTCTCCCAAGGAAAGACTATGGTGCCAGTTTTGTCTTTCATGAAGCAAAGGAATCAAGGATCCCAATCCCACCTCTTGGAGACAGCCTTTAATGATTTTATCGTCGTATACCTCTTGAGAGGGATAGGAAACCATCTCTTTAAGGGTCCCCAAAGGCAGATAGGGTTTTTGGCATAAGACCAGTGCCAAGCCTTCTGGTTGGTCCACTTGCCCCTGACCATAGGGCCATAGTCCGCACATAGCTTTAAGCAACGTGCTCTTCCCCACACCAGAGGCGCCTTGGATGAGAATACTTTCTCCTGGCGCCACTCCCAACGAAATATTTTTTAATAAACATCGCCCTTCGGGAAGGCAGATTTCCTTGAAGGCGGCCGAAAAACTGTTTGACGTGGTGGGCGCTATTTGAATCCGGGGGCTCTCTAACATGGAAGTCTCTTTCTCTTGAAAGAAAGTCTCGAAAGCCACAAGCCTTTGGGTAATGGCTTGCCAGTGGGCAATGGTCATGTAGCTTTGTACAAAGAAAGAAAGAGACGTATGGACTTGGTTAAAAGCACTGGTGACTTGCATAAAGATGCCCAGTTTAAAACGACCGGCAAAAAAACCAGGGGCCATAACCAGAGCAGGAACCAAGGTTTCAGCATTTGAATAGAAGTTAAGCCAAAGATTAAGCTTCAGATTTTGACGCAAGAAGGAAAATGAATTTTTAACAATTGCACCGTATCTTTGTAGGAATTCTTTTTCCTCATGAGGCTCACCCCCAAATAAAGCAATAGATTCCGCATTCTCTCTAAATCGAACTAAAGCATATCGGAAATTTCCGCAAAGATGCTCTTTACTGAAATTCAATCCTACTAAGGGTTTGCCCAACCTTACAGTAAACCATGTTCCGCACCCCGCATACACGCACGCCACCCAAAACAAAAAACCAGGAATATGATGATACCCAAAAAATTTCCACAGACTCAGAAAGGGTCCATAATAAAATAGAAAAAAACATTAAGGTAAATCAGCGCTCAATAGACCTTCTCCCAAGAAAGAGTCATGACCACAAAGGCTGGGATGTCTTCACTAATACGCTGATCTGGGTTATCTAAGGTGTCTTGATCAAAGATGAAAGTCTGTAGTATCTCTTTTCTTGGAGCCATTCTCGCAAATACCGCTTCATCAGCGCTCCCACCGAATTGATAAGTAGCATCGCCGAATTTTGCTTAAAAAGGCTATTATCTGGGATACCAGCCCGCCAAATTCATAAAGTTGATGGATAAAAACCTTAGCATTAAGCTCTTGAAGGGGCAGTATAGAACCGTCCCGACCACTCATTAAGAAGAATCAATAGCGTAGAAAAAATAGATTAAATAAGACAATACCTAGAACGAGACCCCACACCCATATTTTTTCTCCTCCAGTTCCAAAGCGCCAAAAATAAACCAAAAGCCTCTCTGCGATCTTTTTGGAGCGATTCTTGGGCACCTCCATTTTTGAAGCATTTTATTTCGTTTAGGGGTAAAATGAAGGTTGAAGAGACCTTTCCTGCCTAGCCCTTATGGAAATATCTGTTGTTTGTCTTACGGGCTTTAAAAGTTGTCCCAAACTGTGGATAAAATAGGGATAACTCTTGGCAACCCTTAAAAGAGGCGGGTCTGTCGACTCTTGCCCCAAAGGCGCGCCTGGGGCAAATAATCTATATATTTGTTTTTAAATGAATATTTATTATGACCCCTCAGGCTCTTTTGGGTTTATTTGACCTTGACACTACACTTAATATTCTCTTCTTAGGGAGCACGTGGGATGTTGATAACTTACAAGTATTGAGTAATTTTCAGCTAACCGCCGCTATTTATATTTTATGGAAGGCTCAGGTATGATAGATCTAAGATCTGTCCACAAATAAGGTCTTCATCCATGTCTCCTTCTTCTTCTGTTATCACCCGCATCGCCCCTTCTCCTACGGGGTTACTTCATATTGGAAATGTCCGACGCGCCCTTGATAACTGGCTTTTTGCAAAAAGCCATGGAGGGTTATTCATGCTTCGAAGTGATGATACGGACTTAGAACGGTCTACAAAAGAGTTCGAGTCTCAGATCATGAAGGATCTAGAATGGTTGGGGCTTACTTGGGACATTTTTGTGCGTCAATCTGAACGGGCTGAGCATTACCATCACGCCGCCACTTTGCTCAAAGAGCAAGGACGTCTATATCCTTGTTTTGAAACCCCTCAAGAGCTGGACTTTAAAAGGAAACAAGCCCTTGCTGCAGGGCGCCCCCCCATTTATGATCGCGCCGCTCTAGACTTATCTCCTACGCAAATTTCCCAGTTCGTATCTGAAGGACGCCCCCACCATTGGCGTTTTCAACTCACGCCTGGGGAGATTACCTGGAATGATCTGGTGCATGGATCTATGTCTTTTCAAAGCAATAACTTATCTGATCCCATTCTCATACGTAGCGATGGCGTAGTTCTCTATACGTTAGCCAGCGTAGTGGATGACTTAGAGTTTCAAATTTCTCACATTATCCGTGGCGATGACCATATTACCAATACAGCCATTCAAATCCAACTCATGGAAGCCTTGCATAAAAACCCACCGCCTATCCAATTTGCCCATCTCCCTCTTTTGACCGCCGCCTCGGGGGAAGGTTTATCAAAAAGAGAAGGCAGCATGGGTGTAGAAACTTTGAGGGAGGAAGGCATAGAACCCATTACCGTCTTGAGTTACCTTGCCAACTTGGGAAGTCGCGACCCCATTGAACCGACGTGGGCCTTATCCACGTTGATCCACCGATTTGACTTGGCAAAGTTTTCAAAAGCCACCCCTAAGTTTCAACTAGAGGATATTCGCCTTCTCAACGAAAAAACGCTCCATGAAATGCCTTATCCCATGGCCCATGAACGCCTTGAGCAAAGCGGGCTTCCTTTGGTAAGTGAAGAATTATGGACCCTTATTCGCGATAACTTACATACTCTGGATGATGTTGCGTATTGGAACACAGTTTGCCATGGCAAACTGTCACCTCCTGAGACGCTTAAAGCTGATAAAGAATTTTTTAAAGCAGCTATAGAGTGTTTTCCAAAAACACCTCTAACGGAGTCCAGTTGGAAAGAATGGACGGATGAACTGAAGCTCAGTACGGGAAGAAAAGGAAAAGAACTATTTAGCCCTCTACGTCAAGCCTTGACAGGACAAGCTACCGGCCCTGAAATGAAACAGTTGTTTCGCTTAATCTCGCCTCAGTCATCTTTGGAGCGCCTAGAACAATGTCTCTAAACCCCAAATCACCCTCTCAAAATGGC
Organism: Alphaproteobacteria bacterium; assembly: GCA_018401675.1. Taxonomy (GTDB): domain Bacteria; phylum Pseudomonadota; class Alphaproteobacteria; order 16-39-46; family 16-39-46; genus M30B67. The sequence goes on along the minus strand of JAGYKM010000009.1, from coordinate 22,326 downwards.
AGAAGTGAAACCCCTGAACTTCGGCTTACCAACACGAGCACCCATACCAAAGAGATTTTTACGCCTTTGGTTCCCGGGTGCGTAAAAATGTATGTTTGTGGCCCCACTGTGTATGATAGGGCCCACATTGGAAATGCCCGTTGTTATGTGGTCTTCGACGTATTATTCAGAGTTTTGCGATCCCTATACCCTAAGGTCATCTATGTTCGTAATATTACGGATATAGATGATAAGATCATCCATAGAGCACAGAAGAGAGAGTGCTCTATGGCCCATCTGACGGAAGAAACCACAAGACATTTCCATGAAGATATGGCGGCTTTAGGCAATCTTCCGCCCACTTTCGAACCTAAAGCCACCGATCACATTCCCCAAATTATCTCTATGATAGAAGGATTGATCGCCACAAACCATGCTTACGTAGAAGAGAATCATGTCTTCTTCTCTGTAGAAAGTGACATTCAGTATGGCGCCTTATCTCATCATGATACCGATCTGCTTATGGCAGGGGCGCGCGTGGAAATTGGCCTTACAAAAAAGCATCCTCATGATTTTGTCTTGTGGAAACCCTCCCTATCAGACGAAATCGGATGGGAGAGCCCCTGGGGCCGCGGACGGCCAGGATGGCATATAGAATGTTCTGCCATGAGCGCTCATTTGATGGGCCCTAGTTTCGATATACATGGCGGTGGGCAAGATCTTATTTTTCCTCATCATGAAAATGAAAGAGCCCAGAGCACCTGCTTCCATAAAGCGCCTTTTGTTTCTTATTGGGTTCATAATGGATACTTACTGGTTAATGGAGAGAAGATGTCTAAATCCTTAGGCAATTTTTTGACCCCTCATGATCTTCTCAAAACCCATTCTGGCGAAGCCATTCGGTATGCTCTTCTTTCAAGTCATTACAAACAGCCCTTAAATTGGACATCCGCGTCTTTGCACGCCGCACAAAAAAGCCTTGATCGTCTCTACCGAGCCCTTCAAAGTGGGCTTAGTTCCGCGCCAGGAGTGGAGAATACCACCAGCGCTTTGCCACAAGATATTTTAGCCGACTTGCTGGATGATTTGAATACGCCAAAAGCCCTGGCCTCTTTACATGGCTTAGCAAAGAAAATCCTCCAGGAGGAAGATATTGCTAAAAAACAAGTCCTTGCCCAGTTTTTGTATACTGGGGGGGCTTTTTTAGGCCTCTTGCAAAGTAGCCCGCAAGAGTGGTTTGAAAAACCCATTCTTCCTACACTGTCCGTAGACCAAATCACTTCTTTCATAGAAGAAAGAAAACAAGCGAGAGCCTCTAAAGATTTTTCCAAGGCCGATGAAATACGTCTCCATTTGCTTCAAAATCGCATTATTCTTGAAGACACGCCCCAAGGAACCACTTGGCATACCTTATCTCCCAACGAACCTATACCGGCCTAGTGCGATGATTGAACCCACTTGTGCCCACCCACCAACCATTATTCTTATTGATCCCCAAGGCAGCGGCAATATTGGTGCTTGCGCACGAGCCATGATGAACTTTGGACTCACTCAACTGCGCTTGGTCCGACCTAAAACCAATTGGCTTAATCTCGAAACCCGCAAGATGGCCTCAGGAGCTAATGAGATTCTAGAGGCCATACAAATCTACCCCTCCACTCAGGAGGCTTGTGCTGACCTCCAAGTCATATATGCCACGGGGTCTAAGTCACGGGATATGGTAAAACCAGTTTACACCCCTCGTCATGCCGCCCAAGAAATCTATAAATTCACCCAAGAAGATGCCGCAGTAGGCATCCTTTTTGGTACCGAGCCTTCTGGCCTAGGCAATCAAGACGTGATGCGCGCCCGTGCTTTGATTCAAATTCCCACCAGTACCCTTTTTGATTCTTTGAATCTTGCGCAGGCTGTTTTGCTTATCGGGTACGAATTTTTTCAAACCCATCTTCCGTCAACTTTTTCTCCCACTCATCTCTCTGGGCGAGGCAATACCTATGCCACACAAGATGAGCTCTATGGGTTTCTCGATCAACTGGAGGGGGAGCTGGATACCGCCAATTTCTGGCGGGTGCCAGCCAAGAAGCCAGATATGCTCATTAACGTGCGCAATATTTTCAATCGCCTACAATTAACCAAACAAGAAGTCAGCACGCTACGAGGCATTGTTAAGGCTCTAGTATACTACCGGTGGAAGCCTTAACTCCTGGAGCCCCTCACCCGTCTTTGCCTCCTACTTTCGAAAAGCCTATAGGTTCTTTGCCGCCTCTGGTTACTCAAAAAACTCTTCTTTGAAGTCCTTCATGCCATAATAGCCTTCTTAAGACTCAAAAACATTTGACAAAGCATCTTAAATGAGTGTAGGTAAGACGAAACTTTGAAGAATCTTTTTACAGTTTTCTCCGATCCCATCACCTGTATCAGCGTTATGGCGTAAAATAGGAGATCTCTGTGCAGAAGGTGTAACTGTTAACTTAATGTCACAGGATTTTTATGACCAAACGTTTAGAATCCAAATATAAAAGCAATCGACGTCTTGGCGTCAATCTATGGGGTCGCCCCAAAAGTCCTATTAATTCAAGAGACTATAGGCCCGGACAACACGGACAGCGTCGTGGAAAACCTTCCGATTATGGCATTCAGCTTCTTGCTAAGCAGAAACTGCGCCTTTACTACGGAAACATCACAGAACGTCAATTCCGTAAAGCCTATCATGAGGCCATTCGCCGCAAGGGAGATACGGGAGAAAACCTCGTTGGTCTTCTGGAAAGGCGCCTAGATGCTGTGGTCTATCGCATGAAATTTGCCCCTACGGTGTTCGCATCCCGTCAGGTGGTTAACCATGGACACATATGTGTGAATGGAAAACGCGTTAACATCCCTTCTTACCTGGTAAAACCTGGTGACATCATTGAAGTGGCTGAAAAGGCTCGGGGCATCCCTTTGATCCTCGAAGCTCTACAATCAGCAGAACGGGAAACCCCTGATTATATGACTGTGGATGCAAAGGCCCTTAAAGGCAGCTTTGTACGGACGCCTGAGCTGGCTGAAATTCCCTATCCCACTCAAATGGAACCGAACCTGGTTATTGAGTTTTACTCTCGATAACAAGATCTTCGTCTACACTAAAAAACCCTCCTTTTACGGAGGGTTTTTTTATGAGTGCCGCCATGAGATTCAAGACCTAATAAATCGGGCCATGTCTAACTCATAGTACTTTTGATAGCCAAATTTTAAGAAATAATACCTTGATCTTCCAGTAGTTTCTTCCATTCACCTGATTCATACAAATCCCGAACAATATCAGCACCGCCTACAAATTCAGAATTTATATAAAGCTGGGGGATGGTAGGCCATTCACTATATAGTTTTATCCCCTCCCGGATTTCATCATTATCAAGAACGTTTACGCCCATAAAGGGAACCTTAAAGGCCTCTAGAGCACGAACAACAACGCCAGAAAACCCACACATGGGCATCTCAGGTGTCCCCTTCATAAAAAGAACCACTGGAGTTTGATGGAGATAATCCTCAATAAGGGCTCTTGTGTTATCGGAAAGTTTAGACATTTACAGAATCCTCTTCAGTAGCAACGGTTTTTATACTAATGGCATGGAGTTGACCCGCTAACAAAGATCCCAATGCCATATGGACCATCTTGTGCTGCTCCATAAGTGATTTTCCTTTAAATTGAGAAGAACAGACCTTCACTTCATAGTGGTCAGCATCTCCTACGGTATCGGTTACCGTTACTTGACTCTTAGGGAACGCATGCTTGAGCAAGTCTTCCAGCTTATCTTGTGCAATAGGCATGTTCTTATTCTCCATCAACCTTTTGAGGTACCACACCTAGCGGTCCAGAAAACCCAAATCTACGTCCGATCTCTTGGTAATCAAAGGCGCCTTCTGTACTAAAGGAAGCATAGCTGCCTCGGTCAAATTTCTGCTGAGACTTAATATCCAATAGTCGGCACCCATCAGGGGTGATCTCATCGGCTAACACAAGCCGTGATTCATCATGAAAATCACTATAGCAACGACCAAACTGGAGTTTACAATCCACCAATTGGACACCGATTGCAAAAAATAACCCAGTTAGAAAATCATTAATCCGAAGCGCTAAACCTGTCATTTCTTCAATTTCTGCCGGCGCCGCCCAGCCAAAAGCTGTTATATGCTCTTCGCTTACATATTGAAAAGGATGCCCCTCTTGCTGCCATAAAAATTCTACAATGGGCCGTGGCAAACGCATGCCCTCTTCCAAACCAAACCTTGAGACAAAAGTTCCAGCAGCTGTGTTTCTAACTACCACCTTGACTTTTAGAAGATCTAAGGCGCGAACCACCTGCTCACGCATATTTAAACGCCGGATAAAATGCGTTGGAATTCCCATGGAGCCTAATGTAACCATAACCATCTCGGATAAGCGGTTATTAACCGCTCCTTTACCGTGAATCTCATGGGTCTCATTGTCCACTTGCACGGCATCTTTAAAGTAATGAATGTAGGTGCCTGGTTCCATACCTTCAAAAATTACTTTAGTTTCAGCCTTATAAAGAGGAACACGCTCACGTCGATTCATAGCCGTCATCCTTTACGCTCTCGTGGGAAAGTACCGCTTTAACCTATAGCAATTCCCATCTGGTTTCTCAACTAGATTAATCCTTGGTTGAAGCACCCTTATTCTTCAGATCGTGGCGAATTTTCTTGAAAAACTTGCTCAAGAGATCTTGGCATTCTGTCTCGTAAAACCCACCAATTATTTCAGGATGAAAGTGACAGCTAGAGGCCGTAAATATCTTCGCTCCATGATCCACACCTCCAGATTTAGGATCATAGGCTCCAAAGTAAATGCGTCGGGGGCGCATTATGGCTAAAGCTTGAGCACACATAGGACATGGCTCCAATGTTACATACACATCTATGGCCTCATAAAACCGATCAGACCCGTTGGTTTCTAAAACTTTTTTAATGAGCTGCATTTCTGCATGTGCCACGGCATCCTTACGCGCCAGCATTTCATTAGAAGCCGTAGCCACCACTTGACCCAAACGATGATCCACAGCCACTGCCCCTACTGGGATCTCTCCTCGTTCATATGCCTTTTGTGCCTCCTGAATGGCCAGTTCCATAAATTCCATTAGGGTTCCTCCCGTGTATTTCTGATAACCACACGCATAACGTCATTAGTCCTTTGATATATTTTGACTTGAAATTGGGGCTTCAAAGGAACATCCTTTTTAAACCATCCATTTTTTGCATAGATCCAAACACTGTTTCACCCCTTACACTTTTCTCTAAGACTTTTTAAACAAGGACTTCTTATGAAAAAACCTATGATTGGCGTGCCTCTGGCCTATTGCAATGCTGGTTTTCAACCAGATCAAGCCTCGTTACCAACCTTTTCCGATTTCCCGTTTTACGCCTTACGGATTTATGAAGCCAATGCCATTTATCAAGCAGGAGGGGCACCCTTCTATCTACCCTATGTTTGGGAAGAAATCGATGCTTATTTAGACTTATGCCAAGGTCTGGTTTTTCCCGGTGGTGGAGGATCATTTGAAACCCACATTCCACCCCATACCAATGTCTCAGAATATCTCCTAAACCCCCAAGCCAATCCTGACTTAGTCAGAACCACTTATGAACTTGAGCTTCTCTCCCGGGCTTTGAAAAGAAATATCCCTATCATGGGACTCTGCCGTGGAGCTCAACTGATCAACAAAGCTTTTGGTGGAGAACTGGGCCAGGTAGACACTCTTCAAAGTCCTCTTTTTGAACCTCTGGTCCATTGGTATAAAACACCAGCAGATCTGGCTCACCCCATCACCATTACGCCAGGATCAATTCTGGCTCACTGTGCGGGCTCAGAAAAAAACTTTGAAACAAACAGTATTCATCACGAAGCCATCTCCAGGTTGGGCAAAAACTTAAAAATCACAGCTCGCACTTCCGACGGCATCATTGAAGCCATCGAATCCACCAGCCACGACTGGGTAGTAGGCCTTCAATGGCATCCTGAATTCCTTCTCACCTCTTTAGTTCCGCCTTATTTACTGCTTTTATTGACACTTGCAAAAGCTCCTAGAAATCTCTTCTACACTCCTGGTGAAAACGGGGTACAGCCTAAAGAACTCCTCCCTATAAGATCCATAATGCTGGACCTCAACATACCAGTTCTATTTTTATGAAAAACCGTAAAAAATAGGGGGTTTAAGAGGGGTATTCATAAGCCTCCTCTCATGATAGATTGCCCACACGATATTTTTCAAATCAATTCATAGCTATAAAAGGAGTTAATATGGCCGTTCTTGTTGGACAAAAAGCCCCAAATTTCCGTGCAAAGTGTGTAGAGACAGATAAAGTTCAAGAAGTATCCCTCTGTGACTACTATGGACGCTACGTGGTTCTCTTCTTCTACCCTTTAGACTTTACTTTTGTCTGCCCCACGGAGCTTCACGCATTCCAAGACCATCTCGCCGATTTCACCGAGCGAGATGCAGTAGTCCTTGGGTGCAGTATCGATAGCCATTTTTCCCACTTAGCATGGCTTAATCTTCCCAAAGAAGAAGGTGGCATCCAAGGCGTTACTTATGGTCTTATATCCGACTTAGGGGGAAATATTGCCCGAGATTACGATGTTTTGAGTCCTGAAAATATCGCGTTCCGAGGTCTTTTTCTTCTGGATAGAGAGGGAATCGTTCGCCATCAGGTAGTCAACGACCTTCCTTTAGGCCGAAGCGTTCCTGAGGCCTTGCGAACCTTAGATGCTCTTCAGCACTTTGAGAAAAATGGAGAAGTGTGTCCCGCCAATTGGGTTAAAAACGATAAGGCTCTCACGCCCACAAAAGAAGGAATCTTGAACTTCTTTTCTAAAAGTTAAGAAAGAAGGCGCAACCGAGGAAGCTTTAGCTTCCTCGGTTGCAAGAAAAACCTCTACCTCAAGGTGTCCCACAGACCCAGTTCATCGAGCACTTCAATCTGCTGTTCTCTCGTCAGTCTTGCTAAGGAAGGTTTCAACCTCATGTGTCTTAAAACCACCTCTTTCTCTGGCGCCTGGGCATGTCCATAATTATGGGGAAAATATTCTGTGAAAATAGCACCTGCATCAACCTGATGCTCTTCGGTAACCACAAATCCCCCAGCCGCTATTATTCTGGCCTGAGCTTTTTCTACAGAAAGAGCTACTAGTCGTTGTTCACCCTCATGCGTATTTCCACGCCGCATCAGAGCACAAAAATATGCATCGTCCTCTTGAACTATACTCTCAACAGCAGGATAGGCTGCAAGGAATAGTCGAGTTGCGTCTTCATCACGAGCAAGTCTATCTATAATCCTTACGTATGAAGTCTGCATTATCTCCCTCGAGCGAGCTTGATCCTCCTGTATCGGTGCTGCTGCCACAACTCGTCGTGCAGGAGCAGGTTCGCGGTCTCTAAAAAAAGCCGCGATTTGTCCCTCATCCCCGGCAAGCAATAATTGCTCCAACTGATCAGCTAGAGGATCTACTGCCTCCTGCTGTCGTCGTTGCGGAGCGAATGCCTGAGCAACACCTCTGTCTCTATGATGAGGTGCCGGCGCATCATAGCCATATGCCCCACGTCGAGGGGCTTCAGGCACCGCTTGTGGCCGAAAAGCTGGCGCATAGCCATAAGCACCACCTACTGGCGGTCTGACTGCCAATCCCATCTGTCTACCTGCTAAAGGGACCGCCACTGCATCTCCTGCCGCAGGTTGTTGCTGAGGAGGCATAGGGGGACGCACAGGTAGTTGATCTTCATAGTTCTCAATTAAGAGGGCTCTAATAGCCTGTTCGGTGTGCGCCTCACGGAATGGAAGCATTAGTTGAGTAATCGCCGTCCTCTTTTTCTGCACAGAATCACAAACAAGGCCCAGTCGAGGAAACGCGTTCTTAGGCGAGTGATCTGGGAGAAATTCAGCATCAAGCTCTACTAACAAGCTTCCTACCCGAGGCAAGACCTCTAGTGCGTTTGCAGAAAAATGATTCTGCTGCCCATCTTCCACAGCTGGAAACCCCTCAAGCAAAGTCCGCATATCTCCCCGAAAGGCAGCAACTGCAGCTTGTACGGCAGCAAGACCACGGAAATGTGCTCTGCCTAGGGAATTCATAGCCCGAAGAGCATCTCCTAGAACATCCAAAGAATGTTGTCCGTTAAGGAGAGGTCGCGCATGGGTTACAACGGCTGTGCAGATTCTTTGCTCAGGCTCTGAGAGCTCGTCCCACCTGATGGCCTTTGCAGAACTCATGGCACCAAATGCAAAACAAGCTGCTAAAGTTACATTAATCATTTGTTTTTTTAACATTGTCGACTCCTTTAATATTTGCCAGTATTTCCGTATACAATAAAACGCTAGTTAAAATGATAAAACGCCAGTTAGAATATGTGTTTCATGAAACTTGGTTACACAAAATATTCTGTATTTTTACTTTTACCTAATAGATCTGCCACAGCTTATATTAGAGTTTAGCAGTATAGAAGAAGGTCTTATAACATACTACAACCCAAAAATCAAATAAATTGATCAATTCAAGTATTCTTGTCACAGGTATTCTGCATCTTTGTAGACATTAGGGGCCGTTTCCATGCCCTTCTGTAACTCAGGTTTAAACTTATGTAACTGTGGAGCTACTGGAGGATTTCTTATCCCTCGCGGGGCTTTCATTTATAGTCATTAGATTAACTGACAAAGATTGAGCCATTATCTCTAACTGCACAAACTGAATATACTAGTTAAATAAAAAATGGGCAGCTTGGCATTGCTCCCAACGGAGCTTACCTCACCACCCATTTCTTGTGCAAATGCAAAAAACTTCTACACCCGCAATAGCCTTTAACTTAAGCCCTTACAAGTCAGTAACCAACTCGCAAAGAGCAGTAGACCTCGTGCCTGCATTAGGCCTGGTCGTCTTGGTCTTCTTCTTCACTTTCACTTTCGTCGAAAGCTGCTACACCAAGTACATCAGCTTGTGCTGCCGGTCTAGCGGCAAATACATCAGCTTGTGCTGCCGGTCTAGCGGCAAATACATCAGCTTGTGCTGCGGTCTAGCGGCAAATACATCAGCTTGTGCTGCCGGTCTAGCGGCAAATACATCAGCTTGTGCTGCCGGTCTAGCGGCAAATACATCAGCTTGTGCTGCCGGTCTAGCTGCTACCACTATCCTCTGTCTATCATCACCTGCTAGTAAAGGGACCGCCGGTGCATCACCTTGCGCCAACTCTGCTCGCAGTTGCTGTTCTTGTGCTCGTAATGCAGCTGCATGTTCTGCTCGAAGGCGATGTTCTGCGGCTTGAGCCTGTTGTCGAAGGTCTCGCATCGCTTGTTCTGCTTCAAGCCTTGCAGCTTCACGACCTTGTTGAAAAACTTCCTGCAGGCGTTCATTACCACCTTCCTGCTCTAGAACAGAGGCGATCGAACCCTTAAGAAATCCAAAATATCCACGGATAAGCTGGAGGGCAGTCTGCTGATCAAGAGGACCTCTTGCTGCTTCTATAAATGCAGCCCGCTGCCCTGGCTCATCTGCTTGGATAGCCTCGAGCAAGAACATAAGAGCCCGGTGCCTACGCTCAACTAGGATACCTTCTTCCTCTGCGATACCTTCTTCCTCTGCCGCTTGTGGAAAGAGAATTTCGTAAACTTGTCCTCCTATTTGTTCTAGCCTTTGTCCTTGGTCGCCCTCTGCCTCTTCATCTTCATCTTCATCTTCAGCTGTGAGAAATAGAGCGTTGATCTTGCTTCGTAGGGATGCATCTTCCGCATAACGCCTAGCTATGTCCATAGCATCCAAATTAACATCAATGTTTTGTATAGTCTCATCTACATAGCGGTCTGCGGCACGGTAGTTGATCTGGTGGTCCTCTAGCGGTCCTTCCTTGCCTAACAATTCCATTTCATAATCTTCAAATTCAACCTCTGCGTTGCTTTGTGCAAGCAAACTACCGATGAGATGGATTTGACCCCTTATTTCCTCCAGCTCCGTAGATGGCCCCTGAGGAGGCACCTGCGTGAAATTTCTTGGAGCAAATGCTTCCACTTCAGAGAGCATGTGGAGAAGGTCCCGCGCAGTCTCTTTATGTTTAGCTTGTGTGTATGCCCCGTCAGTAGCACCCAGAATCTTTTTGGCGCCATTCAAGAAAGCATTACTCAGCATAATTCCCGGTGCCTCTGCATTCTCACCAGCTTCTCCCTCTAGCAGGACAGATTTAAACTCTGTAGCGCAACGGACCATTTCTGTGAGAGGAGCAACTATTACTGTATGTTTATTCGGTGTACGCCGATCTCCGTTAAGGACCGCACTCAACGCCGATTTAGTGGCAGGTATGCTTGCGGCAAATCTTACTGCAGAGGTCATCCTAGCATCTTCTATGTCCGAAAAACGCACCGCCTCGACACTTCCAAAAGAAGCAGCCATGCACAGCGAGGTAACAACACCTAGGCTTCGTAGTTTTAATTTCAATTTATTACTCATTTATAATCCTCCAAAAATTGTGTCTAACCATTACGAACCTGATCTTCTTTTCCTAAGTCAGATCCACAGCTCAGCGGGCGTTGCTAACCACCAGCAACGCGGATCGCAGTCTCAAGTCTCATTTCTCAAATTCCCAAGGCCTATGACTCATACTCATCAAGCACATACCCTGACTTGTCGATGTATAGTCATGATTTTCTATTTCGTCAAGAAAATTTAGCATTATGGTCTTTGTTGAGCCCTTAACCTCCTCTGTTTCTAGAGTTTATTTTCCTATACACTTCATTTTTGTTTTTCTCTATCCGCTCCCTTTCCACCCCCTTTATTCGATGAACAATTTTTTGTGAACGGGATTAACGCCTCCCCTACCCCTTGCGAAATCATTTATTCTACGGTTTTTGAATGAGGTGGATCTTTCACTTCACTAAAATTTCTAGTAGCAAAAGAATCATCTACTTTTAAATATAAAGATATCTCTTAGTTGCCTAAAGACCTAAACAACAGTTTGTGAGCCTCTCTCAGAGGGCTCTTTTAGATTCCATGAGGGCTTAATGAGACCAGGTATCATTACCATGAAACCTCGGGGCGGTTGTTAATCAGAGCCAATGTCGGGACTGTTGCGCACGAACTGATAAAAAATAGATGGAAAAATAGTTAAAAAAGAGTAAAGTAATAACCAACACATTGAATTAGTTGGAGATAATAATGCTTCATTTCCATCAAATGGAGTTCACCTCTCTCGAACAGCTTGTGGCGCCTCACCACCGGTATCGGCAGTTTTTAAAAATGTGGGATTTTGAGGGCATTGATAAACAATTAGGCCTCTTAAATTCTAATAACCCTAATGAAGGGTATGGGTTGGAGGTGCTTTTTCGCTGTTTGCTTTTGCAATTTATGGAGGATCTCTCTGATCGTGAGCTGGAGCTCTTTTTGCAAGAAACCAACTCAGCAAAGTATTTTTGTGGATTTGGTCTGACACAAAAAACGCCTGATCATATGGTCTTTGGGCGTGCGCGCAAACGCATAGAAACCAGTAAGCTTTCTGAGATATTTGCTCTTTTGAGAAACCAATTGAAGGCTCAAGGGTATATGAGTGAGGTCTTTACCTTTGTGGATTCATCTCATCTTATTGCCAAGGCGAGTTTATGGAAAGAAAGAGACGAAGCTATTAAGAAAAAACATAAAAAGCTCAATAACGAGATTTTACCTAAAGTCGCTTCTGACCCGGAGGCTCGGATAGGATGCAAAGGGAAAAACAAATATTGGTATGGATATAAGAAGCATGTGAGTGTGGATATGCCCTCAGGATTAATTAACAAAGTGGCGATAACACCAGGGAATGTACCTGATGGAAAGGGACTCAAGCATGTATGTCCAGGACAAGGAGCGATTTATGGAGATAAGGCATACTGTACCCAAACAGTTCAAAAGATTGCGGCGCATAGAAGTGTTCACTTAGCCGCTATTAAGAAAAATAACATGAAGAGTAAGAACTTTGATCTGGATAAATATTATACAAAGATCAGAGCGCCCTATGAACGAGTCTTCTCAAAGACACCCAAGCGAGTGAGATATAAAGGGATAGGGAAGAATCAGTTTACGGCATTTATGGAAAGTATATGCCATAATATGAAGACACTGCTAATGCTGGGCGATCCGCCAGAAAAGACGCGAATCTTGACATAAGAGACTTGCAAAAAAGGCATTAGACCAATAAGAAAATCTGAAAATAAGGAACTCATTTAGAAAGTAGATGTTTGTAAGAAGTCATAAAGGCATCATGAAGAGATTTATTACCCTTTTTTGAGAAAAATCCTTGGTTTTAGAAATCAACCTCAACATTTAAGGGAGCAACAGTCCCATGTCTGAAATGTCTCATTCTTATTAATCTTCCACTGCCTTTCTTGAGAATAACGTCTATGGAATCAGGTAGCCTCATTTTCCGCCCTACTAACCCTATTATTCTTATAAACATCACTGCTCCTTATTGGGTTCTAGACTCACAGTGGCTTTCATGTATAATATAAGTTTCAAAGTAGCTGCTGGGTATCCGCTCATCCACCATACCCATCCTTGCTGATAACATATGACTTCCTAACTTTGTTATCTTTACTCTATATCTTAGATGGCTCCCTCAAAGAGAGCCGAAATTGACCTCTAGTGAAAGTTGTCCATCCCATGAAATTTCTTGATGAGGCCAAAATTTATATTCGGAGTGGGAATGGGGGAAACGGCTGTGTTGGATTTCGAAGAGAAAAATTTAACGAATATGGGGGCCCTGACGGTGGAAATGGAGGCCGAGGGGGTAGCATTTTTGTAGAAACCCTCCATAATCTCAATACCCTAATAGATTATCGCTATCAGCAACATTTTAAGGCAAACGCTGGAGGAAATGGTCAAGGCAGTGATAGAACCGGGGCAGACGGTGCGCCTTTGGTCTTACGTGTTCCTGTAGGAACCCAAATATTCTATGACGATAAAACAACCCTCCTTGGCGATTTTATTGAGCCCGGCGCTAAGACCCTTTTGCTAAAAGGAGGCAATGGAGGGTTTGGAAATGCCCATTTCAAGTCTTCCACCAATCAAGCCCCTCGATTTGCCAACAAGGGACAAGAGGGACAAGAATTATGGATTTGGCTGCGGCTTAAACTCATTGCCGATGTGGGCTTGGTTGGTCTTCCCAATGCAGGTAAATCTACTTTCTTAAGCATGACTTCACGAGCGCGACCAAAAATTGCCGACTATCCTTTTACCACCTTAGTTCCGCAACTCGGTGTCGCCTCCATTCACGGTCATGAAATCGTCATTGCCGATATTCCCGGCCTCATTGAAGGTGCTCATGAGGGTGTAGGGTTAGGCGTCCGTTTTTTGGGGCATGTGGAACGTTGTAAAATTCTTCTTCATCTTGTGGACATATCGAACCCAGATATTTTAAAAGATTATCAAACCGTTCGCCATGAGCTTGCTGCTTATTCTCCTTTGCTTGCACCAAAGGAAGAAATTATAAGTTAACAAAATGCGATCTCTTATCAGAATCTGAAATCACAGAAAAGTAAGCTCAAATGACTTTGCAAACTCAGCTCATGTTTTCCCACTCTCCAGCGTTACCCACAAGGGGTAGACCCAATCCTCGGCACTTGATCATGTATTCCCAGCGTCTTAGCTCTTAGCAATGAATATCCAATCTCTGTCTGGATTCACAGAAGGCGTCATTTCATAAGTTTTGTCCATTTATCGTTTTTCTTCCCACTTAGAAGATTTTAGATACACCGAGGGCTTTGCACCATCCATCCACTCCTCTCGGTTACTTGCTCAAAAGGAGAAAAGAGGAAGCGTCGTCACCACGAATCTTTGTGCTCATAAATGGCGTACTGAAGATGCATTTTTGCAAAGATCAAAGCCCAAGCCCTGTTGAAGGACTTTTACTTCATGAGCGTCAGAAAAACTTGAAAAAATCAGAGCATTTGCCTTCTTAAAGAATCCTTAGGCTTTGACAACGTCCAAGAATTCACTGAGTTTCAAAGAGGCATACCAGTGCTCCCTCTTATAGGAGACCTACAGAAAGAGCTTAATAAAACCAAACTCAATAAAAACAGCCTTTGCTTAATGCTAGAGGAAGAAGATCCTCATTCTGATATTACACCCTTATAGAAGCAGGGTAGAGGATGTTAGAGACAATATTCACGATCTTGAAATCAGTTGAATGTGCTTCTTTTGCCCAAAAAGATGAAGATGATGAATCTAACGTTATTATGGAAATCCGTGCTGGGACTGGAGGAGATGAGCTAGTTTATTCGCGAAAATCTCTTCCGCATGTATAAAGGTACGCCGATATTAAAGGGATGGCGATTCCGAGACTATGCATATTTCGATACTGGACTTAGCGGGATTAAAGAGGCCAGCGCCCATATTATTGGTCATATGGTTTATGCCAACCTTAAATTTGAATCGGGAGTCCATAGAGTCCAAAGAGTTCCTGCAACTGAGGGCTCGGGCAGAATTCATACTTCTGCTGCCACCGTTGCGGTTTTGCCAGAGCCAAAAGATGTGGACATTGTCCTTGAAGACAAAGATCTTCGCATTGACGTATTTCGCTCTAGTGGTCCCGGAGGTCAGTCGGTAAACACCACTGATAGTGCGGTCCGCATAACCCATCTGCCCACAGGAATCACTGTGTCTCAGCAAGATGAGAAATCCCAGCATAAGAATAAAGCCAAAGGTCTCAAGATCTTAAGGGCCCGCTTATATGATGCGGAAAGATCAAAACGAGATGAAGAACGGGCTCAACAAAGAAAAGTCCAAATTGGATCAGGAGACCGTTCAGAAAGAATTCGAACCTATAACTTTCCCCAAGGACGTGTAACAGATCATCGCATTAACCTTACCCTTTATAAATTGAATCAGATCTTAGAAGGCAGCGATCTCCATGAAGTCATTGGCCACCTTCAAACCGAAGATCAAGCGGCCCAATTAGCCACCCTAGCATCGGATTCTTAATGGCTAAAACTTTTCTTAGACATCTGCTTCAAAAAGCCTCTCTAAAAATTCAGCAAAGGATTTCTCATGATCCCCAAATTTTTCAAGGGGTCCCCAGACAGATCCTTGCCCATTATCTTCAAGTAGATCCTTCCTATTGCCTCATTCATCCCCATGACGAGCTCCCAGACTCGGTCGTAGATGCCTTTGAGAGTGACCTAGAGCTCTACTTAACTGGAACCCCATTGTCCCGTTTGCGTCAGTGTCGAGAATTTTGGTCTCTCCCCTTTCACCTCAGTGAGGCAACGCTTGATCCACGACCTGAAACAGAGCATGTGGTGGAAGTAGCGCTAGCACGCCTTTCACACGTTGCCACTGAGAATAAATCCCCCTTCATCTTAGATTTGGGCACTGGGTCTGGGTGCATTCTCCTTTCTTTGCTCCATGAGATGCCGAACGCCCTAGGCATAGGCGTGGATCTCTCCTGGGACGCTTTGGATACGGCTCGCTTAAACGCACGAGAACTGGGCCTCTTTACCCGCACTGATTGGGTGCAAAGCTTCTGGGGAAAAGCTTTAAAGGGCCCTTTTTCCCTCATTGTCTCTAACCCACCTTACATATCAGGCCCCCAGATGAAACAGCTATCGCCTGTGGTATCCACCTTTGATCCCTATCTAGCCCTATATGGAGGATCAGATGGTCTAGAGGCCTATGAGGAAATTCTAGCCTCAGCTCCTTCTCTTCTGGACCATAAGGGGACCTTAGTGGTCGAGATTGGATATACTCAAGCTAAGGATGTTACCAAGCTATTCAACTTGCATGGGTTTCAAGATATTCAGGTACACCAAGACTTAGAGTTGAGAGATCGCGTGATCTCAGGAAAATTGCCTGAGTAAGCCTTTTATCATACAAAACATCGCCCCTCATCCCCTCTTCTTGGCAGGTGCTCCTTTAAGGACTTCCTGGGCTCTGGAGACTTGAGTCGATCCGTTTGAGAAAAAATCATTATAAATGCCTCCTTCGATACCGCCTCGGGAGCTGACTTCATTAAAGGGGCATCTGATTGGACAAACGACCTCCCCTGATTCAGTTGGCCTTCCAACCAATCCACATGCATAGCGGTATACCCATCCTGAGGGCTAACTTGACATCCATAAATAGGATGATAAGGACTCCAATCAGCACTTAGACCCTTCCCTCCCTCTTCTCCAGGATGAGAGGTGACTGCTCTTCCCCCCACACAAGTAAGGAATAAGGTCCCAAGTATAGGTAGTATCGCCTTTGCGCATGTCATGATTATACAGTTATCCTTTACATGCCGTTGGTAGGAAAATCCTTTTAGGAAAGATTTTTTTGGTTAATTTATAAGCTGACTTCTGCTCTTCTTTCCGCGTATATTGAGAAAGTCGCTTTTCTTAGTCATGTGTGTCCCGAAAGGATCCCTAATGCGCATTCTCGGCCTTGATCCAGGACTCAAATGTACGGGGTGGGGTATAATTGAGTGGAAAGATGGCACCTTATATTATATCGCCCACGGCACGATCACCACCTCTCCCACTGATGGCACTCCCCTACGTTTAGCTAAACTCTTTGAGCACTTAGACCAAGTATGCCGCGATTATACCCCGGATCAAGCAGCCATTGAAGATATTTTTGTGAATAAAAATCCCACCTCAAGTCTCAAACTCAGTTTGGCGAGAGGCGTTGTCATGATGACCCCGGCACTCCATCATCTTCTCGTAACCGAATATCCTTCCACCACAGTCAAAAAAACCGTGGTGGGACGCGGGCATGCGGATAAATCTCAAGTGGCCCACATGGTCCGTTTTTTTCTCCCCAAAGCACAAAATTTGTCATCCGATGCTTCAGATGCCCTGGCTATTGCCATCTGCCATGCCCACCATACCAATTCCCTAGCGAGACTGGCTGGGCAGTAAAAAAGTCAAATGGGCCCCGACTTGTGTTCCAAAAGGTATCTATGATAGGTTCCAGCAAGATATTTTAACGCCCCTAACCCTACAGAGGACTCTAACAGTGATTGGAAAATTGACCGGACGCATAGCAGAGTTAACAGAAGAGTGCTTGATACTTGATGTCCATGATGTGGGATACGTCATCATTCTCTCTCAGCGGGTTTTGTCCACCTTACGAGAGGGTGATGACGCTTGTTTTTTCATCGATACACAAATTAAAGATGATAAAATTGTTCTTTTTGGGTTTCAATCCCCTCAAGACCAACACTGGTTTCGTCTTTTGCAAACTGTCCAAGGTGTGGGCGCAAAGTTTGCTTTGTCTCTCTTGTCATATTTTAGCCTAGAACGTTTGTATGACCTCATTATAAAAGAAGCGCGAACGGAACTGGTGTTAGCCGATGGCGTGGGGCCTAAACTTGCAGCCCGGTTGATTACCGAATTGAAGGGTCCTCTTTTAAAGCGTCCTCAACTTCGCGGAAGTAGTCACACCCTGCCAGATATTTCTCCTGGTAATACGAGTCTCGACCCCACCCTATCTGAGTTTAATGCCGATTTGCTTTCCGCTTTAATAAATCTGGGGTATAAACGCGCAGAAGCTCTCAGAGCTATTGAAAAGGTTCATGCTCTTCCTGCCCACAATGATTCTTTAGAAGTTGCCCTCAAAGCCTGCTTAACCCACCTCTCTCCTCATTAAGGATCTTAATCTTATGGCACCTCGCTCTGATTCTTTGCTTTCGGCTAAACCCCTTCAGAGCGATTCACTCGCTTTGAGTGGTCCGTTAAGACCTACCTCTTTAAGCGAATTTGTCGGGCAAAAACATATTCTTGATAATTTAAGTATTTTTATCCAAGCTGCCAAAGAACGTGGAGAAGCCCTGGACCATGTTTTACTATTTGGCCCCCCAGGATTGGGTAAAACCACTCTTGCCCATATTATCGCTGAAGAAATGGAAGTAAATTTTAAGGGTACCTCAGGACCTATTATTACCAAGCCGGGCGATTTAGCCGCACTCCTTACCAATCTTAGCGCTGGAGATGTTTTATTTATTGATGAGATCCACCGCCTAAGTCCTCAAGTAGAAGAGGTTCTCTATTCTGCCATGGAGGATTTCACCCTTGACTTACTCATTGGCGAGGGTCCGGCCGCTCGCTCGGTGCGCTTAGATCTCCCCCGTTTTACTCTAGTAGGTGCCACCACTCGCTCTGGTCTCATTACAAGACCCTTACGAGAAAGGTTTGGTATTCCTCTTCGCTTAGACTTTTATAGCCCCTTAGAGCTGAGTGCCATTTTGGATCGACAAGCCCGACTTCTTGATTTTTCTCTACTCAAAGAAGGGTCTATGGAAATCGCCCAACGGTGTCGAGGCACCCCCCGCATTGCCGGTCGCCTCTTAAGACGCGTTCGGGATTTTACCTATGAGCTTGGGAACGTTCCCATTAACCATCAAAGCGCATCCCAGTCCTTGGAAAAGTTAGCCATTGATAATTTAGGATTGGATGCTATGGATCGACACTACTTGAGCATAATAGCAAACTTCTATGGTGGAGGTCCGGTAGGTGTGGATACACTCTGTGCCGTTTTATCGGAACAACGGGATGTTATTGAAGATGTTATTGAGCCCTACTTGTTGCAAGAGGGCTTCATTCAACGTACGGCTCGTGGTCGCACGCTGGCGGAAAAAGCTTATGCCCATCTGGGGCTTGACCTACCAATCCGCGATTAGGCGCTATGGGGTCAGAAGATGTACTTTTCCGCCTTTGCTAAAAAAACAAAATAGCTAAAAATAGAACATCTTGAAAGAATAAGAATCGTGATAATCTCCTTGAGGAAAAAAGCTAACTCCGGTACAAAGACCTATGGGGTTAGGCCTCATTTCTTTCATAATAGAAAAAATATCCCTTTGTATATGTACTCCCGCGGTGGATTACTCCACTTCATTTAGGTGGTAATAACTGAAAAAAGCTGATGCAATCTTTTTATACTTCTCTCTCTCCCTTGTGGGTTTCCTGCACCGCTAATCGGCGGCAATACCTCCTCTGTGCCCTAACCTTAGTGCTCTTAGTAAAACTAAGGAAAATCCTCACAAGAAGTTTTCTTATCTTGAGTTGCATGGTGACCAGCACGCTTCCGGTTTTCAGCATTTGTCCAACCTCCATCCCTCATCCCGCTTTTCAACAAGGGATGGTCTACACAGTGATTTTTAAAGGTCTAGACAATCACCCAGATCTATTAGAGCTCCTCCAATCTACCTCTGAACTTGTTACCATGGAAGAGAGACCTCCTCCCTCTTTGGAAGGCATAAAATTCAGAATCTTGTCAGACCTAGATCGTTTGAAGCAAGTGCTTCAAAGTCAAGGATACTATGAATGCACCATATTTCCTTTTATTCGTGCCGGCAACTACGCCCGCCTCATAGGTAAACTTCAAGTCATATTAGAAATTTCTCTTGGACCTCGAGCCTCTATCCACCATTTTTTGATTTCCAGCGCGGCCCCTTTGCCTTCTAAAATTGAGGATGCATTCTCCTTAGCACGAGATGAACTTCTCTTGCCTCCTGCTGCCGCTGGAGCTTCTAAAATCAAAGGGGTAGAATTACAACTTATCTCAATTCTTGCCAATAATGGATATCCCCTGGGCACCATCCACAGTTCTCAATACCTGTTCAACCCAACTACCCACCTCATGGACATAAAGGTAAACCTCGCGCCAGGTCCTTTATGCTATTATGGAAAAGTATCCATTCATGGATTAAAGACCCTTGATCCAAGTTACGTCAGTCAGTCTGTCCCTTGGGAACAAGGAGAGGATTTCAGCACAAAAGACGTTGAGAAATTCAGAAATACCCTAAGAGAAACCAATCTTTTTTCAAGTATAGAGATTAAACCTGAGCCCCCAACGGATGCTAATCTTCTTTCAGGACCTATAGAGCTTCCTATAAGTATAACCACCATCGAGGGCCCCTCTCACTACATCGGTGCTGGTTTAGGATACACCACTTCAGAAGGCATGAGTGGGCGGGCGTTTTGGGGAAATCGCAACCTCTGGGGAGGCGGAGAAAAGCTCGATGTAAGGAGCCAATGGGGTAATAAAAAGTCATTCGTTGATGTGGGATTGAGATTGCCCCATTATGGCGCCCCCAAGCAAGATCTTTTCTCTTCCGTTGAGGCCACCAAAGAACGAACTGAAGCCTATCAAAAAAGAGGCGTTGGCACCATTGTGCAACTTGAGAGGAAGTTCAATCCTCAATGGACAGGCAAGGCTGGGCTTTCTTATGAAGTGAGCCGTATCTCTACAACCCTCCAGAAGAAAACTTATCACCTCCCAGGCATTCCTCTTACCCTTAGATATTCCACGGTAGAAAGTCTTTTAAACCCCACTCAAGGGGTTACCTTTGACTATGCGGCCACTCCCTATCCCGCTCTTTTGGGCGGAAAAACTTCCTTTGGAAAGATTTTTCTTCAGCATCTGGTTCATATTCCTTTGGATAAATACCGCAAAAGTATTTTTTCAGCCTATACCAATGTTGGCTTTATGCCCCACGCTTCCCGAAGAAGTGTGCCTCCTGACAAGTTATTTTATGCTGGTGGTGGTGGATCCGTGCGTGGATACGCACCCCAAATGGCGGGCCCTTTAAATGCACAAAATGATCCCTTAGGAGGCATTTCAGCTTTTGAGGCAGGCGTTGAAATGCTCCATAAAATATCCCAAAATGTAGCATTGGTTTCTTTTGTAGAAGGGGCTAATGTTTACGATCAGGTCACACCTAACTTCTCGAGACGCCTTTTTTGGGGTGTGGGTGCTGGTATCCGCTATTATACATCCTTTGCGCCTATTCGGTTTGATATTGCCTTTCCTCTTCATCGGCGCCGTAAGATTGATAGCCCTTTTCAACTTTACCTCGGTTTGGGACAGGCTTTTTAGGAAACCTGTTTAGCCCCGTTGACGACACGAAATCCTCCCCGTAGGATAAGAAGATTTCGTTTTTTATTCCCTCTATTCTAAAAATAGGTTAGCTAGAACCCATGACTCCTAAAAATACTTTTTTTAGCCCAAGGAAAATAGTTTATTCCTTAATGTTCGTTGGAGCCCTATTCACACTTCTGGCAGGTATTCCCTTATTTTTATTCGAAACCACCAGTGGCAATAATTTCTTATTCAAACACACCTCTTCTGCCCTAGAGAAGACCGGCTTGTATATTGATTACGACTCCACATCCGGTGTATTTCCCAGAGACTTCACTATTGGATCTTTTAGATTCGGGCCTGATCCTCAAAGCCCTGAGGTAGAAGGCCAGGGGCTTCATATTCAATTCCGATGGACTGATTTATTCAAAGGACGTATTTGTTTTCCTCTCATAAGCCTCAAACGTCTCAAAATCACCCTTCCACCCTCGCCCTCACCCCCAGCGCCTTTTTCTTTTCCGAATGTCCCTCGTCTTTTAGAAGAGTTCAAAGAGGGTATTCGTTCTGCCACAAGTCAAATTCCCCCCTTACCTTTACTGGTTTCTCACATCCAGATTGACTCTCTTGAGTTCCCATTAGAAGCGCATCCCCTGAAATGGTCTGTGACAGGGGCTTTAGCTCTTCCCTTGTTACCAAAGAAACCCTTGAGTCTCGAGTGGCACGCTGAAGAGGCCACTTTAGGCACAAACTTTTCAGGATCTTTAACTTTTTTAAAAAAGCCAAAGAAGCTCGACGTCAATGTCGCATTATATGATCCTAAATCCGGCGCCCTAAACGCACTATGGGGGCTGGAAGGGTATAGTTCTTTTTCTGGAGATATTGAGGTTAACTTAAGAGAAGATAAGATCAATACCAACTTTAAGGCACAAAATTCTGTCTATGGATCTATACATACCATGAGTCAAACCCATAAGTTACCTTCTTCTGATCTTTCAACCACTCTCGAGATCCAAGTTGACCTAGATCCTGAAATTTCCGGCACTCACTACTCCACCCAGTGGGCAGTCACTGCCTCTCTTATTATGAATTCTAAGCTGATTACCTTGGCCAATGGCGTTATTTCTTCTGCCATTTTTCATGGTAAGGCCTCCGCCTCCTATGGACTAGACTCTCGTACTCTCATAAGCAATCTAACTGGCTCTCTCTCTCTCAATAATGACCAAGTGGCTCAAATCTACCCTCCGTTATGGGCCATTTTTCCTAAGATGGTCACGCCCTTAAAGACCCTTACTGGAGGGTTGCAAATCCCCCTCAGCTTCCTTTTGAAAGCAACAGAGATAAACCCTCAATTTGACCTCTCAGGACAGATTGGGGATCCCAGTGCTGCTCTTACCTGGAGCTGTAGGTATGATGGACAAGCGCACAAAGTTTCTGCAAAACTTCGAGGCCCTGGCAAAACCCAGGATCCTTCCGTATCAGCTACGCTGAAAGGGGATTTGAACACAGGT
>JAGYKM010000008.1 GCA_018401675.1 Alphaproteobacteria bacterium | reverse complement strand
CAACCTTTTATTTACTGTATAAAATTTAATGACCTTAACAAAATTAGCATTACTCACTAATGTTCTTCAGTTTATTCAAATACAGGATGAGAGTTTTCTATTCACAAGGCAAAATAGAACCTTAATAATCGATGATACATATATTCTCGATTACCACGTTCCTTCACACAATTTCAATTCAAAAATGTATATTAATGACTATTCCTGCCCAGAAAAGTCCTTTTCTCTATTCATTTCTAAACTATCGCCTTGATCTCACTCCTATCTAACCAACTCATTTTCTCCTATTTTTACATAATGATCTTCTGCGCAGGAATGAATTGTTTCATCTCCCAAAATTAGGGGTAGATTTTTCTTTAGCCTTTTTTTATAAATTTATGTATGTATATACGTTAATATACCATTTTATGGCCCTGACACAGGGCATCCACAAAGGATCCTATCTATGCAAATTGTGCTCATTACCATTCATCTTCTCCTTGCCCTTGGCATGATCGGCCTTGTTTTGCTTCAAAAAGCTGAAGGAAGCGGCCTTGCAGGGCTTAGTGGTGGCGGAAGTGGTGGTGGATTTTTAAGCGCACGAGGCGCCGCTAACCTACTCACTCGCACCACAGCCATACTGGCAGCTCTTTTCATGGGAACAAGTCTGATCCTAAATATTCTTGTAGCGCGAGATGTTAAAAAATCCATCCTGACCCAGCCAGCTGTGGCCCAAGTTCAACCCGTTGACAAAAAACCAGAAATCCCTCATTCTATTCCCCAGAATATTAATAATACCTCTCAAACACCGGGGAATTCCAATGCAATTACACCTTCAAAACAAAAGCCTTCTTAAAGGCTCAATAGGTCGACACGGAACACTCGAAAATCTAAGAAAACGAAAACTCCCTACCCTGAGTCTCTTGGTTCTTGGTGGGTTTGTTTTTCATAGTCTTCCTACTTTTGGGGATACAGCCAAAACAGACTCAACGCCTACTAAAATGCTAGATACTGCTGGGCTAATCTCCTCAGGGGGTACCCTAGTCGCCAAAAAAACAGAAGGAGGAGGGGTAGAAGAGATTTTCACCGATAAATCTGCTACCCCACAAGTAGACCTTTCGACGAAGAACGAAGCGAAGGCCTATGAACTTTCTCGTACAACCCCAGAAGCTCGTGAAAGCGTCAATGACTTTTAGGCATTATACTCACCCTATGTGAAAACGTTCCATCACCACAGTTTTTAACTCTTTAAAAATGTGTTCTTTGTCACCTTCTACAGGGATTAGCACGCATTGGCGTGGCCTTTCTTTGACTAAAAGCCTGTAGCCCTCATGAAGCTTTTGGTGGAATGCCAATCCTTTTTTTTCAAAACGGTCATCACTATGACGTCTTTTATGGGTCCGCCGTAAACCCTCTTCCGGATCTAGGTCAAATACTATGGTGAGATCGGGGCGAAGCCCTTCTAAAACCCAATTTTCTAAAACTTCGATACGGTCTGTTCCGAGTTTCCCCGCATAGCCTTGGTACACCCAGGAAGACTCGGAGAAACGATCAGAAAGAACCCATGTCCCTTGCTCCAAAGTTGGCCGAATCAAAGATTCCACCAGTCTGCGACGAGAAGCAAACATCATCAAAGCTTCAGATAATCCATCCCACCGGCCAGGATCCCCTTGAACCAACAAGTTCCGGATCTCTTCGCCTTCGGGCGTGCCTCCTGGTTCCCGAGTGGTAATAACAGGAATGCCTTTGCGATCGAGCCAAGTCTTGAGGAGCTGAATTTGAGTCGACTTCCCCGTACCTTCTCCCCCTTCAAAGGTTATGAAACGTCCTGCCTTCTTGCTCTCCATAACAAGGCTTCCTATTTTTTTGACTAGCACTTTATTCATGTGAAAAGACTAAAGAGGTCTTTTTTATCCCTATCTAGCTTCTTTAAAAGAAAGATTTGATGGAGGACACCACTTGCCCCCACCAAGACAAAGAAGCCACCTCCACTGGGGTCACGAGCGGCCATGCTTTTGCCGTTCCATCAGGCAGAATAACATGAAGTTCTCCAATCTCTTGACCTTTTACCAAGGGTGCTTTCAAATCAGATTTCAACACGATCTCCTTTTTAAGCTCCTGGACTTTATCAGCACGAACGGTGACGCTAATGGGTTGAGAACTCACAATGGGGACTTCCTTTAGAGCCCCTCCTCTAAGAGGAGCCACGCCTAAGGGCTCGTGAGGCCGCGCTAAGGTCACATTTTTAAACTCGCGCAGTCCCCAGCCCGTTAGAATCTTGGCATCTCTTTCTCTCTCATAAATGGATTTAGCCCCATTAGTAACCAACAGAAGCCGTCTTCCATCTTGAACCACTGAAGCCACTAACCCATACCCACCTTCTTCTGTGTGACCCGTTTTAAGACCATCTGCACCCATGGATGCATACAACAAGGGGTTTCTGATTCCTTTGCTTGATTCCGTGATAAACAAACTCTGTTTCATTATAGTAAGGATAATACTCTGGAAAATCTTGAATGGTTCTGCGGGCAATAACGGCCAAATCTCTAGCTGACATTTTATGCCTGGC
This sequence comes from Alphaproteobacteria bacterium, assembly GCA_018401675.1. GTDB lineage: Bacteria > Pseudomonadota > Alphaproteobacteria > 16-39-46 > 16-39-46 > M30B67. Next base: position 45,219 of record JAGYKM010000008.1, on the reverse strand, counting down.
TCCGCCCACCCTGTGGCATTGGTAAGATGGGTATGTTGGGCCCCTAATTCTATCGCCTTATCATTCATTTTTTGAGCAAAGGCGGCTTCACTTCCCGAAAGCCCCTCAGCCACAACAATACACGCATCATTACCTGATTGGACAATAATGCCACGAAGTAGATCTTCTACCCGAATGTCTGCACCTAATTCCACAAAAGTTTTTGATCCTTGCATGCGCCAAGCTTTTTCACTGACTGGCAATCGGGTATCGAGAGATAACTCACCCCGTTTAAGCTTATCGAATACCATGTAAACCGTCATAATTTTGCTCATGGAAGAAGGATCCATGAGCTCATCAGCTTGCTTCTCGAAGAGCACTTCTCCTGTATCCGCATCCATTAACAAAGCATGAGGAGAAAAAAGATGAAATTCCCCTTCGGAATTGTCTTTGGCCCTCAGCTCCAGCTGCTCACGTGGATTTACCTTCTTTTCACGAGCAAAAGCTTGGTGAAAACCACTCATGCCGCTTATGAGCAATAGACACATACTCCCTTTCAAAACAAGATGCGTTGTGTGCGCTAAAGGCACCCCGAAGAACGACAATTTTGCTATAATTGGATGCCAGCTGCTGTCTTGTTTTTTCATGTCTATTTTCTTTCTATTGGACGCCAGGAAACGTAAACTCTTCCTAAAGCACCTACCCAAAATCGGAAAAAGGCACAGTTAACTTTAAGAAGATCTCATGATCACTTAGTCATGTTTATCAGTAATTGTTAACTTGGAAAACCCTTTTTTCCTTAATTTGTTATAAACTCTGTGGGTGGCTTCTTGAGAAGGAAGTGGTCCCACACGCACTTTATAATGGGCATTAGAGACGTCACGAACTATATGGGATGGGCCCCACACTTCAACCGCTGAAGCCAACCGGGCAGCTTCACCGTAAGAGGCTATCTCCAAAAAGTGCACATAGCAGGAATTTCCGCACTGGGGAAATTCCATAGGCTCTGGACTTATGCCCATATGGGGATGGGGCGGTACAAAAGGAATGGGGTTGGATAACTGCTGGGGCTCAACGGAGTACATAGGCGAAGAGGGTGATCGACCACTCGCCAATTCTTTTAACCGCAGGCTTTCTTCTTTTAGCACACGGATATGAACCCTTGCTTTCCCCGGTCTTAGAACCCCTAATAATTCCGCAGCCCTTCGAGATAAATCAATAATACGTCCGGCATAAAAGGGACCTCGGTCATTAACGCGCATCTGGAGAACCCGGCCATTGTCTAAATTTTTGACCTCAACCATGCATGGCAATTGTAAGGTTTTATGGGCAGCTGAGATCTTATGTTGATCAAATATTTCCATATTCGCAGTAGTTTTCATATGAAACCCCGGTCCATACCAAGAAGCTAACCCTGTTTCCTCAAAATCAAAGGTCTCAAAAGGTGTGTAGAGAACACCTTTAATGCGATAAGGCTTCCCGACCTTGTAACTTCCCCTCTTCGCCTTCAAAGCGTCCCCACAAGGTGTGTGGGACGTGGAGCAACCAGCCAAGAGGGTTACTCCGAGCAATCCTAAGATATGACAGGCATTTTTAACTCTACTCCCCACCACCTTATCCTGACTACAACCTCCAGGCTTGAGGCAAGAAATAGGAATTCGATTGATCTTAAAGATCCAGCGCATATTCATGACTCGATGGCTACTTCTCGTTTCAGCAAGGGAGAACTCTTAATCTTCACCACGCAAGGTTTCTTTCAAAATATAGGTTTCCTCCAAAGATGCTACCTTTGCTTCCAGCATTTGAAGGCGCTCGGCGAGATCTTCAACCTCTTTTACCGATTGGGTTGAAGAAGGATTCTCCCTCTTGTTGGTTTCAAGGTGACCCAACCCGCCTAAAACAAGAGCCACTATGTCATCCACCACTTGTACCGGAGAACGCCTCATTACTGCCCCTCTTTAGACCACCAAGCCCCAGGATTTGCTCCCACCAAAGGATTCCATTCAGGCATAGAGAACTTATCCCAATAAGCAAATAGATCTGTAGGACTATAGAACAAAGGAACCACGTAATACCCGGCCCTCAATAAACGATCCAGAAGCTGGGCGTAGGTAGTTACTTCCTCTTGGGTGGTGGCATGGGCGAGTTTGTCTACCACCTCATCCACCAAGGGGTTTTGAATCCCTGGATAATTCCTACAACCTGGAGTTTGAGCAGCTTTTTGTGTCCAATATAAGTATTGCTCGTTCCCAGGTGAACAACTTTGGGCCCAAAAGTTGATGATCATATCATAGTCCCAGTCCAAGCGACGTTCTTCGTATTGAGCTGGATCAATTTGCCGCACACGACACTCTATGCCAACTTCCTTTAAGGAACGGGCAAAAGAAAGGGCTACTTTTTCCCAATGGGGATCCACCAACAATATTTCAAATGAAAATGGCTTTTTGGTATGGATGGAAATGAGCTTTCCATCTTGGAGAACCCAACCAGCATCCTTCAATAACTCTAATGCTTGAGTCTTCATAAGACGTTTGTGAGCGGGGTCTTTATAGCTCGGAGGGACTACGGCAGTTTCCTCTAAGTCATTTAAATCTAAATTAAATTTGGTTTTCACTGACTCTAGATAAGCACGTTGCTCTGAAGTAAGAGGTCCCGTAGCCTTTAATGGAGAATTTTCAAAGAAACTTTCTGCGCGGGCCATCCCCCCGTCAAATAAATTTTTATTCAGCCACTCAAAGTCAAACATTAAGCTTAAGGCATGACGTACCCGAATATCCTCAAATTGAGGACGTCGCGTATTAAAAACAAATGCCTTCAATCCAGTAGGACGCTTATTCTCTTTTTCAGCTTTTTTAATTTTTTTTGAAGTAAACCCAGGACCCTTATAAGAATGTTTCCAGCGCTGCAAATCCCCTTCTGCCAAAAAATCATATTCGCCAGCCTTAAAGGCTTCCAACGCTACATTAGCGTTTCGATAGTAATCAAATCGCATTTGATCAAAATTATTCATGCCTCGTCGTACCGGCAGATTTTGAGCCCAATAATCTTTTACCCGCTCATAAACCACGAATCGCCCTGGCTCCATTTGCGCTATTTTATAAGGGCCACTTCCCAAGAAGGGCTCTAAAAGAATGTCATCAAATTCTTTGCCTGCCTTCCGCCGTTTCTGCCAATCAGCTTGGGAGTACAGAGGCATCATGCCCATAATGAGAGGTCGCTCAGGATCTACTGATCCATCTTCATCTTTTTCAAAAGTAAACTTTATCTTCCGGTCTTCCAAAATTTCTGCTTTGGCCACTTTACTGTAATGGGTACGTGTACGGGGAAGACCTTTATCTTTTTGAATTTTCCACGAAAAATATATATCACTGGCTAAAATCGGTGTCCCATCATGAAATCTGGCCTCAGGCCGCAAAGTAAAAATAACCCACTGGTTTTGAGGGCCTACTTCAACACTTTCAGCTACCAAACCATACATAGAAAAAGGCTCATCTTGGGCCCGAGAAAGTAAAGTATCATAAGTTAAATTCAATCCGTCAGGCGCCGTTCCCTTAATGGTTTGGTTTAGCGTTTCAAAACTACCCATAGAAGCAAAGCGAATTTTCCCTCCCTTAGGCGCTTCGGGGTTAACATAAGAAAAAGAAGTAAAATCCATAGGATACTTCAAAGTGCCGTAGCGCGAGAGCCCGTAAGGAGACGTCCCTGAAGCGGTTTTAAAGAAACAGAATCCTATGGTTAAAAACCATAAAAACATTAATGAAGAAGGCGATACATGGGATAGTTTTTTTACGCGAAACCATTTCATACTGTGCATCCTTTATATATTTTACGAAAAAATATTCTTTTTCTGTCCCACGATAATTGAACCTCTATGTCCTGTGGATGAGAGATACCTTCTTCATATCGTTCTTTTCTCCTAGGGTCAATTTCTAAAGTCTTCTCAAGAGAAAACCGATCCGTCCAATTTCTTCTACTTAAAATTACACCCAATAGGGGTAATTCCTCACTTTTGACCTTATTTTTTCATCGACCACCTTCACCATTGCTTTTAGAAAAATATATATAGTACAAAGAGGGGGAGAAGTCATCCCGATAACCCCCTCTTTAATGATCAGGAAAGAACCTAATCCATGGCAGCTTCTTTAACGGCTGATAACGCTAATCAAGCTTTATCTTTTGCACACTCTGATTTGTCAGAGACTTTGGCCATAGATCTTGTCAATGACGCCCTTCATGGGATGGATGATGGGGAACTTTTTTTAGAAAACACAGTATCGGAAGCCGTTTCTTTGGAGAACAGCTCCATCCGAAGCACTTCTTACGATACCCATCAAGGGTTTGGGTTAAGAACTGTTTTGGGAGAAGCAACTGCCTATGCCCATTCCAGTGATATTTCTCCTGATTGCCTCAAACGTGCTTTATCCACCACCAATAGCATCCGTCATGGGTATACGGGCTCAATTGACCTATCTCCTATGAGCCACCTCCCCTTGCTCCGCTATACTCAGGTTAATCCTCTGGATACTTTAAGTTTTAAGGATAAAACTGATCTTCTATCTCAAATAGACGTCTATGCCCGAAGCCTTGATCCTCGAGTTACCCAAGTCATGGCCTCTTGCAGCGCCGAGTGGCAACGGATTCGCATAATTCGTAATAATACAGTTGTCGAAGATATTCGACCTCTAGTGCGTCTTAACGTCAGCATTATCACCACCGCCCATGGACGTTCTGAGGTTGGGAGTTATGGGGGGGGTGGACGCACCACATATGACGTGTTTGTCGAGGAAAATTCTTGGCAAGGTTACGTCAAGGAGGCCTTGCGTCAATCCCTAATAAACCTAGACGCGGTGGCCGCTCCGGCAGGGGATTACCCTGTGGTCCTAGGGCCTGGATGGCCCGGGGTATTACTGCATGAAGCGGTAGGTCATGGACTGGAAGGTGACTTTAATCGCAAAAAAACATCGGCTTTCTCTGGCCGTATCGGTGAGCAAGTTGCGGCACGTGGTGTCACTGTGGTGGATGATGGCACCATAAAAAATAGGCGTGGGTCCCTGTCTTTTGATGATGAAGGAACACCTTGTCAAAGAACGATTCTCATTGAAGATGGCATATTAAAAGGTTATATGCATGACCGGCTCAATGCCCGACTTATGGGTACAATCTCCACGGGAAATGGACGGAGAGAAAGCTATACTTCCGCCCCCATGCCTAGAATGACCAATACATTTATGCTTGAGGGCCCTAACTCTCAAGAAGAAATGATCCGCTCTGTGAAAAAAGGAATTTTTGCCGTAAACTTTCATGGAGGTCAGGTAGACATAACTTCTGGAAAATTTGTCTTCTCCACGGCTGAAGCTTATTTGATTGAAGATGGAAAAATCACAACCCCAGTTAAAGGGGCTACCCTCATAGGCAGCGGACCAGAAACCATGAAACGTATCTCTATGATCGGAAATGATTTAGCCCTTGATAACGGGGTGGGCACTTGCGGTAAAGATGGACAAAGTGTCCCGGTAGGTGTAGGACAGCCTTCTTTATTAATCTCTCATTTAACCATCGGCGGGACTCAGCTCTCCTCTTGACTTGTATCCTCTAAATGAAAGTCTCTTCTCATGACCCAGGCTCCACTGACTTCCAGCTTCCAATCTACTATGGAACAAGAACTTTATGAAACTCGGCTAAACAAGCGGGATCAACTGGAAAAAGAGGGTTTCGAGTTATACCCAAGCGCCTTTGAACGGTCCACCACGTCGGCTGAGGTCAGTGATAAGTATAAAGAACTGGCCCCAGGCGCAGAAACCAACGATTCTGTTCGAGTGGCTGGTCGCTTGCGGGCCATTCGGAATTCGGGGCTTTTTTTGGACCTAGATGATGGCTATGGAAGAATCCAACTCTTTTGTCATAAAGACAAACTTGATACCAAATCTCAAGATCTTCTGAAGCTCTTGGATATTGGAGACATTATTGGGTGCTCTGGCACGGTAAGACGGACACCACGGGGTGAGTTATCTATAAGTGGAGATGAGCTAACACTTTTGTCAAAAACGTTACGAGCGTTACCGGAAAAATACCATGGCCTTCAAGACATTGAGACTCGGTCTCGTCAACGCTATCTTGATTTAATTATGAACCCTGAAAGCCGGGCCTTATTGCGCCAACGAGCCGAGATTATCCATTCCATTCGACTTTTCTTGCAAGAGAAGGGTTATCTAGAAGTAGAGACACCCATGTTACACCCCATAGCCGGCGGGGCCACCGCGCGTCCCTTTATGACTCATCATAATACGTTAGACATGACGCTCTTTTTACGTATCGCTCCGGAGCTCTACTTAAAAAAATTAATCGTGGGCGGCTTGAGCGATAAGATTTTTGAGATTAATAGAAATTTCAGAAATGAAGGCATATCGCCACGCCACAATCCCGAATTTACCATGCTTGAACTCTATGCCGCTTATGAAGACTATCATTACATTAAAGACCTCTTAGAGGATCTCATGGTCCACGTGGTCACCACGGTGCACGGGTCTCCCAGCTTGACTTATGGTGAACACACTCTCAACTTCCAGAAGCCTTGGACCTCAAAAACTATGGTTGAACTTGTGGAAGAGGCCACAAAGTGTAATTTTCATCAAATAGAAACTGATGAAGAAGCGCGCGCTATAGTCAAAGGTATGGGTATAAAGGTCTTACCAACTGATGGATGGGGCAAGTGTTTGGCAGCCTTATTTGAAGAAAAAGTGGAGCCAACTCTTATTCAACCCACCCACGTACTGGATTTTCCATTAGAAATATCTCCCTTAGCGAAAGTCCATCCTGACAATCCACGTCTCACTGAACGATTTGAAACCTATATAAATGGATGGGAAATCGCTAATGCTTTTTCGGAATTGAATGATCCTATCGAACAGTGCAAAAGATTTGCCGCTCAAATGAAGGCCAAAGAAAGTGGAGATGAAGAAGCGCAATCCATGGATGAAGATTTTATCACGGCTTTGGAATATGGATTGCCACCTACTGGTGGATTAGGCATAGGCATAGATCGATTCACCATGCTTTTGACCAACGCTCATAATATCCGAGAAGTCATTGCTTTTCCCACCCACCGTCATAAACCCAAGGTTTAGGATAGGCCCTTGAATAGCTCTATTCGACAGTACCTAAAAGGACATACCTCCCTATTATGGGATGGATTTGCCTTAGCTCTCTTAAGCAGTGTGGTCTTAGGGGCGTTTTTAGGCAATCGCCCTTTAGCCAATCCTGATGAGGGACGCTATATGGAGATTTCGCGAGAAATGCTTCTGAGCTACGATTTTATAACCCCGACCCTTAATAGTGTTAAGTACTTTGAAAACCTATTCTATTTTATTGGCTTTAATCCTTATCTCTATCTTGGTTTGGGTTAACTGAAGGCGCTGGCCGTCTTATTTCTTGTGTGTCAGGAGTCTTAGGTATACTGGCCACTTATGGCTTTGGTCGCTTTCTCTATTCCCGCACCACTGGCATTCTCTCTTCTTTGATTTTACTCACCACGTATATGTATTTTGCCTTCAGTCACATAATTACGATTGATCCTTTTTTTAGCCTCTTAATTTCAGCTTCCCTCTTATGTGTGCTTGGGGCTCTTAAGAGTTCCTCAGCCCTCTCTTGTCGTCTTTTCATGTATGGCGCGGCCTCCATATGCGCCCTCGCGGTTCTTACCAAGGGGCTTGTGGCCTTTTTCCTGCCTGGGCTTATTATTTTCCTATGGGTATGTTTTTTCTCCCAGTGGCGCCGATTAAAAAATCTTTTTTTACTATCCTCGGGCTTTATTTTTATAATAATAGTATTGCCTTGGCATATCTTAGTCGCCATGAAAAATCCTGAATTTTTTGATTTTTATATTATTCAAGAACAGTTCTTACGCTATTTTACCCCCATTCATCGGCGCTCTCAGCCCTTTTGGTTCTTCTTGCCGGTTTTTCTTGTAGGTCTTTTTCCTTGGGTGATATATTTACCCCAAAGCCTCTTAAGGATTTGGCAAAGAAAAACGTTAGATCGTTCCTATTTTTCCACAGATATCTTTCTTCTTTTCTGGATAGGGGCTACTTTACTTTTTTTCTCCTTTTCCCACTCCAAGTTAATTCCCTACATTCTTCCCGTGATGATCCCCACCTCACTTCTTATCGGCGCTTCATTTAGTTTTGCACCCAAAGTGCATAGGTTTTCCTTTTTTCTTCCTGCCCCATTGCTTATTTATAGTTGTTTAGCCTTCGTCATATCTATCCTTCTTTGTGGCGCTTCTTCTTTTTCAAACGCTGTCTCCCTCCATCTTCCTCCCGATTTAGTTTTACCTCTAAAAATTTGCAGCCTTTTTCTCTGGGGGCCAGTGATAGTTTACTATCTTCTTCCCTTCATTTTTTCCAAGCCCTCTTCTAAACGCCAACCTATAAGTCTCATCGTCGGCACTATACCTTTGCTTATTTTTCTCAGTTTTATGGCACGATTTATCCCCTACAATACCTCTGCCAATTTAGCCCATTTTATTAATACTTCCTTGCCCAACACGCCTATTTATCTTTATCATACCTATCCTCAAGATCTTCCCGTTTACTTAAATCGATCCACTCCCTTGCCGGTAGTGGAGTGGAAAGGGGAACTCAATTTTGGAACCCAGCATACGGTTTCCCCTTGGATGATGACTGATGCCTTCTTTTCCTCAATGCTTACTGCGGCTATTTCGCAAGCCAAATGTGATCCCATCGCCCCCTTACCTTTGTTGTGCGTTGTGGTTAAAAAAGCGGCTCAACCCGAATTTGTGCGAAAACACCCCCAGTGCGCCCTAATGCTCTATGGGAGTATGTCTCAAACGTCTGACCAGAGTGATTATTGTTTGATGTGCACAGAGCCAGCCTACCCAACTTAGCGTGTCCCCGTAATTTTCAACCAAGGTGGATATAGATTTTCTTGAAACGCTTTATTTTATGTTTGTGTCTTGGGGGAACTTTAAGTATTTTAGCCTAAAGTCTACGACTCCTATCCCATAGCTTAAGTATTCTGGGGTTACTTCCATGAGCGCTCCATTGTGGGATATAAGCTTAGGAATCTTTTCAGAAGGCTTGATGTTTGGTCATCAGTTACTCCTATTTTTTATCTTTTGCCCTCTGAGTGTTAGTCCCCATGATTTTTATTATCCTCATGCTTATATGCACCACATTAAATGCGGCTAGCCAATTGCTTCTAAAGCATGGTATCACTCACACTAATCTTGCCTCTTTTAGCTGGGACAGATGGCCATTTTTTCTCGGGGAGGTTCTGCAGAACCCCTACTTGATCATTGGCGTATTACTGCAACCCATCAGTCTTACCTTGTGGGTTGTTGTCCTTTCTCGAGTGGAAGTAAGTTATGCGGCCCCAATGCTTTGCTTGTCTTATATATTTGTCGCCCTTGGAGGGTATGTTTTAATGAACGAAAGTGTGTCACTCATGCGCATCTTAGGAATTGGGATTATTATAGGAGGGGTTTATATTGTCGCACGAAGTTAACGCCAGCGCTCCAGATTCACTGCCATTCCTGGCTTTTTCTAAACCCACTTTTGGGAAAGAAGAGAAAGACGCTGTGATAGAATGCTTAAACTCAGGATGGGTTGCTACTGGTCCTAAGGTTGCAGCGTTCGAGAAAGATTTGCAGGTATACCTTGCCCCTCCATCTCAAGACATCAGGCCTGAACTTCCTCTAGACGTTCATGTCCTAACCTCAGGAACCGCAGGACTCTATTTGGCCCTAAAGGCGCTTAATTTAGCTCCAGGCGATGAAGTCATCACTACTCCATTTACTTTCGTTGCTACCCTTAATGCCATCGAACTTGCCGGCGGCAAGCCTGTATTAGTTGATGTGGATCCTTCTACTTATAACCTTGATTTGACACAAGTGGCCGCGGCCCTTACCCCTAAAACCCGGGCTATTCTGCCTATCCACTTTGCTGGACTGCCTGTGGATATGGATACTCTACACTCTATGGTGCGCGATACACCTATCCAAATCATAGAAGACGCGGCTCATGCTATTGGGTCTTCATACAAAGGAAAAAAGATAGGGAGCTTTGGCCATACTCAAGTGTTTAGCTTCCATCCTAACAAAAATATGACGACTATTGAGGGAGGAGCAGTCATCACCCATCATCCGGATCATGGACCTTTTATCGCCCGGGGTCGTTTCCATGGCATTGATCGCTCTATATGGAATAGGCATTCAAAAGAGGGGTCACAACTTTACGACGTTTTGTCCCCCGAACACAAATTCAATATGCCTGACATTCACGCGGCTATGGGAAGTGCCCAGCTGAAAAAACTGGATGGCTTTATCGCAAGACGCAAGGTCCTCGTTTCAAAATATCGAGAGGCCTTGAAGGATCTTCCCTCTCTTATTATGCCTCCTTTTCCTCCTTCTGAAGATTTTGGTCACTCTTGGCATCTGTTTGCGCCACGCATAAATCTAGAAAAGTCCCCCCTTACCAGAGATCAATTAATCTCTGAAATGAAAGGAAGAGGGATCGGTCTGGGTCTTCACTATACCCCCGTCCACTTATTTTCATATTACGCCTCTACTTATGGCTATAAGCTGGGTAACTTTCCTCAAGCAGAAGCTCTAGGAGAGACCATCTTCAGCCTTCCCCTTTTTCCACTCCTGACGGATAAGGACCAAGACCGAGTTTTAGAAGCCCTTTATGATATTTTTAAAGATTAAGTGTTAGGATCTAAATACCATGGTTAAAAAGCAAACCCCTTCAGCTGCCTCCCCCCTTGCCAAAGAGCGGGATTTTTCTATAGTAGTGCCTATTTATAATGAGGAAGAATCCCTTCCCATTTTATTTGAGCGGCTCACAAAGGTTATGGATGACTACACTAAAAAAACCTCAACCACTTACGAGATCATCTTTACGAATGATGGCAGCAAAGATAGGTCCCAAGCTATACTTGAGACTTATTACAAGCAACGCCCTCACCAGGTTCGTGTGATTGAGTTTAATGGCAACTATGGCCAACATATGGCTATTCTCGCTGCCTTTGAAACGGTTCAAGGCAAAACCATTATCAATTTGGACGCTGATTTACAAAATCCTCCGGAGGAAATTCCCAAGCTCCTCGAGAAAATAAATCAAGGATACGATTACGTAGGCAGCATTAGAGATGGTCGAAAAGACAATTGGTTTAGAACCTATGCCTCACGCATCATTAATAAAATTAGGTCCATGATCACGAACATTGTTATGACTGATCAAGGCTGCATGTTACGTGCTTACTCCCGAGAAATCGTGGATGAAATCGCGCGACTCCATGAAACATCTACCTTTATTCCCGCCTTGGCTTATACTCTTTCTCGCCAGCCCACTGAGATTCTGGTGCGGCATGAAGAACGAGTGGCTGGAGTCTCTAAGTATAGTTTTTACAAGCTATTCCGCGTTACCTTCGATTTGGCAACGAGTTTTTCTATTGTTCCTTTGCAGATCTTCACTTTTCTAGGATTTATCGTCTCTTTCTTCAGTGGGCTTTTAGTGGCTTATCTGCTCCTTCGTCGCTTAATTATAGGGCCAGAGGCAGAAGGACTCTTTACACTTTTTTCTATTCTCTATTTTTTAGCAGGTATGATTTTAGCGGGAATTGGCATTATGGGTGAATATCTAGGCCGAATTTTCCTTAGCTCTTCAAAACGCCGAGGCTTTCTGGTACGAAAGACTCTTGGTCAAAATGACTAAAATGGCTTTACTCTTCTCTCCCGAAAAGGATTTTTTTAATGGCTCTTAAAGTACTCATTCTTGGTGTTAATGGTTTTATTGGCAATCATCTCTCAAGTCGCATCTTAGAAAACCACCCTTGGGAGGTTTTATGGTATGGATATGGGCAGCCATAAATTGATAAACCTCTCGATAATCCCCGCTTTCATTTCTTTGAAGGGGATATCACCATTAATAAGGAGGATTGAATATCATATTCGTAAGTGCGATGTGGTTCTTCCTTTGGTTGCCATTGCTACCCCTGCTTTATATGTATCCGATCCTCTTAGGGTTTTGACCTGATTTTATGGCCACTTGAAATTATCCGTAAAGTAGTGGCCTATAAAAACGTCTTTGTTTTTCCTTCACTTCCGAGGTCCATGGCATGTGTCCAGACGACGCTTGATGAAGAAACTACCATTTGGTTTTGGCCCCATCCAACAAACGCTGGATCTACTGTGTTCTAAGCAGCTTCTGATCGGGTGATTTACGCCCATGATCCTATTGATGATCTTAATTACACCTTTAATACGTCCATTTAATTGGATAGGCCCCAAGCTCGATAATTTGTGGGATACCAAAGAGGGCAGTTCTCGAGCTCTTACCAATTTATAAGTAATATTCTCCATGGGCAAGATTATCGCTTTTGTTGATGGGGAGCACAGCATATGAAGCTTACCTACATTGATGGGAATTGAGGCTCTCATGAAGATTATTGAGAATAAGGATGGTGTGCGAGCCGCCGCATCTTTAATCTTGGGAAACCTGAACAATGACTTGTCTATTAAAGACTTAAGCCACCTGTTGGTGATGAATCACCATCTCTTTCAAGGAAAAAGCACAGAAAATCTCTTATTGTTCCGGTAAATTCTGAAGATTACTATGGGACTTCTTACCAAGACACTGGTGTTCCGTCCATTCAATGTTTTCAAAATACTTAGGATGGACGCCTAAAAAGTTGATCATCGCACGGCTTTAGTAAAAACCCTGGATTATCACTTAACTGATCCTCAACATGTATTAGATCTTTGATCTTTATGATTGAAGGGTCTATGGGCCCTGGTTAGTCATTCCTTCAAGGATATGAGCTTTTTCATAACCCGGAAGCTCATATCTTTTTGAGTCTTTAGCCTTGAAACAAAAGACCTAAACATTCCTATGGCTCTTTTAACGATATTCATGAGCAATGTCTTTCAGCCTTTGGCATTACACCCATAGTCAACTGTCCCTATGGATTGGAGGGATATGTGGTCGGAGAACTGATCCAAAGCTCTTAACTGTCCTTGTCTTTGTCTTTGCCCCAACGCTTAAAGGGCTCACCCAACTCAAGACGTGGGTTTCTTTCATTTTCCTGAAATGCCCTTTTTCATTTTCTTTCCCTCCTTTTGATCAAGAGCCCTATGATCGGACTGTCTCCAAAAAGCAGCTACTCCCGCCCAACGGGGTTCATACCTTAATGTGAGGGCTGAGGCTCTTACGGCTCAAGGAATACCCTTTATTTTAGCAACTACTTTAGATGTGCCCTGGTTCAAAAAATACCCCCCTCCGCATTTTTTGCACAAAGATCTTTTTCTCTTAAAAAAGGATGTTCTTATGATTTTGAAGAACTGAGATCTTTTTTTGAAAAAGAAGGCTATCATCGGGTTGATGTTGTTCAAGAAAGTCCTGAATATGCCATACGTGGAAATTTAATCGACGTCTATTCTCCTGCCCTTGATACGCCCATTCGTTTGGATTTTTTTGGAGACGAGCTTCAAAGCCTTACCCCCTTCGATCCTTTGTCTCAAAGACGTCTAGGAGCATGTATCGAAACCATTGAGCTTATCCCGACCCATGAAATAAAACTCGACTCCAAAGCCATTACGCAGTTCCGAACTCAATACCGAGAACTATTTGGGGCACAAAGTGCTCAAGACCATTTTTATGAAACTATTTCTCAAGGGATCCCTTCCTCTGGGTATGAGAATTGGGCTCCTCTTTTTCATGAGTCCATGGTTGGTTTATGGACTTATGCGCCTTCCCTATTTCTTGTCATGCCAGAGAGCCTGAAACCCATGCTTCCTGGCGTTTACGATCGCATCCATGATCACTATCATAGCCGCGTCCAAGCTATGGGTTCCTCGCGAAAAAAACAATCTACTTTCCAAGAAGAAGTCTATCGGCCTTTACCTCCAGAGACTCTCTATTGGGAACAAAAGATTATTGAGAGTGTTTTTGAAAGTCACCCTACTTTTGTGGTTACGAAGTCATCTTCTTTTGGGTCTAACACTAAAGAATTTATAGACTTAAAAACCAAGCCTTTGGCATCTTGGGCCACAGTACGAAATACTTTGCGTATTCAAACAAATCCGTCTTCAGTCTCTTCTTATCAAGGTCTTTGTGATCATATTAAACGACTCTTGGACTCCTCGAGCCCCCTGATTGTGTCTGTTTCCAGTTCCTGGGGACAAGATTTTTTTACAAAAATGTTTCAAGAATATGGACTGAGTAAACCTTGTCCTATTACAACTTTTTCCCAAACCAAGAAGCCTTCTTGCCAAACTTTTGTGACTTGTCTGCCTCTTGAAGAAGGATTTTGGTCGCCTATAGGCTCCTTCGTCACCGAAAAAGATCTGTTAGGAGCGCCGTTAAGATCAAAAATCCCTCAAAAATCTTCCACTGAGAGACTTCTTGAGGAATTTCAGAGTTTTTCTCAAGGGGATTTTGTGGTCCATGAGCAGCATGGTATTGCTCGTTTCGAGAAGCTTGTTCCTCTTACAATTGAGGGAATTTCCCATGATTGCTTGGAACTTATTTATGCCCAAAACGACCGTCTTTTTGTTCCCGTAGAGAATTTGGATGTTCTGAGTCGCTACGGGGCGGAGGGGTCTGAGGCTCTTTTGGATAAGCTTGGATCCTCTCAATGGATCAGACGCAAAGAAAAATTAAAAGAAAAGCTTCAAGAAACCGCCAAAAGATTGATGAATATTGCAGCTGTTCGTCAAAAAACCCCAGCGCCTTGCTTTACACCCTCTTCTGCCCTCTATAATGAGTTTTGTGATCGGTTTCCTTATGAAGAAACTGTGGACCAACAAAGAACCGCAGATGAGATTATGTCTGATTTCCAAAAACCCATTCCCATGGATCGGCTTGTATGCGGAGACGTGGGTTTTGGAAAAACAGAAATTGCACTCCGAGCTGCCTTCTTAGCTATGTCTAGTGGCTATCAAGTGGCTTTAGTCTCTCCCACCACCCTCTTGACCCACCAGCATTTTGATACCTTTGCTCAAAGATTTCATGGTCTGGGGTTTTCCTTAGAAGAGCTTTCTAGATTTATACCTTCAAAACGCGCTCAAAAAATTCGCCAATCGGTTGCTTCTGGCGACGTCCACTGTCTTGTGGCTACCCATAGCGGCCTCTCCAAATCCCTTACTTTCCAAAATTTAGGTCTTTTAATCATTGATGAGGAACAACATTTTGGAGTGGATCAAAAGGAGCGTTTAAAAGAACAATTTCCTAGCCTCCATATTCTAACGCTTTCTGCCACCCCTATTCCACGCACTTTGCAAATGGCTCTATCCGGTGTTCGGGATTTGAGCTTAATTGCCACACCACCTCCCGACCGCCTCAGCGTTAAAACCACCGTCATGCCGTATGATTCAGTCATGGTGAGAGAAGCGCTTTTGCGAGAACATTACCGAGGGGGCCAATCATTCTTTGTCACTCCCCGGATTGATGATCTGCCTTCTTTGACTCGTCATCTTAGGGACCTGGTTCCTGAACTCACTGTAGGTGTGGCCCATGGTCAGCTTCCCACTTCCCAACTGGATGACATTATGTCCGGGTTCTACAGTCGCACCTATGATATTCTCCTCGCCACAAATATCATTGAATCAGGCCTCGATGTCCCTACAGCCAATACCATTGTTATCGCAAAATCCGACCGATTTGGGTTATCCCAGTTGTATCAACTTCGTGGCCGCATTGGCCGATCTAAAAAAAGAGGTTTTGCTTATCTTACGTATGACCCAGGAAAAGTCCTCACAAAAGATGCCCAAAAACGGTTAGATGTATTTAATCATTTAGAACACTTGGGCGGTGGGTTCACCATCGCAAGCCATGATATGGATATTCGAGGCGCGGGAAATCTTGTGGGGCAAGAGCAGTCTGGCCATATCAAGGAAGTGGGAATTGAGCTTTACCAACATATGTTAAAGAAGCCATAGACGGGTTGCGGAATCTCCTCTCTGAAGAATTTGAGACAAATTCTTTAATGGCTCAAATTTTGAATATTCTATTTTTATACCTGAAACTTACGTCCAGGACCCAAACAGCCGTTTATCCCTATATCGCCGCATTTCGTATGAAAACATCACAGGAAATCCACCACATGGGCACCGAACTTACCGATCGCTTTGGTCCCCTTCCAGAATCTGTCATCAACTTGTTTGAGATCATTATCCTGAAGCGCTTAGCTGAAAAAGCCCATATTGAAAAGAAGCCGGATATTGGGCCCTCAGCCATTGTCTTTTCATTTTACAAGAATATTTTCCCCAAATCCTGTAGGGATGGCTTGGGATCTCCTAGAAAAAGCTCAAGGCAGTTTGACTTGCGCCCCCGACCATAAGCTGGTCTACAAAAGGGGGCAACAGTAGATCAGAAAATTTCCAATCTAAAGGATATTCTGTCCGTTTTTGATCCTTGTGCCAACCTTCTAAATAATAAACTCAACATATACTGAAGACAGCCGTTTTGAGATCCCGCTGACTACATGTCTTGCTTCCAAACTGTTTTGCATTAGTGAACAAACTAAAGCCGTATACTTTTAAATAGTAGGCTTGATACCGGAAATTGTTCGACTTGATCCTCAGAAAAACGAATTATTCCGCATAGACCACTTCTTTATCGACCCGTCTTTATTGACTTGATGGAAATACATTTTGAACTATGAGCGCTTTCGTCGGAGAAAGCGTTGCCGTCTAAGTTTACTTCTTCAAGTAAGGGCATGCTCTCAATGCCTTCAATAAGACTCGATGCATCTCCATCTTGTAGCCCTATTTTCGCCAAAGAGAGATGGCATAATGTAGGTGAAAGAAAACTCAATCCTGAACAAGCTAAGTGGGATTATCCGAAAGAACAAGACGATTAAGCGTATGGGGAAATGCTCTAGAATGTTGACTCCCACCAAGCCCACAATGAGAAACAGTTAGGTCAGTCGTTTTTTAATAGTACTGGCAAGACCATGCACAAAGCATTAACCTGACGGTAGATCCGATCATCTTCAAAATCTTCCTCATCTACCAGATCTGTCTGACTTCAGTAAACAAGGGCCAGTGAGATAGGTTCAGAAACAAGATCTGGATACTGCCCCATTTTTGTTCCAAAATACCCAAGCTCCCATGGGTAAAATTATTTCTGCCCAAGATCGAGACTCCTTAATGGGTAAACCGTGTTCGCTGGTGGTGACTCAAGAAGAACCTCTAACATTACATCTGTCATATTACACATTATGGAGCCCCTGTAAAGTTAAGAGATGGGGTCTCAAACTTGAATAACACGACACGACTCCAAAGAAAGGGCTGATATTTGATAGATAGGGTAGAAAGCCTTGAAAAAGGCTATAGAAGGTAGAGACAGGGAAAGTCAGATTCAAAGTCGTGGCTATCGATAAGCGATAAACTCAAGTAATTCTGGAAATCGTAGAGACGATCAATATGGGCCGTTAAGTCCTCACAATCCAATCGAACTTTTCAAGCTTTATAATAGAAAGGCGATGCACTTTATCAAGCCACCCTATGAACGCAGGTAAATTTTGTGTAGCCTGTCTTGATGCTTGCAATTCTTAAGGTGCACCCGGCTAGACAGAGTTCCTCTGGGTCAAAAGGCAATGTACCCATAAATTTTCCCAAATTTTGAACGATGGTGAGTGCGGACAGGTATATTATTGTAGAGATTCTGCCCATAGACGCAGAAAGTCTGCATACCCTCAATCCCCATAAATCGACCAATGTGAATATTCGGGAGAGACCGAGGAAAAATCGACCCAGAACGGAAAAAGAACGTAAATCATCCTCAGTTCTAAGCTTTACCCATTTCCAAAGGTCTCTATCTTGACAAATCTGCCAATAAACTTTGATGTCTGACACATGGCCCAAAGATCAGAAAGGATAAATATCCTAGGATATTTATGAGAGCCTCCTCAGGCATTGTTTCAAACTCCAGATACCGCATCTGCAGCACTACTTCCTTCACTCTTTATCTCTTCTTCAGGCGAAACAGCCAGTGAGAGCTAGATCCAGTAACTGGCTCAAAACCCGTTCCATCCTCCATGGCGCTGGGAATAGATCCTACCCGCACAATTGGAATGGGGTTATCAGACGCGCTCCGAGTAAGCAGCATCATCCATCATGCCGTACCCAGGAGCAAACTTTTCATAACCGTCCCCACCATCATCACTATGGCAGAGAGAAACCAATTAGAAATTTTATACACAAAAATACCATAAATAAAATAAGTTAAAAATATATGATCATGGTATAACATTGATCACCATCAAGTTTTACTTACATAGATAAATTATATAGTTAGATCTGTTTATAGTTAACATTCTGTTTTATTATATACATTATTTATTTGTTAAGAGGTTTGAACCAGTTAGTTCAAGGATTTTTGAACGTAGAAAGATATAGGGAACATCCCCAGAGTTATCTCGAGATACTAATAAAGGATTTTGGGATTAGATTTTCTTTAAAGCTTTTTATAAGAGCATCTATAAGCATTTTTAGATGAATTTTGCATTCCTAAACAACTCTTCTTTAGGATTTAAAACAGAGATCCACCCCATCCACCCATATATAGGGTGGGGCATGATAATATTTGTTTCTGAAAAGTTATAATGGCCATCTATTACACAACCTTTAGATGGACGTTTAGGTTTTGCGCCGAATAAAGAAATATAGTTTTCTAGAGGGTATCCCTATATTCAAACGAAACATATGGTGCCGATTCAAATTACTAGAAGAATCATTTTCCTTAATAGTAGAAAAGTACACGCCTCTTTTTAAGAGTCCATCTGGATTTATAAAAATGCCCTCTCCCCCAACAATGTATAGGCTATACCTGGAGGGAGTGTATCCACAATATATTTCTCAATCTGAAGCTTAGTAATAACCATAGGTAAAGGGGTTTAATTTTAAATGGATAGTATACCATTTAGTCTCAGTAAGTTGGAGATGAAGAAATTTAAGTGACATCCCATGAGTTACTTCTTTTAGACGCTAAACTCTAAAAAGGAAAACATCCATGAACCGGCGCGAACAAGGTAACAATTCTTTGAGCTCGCAATAAACAGATTAATGAACTAGCTTCGATGGAATGAGCTTCTGTCATTCAGATCTTGATTACCATAGATATTTAAAATAGAAAGTGAGAAGAATTACATGGGTTTCTTCTTACGAAAAATCTGATGAGCCTCTATGGTTATGCTCATGAATTTAAGCCCAAAGTGGGTAAACTTGTTTGGGATCCCTTGATTTCAAAGGCCCTCAAGTTCAAAACAGTAGCTTTTATGCTTATTCTTTAACCAAGTACTTTCAGACACAAAGCGCTTTAAAGATAGATGTAGCTGAGATCTATTTTCAAGGAGTTTCTACCACAGAAAAGTGACATCTATTATGGAGCAACTATGGGGCATAGGTACGATCTCCACTAAAGAGTAAATATATAAATCATTGAATAACTGTCATTTTAGATAACGCTCCATCTTTTTTTACGAACAAGAAAATGGTCAGTATTTTTTAAAATAAAACCAACTCAGGAATTTTATTCCTTTAATTCTTCACTCATTTTGGGAACTTTTTGAAGATACAGAAAGAAAGTTTCTTTATCTAAAATTTTCCCAAAGTCATAACGGGACTTAAATTTTTGACCCTTTAGCATCTACAATCATGATACCTAGCTTCATACTTCAATGGGTCTGTTGGCTGCCACTGACGCCTCAGAAACTGAAACCTCTAGATGAGGAAGAAAAAATGTTCTACTGATTGGATTATTCTTATGTGTGCTTTTGACTTCATTTCAGGCTACTAGTGCCATTATCAGTGGGAGAGACTAGAGTCGATAATAGATGTGCTCACTATATTTTGAAAGATCAAACCAAAGCTATTATATCGGACACGTTGATCAGATTTCCCCGGAGCATGTGGGCAAAATATTTACTTCGCATGTAGCAAGAAGAGAGCACCAACAATCTCTTCTTCTTTCTCCTGATGAATATAAAGAAGCACCGCTAACCCACAAAATGCCACATTTATGGCCTCAGTAACTCAAAGACATACTCCAAATGGCAAACCGGTTTTCTTTTTTTCATAGCCCACCAGATAGCTGGTTTTCGCTCACTAACCCCATAGCCCATGGCCTGCCTTCTAGAAATATAGGAAGGGCTTACGACATCATCAGCGTCCCTACCTTCAAAGCCGTTGATATACAACCTGCTCTCGACGCCCATCCAAAACCAGGATATAAACGCTATTCCTTAGCCATGATCTTTACAGATACTCAGGGCATTTTTAAAAACCCTGAAAGATCAATATGGGTCTCAATAGCCCCCTCATTTTCCCTAACTCATCAAGAGTTGGGAAAGGCTTATGACCTAAAACTTTACCCGAAATACCTGAGTATCAGGAGCGCCATAGGTGACCATCTCCCCAAAGGAACATCCGTGGTGGGAAAGATAAGCCGAGTTTTTCAGCCTAACCTAATATTAGTTAAAACGAGTGCCTTTCATAACGTTGCTTTATATACAAAGAGTGCTTGGAGCCCAAACACTATAGGAAAGTTCGTAAAAGCAGAACTCTTTCAAGAAAAACATCCTTTGTTAATCGAAGAATCTACTGACACCAATAGCCCACGTCTTTTAAGTATTGCAAAGACTCACGATAGAAGAAAGGATATGCGCCTGGGCTATTTTGAACATGAGAAGTCGTCGTTCGTGGTCAATCTCGAGCCATCCAACCCCATAGGCCCCAACCTGGTAGGAAAAACCTTTAAGTTGAAGTGCCTTGATAAATACTACTTACATACCATTGAGCCAAAAAATAAAAAAAGCTCAAAATCCCACACCGATACATACGTACTTGAATCTCTTCTTGGAGATTCAAAGGCTATATTTAATAAAAATAACCACAGAATTCATGTGGATCTAGGGACTGTTAAACTAAGTCCCAGCCAAATGGGAACGGAATTCCACTTGTCAGTCTCCCCAATTTATCATGCACCGTGGGTGGTCCATCACCCCTCTTAATGAGAGTTATATCTTTTGCAAAATACTCAATACTTGATTGATATTTCGGTGATTAGCTGTCATATCCGCCCCTTTCATACCTTCTAAAAAGGCTTGCATTTCAGCTTTGAGGGGTTCCCCCGGCGGAATCTCTATAAAAGAGCTCTCACCAGCCAGCCTCTCAGCTGGGTTCTTTCCTTCTTTTATGGGGGTAAATTTCAGTTTCTGATCCCATGGCAAAGTATCATCAAATGTTAGACACCCTTCAGTGCCCCAGACTACTAGCCGCTGTTCTTTCGTTAAAGAGACTCGGGAGAGGTAAGCATACCCTTTGCATTTATTGGGTAATGAAAGGGTAATAGAGGCGACATCCGCCTGGCCTTTAGTCTCAAGCAAACAAGATTTTCTGATGTGCGCTTCTTGGAGTTCATGATTACTTGCTTGTAAAACAGCACAAATCATGGAAAGATCATGAGGCCCAAAATCCCAAACCACATCCTCCTGGGGGAAGAATTTCCCAAAGTTTTGCCGGTGGGAAGTCACGAGTCGTACCTCTCCTACTTGCCCCTCGCCAACTAACCGACATACCTCTTGAAACAAAGGATGGTACAAAAGGAGATGCCCCCCCATAAGGCACACCCCTTGGCGTGTGGCTTTGAGAATAAGATCTTCAAAATCCTTGACAGTTGCCACCACTGGCTTTTCTATAAAGACACTTTTACCAGCTTCCATAGCCGCATGAGCTAAGGCCTTGTGACTTTCAAGAGACGTAGCTAAAACAACGCCGTGGATTGACGAACTCTTAAGAGCTTCTTCAAAAGACATTAAAGGACAAGAAAATTCTTGAGCATACCTCTCGCCACGCTCCTTGTGGTGCTCCACAATGGCTGCCAAGGCTCCCAAGGACGATAGCGCCCGAGCAATGTTCTTACCCCAATCTCCACATCCCACCAAGGCCACTAAAGGCCCTTTCCCTCCAAAAGATGAGGTATTCAAAGACGTTACGGAAGACATGTTGATTTCAACCTTCCACCTTGGATAATAGATTCAATTTTAATAGCCAGCCCTGTTTTATCATCACTCTCAATAAAAACACCCGCCACATCCCCCAAACCCATGGCAGGCGTCATTTTAGTTTTAATGCCCTTTTTTAAAAATCGATCTAAAGACACATCATAGTTCATCCCAATAACTGATGCATAATCTCCACACATGCCCGCATCACTTTGATATGCGGTTCCTTTTTGAAAGATCTGTGCATCAGCGGTGGGCACATGGGTATGAGTGCCAATCACGGCGGTAACACGTCCGTCACAATAGTGAGCCATGGCCATTTTTTCACTGGTGGCCTCGGCGTGCATATCCACGAAGATGGCCGCCACATCTTTTCCCATAACCACGTCTTTAAGCAAATGATTCACCGCCTGGAAGGGATCATCATTCCACTCCATAAACAAGCGACCCATCAACTGAACCACCATTATTTTTTGCCCATTGGGTAAACTAAAAAACTGAAACCCACGTCCAGGTGTCCCGGGTGGGTAGTTTAACGGACGAATAACGGCCGTATTTTGTTCAAGATAAGGAATGATTTCTTTTTGATCCCAGGTATGATTGCCTAGAGTAATGCAGTCTACTCCCCAAGAAAACAGGTCACTACAAATCTGCGGCGTCACACCAAACCCAGCCGCACAGTTTTCAGCATTCACAATAATGACATCGGGATTATAACGCTCTTTTAGCCCTGGAAGTTCTCGTTCCAAAGCCTCACGACCAGACCGACCCACAAGATCTCCAAAAAATAAAATCCGCATAGTCTCCCTTTCGGATAAACCCTTATCCCTCTCGAGGTAAACTGGGCACTAGGCCACCTCTTGGACACCATGGTGAAAATACCCAAACTCCGAAAGTTTGGCTCCCCGGGCCGGACTCGAACCAGCGACCCAGTGGTTAACAGCCACTTGCTCTACCAGCTGAGCTACCGGGGATCATATCGTCTGATAAACATGGTTAATATCAAAGAATTTCATAAAAATCTAGGGCAAAATTTAGGATATCTTCTGGAGGCCGAACAGGATTTGCACCTGCGTGAAAAGGATTTGCAGTCCTCTGCATAACCACTCTGCCACCCGGCCCAGGAAGATACCTAAAAAGAGCCCCACACCTTAGAACCCTCGCCTCTCACTTTAGTGAGATTATCTTGGTATATCCTGGCTTGAAAAAAACGTCAAGGTCCTCGTAGGCAAACAATCCTATTGCCTTAAGAAGAGAGGCCTTCTCCCAGGGAAATTTCCATTGAGATATATCCTCGTTAGCTGCTTAGCTGAAAAAAATACCCGCCGGCAGCTGGTCCATCGCCCATCAATTCCTTAAATGCTTTGTTTTGCCTTATATACCATGTTAATCCATTGATTTAACAACTTAAATAAACACTAACCTTTTTTACTATTATAGTTGTTTTTTTTTATAATTTGTATATTCTACTCGGTTATTTCAACTGCGGATAAACACAGTGGTAAAAGCGTTTCATTCAATAGTCTTTGGTTGATTGCTCGAACTTTTTTGATTTTCCTTTGGGATTGGGCACATAAAATAGGATATATTTTTTGCCAGAACCTATAGGACACACTCCTTTTGGTTCTCTTTGAAGCAGCTTCGGCTTATCCTTATCTTTCCAAGTTATGTGGTCTTGTTATGTATCTTCTTTTTGTTCTTATATTCATTGAACTTCTCTGCGGTGCAGAGGTAGATCTTTTTGTCCCTAGCTTTCCTCTAATTCAGGAAGTCTATAATCTAACTCCATTCAAAGTAGAGCTTCTCATGACCGTTAACTTGGTCGGATACGCTGTGAGTTGTATATTCGTAGGCCCAATGGGTGACAAATATGGACGCCGCGAAGTGATCTTATGGGGCTTATGTTTGTTTGTGTTTGGAAGTCTCTTTTGCTCCTTTGCGCCCACTTTTGAACTCATCCTCCTGGGACGCTTATTTCAAGGCATCGGCATTGCGGGGCCAGCTGTTTTAGCCTTCGTAATTGTGGCTGACTTGTACTCTGTGGAAAAACAACAAACTCTTTTAGGCCTCTTTAATGGGCTCATCACTATTGGAATGTCTACAGCTCCGGTTTTAGGGAGTTTCATTACAGGGTACTTTGGATGGCGCGGAAACTTCAATACTTTGCTCATTTTTGGGCTATTATGCACTCTGCTTTCTTTCCATGCACTCCCAAAAGGCACCCATAATCCCTCTGTGTCTCTTTCTTTGACCTCCTATAAGGAAGTTCTTTTTTCCTCAAAAGTTCTCCTATACTGCTTGTTGATACTGGGGTTGGGATGTGGTTACTGGGTATTCATCTCCCTATCACCGGTTTTTTATATGGAAGACTTGCACGTCCCCTTGGAGCGGTTCGGCTATTTCCAAGGAGCACCAGCTCTCGTTTTTGCCGTCATAAGCTTTTCCAGCCCCTATTTTTATCGACTTTTGGGGCATCGGGCCTGTTTTATCGGTGCCTCAGTCGTGAGTTTAGCCGTCTTGATCTGTTACCTTTATATGTCATGGATTAATGTAGACTCTCCTTATGTTATAACCGCTGTCATTTGCGTGGTTTCAGGCGCGGTTATCTTTCCTATTAATGTCTTTTATCCCGTTCTTCTGGACCTTATCCCTGGCGCTAAAGCACGTATATCATCCTTCATAATGGCTCTACGTCTGGTCATTACAGCCTTTCTTATCCAAGGCATCAGCTTCTTTTACGATGGCACATTTGCGCCCATTGGTTTAGGTCTGGCTATGTGTCTTGTAGGCGCTTTTTGGGCAATAAAAAAATTATGGCCTATGCCGTTTCCTAAAACTCACCCATAGAAAGTGGTATGGCTTGGCTTTTTTTCTTTCCCTGTGCCCACCGTTATTGTAAACAAGAAATTAATCCTATACCCGTTTTCCCTACTCTCAGAGGTTCCCCATGGTCTTAGCTCCCTTACATCATCCCGATCCCCGCCTCCGAGAAAAGGCCAAGCCTGTGGCTAAGATAACCCCAGAAATCAAGGCTCTTGCCCAAGACATGCTCCATAGTATGTACCATTATAAAGGCATAGGCCTTGCTGCAACTCAACTGGGGATACCCCACCGAGTAGTAGTAATGGACTTAGATGTAACCCAAGATATGAAGCCCGTTTCTCCGAAGGTCTACATCAACCCTGAAATTGTGTCTGCATCAATAGAAACCTCTAAAATGGAGGAAGGGTGTTTATCTGTAGCCTCTTGTAAGGATTCATTCAAATACATTACCGGGATTGTAACGCGTCCATTGCATATCCGCATGCGGTACCTAGACCTTGATGGCAATGTTCAAGAAGAAGAGGATAGAGATATGCTCGCTCGGTGTATGCAACATGAGATAGATCACCTGGATGGGATTTTATTCATAGACCGGCTCGAGCCCGAAGATAGAAAACGCCTTATTGCTGAACTAGGCTTTGATACAGTATGAAACCAACCACATTCCCTCTTATTTTTATGGGAACACCTGATTTTGCAGTGCCCACTTTATCCTATCTCCTTGATCAAAAATTTCCCATTGCCGCGGTATATGCCCAACCACCACGGCCCAAGGGACGTGGGCACAAGGTCACTTTATCCCCTGTTCACCTTTTTGCACAAACCCATGGCTTGCCTGTTTATACACCGGAATCTCTTAAGGATCTTGTAGCCCAACAGACTCTTCTTTCTTGCATTCAAGCCCACCAAGTCCAAGCCATTGTAGTGGTGGCCTATGGGCTTATCCTACCCTTAGAGATCCTTACAGCTGCACCTTTAGGATGCTTAAACGTCCACGCCTCTTTGTTGCCACTCTGGAGAGGCGCAGCACCCATTAATCGATGTATTGAAGCTGGCGATACCCAAACGGGCATAACCATCATGAGAATGGACTCTGGCGTCGATACGGGCCCCATATATATGGAGCAAACCGTTCCTATCGCGCCCACAGACACCGCCGCGCGCTTATCCCAAACCCTGTCTTTATTGGGTGGACCCTTGATCCACAAGACTCTAGAAGAAATTCACTCTCATAACTTACTGCCTCAACCCCAGCCCTCCCAGGGGATTACCTATGCCCCAAAGCTCACTTCCACACAAATGCATCTAGACTTCAGCCAATCCGCACAGCTATTGGAGCAAAGAGTCCGCGCTTTTTCACCCTTACCTGGCGCTCGATTTATCTATGAGAATACCCTCATTAAGGTGCTCGAAGCCACGTCGCTTATGGACCCCCTTGCCTCCCAACCCATTGGAACTATTATGAAGACCCCTTCCCTAGCCATTCAATGCGCTCAGGGATCTCTTCTGATCCCCTTAGTTGTGCAAAAAGAAGGCGGACGTCCATTATCCATTGAAGATTTCCAGCGAGGCTTTAATTTTGTGCCTGGCTCCCAGGTATCTTTGTCATTTTCCCTTCCCAACGGATAGCCTCTATTATGAGATACAAAGCCCTGCTAGAATATGATGGGACCCACTATGTAGGTTGGCAGGCCCAACCTGGGTTCTTGTCTCTTGAGGGCACTCTCACAAAGGCTTTACATGCCCTCACTCAAGAAGCTGCCCAAATTTTTGCCGCTGGAAGAACCGATGCGGGTGTCCATGCCCTCGGGCAAGTGTGCCATTTTACTTTGTCCAAAAATATGTCCCCCCATGTTATTAAAGACGGGCTCAACGCTCACCTTCGCAACACCCTTAAAAGAGTGGATTTTGGGGTTCTTCACGTGGAAGAGGTTCCTGATAGTTTTCATGCGCGCTTTAGTGCGGTTCACCGTCTATATCGATACCGTATTCTTAACAGACGGACGCCGCCTATTTTAGATCGAGACCGATATTGCCATGTTATTCAGCCTCTTGATCTGGACGCCATGAGTCAAGGAGCAGCCCATTTCATCGGCCATCATGACTTTTCCTCTTTCCGGGGCCATAATTGCCAAAGTCCTTCTCCTTTCAAAACCCTAGACCGCTTTGATATTAACCGGTCTGGGGACGTGATAGACATTCAAATTGCCTCTCGCTCTTTTTTGCATCATCAAGTCCGTAACATGGTAGGCACTCTTTTACTGGTAGGACTTCAAAAGTGGAACCCCCACCAGATCAAATCGGCCCTTGAGGCAAAAGACCGTACCAAAGCTGGCCCATCAGCCCCACCTTATGGTCTGTATCTGGAAAAAATAACCTACCCTCCCCAATGAGTCGGGCATAAAACTTTTTTATCTCAAGAAGGGCTTCTTAACCGAAGCTCTTCCTTCTCAAGAGCTCGC
Source organism: Alphaproteobacteria bacterium (assembly GCA_018401675.1). Lineage (GTDB taxonomy): Bacteria > Pseudomonadota > Alphaproteobacteria > 16-39-46 > 16-39-46 > M30B67. The sequence goes on along the minus strand of JAGYKM010000008.1, from coordinate 17,932 downwards.
AACTGCTCTCTCAGACTCATGGCTGTTTCGAACTCCAAATTTTCTGCCGCTTTTTTCATTTCTTTTTCCAAAAGCACCAATTGTTTCTTAATGGACTTTAAGTCACCGGCCTGGGAAGGACTGCCTTTTTTAACCTTCTTAAAAGAATCTTCCTTGGCACTACGCAAAGCACGCTGGGTGTTGGTAGGCTCAATTCCATGCCGTTTATTATGCGCTTCTTGAATGGCCCGTCGTCGATTCGTCTCTCCCAAAGCATATTCCATTGAGCCTGTTATTCTATCAGCATATAGGACAACCTTCCTTCGGTATTTCGGGCCGCTCTCCCAATGGTTTGAATTGCGCCTGACGGGACTTCAAGAACCCTTCCTTATTCGTAATCCATAGCCACAAGCCCACATTCGGGAATAAGGCCTTCTTAATAAATTAATCCCTATTAAAATATCACACTTCCCTCTACGCAACGCTTCTATAATCTCAATACGATCTAGAGTATCCACATCTGAGTGGATGTATTTAACTTTAAATCCTGATTCTGTGAGATAATCAGTAAGTGCTTGTGCCATTTTTTGGTTAGAGTCGTAATAAGAACACGGTGCCTCTTTGGATACTTCTTCTGTTGAGTTTCCATCATCAAAATCATCCACCTGGAAGGTTGGCTTTATTATGACATAAGGGATCTAACAACCTGGGATTTGATACAACTTGTTCTACCACCTCGTCTCCCCTGCATGTTCCAGCCCATGGCCCAGGTGTGGCAGACACAAACATGGTTTAAATGGCTACTTTCCCATTCCTCGAACATTAAAGGACGATTATCCATGCTTGCAATCTAAATCCATAATTGATAAGGTTTCTTTTCGCGATCTATCTCCTTTATACATGCCCCTTAGCTGGGGTATGGATACATGACTCTCATCGACTATAAGCAAGGCATCTTTGGGAAAGTACTCAAAAAGCGTTGGCGGAGCCTCGGGCGCTCTGCCGTTAGGTGCCCAATAATTTTCAATTCCTGGACACATACCGGTGGTTTCCAACATCTCAAGGTCAAATTGGGTTCTCTTGATACGTTGAGCCTTGCTAAACTCATCTTTTAGAGGATCTAAATTCCAAGATCCTGACTCTTGTAAATCTTTTTTAATGCTCCCATAGCTGGTTAACTGTGGCAGGCAATATAATGGTTTGTAAATGTAATTTCATCAAGATGTAATGATTAATGCCAGTAGAGTGATTTCCATCTCATGAATCGATTCAATTTCATCTCCAAAAAGAAATACGCCAGGCTCTGTTCTAAAATGAGAGGAAATCTCCCATAGGTCAGCCTTTTATCCTAAAATCCCCCGGGTAAATCCATCTTCATTACGTCTGTACGATAGATTCACCAATTGTGACTTCAGCTCAGTCATATTATAACTTTCGCCACGCCTAAGCGTCATAATCATCTCAGAATAGCTCTCAACCGATCCTATACCGTAAATACAAGATATACTGGCAACGATCAAAACATCTTTCCGCTCCATTAATGCCCGGGTCGCCCCATGACGCATACGGTCGATTTGTTCGTTAATCGTGGATTCTTTTTCTATGAAGGTATCTGTCCGCGCAACATAAGCCTCCGGCTGATAATAATCATAATAAGACACAAAATATTCCACCGCATTATGGGGAAAGAAGGCCTTCATTTCTTCATACAACTGGGAAGCTAACGTCTTATTGTGAGCCAAAATAAGCGTGGGTTTTTGGATATGAGATATGACTTGAGCCATGGTGTAGGTTTTCCCCGATCCCGTAACGCCCATGAGGACTTGATTTTTTAATCCATTTCCTAAACCTTGGGTTAATTTTGAAATAGCTTGGGGCTGATCTCCTTGAGGTTTAAATGAAGAAACAAGACGAAAAGGTGCTAATTGTTTGTCTTTTACTTCTACATCTTTCTCTTTTTTTACTTTATTACAAGTCTCTATATCCGCCATAGGAAACATCTTTCTCATTGATAGCTATCAGAAAATGAATTTCATTCTTAATTATTGACTAAAATGAAACTATAAACCAGAATTAAACCCTTATTCATTCTTTTTTTAAGTATATGTACAATTCCCCTGAATTCTCCTTAAAATAATCTTTTCATATATAGCATTCTCTACGAAGTTCTTAGCATTCATCATATGTTGAAAAAAAATATTATTGTTTTCAACTGCAAATCCCAAATAAACATTTTATCCATAGACATTCCTCTAAATTCCCGTATGATCTTAAATAGGAAGTGAGGTATAGATACCTCCAAATAAAAAAAGACAACGTTTTAAACAGGACTGGTTTTGAGATCAACTTTCTCAGTGAGTGCCTTTACTGATTCATTAGAGATGTTGATCGCCTACTTGAAAGAAAGACTAAGGACGTTAAGGCTTTAGGAATATTCTAAAAAGCTGATTCTGGGAGGAATCGAGGGACAATAATAATAAAAAAATATGTCCATATTGGTTTTGTTAGAATTCTAAAACCCTAGTCACTATCTCTTTTTTTCACATTCTAAGAAAGCTTTTTCTCAGAATGACCTTCAAAAAACCAAATTGTTTAAGATGCATGTAAGAGAAAATGCGAAAGCATATGAATCGTGTCTTGGACGACAGGATGAGATCTCTGGAAAAAAAATTGAGGATTTATACCTCACAATATCTCCTTCCTACCTACCCTCTATAAGCCCATATCACCCTACAGGGTTATTTTTCCTATTTGGATAGGTCCTAACTGCATCCTATCTCACAGAAATCCTTCAAATTTCTTCACTACTGAATCTTTAGAGATTTTTAAATACTTGAATATATCCTTGCTCCATTGTGGCCCATTTATATAGAGCAAAATTGCTTTGTTCACTTCGTGCAAGAAGGCTTGGTCCCCAATAACAAATGAATAGTAGAGCTGGCTGTACGTGGTGGAATAGACTTCAACAGGCACGTTTTTTGTTGAAATTTCATACCTCAATAAAGGGTCTGAATAAATCAACGCCTCAATGTCATTATTCAAAAGGGCTTTAATCCCCTCTTCTAGAGACTGTTGCGGCCTACATGCGATTAAGTTTTCACTCAGATAAAACTCCCCATCACTGCCCTCAATGCATCCTATGGTCATAGATTTTAAATTTTTTGGATTTGTAAAAAGTGAAGAGAGTTGCCCCACAGTAAGCGATGACGTAATAGCTGCCATCAGAACCGACGTAAGAAGAACACCTATAAACATCCAAAATATACTAAACGCCTTCCCTCTAGGCGTGTCAGGGAGTGTATTTCCAGATCCCACGGACGTAACGGTCCCGGCCGACCAATACATTCCGTTACCCACAGCTTTTAAAAAACCTTCCTTGCCGAAAAGTGGATTGTTCCGACGTTCTATGATCCACATTCCCACGGCCCCGGTAAAAACAAAAAGAACCAATCCGAATAGAGCACTTAGAAATTCCCAAGACAGAAACATTCTAAAAAAATTCATCACTATCTTTCCTCTTTGGGGAGCAAAAGCTACACCCAATCCAGAAACATAAAAAGGAAGTGAGTATTCTATGTGATAATCATTTTGTGGGACCGCAGGAAATGCACCGATCAGCAAATCAAACCTACCTGCCTCCACATCTCTTTGTCCTTGATTAAGCGAAGGTACCACATGGAATTCGTAGGTTAACTTGTTCGCAGCAGCAATTCCTTGCCAAATATCAATAGCAATTCCTTCCCACTTCTTGGTATTTTTGTTCAGAAAAGAAAATGGTGGTTGTTCCGATACCCCAACGCGATAGTGGCGTTTTGTCCACCCTTGCTCTATCTTTTTCTTAACAACTTGAAGTAGTGCCTCTGGAGATTCGGAGCTGGCAGAGCTTTCTAGCTTCTCCCCGAACGCCCCAGATGAAGCACAAATCACACAAAAAAAGATATACCTCAATAGCTTCATTTTGCTCTCCCTTTTTCTTATCTACAGCCCCTCTTTTGTTCTAGCGGAAACCGTCTTCTTTTAGCTCCTTTATGTAAGCAACCCATGACAAAGCTTGTATTTCTTTCCAGAACCACAAGGACATGTTTCATTCCGACGCAGTTTTTCTGATGAACCTTGTGGAGCGCGTTCTCCCTCTCCTAGAGCTCGTTTTTTGGAGTTATCTTTCATTTCTTCAAGGTTTTTTAATGATCTATCAATATCTTCCGAGGCCAGTCCCAATTGGGTCAAAAGATCAGCCATTTCCTTAGGAGATGATTCGTGCATGTTCCCCTCAATTTGCTTAAACGAAGAATCATCATCCTCTCTGAAAGTTTTTTGGGAACTCAAAGACGCATTAAATAGGGCCGTCACCGCGCTCAGTTTCAAACTCCCAAGCATGCTTTGAAACAAGGAGAAAGCTTCCTGCTTATACTCATTTAAAGGATCACGTTGGGCGTAAGCTCGCAAATTGATCCCCTCTCTTAGATGATCCAAGGATAAAAGATGGTCCTTCCAAGCTTGGTCTAACATGCGGAGTAATAATGTCTTTTCCATTTGGATAAAGGGAATCTCTCCCCATTCAGCCTCTTTTCGTGAAAAAGATAAGTCTATAGCTTCGCCAAGTCGCGTATATACGTCGGCATCCGTAATCCCTTCTTCCTTCACCCAAGAATCTAAAGGTAAACTCAGAGCAAATATGTCGAGTAAGTCAGCGCCTAAGGCTTTTATATTCCAATCCTCGGGATAGGTGTGTTGAGGAATAGTTAGACGATATATACGCTCTAAAACGTCATGAGCCATGTCCAAAAAGGTCTCTTTGAGCTGATCGGCGCGCATAATTTCCACACGTTGCTCGTAGATTACCTTCCTTTGGTCATTCATAACATCGTCATATTTCAAAAGATGCTTGCGGATATCAAAATTCCGCGCCTCAACTTTCTTTTGCGCCTTTTCCAAAGCTCTATTAATCCAAGGATGGGTAATAGCCTCATCTTCTTGGAGCCCTAATTTTTTCAAAACTCCATCCAAACGATCTGATCCAAAAATCCTCATCAAATCGTCGTCCAAGGAAAGGAAAAATTGAGAGGCCCCGGGGTCACCTTGACGACCTGAACGTCCGCGCAACTGGTTATCTATGCGTCGTGATTCATGTCGTTCTGTGCCTATAACAAATAGCCCTCCAGATTCGCGTACCCGTTGGGCATCAGCAAGCATGGGAACTTTGATCTCTTGAATGAGCTCAGGAGAAGCTTTTTCTAATCCTTTTTCTTGCATAACGCGTTCGAGTCTCATATCAAAATTGCCACCTAGCTGAATGTCGGTTCCCCTTCCCGCCATATTTGTGGCTATGGTCACCGCGCCCGGGCGCCCCGCTTCAGCTATGATATAGGCCTCTTGCTCATGAACACGAGCATTGAGCACTTGGTGAGGTATCTTGTGAGTTTTTAAAAGATCCGAGAGGTATTCAGATTTTTCAATACTCACCGTTCCAACAAGAACGGGCTGCTGGCGCGCATGACATTCTTGAATTAAGGCAAGTATCGCTTTGTACTTTTCTCGAGCAGTCCGATACACCACATCATCCCCATCTTTCCTCATAACTGGCTTATTGGTGGGAATTTCAAGAACTTCGAGCTTATAAATTTCAGCAAACTCGCCTGCTTCCGTCATGGCCGTTCCCGTCATCCCTGAAAGGGTGGGGTACAAGCGGAATAAGTTTTGGTAGGTAATAGAGGCCAGCGTTTGCGTTTCTTCTTCAATTTCCACGCCTTCTTTTGCTTCTAACGCCTGATGAAGACTATCGGAATAGCGCCTTCCTTGCATCATACGTCCTGTAAATTCATCAATGATAATAACTTTATTATCTTTCACTATATAATCTACATCCTTAGTAAATAGTGTGTGAGCCCGCAACGCTTGGTTCACATAGTGCATCAAAGAAATATTATGGGATTCATAGAGCGTCCCCTCTTTTAATAGGTTAGCCGTCTCCAATAACTCTTCTATATGTTCTGCACCAGCCTCAGTAAGGCTAACGGAACGCTGTTTTTCATCTTTATCAAAATCTTCGGGCTTTAGCTTAGCCACAACTTGATCAATTGCCTGGTAGACATTAATCGATCCTTCTGTGGTTCCTGAAATGATCAAAGGCGTACGGGCCTCATCAATCAAAATACTGTCCACTTCATCTATCAAAGCAAAATTGAAAGACCTTTGGACCCTCTGTTCCAAATGGAATTTCATATTATCTCTTAAATAATCAAACCCTATTTCGTGATTGGTACCATAGGTGATATCAGAAGCGTAAGCTCTTCGACGAGCATCGTCGTCCATATCATGGACAATGCATCCCACAGACAATCCTAAAAATCGATGAATTCGACCCATCCACTCGGCATCCCGTTGAGCCAGATAGTCGTTCACAGTGATGATATGCACCCCTTTTTCCGTGAGCGCATTTAAATAGGATGGCAAAGTAGACACTAAAGTCTTTCCTTCACCAGTTCTCATTTCGCAAATCATTCCTTTATGAAGGGCCATTCCACCAAGTAATTGTACGTCGAAAGGCCGTTGCCCCAGTACGCGCCACGCGGCCTCTCTCACCGTGGCAAATGCCTCTGGCAAAATATCATCTAAAGAAGCTCCTGCTGCAAGCTTTTGCTTCAACAAAACCGTTTGGTTTTTTAAAGCCTCATCCGTTAAATTACGAATCTTAGACTCTAGATTATTAATACCATCTACGTTCTTTTTAAATTTCTTTAAAATTCGTTCATTAGATGATCCAAAAAACTTCTTGGCGACCACACCCAGCATTTTCTCTCCTAACTATTTCTCTTGAGCTCCTCTCTTTCCTTAAGGCATACACGAGAAAAAATCTAGGGGCCTTGTGCACGACGGGTTTTTAAAGCCTCTCCAATTTGCTTGTCTTGACCATAGATATCTTCTAAATAGGTGGGTTCCCCCTCCTCATTAAATACCACTGTAAGGTACTGTAAATAAGTGGGAACAGCCTGATCGAGAGTAATGGTTTGAGTCCGATTGGTATTGATCGCTGCTTTAATTTTATCCAAGGTCCAATCGCCACTATTCCCTTCCAATACAAACACAGCCATCTTGTCTGGATCTTCTAATCTGATACACCCAGAACTAAAAGCTCTCTTCTTTTCATCAAATAAATTCTGCTTTGGCGTACCATGAAGATACACACTAAACGAATTAGGAATTGTGAAACGGATTCGCCCCAAAGCATTCATGGAACCAGGATCTTGTCGGAAATTTAAATCAAAGTTGCGACTGTTGAGGGCACTCCAGTTGACGGAAGAAGGACTCACTTCTTGACCGTTTTTATAAACGTGAATCTTTTCCTTCGTTAAATAGCCTGGACCTCTTTTTTTAATAATTGGAAGCTTATCCTTAACAGCAATCATCCGAGGAACATGCCAGGACGGATTTACAATAAGGTTGATAATTTTTGAGGTAAATACCGGTGTCTCTCGATAAGATTTTCCTACTATAATGGGCATAGAAAAAACTTCTTTACCTTGATCAACCGCTTTTACTTTGAAAGCGGGGATATTCACGAGAAGATATTTATTCCCCCAAGCATCTGGCATCCAACGAAGACGCTCCATGGTAACAACCACTTTTTGGATTTTTTCTTCTACTGTGAGCGTTTTGTGCTTCTGGGCGTGGGCATGATCCCGACCTTTGTCCTCTGGCGCAGCTTTGTCTTTTGCTGAATATAAATCGTCTTGAGAGTCTCTTTTAACTTTTAGTAAACGATGCAACTCCTCTCGGACTTGTCTATACTCTGGACTTTGTGGGGGCAACGCCTCTAGCCATCCACAAGATGCGGCACCACTGCTCTTTAGAGCCTCTAAAAACAAAGAAACTTCGTCAATAACCGGCTTGTCCATAAAGAGCTCTTTATCTATTTTTTTCGGAGATAATCGCTCGCCTCTGACGTCACTTATATACTGTAAGAGGACCTGAGATAGGAGAATATCGGCGCGCAGTTGATTTTCCAAAGACCCACTTGTTGATCCAGACCACTTGGCAATCAGCTCTAAAGCCCAGTCATAATCGCTTTGCTCTAACCCTTCTTGAGCAACTTGACCCAAGGCCTCCCGTAAAGAATGAGCACAATTCGTCAAAGCCTCGTCAGTAAACCACAAAGGCTTAAATCCCACTCTCTCATAAAGGTTTTTTACATCTCCAAAAGAAACAGTAAAGGCCTTCTTGATGCCCAGAGCTGGCTGAGGCCCCTCTAAAAGGCCTTGAATCTCTGAAGGAATATCAGAGAGAGCGGGAGAAGAAGCCTCTTGATCCACAAAACCACGAGCACTCCCTAACCCAAATAGAGGCGAAACCCCAAGAAGGATAAACCCTATGCGAACAATAATTCTATGGAAATGTGTGTATATAGGCATAGTAAACTCCCCCTGAACATGGCTCTTCTGGCCTTTGGTCCATAGTATCTGGTATTATAAGAGAGTTCAACCTCTGTTTTTAAAGAAATTTGGCCCCGCCTTAGCAATAAGGCACAGAACCCATCTCGTTACCTCAATTTGGTCTCTTTAAATGCAACGTGTTTACGAACCCGAGGATCATACTTACGAAACTCTAGTTTTTCTGTAAGTTTTCTAGGATTTTTTTTAATCACGTAAAAAAATCCTGTATCTGCAGTGCTTTCGAGCTTGATAAGAATTGTATTGGACTTAGCCATAATTACGAAACCTTTTTTAAAGCATCATCATCTTTAACTTCTGTCCGTTAAAGACGTATTTTAATTGATTTATACAGTGGCTAGTCTAGCATACTGTATACTAAGGAGGCTAAAGACCTTTTATGACCCCCTTGTTGTTTTAGTGGTGGGCGATGACGGGATTGAACCGCCGACCCTCTCGGTGTAAACGAGACGCTCTACCGCTGAGCTAATCGCCCTTATTATTTCCTTTTAATCATCCTTTATGAAAAGTTCAAGGAGAAAAACCACTGATCACCCCTAACCCACGATCTTCTCAGATCATTCGCCAAGGATTATCCAATGTTTTGGAAACGTTTCTTGAATTTGTGCACTTGCCCACCAGAATCCAAAAGACGATGGACCCCTGTCCACGCAGGATGGGATGTGGGATCAATATCCAACCGCAACGTCGCACCCTCGGTTCCCCAGGTAGATCGGGTTGAAAAACTTGTGCCATCTGTCATGGCCACAGTGATTGTATGGTAAGTAGGATGAATAGCGTCTTTCATAAAACCCTCTTGATGATATCGCCCTTAAAGCCAACTCCGGAAAAAGATCATCTTTACACCTGAGCTAAGGGATATTGTGCATAGGAACTTTGTTTTAGTATCAATTCACATTGTTTTAGTCAAATTTTGCCCTTATTGCAAGAAATCTCTTTTGGCCTAGGTGAAATTTTCCTTACAAAGGGTGAAGCTCTGTTTCTGGTTGAATTTGGGACCCTCTCTTCGAACTCTCCTGTTCTTCTTTATCCAGGACCTTCAAGATAACTTTGGCACTCTCTACATCAATCTCAAAGGAAAAGTCTTCATCCCAGTATGGATCTAAGATCTTTCTTTTTCTATCCGCTGAAAGATGGGGACTTCCTTGAACCCTCCTAACAACAAGATCTTCTAAAAGCTGCTGGGATTGAGCCATTCTTAACCATTTTTCCGTATCCTCAGGACGAGACATCAACAGACCAGCTTCTAAGCATTTCGAAATACCCGCACAATAGAAAGAAATAAGATTGTTATTGTTATTGATTTATTTTCATTTTCATGCTGCCTATTAAGTACTAAATAACTTATACTTTATAAATATTATCATTTAATTGTCATTTTAATAAAATAACAGAAAAATATTATTTTATAGGATAATTTTTCTTTTCACTGTATTTTAATTTTGTCAAAATATTTTTTTAGGAATATTCTTGATCAGAGCAAACTCATTGGTACTATGCACCTGAATTAGGAGCCTATGGTGTAGAGATTCTTAAGATTAAAATGCATATAATTAATACTAGACGCACTTTAAAAATATTTTGGAGCAACGAGTGTAACGGTTGCCCTTAATTTTACAACCCAAACATCTCACATTAGCTAAATTATATTGCACTATCATTACAAAGATAGAAATGAACTGAAAAGCGTCCGCCTTTTTCTTCTAACCCTACCAAAAAGGATAGAATTTTACACAAAATGACATCTATCAATTTTCCAGCTCTCCGTCCGTCTTCTAACAAGAAAGCAAAATTAACTCCTTTTATCCCTGGGTTTTATGGGGGAGCTCCGTTTTTTTTATATTTTATCAGTTTGTGTTACGTACATCTTTAGGCGTATTAGCGCCCAGCTTAATGGATCATTTCTCCCTTTCAGGTCCTGAATTCTCTCTTCTTGGTTCCTTGTTCTATTATGGTTATGCAGGTATGCAAATTCCCGCTGGCATACTTCTGGATCATTTTGGCCCTCAGCGTATCCTCCCTCTTTTTCTGTGTGTGTGCGTGCTTGGCTTTTGCTTATTTTCCTTTACCTCCAGTTACGAAGTAGCCCTTCTAGGGCGTTTTTTAACCGGCTTAGGTGGATCTGGCGCCTTTATTGGCACAGTAAAAGCTACCCATGATCTTTTTGCAGAAAAAAAATTTAAGAACCTTATAGGATTAAGCGTCAGTGTCGGGCTTTTGGGAGCTATTTATGGAGGACTTCCCATAGGGGTGCTACTTGATCACTTTGGACTTGTTCCTGTACTGGAGGGAATTTCTTATGTTGGCCTTGGGTCGTGCCTTTTTCTCGTCTTACTTTTCCCAAACCCAAAAATGGGGAAATATTTTATTCATAGCTCCTTAGAAGCAGAGAAAAATGAATGTAGCACTTCTCTTCTAGATGGCTTTCAATCAATTTTCTCCAATGGCCCCTTATTAGGATTAATTGCGTCTACCGGAGGCATGTCCATTCTGCTATATGTATTTGCTGATCAATGGGGCCCTCTTTACCTTATCCAATACCATGGTATATCTATGGACGTTGCTTCTTCCGCAGTTTCCTTCATTTATGCAGGGATGATGATTGGCGCCACTGGCTTATCCTTAATTGCAACCCGGTTTCACGCTCATAAGTTGATTGTGGGTCTTGGAGGATTTATCATCCCCGTCATTGTTCTGGCCACGTTAGTGTGTCCCTCTCTCCCTCTATGGGCTCTTGTGCCCATGATGCTTTTGTTTGGTCTTTGCGCGAGTCTACAAATTATTTTCTTTTCCATGGTTATTGATTTTTTGCCTAAAAAGTTTATTGGGATGGCCATTGGCTTTTCCAATATGACCATCATGATGCTTGGGTCAGCAGCCATTAATCTTTCGGGAATTTTTATCGATTTTTTCAAGCCCGAGACTCTTCTACCCGCCAGCACCTCATTGGGAGATGGACTCTACTATCCCCCAGCTGCCTACCAACTTATGTTGGGCGTTATTTCCATAATCTCTTTGCTTTGCGTCCTCGGCTTTATAATGTCGGTGCATAGCTTAAAGAAAAGAAATCTTAGTAAAACCCTCTCCCGTCGTAATGCTATCTAGACTCAGGGTTAATAAATGTCTCCCCCCTTTCGCTCTATACGCCATTCGCCTTTTGTACTAGGCTAACCCCATAATACTATAGATTTTTCTAACTGACCTCATAATCTTTAAGATCTCTTTTTTCATGAAAGAACGGTGAGGCCACTTGATACACTTGCATCCAAGACCCAGGACGTGGTATGAGCAGAACAAATTGACTACATCATGAAGAAAATCCTATCATCCCTCAGGCCAAGATTAGGAATCAGTGATGGAGAGCCATTTATTAAGCCTTGTCGCGTCTTATGTTGGCAAGCAAACGTCGTGTTTATAAATTTAAGGAGAGTTCCATGAGTAGTCCTATCGCTGTTTTAGAAACCCAAGCTCGGCCCGCCTTAGGTACTGGACCTGCCCGTCAATTACGCCGGGATGGTCTTATCCCAGGTATTCTCTATGGTGCTAAAAAAGATCCTGTATCTTTCGCAATAAATGCCCACCAACTTTTAAAAGAACTTCAAAAGCCCCATTATCATACTCACCTGTTTGAAATGTCTCTAGAAGGCAAGAAGCACAAAGTTCTTATCAAGAATGTTCAGGTTCATCCGGTAACCGATGTGCCCTTGCATATTGATTTGTTACGTGTAGACGCCACTGCCCGTCTTCAAGTTCAGATTCCTTTTACTTTCCTTAACGAAGAGAAGTCTCCTGGTATTAAGAGAGGCGGCGTTTTGAATATTGTCCATCATGATCTTCTTCTCAGTTGCCCTCCTGATGGGATTCCTGAATCCCTTACTATTGATCTTGGTGGATACGAGATCGGTCAAACCATCCATCTGAGCATGATTAACCTTCCTGCAGGCGTAACCAGTACCCTTGCTCCTGAATCAACTATAGCGACTATAGTTGCTCCTTCAGGCCTAAAATCTGAAGACGAAGCGACCTCAGAAGAAGAGGAAACCCCTGAGGAAGCAAAATAAAAACCTAAAAAGGCTGGTGGGCTCTTGATTAAACTGAATCCCCTTATGTCATGACGGCTCTTGCACCTCAACTCATCGTGGGTCTGGGAAATCCTGGACCCACCTATGAACACACCCGGCATAACTGTGGTTTTATGACCATCGACTCTCTACACCAGGGGTTTAAGGGGCTCTCTTTAGCCCTTTAAGTCTAATGGGGCTCTTTACTCAGCTTAGCAGAAACCACTTCATCACCTGAACAAGCCATTATTCTTCAAAAACCCCAAACCTACATGAATCTTTCAGGTCAAGAAGTTAGTAGAATTATCCAATACTATAAAATACCTGCTGATAATCTTCTCGTCATCCATGACGATATAGATCTCTCCCTAGGCGACGTTCGTCTTAAAAAAGGAGGTGGATCTGGTGGCCACAATGGACTTAAAAATATAACCTCTCACATTGGTGCAGCGTTTTGGAGACTCAGAATAGGTATTACCCACCCCACTCAAAATGTGTCCCAGTATGTTCTGGGCCACTTTTCCAAGGAAGAGTCCGCTGAAATTGAAACGGTTATTGATTCTATAATCACGTCTTTTCATCTGTGGTTTGACTCAAAGCCTACCCAATTCATTGATATGATTCACGATAAACTCTGAGATCGTCTTTTTGAGACTGCACAGAACATCATTTTAAAAGTTTGTGTGCCTTAAATTGATCCATAGACTGGGTTTTATTCTTGATTATTGCTGTCCATATTTATTAAATTCAAGCAGTTGTTTAGGTGTTTTCTCTAGGAGGACATGGGATAGCGCACGTCCGTAAGTTTTATTAAAAATATGGACTATCTTTGATGAGAAGTCTCCTAATCTTGCGCTAGATGAACCTTATTCTGTCGAATTTTTCTAAGCTTCACAAGGTGACAGATACAAGAAGCTGTGATAGGTTGCTATCCATAAATTTTTTTATAGTGGTTTTGATTGGTGAGAAGGACAGAGCAATGGGGTTTAAATGTGGCATTATTGGCCTTCCTAATGTGGGCAAATCCACCTTGTTTAACGCCCTAACTGAAACAGCCAATGCCCAAGCTGCTAACTACCCCTTTTGCACCATTGAACCTAATGTGGGAAGAATTTCTGTCCCTGATTCTCGTCTCAAGATATTATCGGAGTTGGCACTTTCTAAAACCATTCTTCCCACCCAATTAGAGTTTGTCGATATTGCCGGTCTGGTTAAAGGGGCGAGCAAGGGAGAAGGTTTGGGTAATCAATTTTTAGCTCATATCCGTGAAGTAGATGCTATTATCCACGTGGTACGCGCCTTTGATGATACGGATATTACCCACGTGGAAGGGTCAGTAGATCCGGTACGCGATTGCCAAACTATTGAAACTGAACTTCTTTTATCTGATCTAGAAGCCTTAGAGCGTAGAAAGTTATCCCTTGCAAAAAGAACTAAATTTCAAGGAAAGGAAGGAGAAGATGCCAAAACCCTTCTTACTTTAGTTGAAAAGATTCTTCCCATATTAGAAGCGGGGAAGCCCGTCACCTCAATCCAGTTTACTAAGGACGAGAAGCCCCTCTTGCCAGTCTTAAATCTAATTACAGCAAAACCTTTATTATTTGTGGGCAATGTGGCCGAGTCAGAAGTGACGAAAGACAATGAGCATACCCGTGACCTCCGCGCCTACGCCACCGAACGCTCCACGCCTGTGGTTTTCATATCAGCCGCTATTGAAGCTGAGATTTCTCAACTTGATGAGGCTGAAAGAGGCGGCTTTCTGGAAACTATTGGTCTTTCGGAAACAGGACTCTCTCAGATCGTACGAGAAGGTTACGCGTTACTGAACCTTATTACTTTCTTCACCATTGGACCCAAAGAAGCCCGCGCCTGGACCGTTCCTCAAGGTGCTAAGGCACCTCAAGCGGCTGGCGTCATTCATACTGATTTTGAGCATGGATTTATTTGTGCCGAAACCATCAGTTATGACGATTATTTAAGTTGTAAAGGAGAGCAAGGTGCTAAACAATCAGGCAAGCTCCGTTTAGAAGGAAAAGAGTACGCCGTTCAAGAAGCCGACATCTTTCACTTCCGGTTTAATGTATGAGGTCTTTCGTAAAATGAGCTCTTTTTGCCCTTCGGGCATAATTTTAGATGGCTCAATCCCCCTTCCTCAGGCTTTCTAATCATGACTGATGAAACTGAAAAATCCCTCATCTCTCCGGGGCTTAAAGCTTTAAAGAAAATCCTTAGAACCCTTCCGGAAGAGCCAGGCAGCTACCGGATGATTGATGACCAAGGGCGTGTCCTTTATGTAGGAAAAGCAAAGAATATAAAAGCCAGAGTAAGAAGTTATACTCATTGGGAGGGATTATCCACGCGCTTAAAAAGGATGGTTCATCAAACTCGAAGCCTGGAAATCGTAATCACGGCTTCCGAGGCAGAGGCTTTGCTTTTAGAAGCCAATCTCATAAATCGGTATAGCCCGCCTTTTAATATTCTTTTAAAAGATGATAAATCTTTCCCTTATATTTTAATCGCCCAAGATCATCCCTTTCCTCAGCTTCTTGTTTACCGAGGACCTAAAACCAGAAAAGGTCTCTATTTTGGTCCTTTTCCATCTTCCTCCACTGTCCATGATACTCTCCCTCTTTTGCAAAAAGCTTTTCTTCTTCGATCTTGTACGGACACGGTTTTTGAAGGACGAAAGCGCCCGTGTCTTCTTTATGATATTAAAAGATGCAGTGCGCCTTGTGTGGGGAAAATTTCCCAAAAAGAGTATGGTACTTTAATTGGGGAAGCGAAAGATTTTTTAAAAGGACGCACTCATACTCTACAAGCACGTTTGAGTGAAAAGATGTTGAAAGCCAGCGCTCAAGAGTCTTATGAAGAAGCGCGAGAACTCAGAGATCGCATACGGACTTTAGGCTATATCCAAACCCAACAAAACTTATCTTTCCAGAAAAAAGGGCGCATGGACGCCATAGGTCTAAGCCGAGATACCTCTCATGGATGTATTCAGGTATTTTCGTATCAAAATGGACGAAGCCTGGGAAATAGACCTTATTTCTTCGTGTTACATGAGGGGCAGACGGAAGATGCTCTTCTAGAATCCTTCCTTATGCAATTTTATACGCTGCATGATATACCCGATGAACTCCTACTTCCCCTCCCATGGAGCGAGCCCCTTCGAGAAGCTCTGTCCACTATAAAACAAAATCGGGATCAAAAAAAGGTGAAGATAACTATGCCCTCACGAGGCACATCTTTGTCCCTCGTCCACCATGCTGTGAGCAATGCCCAAGAAGCCCTTAAACGACACAAAGCTGAAAATCTATCTTTTCAAAAAACTTTTGAACGGCTTAAGGAGTATTTTTCTCTCCCTGAGTTGCCGCGGCGCATCGAGGTTTATGATAATAGTCATCTCCAAGGGACGAATGCCTATGGGGTCATGATAGTGGCCACCCAAGAGGGGTTTTTAAAAAGTGCCTACCGAAAATTTCTGATTAAAGATTCTACCTTAATTCCTGGAGACGATTATGGTATGATGCGTCACGTTCTGGAGCGGCGGTTAGGTTCACTATCTCCAAAAATCCGCGTCTTGTGAAATACCCACTGGTTCATTTCCGTCAGACACCCCAGATCTCATTCTCCTTGATGGAGGGCGTGGACAACTTGGAGTTGCAAAAACCCTCATGACAGAAATGGGACTATCACCTATTTGCTTTGGAGCCATAGCTAAAGGCACGCAAAGATCTGGAGACGAAACTCTATATAGAATATACCAACCTCCCCTTCGATTCGCTCCTTCAGACCCTCTATTGTATTTCTTACAAAAAATACGCGATGAAGCCCATCGGTTTGCTATCACAACCCATCGGAAAAAGCGCACAAAAATGTCCCTAAGATCTCAACTTGATGAAATTCCAGGGATTGGAGCTACAAGAAAACGTGCCCTTCTCAGTCATTTTGGGTCCACTCAAGATATCGCACATGCTTCTGTTTCTGATCTAGCTAAAGTCGATGGTATATCAGAATTCTTGGCCAGAACTCTTTATTCCTACTTTCATGAAACCTAAAAATATGTTTGAGTTAACAAGATAATCAACAATCAGAGGTCCTTATGAACTGGAAACTGCCTAATCTTCTCACCTTATCCCGTATCGCGGTTATCCCTGTTTTGGTATTTTTATTTTACGTTCAAACACCTTTTACCGATCGACTCATCGCTCTATTATTTATTTTGGCCTGTCTTACGGACTTTTTTGATGGATACTTTGCAAGATATCTCCATCAAACAACCCCTATAGGTACCTACCTTGATCCAGTGGCGGATAAGCTACTTATCACCACTACCTTATTTATGCTGGCTGGAACAAGTCGTATCCAGGGACTCGCCTTGATTCCTGCCGTGATTATCTTGTCCAGAGAGCTCCTTGTTTCCAGCCTCCGCGTCCACCTGTCAGTGTATAATATATCCATTCCAGTCTCTGCTATTGCTAAGTGGAAAACCTTTATCCAAATGTCAGCTCTCATCTGTCTTTTGGTCGGGCATGGGGGGTATATTTCTGTATGGGGGCTTGATATGGAAGATACAGGAATCATCTTATTGTGGGGTGCGGGAATTCTTACTTTATTTACTGGCTTCTTTTATATGAAAGAAACGCTCAAACCCATTTTAGAAGACCGCATTGAGTCACCTTAACGCATTTTAAAGCTGATATTCTCATGCGTTATCCTTATGAACAAATTTGGAAAACCCAATCCTCCTTGAAGTCTCTATTTGCCGCTTTAGCAGGTAATCCAGACCAATCAGAAGCCACGGTGCGTTTTGCTGGTGGGTGCGTTCGAGATCTACTCTTGGGCAAAATTCCTCAAGACTATGATCTAGCCACCACTCTTTCTCCACAGGAGGTTATGAGCTGCCTGGACAAGCAAAGCATTCCCATACTGACCCATGGGTTATCTCATGGTACGGTCACCGCTATTGTAGACTCAAAACCGTTCGAAATTACCACCCTACGAGAAGATTTAAAGCCCGATGGACGTCATACATCAGTGGCCTATCTCAAAGACTGGCAACAAGATGCCTTGCGACGAGACTTTACCATCAATGCTCTTTATATGGACTGGAATGGCCAGATTTATGATTCCGTAGGCGGACTCTTTGATTTGGAGAACAAAATAGTTCAATTTGTAGGCAACCCTAAAATACGTATCCAGGAAGATTATCTCCGTCTCTTGAGATGGTTTCGGATGAGTGCTTGTTTTGGGACCCCTCACCTTTCCCCTACCCTTATGAGCGTCTTTCAAACCTATGCACCGCACCTCAAACGTCTCTCTCGAGAACGGAAACAAGAAGAATTTTTTAAGATAATCAAAAGCCCTCATCTCATTGAAATTCTTTTATTGATGAAGTCCTCAGAAGTTTTAATTAATCTGTGTCCTTTTTTTGATCTCCCTCCC
>JAGYKM010000007.1 GCA_018401675.1 Alphaproteobacteria bacterium | reverse complement strand
AAGAAGAGGGCGGGAATAAATGCGGCCGCCGTTGTACCCAATGCAAAGGTAAATAAGAGACTCAATCGGGTTTCGCTCGTCACCATTTTTTTAGCCAAAATATCCAAAAAGGCAAAAAGAAGGGCGCCTAAGATGGGAATTAAGGCATATAAATCAAAGTGAGCATCGTAGGGACGGACAATAATTAAAATACCCACAAATCCCACCAACGTAGCCAAAATTCTTTGAAAGGGGATGACTTCTTTTAAAAATAAGAACGCCAGGGGTAAAAAGAAAAGAGGTTGGGTAAAAAACAAAGTGGTGACTTCTGTGAGGGGTAATTGAATTACCGCTAAACAAGAACATCCAATAGCTATGACCCCAATGAGAGCACGCAGAATGTGCAATATTGGTTTTTCCATGCGTAAGGAGAACCCTCCTTGTTTTAGAATGAACGGAAAAAGCGTAATAAGGCTGAAGAAAAACCGAAAGAAAACTATCTCTACAACGCTAAGCCGTTCCCCAAGTCCTTTCATAAGCACGTCATTAATATTACTGACCAGAGTGGTCATAACGGCCCAAAAGGCACCTTGAAGATAGCCTCTCTCTAAGAACCAGGACATAAAGGTAAAAAAAGGTATGTTGAGGTGTCCCAGAAATCTTGCTTCTTGTTGAGAAGTGGAAGCAATGGAGCGTTTGAACCAGCGCATAGGTGAATAATCCTTAATAAGCTTAAAACCAAGGAGAGTTAGGTTAAGAAATTCTTTTCATACATGGTTTTTAGACATGGCGCAAAGAGATAATCAGCAAAAATATTCCACCAAAAGGGTGTCTGCTCTACAAGAGCAGGACAGGTGACAGAATTTGGTGATTTAAATAAAAGAAGAGGTATAGCGTTAGCAGGGCAAGATAATAATCAATTTTTCAAAACGGATGATCTTTGTTTTCAAAAATAATTGAGGCTCACTTCTTCTACCAATCTTCTCGTATCTCACAACGATTTTTATCGAGTTGTGCCCGATTTCCCGAGTTCAGCATCCCCAGAATAGCCTATAGAGCTTATTTCTTCCAAGAACTGTGAGTGAAATTGTGCCTTAAAGAAAGTTCTTGAGGGTTGTAGGATGATTACCTTTAGGAATGTTTATGCAGGTATATCACTTTCAATACGTTGCTTATTCCATAACTGAGAATAGAGGCCAGAGCGCTTCAGAAGTTCTTGATGAGTGCCCGTTTCCACAATACGCCCATGATCAAGCACAATAATTTGATGAGCATGGATGACGGTTGACAGACGATGGGCAATAACCAAGGTGGTGTGTTTTTTAGAAATGGCTTGGATATTTTTCTGAATGGCTTTTTCAGATCGGGAATCTAAAGAAGAGGTAGCTTCGTCAAATACGAGTATAGGTGTTTGTTTTAACAGAACTCGAGCGAGCGCAACCCGTTGTTTTTCACCGCCAGAGAGCTTAAGTCCTCTTTCTCCCACCAAGGTAGAGAGGCCTTGAGGAAGTTTTTCCAGTAAGGGCTCTAACTGAGCGAGCCTAATGGCTTCTTTGACCTGTTTTAAGGAAGAAGAAGCTTTTCCATAATGAACGTTGTACCCGAGAGTATCATTAAACAGAACTGTATCTTGGGGAACTACCCCTATGTTTTTGCGTAAGCTGGATTGTGTTATCTGTTGAATGTTTTGATGATCAATATAAATGGCGCCTTTAGTGGGTTCATAAAACCGGAGCAAGAGACGTACTAGGGTGGATTTTCCAGCGCCACTGGGGCCGACTATAGCTACTGTTTCACCTGGGTGAATGGTAAAAGAAATATCTTCAAGGATTTTTCTCTCAGGAGAATAGCTAAAACTCACATGATCAAAAGATACTAGGCCTTGGGTAAGCTTCAAGGACTTTGCTCCAGGTAGGTCATAAATCTCTGGAGACGTGTCCAAAATGGAAAGCATTCGCTCTATGTTGATCAAAGATTGTTTGGTTTCTCGATAGGCAAAGCCTAAATTATTAAGGGGTATATAGAGTTGGAGAAGATAGATGTTCATTAATACAAAATCACCTAAGGTTAAGGTGCCTTGGAGAATAGCGTAGGCGGTCATCACCATTAATACCACCATGCCGATGGTTATAATAATGGATTGTCCCAAATTAAGTGCTGCCAAGCTGAGCTTAAAGCGAACTGAGGCTTTTTCATAACGACAAAGGCTGTGATCAAAACGCTGAGCTTCCAGTGGTTCATTATTAAAATATTTGACGGTTTCGTAGTTTAAAAGGCTATCAATTTCTTTGGTTTGGGTGTCTTCGTCAGCTCTATTTTTTTCGTGAATGTATTTAATTCGCCAGTTAGTGGTTTGGATGGTAAACCCCGTATAGATAATCATGGTAATCAAGATTACTAAGGAGAACAGAGGGGGGTATATCCAAAACAGAAATGCACAGACAAAAACTACTTCTAAGAAAGCTGGCAAAATAACAGAAAGAAGAAACCGGAGGGTTTGCTCTATGCCTAGTTTGCCTCTTTCAATAATTCTGGATAAACCACCGGTTTTTCGGTCAAGATGGAATCGTAAGCTCAAAGCATGGATGTGCTTAAACACTCTTAAAGAAAGAATGCGGAGGGCTCTTTGTTCTACTTTTGTGAATAAGAGGGTATGGGCTTCTGAAAAAAAACTGGCAAGAAAACGAACGCAGCCATAGCTAAGTATAAGTCCTATCGGTAACAAAACCCAAATATTAGAGATGGACACCAGGGGCAAAGATGCAGGTCCATCAAGGGCATCCAAACAAACCTTAAAGACCCACGGAACCACTACATTAATAAGTTTTGCCGTAACGAGAGCTACCAAGGTGAGGACAAAACGGGCGCGAATTTCTCTTTCGCCGGTGGGCCAGAAATAAGGCACCAGAAAAAGAAATGTCTGAAAGCTTCCTCTAGAGGAAGCCCCTTCTGCCGACTTTTCAGGAGAAGTAGGATGCGATGCAGAACAGGACACGGGACGAACTCCTTATGGTCAGGGACGCACAACTATCATTATTAATAGCTCTTTGCCAGGTTGGAAGTAAAAGACAGGCTCTTGTGTATGAAAACCCATACTCTCTGGAAGGCTTTTCACGTCTCTTGGAGTTGATAGAAAACTTAGTTTCCAATTGTATTGGAACGCATTTTGAATGCTTACAGGTGGAGGATCTGACTGCAGATATGTTTACACGCCTATTGCTATTTTGAAGAAGATCCCTGACGTAACGCTTGAATGGCTTTTCTATATTCTTGAGATCATGACCTAAAATGCTCGTGCCTGCCACCCAGAATATCAGCTCCGGCACTAATTACAGAGGCGGATATCTTAGGGAGTAATTCCACCATCAACCTCAATCTTTGTGGGCAGGCCCTCTTTTATTATTAAACGACTTCAGGTCTTCTATCTTTTTAACTGAGAGTTAAAAAGACTGCCCTCCAAAACCTGGATTTACGGACATGATTAAAACCACATCCACCACTGAAGCTAGGGGAAAAATAGGCAAAGCGGGGTGCCAGGGTTGAGGAGCGAGACCAGCCATTTATTAAGATCTTTGATGCGCTGTAAAGATCAGTAAAGATGGTCCTGCCTCACTATGGATGGTTAAGATCTCCTCCCTTTTAAGCAAAATCTTCCTATAAAGGATCGACTGGGGAGATCATTAAATGCACATCCAAAAACAAAGAAGTTAAGGAACGGATGGTTTTGATCATAGCAGACCAAAGGTAATGTGGGCACAAAGTGACCATCACAATCACAATGCAACCAATCCACACCCCGCTTGTTCCAAAGCGACAATTTCTTGTTCTAGATGCCCAAAGTCTGAAGAGGCAAAGGGGCTATTAAAAGGGGTCAGTTGAGACATGGAAACACTATTCCCTAATTGAAGCATTTGGACCCTCCTAGAATGCCACCGTCTCCTCCTTGAAGTCAAAGAAGAAAGAAGTAAATTCAGCTTTACATTGGTTTTATAACAAAAATAGGGGTATTCTCGAAGATTGGATTCACTTTTTAGTGATTTTGCCCAAAGATCCCTCATGAAAAAAACAGAGAGGGTTTAAGTCAAAAGATGACTTCCAAGTGCTCCTATCATTCCATGAATCTTAAATCTTTTTTTTCTTTGACTGGGCTTAGAGCTAACGTTCTTCTACCATTAAAAGCTCTAATGAAGAAGATAACTTCATCAAGACAAGAACCTTTATGGAGCAATCTGAGTGGCATTTTCACGTCTTCCTTCAAGTTTCCCCTGAAGGATTCCCTCACATGTGCCCTCAAAGCTTCCCCTTAAGGAAGCCTCGGCTCCTCGAAGCCTTCTTCCCGTGATCCAACATAATGACTACTCCTCGAAGAATCTTTATTAAGGTGGGATGGTTAAGCATCTTCATCTCCCTCTAAAGAGAGGTCTAGGAGATCAGCGACATGATCAAGCGAATGTCGCTTTATGCCAATAATCTAGTCGCAATCTCAAGTCTTTCTTCAAGCTTTCCTTCAAGCTTTCCTTCACGCATGCCTTCAAGCTTTCCCTTGAGAATACCGCGTTGTTCGAGCATTCTTCCATATTCATAATGAGTTGTCTCCTTTTCTTTGGATGTACTGCTTGCTGCTAATTCCTTTAAGCAGTGACCATTCTCTATGATTCATTTTCTTATTATGGAATATGTAATAAAGGGATAGCAAGATAAACTATCTCTTCATTAGAATACTATCACAAAATCATTAAATGAGGGCTTAAAGAAAGCATCCCACTTTTTGGTCCATATATGCTTCATGATTGCTTTCCACAAACCTTAGTTTCAGGTGGGTGGATAGCTCTTCATCAGGCTTGCTGGCAAGATCCCGAAGAATTAAAAGGATTAGTGAATATATTCCTTACAAGATGTTCGTTGTCTCCAAACAAGGAGAAGAAATCAGTGGAATAGGTGTAGGGAGATTTTCCCGAATGGAGAATCATAAAAGTATATCAAAGGAAAAGGACCTTTAAGTTCGTTTTAAATGTCTATCAAAGACACATGTATATTTCCATAAGCGAAAGGAAAAGCTTATCTGGTCTAGAGCATGCTCAATAAGAATATAAATAAGCCCTTCCTCAAGAGATTTATCAAATGCTTGAATCTGAGAGGACTTTTCGTCTTCAAAGGAGAGGCAATAGGGGCAAAATGGGCTTTAAAATAGAGATCAGTAATTGTGTACATAAGGAGTCTTCTATCATAGATTCTTTTGACTAAGGTCAAGAAGAAGGTCTATGCGAGTAGAGCTTGGTAAGTTATCTTGTATAAAAGAATAAGAGACTTCAGAATTATTCCATCATGGTTTTAAAATACTTATCATGAGGGGATATATGAGTAGACATGGAACACCTAATTCTACCGGACAGCTATTTGACCTATTTTAGGATCAATGCAGTCTAAATTTTAATGAATCAACCTATAACTGTATGATTATGAGATGGTTATGGTTTATTAGAGAAGCTTTGTCCATAATTTTTATAAAAAGTACAATAAAAGTTTGTTTGGACGAGTTTTATATGGGTATAAGTCTCGGTTTTTATCCCAATTTTCTGCCATGTGGAAGCTAAAAGCATACTACAAGATTTATAAGGGAGTTAAGGATCAAATATGAGCAAAGGAGATACCATGAGGCGTAATATAGTGAAACATTTATAGGGGGCGTTGTACTCTTAGTAGCCATAGGATTATTGGGTTTTGCCTATCTTGTTTATAGTCAGTCATCGCCCAAGGCGCTATCTATGTAGCAAAGTTTGATCATTATAGATGGTCTTGCCCAAGGTAGCGATGTTAAGCTGGGTGGGATCAAGGTGGAAGAATTATTGGAAAAATCCATTTAGATCAGACAGTTATTTGGCAGTTGTAGATATTGTGTGGATCCTAAGGTGAGTTACCTGACGATACGGTGGCTTCGGTGGCTAGTGAAAGCCTTTTTAGGGGAAAGTTCTTGATGCTGGCTCCAGGCGGATCCGACACCATGCTTGGTGAAAAGGAGAAATCAAGTTCACCCAAAGCGCAATGAACTTAGAATCCTTAATTGGGCATATGATTTTGGAAGTGAAAAATCAAAGACGTCAAAGAGGAACCGGAGAGGAGGAGGCCTCCTTTAGGTCAGATGCATAATGGGGTCAGCACTATAAGCAGGGCAGATAGGGTGAGGAATTTCTCAAGGGCTGGCCGTTTTCATTGGGATAGCGGGACTGGCTGGCTTTATAAGCACAGGGGGTGCCAAAGGGCGACTGAGATCCCTCGTCTTCCGTGATATCAGCGCCCTTTGCTTTGGTGGGAGTTTGGATAAATCCACAGGCCGGGTAAAAACTCCTCATCCCCATAGGAAAGACGATTCTTTTGGGCGTCTTAAACTCCACCCTATTCTTGTAGGCAGTCGGCCCCGGATGAACTCCCAGGGCTGTGGCCTTGATATCAGGGAAATAAAAGAGTTCAGTCCTACTGAGCCAGAAAAATATCTCTTTGCAGAGATTTTATGTGCATCTGCATGACCATTAGTGCCTTGGACCACCCTATTTACGATATATGGATTATCGGATGTCCTGATAGTCGACCTTCCGATCTTACGGGTGACTCTCAGGAGATGGAAGGCAATCCCATAAACTAATGTTAAAGGAGAATGAGTATGAGCAGTGAATGCGTACCGGTATTAATTATAGGATCTGGCCCAGCCGGGTATACCGCTGCTATTTATGCGGCTAGAGCCGATTTAAAGCCTGTGATGATTTCAGGAAGTGAACCTGGAGGCCAGTTGATGTGGACCACTGATGTGGAAAACTATCCAGGATTCAAAGATGTTATCCAAGGGCCATGGCTCATGGAAGAAATGAAGGCTCAAGCCTTGCATATGGGGACTAAATTTATTGAGGATCGCATTACCCGAGTTGATGTGACTAAACGGCCATTTGAGTGCGAGGGCGAGTCAGGAAAAATCTACAAATCAAAGGCTCTGATTATTGCTACCGGCGCTCAAGCGAAATGGCTGGGGCTTGAAAGCGAGGAAAAATTTCGCGGATATGGCGTATCTGGATGTGCGGTCTGCGATGGATTTTTCTTTAAAAATAAAGAAGTGGTCGTGATAGGCGGTGGAAACACAGCGGTGGAAGAAGCTTTATATCTAACAAGACACGCTTCGTTGGTCACGGTTATTCACAGAAGAGATTCTTTCCGGGCTGAAAAAATCCTTCAAGATAAGCTTTTTAAAAACGATAAGATCAAAGTCCTTTGGAATAGTGAAGTGGAGGAAATTTTGGGCGGAGACGATCCTTTTCTTCACGTTACAGGCGTTTGTGTGAAAGATACTGATACCCAAAAACGGACAACGTTGCCTTGCAAAGGGGTTTTTGTGGCTATTGGACATCGACCCCAAACTGATTTATTTACCACTATCTTGCGCCTTGATGCCCATAACTATATCGAAGTAGAACCTGGAACCACCAAAACATCTGTACCTGGTGTTTTTGCTGCGGGTGATGTGACTGATAAAGTGTATCGTCAAGCAGTGACTGCGGCAGGTCTAGGGTGTATGGCGGCTTTAGAGGCGGCTGCCTATCTAGATGAGTGATGAGGAGGTTGCCGATGACTTTTTTGAAAAGGTATCGCGCTTATGAAAATCAATGATTGGGATAAACTGAGGGTTTTTTATCATGTGGCTCTGTCTGGCAGCTTCACTCATGCTTCTGAGAAGCTTTGTCTGAGCCAATCGGCTGTGAGTCGACAAATATTGGCTTTAGAAGCCTCTTTGTTAACGTCTCTCTTCTCTCGGAGAGCTCGAGGGCTGGTGTTGACGGAAGCGGGAACCAAGCTTCTTAAAGCAGCTCAAGAGGTTTTTCATAAAGTGCAAGAGGTAGAGACCAGCATAGAAGCAGATTTATCAGAACCCCAAGGACCATTGCGCATCAGCGCACCCTCTTATTTTAGTGAGAAGTGGTTGGTCTCGCGTTTGGCTCAATTTCAGAAGAAATATCCCAAAGTTCAGCTAGATTTCATGGTAAGCGATGGATTTCAGGAGCTGGAAAGGGGTCACTGTGATCTTGCCATTCGTTCTTGGTCCTCAGGTCTTTCTGATTTAATGCAACAAAAATTTTTAACTTATCGCATGGGGGTTTATGCGAGTCATGATTATCTTATGACCCATGCACGCCCAGAAGGCATTCATGATCTAAAATCCCACCACTTGGTTTTACACGAAGCTGATATAAACGCTCTTTCAGCGCCGAAAGAAGAGGGGAGCCCCAAGGGCGGGGGCTTTAATTCAAATGAGCTTCATATTCTTTTAAAAAGTAATTCTTATGGCTTTTTAGAAAAAACTTTGAGTCAAGGTAGAGGCATCGGGTTTCTGCCTAACTTTGATGTAGGGTC
Organism: Alphaproteobacteria bacterium; assembly: GCA_018401675.1. Taxonomy (GTDB): domain Bacteria; phylum Pseudomonadota; class Alphaproteobacteria; order 16-39-46; family 16-39-46; genus M30B67. The sequence goes on along the minus strand of JAGYKM010000007.1, from coordinate 45,832 downwards.
TCAGAGGCAGCGGATTATTCCAAAGGGCCGGCAGCCACTGGGATATCTTTTTTTCCTATGGCTGAGCTAGGAGACATTCATCTGTGTATTGTTTATCACTTCTGGACTGAGAAGCTTCCAAAAAACTTCTTGTTTTAAAGAATTTTTGATGGAAGGGAAAGAAATCACTAAAAAAGTAGCAAGCCATGTTCTTTTTGCATATAAAGTATGCAAAAATATATATTAATTTTTCTGAAAGCCCTATGTATAAGGAACGAATTCAGAAGGGCTTCCCTTCGTACAGTTCAGGCGTGGGGACCTGAAACCGGGTTCTTCGGAACCATTTTACGTCGAAAGACGTAAGCCTCCCTGTTTAATTGGGCCGGGTTTATACGGCTCTTTTTGCCTCAATTCTTACCTGAGCCGCAGGGGTCAGTTTTTTTTTTGGAGTCAAAAGAGTTTCTTCTCTTGAATTCGAGGACGTCTTTTCAGGTAAGAGAGAACATTCTTTGTCTCCACACCCAGATCAAAACCTAAAGTCCTTAGCATTTCTTGGAGGATAAATAAAAAAATTTCTCTGAAGAAAATCCATGAGCTTCCTCTCTCCCAATATAAGACTGGGTGATAAAACCAAAAAAGCATACAAACTCTTTTTAGAAGTGAGTTCTCATTATTTTTTTCTTTAGAAGCTTTTTGTCAAAACAAACAGCTCGATAGATGATTTACAAAATTCTTATTTCTATTCGTGTCAAGTTAAGAATAATTACATGGGTTTGATAAATGGTCAATAGGCTTTTCGAAGATAATTTAGAAAATAAAGACTCCATATCTTAGAGACAAGCAAGAATCAAGGAAAAATAGAGACCTTGTCCATAAGTAAAGATATTAGTTTTTATAGTGTTTGGGCCTTTTAACTTTATATTTTAAGGAGATCAGAACAGAATTTTCTTGGGGAAAGTTTATTTATTAATTCTGAGGGTGACCGATGCGGAGTTCTTGGAAACAAGGAAAGTGGGTGTGATTGGGGAAGGAAAGTGATTACATGCTTGACATCCGCAGCGGAAAATGTAGCAAAATAACTGTTCCGTTCCTATACGGGGCCCGAAGAGGTGTAGCTCAGGTTGGTTAGAGCGCCGGCCTACCATCCCGCCCGGAGTCGCGGGTTCAAGTCCCGTCACTCCCGCCATTTCCCTTATTCTCAGACACTTTCAGGGCGTAGAAGACTTCTTTCTTAGGCGAAGAGTGCTTTTTCAAGGCTCTATAGCGGATAGACAAAGGAGCGACTTGGTCATGTCTTTTGCCCTAAAGTTCTTATTCATCTCTTAAATTAAATCTGTTTAGGGTTGCTCTGCGAAAAAGCTTGCGCCATGATGTTACCGTGAATACCAAAAAAGATAAGTTTATGAGATTAATGGGTAGTAGGGGGTGAATGGATGAGCTGGGTATTTGCCTTCATAATAGGGCTACCGGTTATTTCTTGTGGGATCGAGATCTTTTCGTGGAGTTTATTGAAAAATTTTCCCAAACCGCAGCGTATGCTTCATGGAATCGTAATCGCCCTCCTTTTGTGTGGTGGGGTTCTATCCCTCGTTTTATGGATCCATCTTATCTCCACTGGACACTCTTTGAACTACCAAGGCGTCTTATGGTGGGATTTTCCTTTTCTAAAAGTCAATTGGACTTTGGTAGTAGATTCCTTATCGGCTTTTTTTTTCACTGTATCCACCACGGTTTGCACACTGGTTTGTCTTTATGTTCAGGGTAGTATAAATAGCGCGTCTCGGTTATGCCGATTTATGATTTACGTTTGTGTGGGATTGATACTGACACTTCTCCTGGTGGCTTCCGCTCATCTCCTACAGGTGTTTATTTTTTGGGCCTTACTGAGTTTGGTTGTATGTCTTCTGGTGGGTTTTGTATTCGAAGATAAAGAAGTTCAAAAGGCGTCTCTTTGTATTTTTGTTCTAGATCGAGTGGGGGAGATCCCCTTTCTTATGGGTTTGTGGGGATGCTATGTTCTATTTAAGGATTTTGATATAGAGGGGATCGTTAATTTTATTCCTCACTACGCCGATCAAACCTTGCTTATTTTTAATACCGAAGTTCTAGCCTTACCTTTTATTGCGAGTTGTGTGGCGATGGCATGTTTGGTTAAATCCGGTCAGATCGGGTTTCACTTTGGACTCTATCACGCCATCAAGGCGCCTATGGCATCGTGTGCTTTGATATTTACCCTATTCACCGTAGGCGTAAGCGTCTATTTGATATGCAGGTTGAGTTTGTTATTTGATTCCGTCGATTGGGTACGTGCACTTTTTTTGTGGGTAGGTCTCCTCAGTTCTGTGTTTTTGGCGCTGGTAGCGTCTGTTAAGCACAATATTAAGCATGTTCTCGTATGTGCTTCTTGTTCCCAAACGGGATATATTTATGTTGCCCTCGGTCTATCGGGTTACGGCGTGGCGTTATTTCTGTGGGTGACTTTTGTTTTATTCCAAACACTTCTATTTCTTGGGGGGCGGTCGATTATGAGGGCTCTATCCCAAGAGTCGAACATGCGATTGATGGGCGGCATTAAAAACAAAATTCCCATAACCTACTTATTTATGGGAATAGGCTGTTTATCCCTGGTGGGGGTTCCTTTTTTTTCCGGTTTCTTTTCTAAAATGAGTCTTTTTGAATTGGCTTTGGGTACTGGGTCCATTTGGGGCCGTATTTCTCTGGGTATTATGGCGTTGAGTATCTTAGTGACAGCCTATTATGCGTTGCGTCTTATGTGGGGGGTATTCCATGGGTCAATGTCTGCTAATGAGCAAGTTAAGGCACACATTGAAGAATCCCCTGCAAAGATGCTTGTTCCTATGGGATTTTTGGCATTTGGGTGCATTTTAGCAGGGTATTTGAGTTATGGATTTTTTATTGAAAATAACCAGATGGTTTGGGGAAACCAGATGGCTTTGGGAAAGCAAGAGCTAGCTCTGGCCATAGCGGAATTCTATACGACAGCTAGTCCCAAACTGATGTGGGTGGGATCTATTCTTGTTTTTGGATTTATGGCTTTTTTTGCGCTTAAGTTTTATGAAAGATATTCTTATGTATCTCGAATGTTAGTTAAAGCGGCACCGGAATTATACTCTTTCATTAACAACAGCGCATACACCGGGCGAATCTATGGAACTTTGATAGAAGCCCCTTTTTGGAAATCAAGCACTTTTCTGAATAGTGGCCTCAAGAAGCATGCTACCAACCTTTTTGAGTTAGCCAATGGTGTGACGATTCTGAGGAAGATTTCGATAAAAGTGAATCGGCTGCACTCTAGAAACATAAATAAAAATGTGAAGATAATTCTTGTGGCTGGTGTTTTAGTTACGGGAATTTTTGTAAGTTTTCTCTTTTGGGGAGTTAAATCTTCCTAGTGGGGAGTTAAATCTTCCTAGAGGCATAACCTTTAAGATATGGAAAGCGTGTGATGGGCTATAGGCCCACAAGAAGGAGTTGGGATGGATCTATACCTATTTTATCGCTGCTTATTACATGTTGGGGCAGTGCTGATTTTTTGTATCCCTTCTGAACCAGAGAGAATCTCCAAAATGTAAAGAACGTTTTGTTTATATCTGTGGTAACTTTTTGTGTTGAGTTTTTATGCTATGGGGCTTTTTGAGCCAGAGATACAAGGATACAATTTGTAGAAAAGCACGAGTGTGGTCGCCTTTGGGTTTGACTTACGCTGTGGGTGTTGATGGAGTTTCCTTAGCATATATCTTAATTGTGACAAGTTGTGTTCCCTTATTATGTTGTTTCACTACACAAAAGTCCAAGGTGGATACTTCTTCTAACTACTTGCTCTCTTAGTGCTAGAGACAGCTTGCTCGGGGCTTTGTGCTCTTTGGATTTGACAGTATTTTATATCTTTGCTGAAGCAGCTCTAATCCCCACTATCTTTATGCTGGCTTCTCCCATAACACGACTTCGGAAAAACTCCATGGCAGCTATCTTATGGAGCTCTCTGACTTCCATGATATTCCTAGGAGCTCTTCTTTTTACTGTCCGCACTTTATTCGTCTTTCTTTGTTCCTGAGATTTTGGTTAACGGGGCTCTCTTACCTGATTCAAGTGGGCCTCCATGGGGCATCTTTCTTCCTTTATTTCTTTAAAGCTCTTTGTATCCCTTGTATGTTTCTTTTTCCCATGGAGCTCATGAAAGTATCACGAGGTGATATTTTTGGGGGTGGGGCTCATGATCCTGGATTTTATGGGAATGGTACGGTTTGTGACTCTTTTCCAAGAATTAGTATGGATGTGGCTCCCTGGGTTCAAGGAGGGTTGCTCTGGGCATTCTTTTCTGGATCAGTGTGGGTACTAAGCAAAGGGCTCTATCGAAAGTATTGCCTATTGTACTTCTTTTCCAAGTATGAGCTTATTTTGTTCTTGGGAAGTCCAGAAGGTCTAGTTGGTGGGATCTTTTGCGGTTAACCAAACTATCTTGTGGATTGCTATTCTTTTGTCTTGAGGTAACCTATAGGAAAACTGACTTCTAGAAAGACAAAGGGCAGATTTGGAAAAAACAGGCCTATTCTAGTCTTTTTTTCATATTGTTCTGTCTCTCATCTATAGGCTTTCCAGGAACTTCTGGAGCCTTTTGGGTTTTTCATCATGATAGGTGTTTCTCAACTTCTACTTTTAATGGCCATTTTATTCGCTATAAGTCTGGTCTTGATGACAATTTCTTTTTATATTCCCTTAAAAATACGTTTTTAAAAATCAGACACCTAATGAATTACGGGAGAGAGTAGATATGCCCTTGCAGTTGCGAGAGATTTTATTGCTCAGTATAATGGCCATATGTGGGTTCCATAGGGATTTTTCCTGTGGTGACCGACTTGATCCAAGGCCCTATCCAAGAATTTGTGGTAAGGACCCAGATTATAGACTCTGTGGGTTACGCTGTGAGCTCTTATGGCGTGCTGCGCTGCTAGAGGCCTCCGCCCCCTTACCAGGAGAGGAGTAAGGGCGACTTATGATAAACGATCCTTATTATTTCGTAATGAATTTTTACCAGAAGCTTTATTTATGTGGGGTCGGGGCTGTGGGCCCTACTGAGAAATATAGAAAAATCATTACTCTTTTGTTATTGGCGCAAGAGTAGGAGGATTTCATAGTTCTTAGGGGATTGGTTTGTGGTTATTTGTATGGGACCCCTATAGGAAGTGGTTTACGATGGATATTTGGAGATTTAATTGTTTTGTTTATGGTCTTATTTTTATTACGGGCAGTATCGTGGTTAAGTTTAAAAAGTGGAGAAAAAGATCCTAAAAAAATTTTAGATCTGGCCGGGGCATGTGTGGTTTTCTTGGTGGGGGCGCTGCTGGCGATTGCTTGTCATGATTTTATTCAGTTCTGTGCAGGGCTTATTATCCAGGCTCTTGGAACTTATGGGCTTCTTTTTCTTGTTTCTGATCGAAAGCTCAAAGCAGTAAAAGTGTATGGGGGGGTGATGGTATGTGCTGGGAGTTTCATGATTGTTGGAATTCTCTTTTTGTACTCTACCACCCAAAGTTTTTCTTTTTACGAAATCGCCGCATATATGACCCGAGATGTTCATTTTGGGTTTGGGTCTGACGAAGGGGTTATTCCTATTTATTTTATCGTGGGAAGCTTTTTTCTATTGGTTTCTCTCATGATACCCATAGGAATTTTTCCTTTTAGTTTATGGGTCAGATCATTTTATGATGACCTCAATACCCATGTCTTTCTATTTATTATCTTATCGATCCCAGTTTTATTTTTATTTCTATTGGTAAAAGTTCTGTGGGGGCCTTTTATATCCTATATGGTTATTTCCCAGAACGGTCTTTGTTTATGGGCTGAGAGATTTTTTACTATATTAGGGGCAATAACGGTTTTTTGGGGCACATTAGGGGCGTTTAGGGAAAATAGAATCAATGCTTTTATGGCTTACAATAGCCTCGCTTTTTCAGGATATGCTCTAATGGGTTTTTCTTTGGGATCTTATGGAGGAGTGAATGCGGTGTTTTTATTCGTAATTCTCTTCACTTTGACCATGCTAGGGTTATATTCCGTTCTGCAAGGCGTCAGTGTGGTATTTGGGAGAGGTGTATATACTATTAAAGATTTCAAAGAGCTGGGAGGGATTCATGTCCAAAATCCCTATTTAAGTATGGGCATTTCTGTGATGATATTATCCTTAGCTTGTGTCCCACCTCTCAGCGGTTTTTGGTCGAGATTTAATCTTATGGTTGCTTTCGTGGAGAATGGACAATGGTTATGGAGTGTCTTTATAGGGATTATGGGAGGGCTAACGGTTGCTTCATATCTTCGGATTGTGCGGTATATGTATAGGGATAAAGTAGTGAGCGGTCACCGGATTACGTTAAATTCGAGTACAATAGTTTTCATGGTGCTGGCCATTGGCAGTGGAATAGCCTATAACGCCTATAGCGAAGTCTATATGGAAAAAATTTATCTATTAACTGACGGTCTTTTGAAAGGCCCAGGAGTATGCGCCAGAGATTATTAATCCATCACACATATGAGGACTTTATAGGTATATGGACGGGTCAGAATAACCCAATACGAATTATATGAGGATCGAATGACGGAACAAAAACAAGATACACCACATCAAGATAAATTCCTTTTTCTGCCACTGGGGGGTGCGGGTGAAATTGGAATGAATTTAAATTTATATGGGTATAACGGTAAGTGGCTTCTTGTTGATTTCGGCATAACCTTTGGACATGAACTTGGAATAGATATCATTTTGCCTGATCCTGAGTTTATTGTAGAGCGCAAAAAAGATCTGGAAGGCATATTGCTGACCCACGGCCATGAAGACCATATTGGGGCCATACCCTATCTATGGAAATACTTGAAAGTGCCTCTTTATGCCACGCCTTTTACAGCTCGTTTGATCCGTCGAAAGCTCAAAGAAGCGGGGTTAGAGAAGGAGGCAACCATCATCGAAGTGCCCATGAATGCGCATTTCAGCATAGGACCTTTTGCACTCCAGTTGGTAACCTTGACCCATTCAATCCCAGAGCCTTGTGGCATTCTTATTGAGACCCCCTTAGGCAGAGTGTTTCATTCCGGGGACTGGAAGCTCGATCCTCATCCTGGTGTGGGTGATCATGTGGATGAGGCCGCTCTCAAGAAGATCGGGAAAGATGGTGTATTGGCATTAGTGTGTGACTCTACCAATGTTTTTGAGATGGGACAGACGGGGTCGGAACTAGACGTAGAGCAAGGGCTTCTAGAGGAGATGCGCAATAAAAAGGGCGCTTTGATAGTTTCTTGTTTTGCGTCCAACGTAGCCCGGGTGTCGGCGGTATTAACTAATGCGCGTAAAATAGGGCGTAAGGTATGCCTGAAGGGTCGTTCTATGAAGCGGTTTGTGGAAATAGCCCAAGAGAGTGGTTATTTGACGGATTTTCCTTCTTACACACAAGACACAAAGTCTAAAAGACCTTTTGCTCAAGAAAATGCCTTTTTCATCTCTGAGCAAGAAGCAGGTTTGAGTAATAGAGATGAGATCGTGGTGCTCACCACAGGGAGTCAGGGCGAAAGTAACGCTGGTCTATCTCGCTTGGCCTGGCATGCCAACGGGGATTTTGAGCTTAAAGAAGGTGATACGATTAATGAACTTTTCAATTAATTAATTTGTCGAAACTGAAAGATCCATAGGGGTTCTCCATAACCGGCTCGTGGCTTTGGGTGTGAGGTTATAGTGCCCAGCAGGCACTCTAAGCACTGTTTGCATGTATCGGGTCATCCAGCTCAAGAAGAACTCAAGCAAATGTATTCTTGGATTAAGCCCCAAGTATTGATTCTGTTCATGGAGAGGCGAGGCATCTCCTGGCTCAAGAAAGAATTAGCTAAGGCATGTGGCATTGAGTCCGTGATTATCCCCACCAACGGGTCTTTAATAGAATTGGGGCTATGTTCCTGCCATTATCCAAAATGTGCACGCTGGACGGCTTGGATTAGATGGCTCAGTTTTAATTTCCTTAAAGAGCTCCATTCTTAAAGAAAGACGTCGATTAGGCTCTCAAGGATGTGTGGTGGTTATTGTGATTTTATCTATGGATAACGAGTTTTCCCAGCCTCCTGAGTTTCTTCTGTTGGCTTGCTCGACCCCACTGAAATGCCAGAACGGACAAGGCGATTGACGGAGGAGATGGAGAAAAGCTTGAAAGAAGCTGGAAGGAAATGCCGGACGCTATGCGCGAGAGTGATGAGACTGTTGAAAGCACACTTGGTTCTACAGTTCGGCGTACATCCAGCTGTTTAGGTAAGAAACCTGTCACAGAGGTTCAGGTTATTCGTACTGACAAAGCATATAAAAAGGAAGATAAAAGGACAAAAGTTTCGGAAAAAGAAAGAAATTAGAGCTTTTTGAAAAAGGAAATCATGGCAAACTTCATTTTTATTATTCTGCGATGAATGCAGGAAAGACAACAACTCTGTTGCAGTCGAATTATAACTATAATGAAAGAGACTTACGGACAGTTTTATTTACCCCAAGCATTGATACGAGGTATGACAGCGGTCATATTGTTTCAAGGATTGGACTTCATTCTACAGCCATATCATTTGATCCAACTTTTAATTTCTTTTTCTATATAAAAAAAATAGAACAGTTGGGAAAAATAAGTTGTATCCTTATTGATGAAGCCCAGTTCTTGACAAAAGTTCAAGTTATGCAATTGGCTGATGTGGTGGATTTTTTGGATATTCCTGTACTGACTTATGGTTTGCGGTCAGATTTTCAAGGCGAACCATTTGAAGGAAGTCAGTACTTATTGGCTCTGGCTGAGCATTTAGTAGAAATTAAAACCATTTGTCATTGTGGGAGAAAAGCCACTATGAACTTGCGAATCGATGAGTCTGGTAAAGTGGTCCGAGAGGGGGAGCAAATAGAGGTAGGAGGGAATGAGCGGTACGTAGCCGTTTGTCGTCTTCACTTTAAGACAGGGGAGAATTTTACCCCCAAAAAAAATAACTGATTATATTTAAAGGCTATTGAAAAAGAAAAGTGTTGGGGTATAAACTGCCTTTGCTTGTGATGGGGTGAGTGACCTTCAGAGAACTTACGATCAGGTTTATTTTTCCAGCTTTTAACATAGATGAGGTCTTTTATGCCAAAGCTCTCCCTTGAGTGTGCTTTTGCCCATGAAAATGAAGGCATCTATGCCACTTTGAATGGTATGGGATTTTCCTACCAGGATATAACCATCATAGGGGAAGCTTTTGTTGAATGGGCGGGCGCCCAAGAAAAACCGGTCCTTGATATTGGAGCGGCTTATGGATTCGCGGCACTCAAAGCTCTTCAAAGGGGGGCTTGTGTAATTGCCAATGATTTAAGTCCTCAACACTTGGAGATCCTTACTCAACGGGTGACTTCAGACTTAGCCCCAGGTCTAACCCTTAAAGTGGGCCGTTTTCCAGAACAGCTTGATTTTCCAGAAGCGAGTCTCAGCGGCATATTTGCCTCAAATGTTCTCCATTTTTTAAGGCCGCGACAGCTAAAAGAGGCTCTTCAAAAAATACATTCCTGGCTACTGCCTGGGGGAAAAGTTTTTGTGGTGGTGATGTCCCCCTACATAGAGTGTTTAAAGCTGGTGATTCCAGTATTTGAAGCGCAGAAGGGTGGGGGAGCAAAATGGCCTGGCGTGATGCCCAGCTCACGGTTTAAACCGTCAGGTGAAATACAAGTATTCCTCCCGGAGAAAATCCATGTTTTTGACAAGATCACCCTAGAAAGAGTTTTCAAGGAATATGATTTTATTATAGATCATATAGAGTATATCTCGCGACCGAACTGGCCTGTAGAATGGCAGTACGATGGGAGAGAAAGCGTAGGGCTTATTGCCTCTAAGCCTTTTTAGCTTTATATTTCTTTTTGGACGAAGCCTTCTTTTTCCTTTTTTCTTTCGATTTTTCACCCATAGAAAAAATCAAGGAGCGACTGTAAGGATTGGCTTCTTCGAGCTTTACGTCTACCATATCGCCTAGGTGGAAAGTGTGATGTCTTCCTTTAAGAGTGTGGGTTTCTTCACTGAGATAATAGACATCTTTAGGTAAGTACCGTAAGGGTAAAAATCCGTCAGCATAGGTGTCTTGGGCGGTAATAAACAATCCTGACTTGTGGACGCCATTGATCGTTCCTTTTAGCTTCTCTCCTTTTCTGTCTTGGAGAGAAGAAATGACGTATCGTTGAAAGGCTTCTCTTTCGGCCTGAGTAGACCGTTTTTCTGTCTGGGAGAGATGAGCCCCAAAAGTCTCGTAATCCTTTTCAGAAGGCTCTTTTTTCCAGTTGCCTGGGCCTAACCCCAGATGACTGATAAGACCGCGGTGGACGAGCAGATCAGCATAGCGGCGTATGGGGGAAGTAAAGTGGGCATAGTGGGATAAATTGAGGCCGAAATGGCCTTGATTATCTGGATGATACAAAGCTTGGCTTTGCATACGCAACAGAAGCATGTGAATAAACTCTTTTGTGGGGAGATTGGATGTTTTATCCAAAATTTCCGAAAAAACCTTTGGAGTGATCTTTTTCGTAAGGTAACCTTCTAGCCCTAAAGACTCTAGGAGGCGCCGAAGCTCAGTTTGTTTTTCTTCAGAGGGTTCTGGATGAATCCGAAAAAGGGTTTCTAAGGGAGAATTCTCTAAACATAAGGCAGCGGCTCTGTTGGCAGTTACCATAAATTCTTCGATTAGCTTGTGACTATCCAATGGCTCACTTAAGCTAACGCTCACCGCTTGGGTCTCAGGATCAACGGTTAGGCGCGGGTCTGGGAGTTCAAAATCCAAAGTGCCTCGGGCGCTGCGTTGAGCTCGCAGGGTCTTGTAGGTGTCATACAACACGGGAATAAGGTTTTGAACAACCTGGGGCAAAGAGCTTATATCTGGAGTTGGGTCTTTGGGATCAGAGGGCTTCTTAGGGGTGATATACGCATTATAATAGGATTGAACTTGCTTATAGGTGAGCCGCCCATGAGACTGAATCATGGCTCTATCAAAACGCCAGGCCTTTAAGATACCCTCTTTATCAATGGTCAAGGTAGCTACCAGGGTAGGGCGGTTTACGTGGGGTTTTAAGGAGCACAAATCTGTTGAGAGAATCTCTGGTAGCATGGGAAGCATATGAGTTGGAAAATAAGTAGAGTTGCCCCTAAGATAAGCGTCAGCGTCTAAAGCCGTTCCAGGTCGCACAAAATAACTCACGTCAGCAATAGCCACTTTTAAAACGTAGCCGCCTATGTTGGCCGGCGTCGTGTCATGGGATGCCCACACGGCATCATCAAAATCCCGGGCCGTTTCGTCATCAATAGTGACAAAAGGGAGAGCTGTGAGATCCTCATACCCCTTTAGGGAGGGTAAAGTCATTCCTGAGGCTTCTTGCAAGGTCTTAGCAGAAAAAGCTGAAGGAATCTGTGCCGATAAAGCGGCGAGCAGACTAAAAAAATGAGGATCGGATTCCGAGCCGAGTTTTTCAATAACCGTTGCATTGGCTTGACACACTCGGTTGGCAGCTCTGGGAGGGGGCGTATAGGTAATGCGGACGATATCGCCTGAAGTAAGAGATTCTTTGGGAGGTGTAGATAAAAAAAGTGGGTTCCGGGGCTCACGATTCAAAGGATATAAAATCCCGTAAGCTTTGATTTTACCTTCAGGTTTTTTACTCAAGTCTCTATAAAGAGCCAGGCAAGTTTTTTGTTCTTTGGGGCTTGATGGTTTTGTAGACTTGTCAATTTTGAGCCTGAAGGGAGGACGTTTTTGTCCGTGAGGCGGCATATGTGTTTCCTTGTAAAAACCAGACATAGCTCTATAAGAGACAATCTGGTGTAAAATGGGTCTAAAGACTTATTCCCTATGGTAGAGGAAATAAGGCGGTATGGAAAGGACGTTATCTGTTTTCTTTTAAGACAAATGGCATGGATAAGGCTTTTTTGAAAAAGTGATTTCGTAAGAGCCCTGAGGTGGAAATAATCTTAACATAGACGGTTTTTATATAATATTTATAATCGATAACATATTATTACTAATCTATTAGTATTGGCAATTCTTAAAACTTATGTATTTAAAATTTCGTTTTTAATAAACTTACTGTATACTTACTTGTAGATGTTAATTTTCGGAGTATCTCATAATGAAACAAGAAATCACATGATCTTAATCGCCAATGCGGCACGGGCTCTCATATATCAAGCTGAAAATCCTGAAGAAAAAAATCATAAGGACTACAAATTAATTAAAGTAATGACTCATGAGGAAAGCCGTTTAAAATCTCATGATCTCTCTTCGGATAAATTGGGCCGTTATAATGCGCCTATGGGGTCTTCTCGCGGAAAGTTTATGCCTGACCTAGATCCTCATGAAAAAGAACAGGTCATTTTTGCAAAAGAAGTGGCGACTTTCAGGGACTTCACAACAGCATAAATATACCACTCTTATTGCGCGTGCTGCCCCTCATTTTCATGGGCTCTTGAACCAAGAATTTTCCGACCACGTAAAAAATAAAATTACCTATGAACTTCAAAAAGATTACGTGCCATTGCCTCAAGATGAGTTGGAAAAAGTACTTGAAAAAATTGTCAAAGACCACGTCAAAATCTAACATAAGGTTTAGGTCAAAGAGTCTAAAGAAAGGTATTGGGAGGATTTACAAATTATAGTCACCGCTTGATCGATCGTTTGCGAGACAAGCGACCCAGAAGAAGTTTGTCTGGTTTCTCAAGTTTTTTTGTCATGAGTACTTGACGGTAAAAAAGTAATTATAAAATAATCTAAACAAAGGAGTCTGGAGATGAATAAGACAGTAATTTCGCTAGGTGTTCTTGTGGTAGTAATGGGGTATGTTGTGTGCTCATACGCCGGACGTAATGCGGTGAAGGGCATCGGGGTCTCACGGACGCAAGGGACACGCCTCAGCACCGACAGCGCTACACAGGCAATCGATCTTGGGGGGGCAGGATGATCTTTTCGCAAGAAAGCGACTTGCTGTGCCAAGCGGCGCAGAAGCAGCTGAGCCCACAGAGAGAGGGGATGCGTATGGGGTCACGACGGCGTCCCACAATGCGAGAACTCCTCTGACGCATGAGGAAGAGTTGTATTTATGGTTGCAGGAGCAGCGTGTGAAGGCTTGGGACGCGGCCGAAAAACAAAAGCACGAGGTCTTAATATGGGCTCACAGGCACCGCATCGGGGGCAGACCGCCGATGTAGTAACTGGGGCCATAAGAGAGGAAGGGCCAGGGGCGGTGATTGCGGGTGCTCATAAAGCGCGGTGGCACGTTCGTGAAAGCGCCTGATTGATTCTTTAGAAGGTAAAAATTTTTGGTCGTCAAAGAAATACGCTAAAAAGTTAAAACCATGGCTTATTTTAGCGCAGATGAGCTCAGAAATCGTTCCATACAGATTTATATCTATATTTTCAGTCAGATACTACTCATTATTTTTTTTCCGTCTCGGTTTTTTCAGAAATTTAACTTGGTCGTTGCCATCTCACAACACCAACTCTTCAATCGCGAAAGGTATAACTATTTTTTGATGAAGTTTTTACCTTTTGCTCTTCATCCTCTCAAAAAATGGCAGAATATCCTTGCCAACATCCTCTGTTAAATCTTTTTCTCAAAATCTTCATCTCTTATTTTTTCATCAGAACCCAATCCAATAAAGGACTCAAGAACTTTTCCTTCAAGCCCTATTTAGGGTCAATTTTACCGTGAATATAGGTGTTTATGTGAAAAATAATTCAAAAATCCCGAAAAAATTAAAAGATGAGCCAGGAAAGAAAACCTCATTTTCCAAAGATGGAGACTTGAGGCGTTGAAAACCCTCGTCAGTGCATGCGCTTTTTTCTTATTAAAATGCAAATGATGTATAGGATCGCACAGCTTAACTGTCTTCACCAAGAAGCCTACTTCTGACTCCCTCTTGAAAGATCAGACGCCGTCTCGAAGGCTTAGTGTAAGGTCTGACCCATTTGGTACCATAATCAATAGCTAGTGCAATCGTTGATTTATTCTTGATATAATAGTAACTTAAGGTTTTTGTATTATCTAGGGGCGAGTCTTGAATAAACTAAACGCTGCTGGGTGGGGGGATCGCCTATATGATACTCTATTTGTTGTTTCAAACTTAGTACTGTATCTGAGGGCATGGCCTGGGGAGTAACGGTTTGCCCTGTGAGCATTTTTGCGTATATGGTCATAGCGTGTCCACTATTCACAAAGAAAAGTGCGCTTACCACCGCTAGATACACATATTTTTTCCTAAGCCCTCCTTCTTGTTCATGTTCTTTTATTATTATAGCACACCCCAGAAACCCTGGCAGAAAATTCATAAGCGGGAATAACGATCAATAAATGCATTCATTTTCGGGCGGAAAAAGACAGGCGCACCTCAAGCACAAGAGTTCTAGATAAGGGTATTATCGGCACAAAAAAAATCTTCCTCCAATTTACTCAGCAGGCTTTTTCACTTTGGGTTTAGCGGTTTTTTTTGAAACGGCTTTTTTCTTTTTTGTGCCAGACGAGGTGGCTTTTGCGGTGGTTTTTTTTGCCTTAGGGGCTGCAGACGTTTCTTTGGAGGAAACGGCTTTTTGAGAGATCTCTTTTTTTGGTTTTATAGGCGTTTCAGAAAGAATCTTCACAGCTTCATCCAAAGATATGGTGGTAACATCATAGTCGCCCTTAATGGAAACAAACCGCGTCTGATGTTTAATATAGGGCCCAAATCTTCCAATACCCACCACCACTGGATCTTCAGAGTCCGGGTAAGTTCCCAGCTGCCGGGGCAAGGAGAGTAAGTCCAAAGCCATAAGGTACGTGACGTCATCCAAGGAAACGCCTTTCGGCAACGCCATACGTTTGGGTTTTTCTTTAGGTTGGGTGGGTTCAACTTGTACGTAAGGGCCATAAGGGCCTTTACGTAAGGAGATCTCAGTGCCTAGCTCAGGGTGGGTTCCTAAGGCTTTAGGATATAAAGCCGTGTCGGCCTCAGAGGCTTCACCTTCTATAGCATCCTCCCCAATAGGCTTTGTATAACGGCAGGTGGGGTAATTTGAACATCCAATAAAAGCGCCGAATTTGCCGAGTTTGAGAGACAGTTTACCGTCATCGCAATGGGTACATTTGCGAGGCGAGACGCCTTCTTTATTGGTGGGGAATAAATGAGTTTCAAGCTTTTCTTCTAAAAGATCAATGACTTCAGTTATGCGTAAGGTTTTGGTTTGGTCTGAGTTTTCCTTTAAGGGCCCCCAAAATCCGGATAACAAATCCTTCCATTCCAAAGCACCTTCAGAGACCAAGTCTAACTTATCTTCCAATCCTGCCGTAAAAGAATAGGCGACAAATTGAGAGAAAAAGCTCTCCAAAAAGGTGGTAACTATTATCCCCCGTTCTTCAGGAATAAACTGCTTGTTCGTCAGCCGTACATAATTACGTTGTTGAAGCACGTGAATAATGCTTGCATAAGTAGAAGGGCGACCAATGCCTAGTTCTTCCAATCGTTTTACAAGACTGGCTTCAGTAAAACGAGGGGGCGGTTCGGTAAAATGCTGAGCGGGCAGAACCTCAGTGAGCTTCATAGCTTGTCCTTCCTCTAAGGGAGGAAGGGTTTTTTCTGATTCTCCCTCCAAAAGTCCCGAAGAGACGTTAGGTTTATCCCCTGAATCCGATCCTTCTTCGTACACTTTTAAAAAGCCATCGAACAGAAGCGTGCTGCCATTAGCACGAAATCCTATAGTTTCTGGGCCATTCATTATGTCGATAGCCACTTGATTATAGCGCGCACTGGACATTTGAGAGGCTAAAGTGCGTTTCCAAATGAGGCCGTACAACTTGGCTTCATCAGATGATAAAAAACGGTTAATCTCACTGGGGCTTTTATCAAAAAGAGTCGGACGAATACCTTCATGGGCTTCTTGGGCATTACGAGCCTTCGTTTTATAGACCCGCTGAGTGGGGGAGACATAGTTCTTTCCGTAGTGAGATTCAATAGATGATCTCATGGCTGTGACGGCCGATTGGGAAAGAGTTACGCTATCGGTTCTCATATAGGTGATAAGACCTACCGATTGGCCTCCTAAACTAATGCCTTCATAAAGACTTTGTGCCACACGCATGGTTCGGGATGCAGAGAATCCTAACTTTCGAGAGGCTTCTTGTTGCAAGGTTGACGTGGTAAAAGGGGCCGTTGGATGACGCTGAACTTCTTTTTTCTTTACGCTTTTAATAGCGTAATCATCATAAGAAGAAATTAAGTCGCGGGCATTGAAAGCCATTTCTTGATTGGGGAGAGAAAACTTTTCAAGTTTTTTTCCATCGAGAAGCACAAGACGGCTTTTAATCTTTATGTCTGAGGCTGTTTTCATGAGTCCATCGATAGACCAATATTCTTGAGGCAGAAAAATTTCGATCTCAGCTTCACGTTCTGTAATGAGCCTCAAAGCCACAGATTGAACGCGACCTGCAGACCGGCTTCCTGGAAGTTTTCTCCACAATATAGGCGAAAGCGTAAAGCCCACTAAGTAGTCAAGAGCACGCCGTGCTAAGTAAGCGTCTACCAGATCGTTGTTAATGTCTCTAGGATGCTCAAGAGCCTCAAGAAGGGCCCCTTTTGTAACTTCATGAAAGACAATACGTTTCGTTTCTTTGGGAAGGCATTTTATATTTTGAGAATCTCATAGATATGCCAAGAAATAGCCTCTCCCTCCCTATCAGGGTCGGTAGCGAGATAGAGAGCACTCGCTTTTTTAGCTGCTGATTGAATTTCCGAGAGCACTTTTTTTGACCTTGCGGACGTTTCCCACTGCATGGCGAAGTTGTCATCGGGATTGACCGATCCATCCTTGGAAGGAAGGTCTCGGATATGACCATAGCTGGCTAATATTTTATAGTCGCTCCCCAAGTATCCAAGAAGTGTTTTGGCTTTGGCTGGGGACTCAACGATGACAAGTTTCATAAAAATTAACTCTGCTTTTTGTGAAGGGATAGTACGCTTAATAATAAGCGCATATTTCGAGAAGTAGACCAAAGTGAAAAGTTGGTTCAATCCCTTTTAACTGTGGTTCGAAGAGAAAACACTACAGTATCGGGAGAAAAGTCAGTAAGAAATTTAAGATACAAACCCGATTTTTTAGTGAAAATTTCTCATAGCAATGGAAGAAAAACCCTATCCTGTCAATACCCATTCCTCTTTTAGTACTTTGGTTTTTTTTCTGAAAGAGGCTTTTGATCATGAGATTCCGGGGAGAATGATAATTCTTCTTTTCGGAAAAGCCGGCGAATATTAGAAGTATGCTTTAAAAGGATGAGCCCACAACACAGAAAGAAAATGCCAAGCTTTTGATAGAAGAAGGGAGATGAAAACACTATATCAGGCTTAAAAAACCACAACAAAAGGGGTGAAAAACATAAAGCGCCCAAAGAACTTAAAGAAGAAATACGGCTTGATGCAAAAATTAATCCCCATATCGCCAGACACCCTAAAGTTATGACAGGAAAAAGCACAAAAGAGCCGCCCAGAAAAGGAGCCACACCTTTTCCGCCCTTGAGTTTTAACCAAATGGGAAAAATATGTCCCACCAAAACCAAAAGCAAAGACGCCAGGGCCATAATTGCTTGTAAGGGAGAGTTGTCAAATATCCAAAGAGTTAAGCTAATGGCGAGGATGCTTTTGCCTATATCTCCTAGAAAAGTTACAATCCCAATCCATTTATGGCCTGTGCGGAAGGCGTTGGTGGCCCCTATGTTTCCAGAACCAATGGTGCGTAAGTCTTTTTTTAAAAAGAAGTGAGTGAGTAAGTATGCCGTAGGCATAGAGCCTAAAAAATAGGAGGCAATGAGAGCCGTCAGAATCCAAGTCATGATTGTTTTACGTCTCCTGCGTATTGGTTTTATGACGGGCGTTTTCATATAAGCAAATGCCTGCCGCTACCGATACATTAAGGGTTGGGAACTCTGGCGACGTAGGTATATTAAGGAGAATGTCGCAATTTTTGCGCGTTAAGGGGCGAAGCCCTTTGCCTTCACTTCCCAAGATAAAAACCACCCGTTCGGGAATATCGTAGTTTCCCAAAAGGTGAGTGCCTTCTTCGGCAAGGCCCAAACACCAGAATTCATGTTTTTTAAAAGTCTCTAAGGTTTGAGAAAGATTATTAATCATAAACAAAGAAAGATTTTCTAAAGCTCCTGAGGCGGCTTTAGCCAATATCCCTGTGAGTTCAGGACTGTGTCGTTCCGTAAGGCATATCCCATCAATGTCAAAAGCCGCACAGCTTCGTAAAATGGCTCCCACATTATGAGGGTCGGTTATTTGATCTAAACAAAGAAAAGTTCCAGGCCCGTTGAGATTTTTTAAATAGGTTTCAAGAGGGGGGACGGGAAGTTTTTTTGCACAAAGGGCAATCTTTTGGTGGACGGCATCTTTAGGTAGTAAAGAGGTCAAGGTAGAAATATTCATGGGCTCAATCTGGAGAGAAAGAGCGTCAAGATCAATATGATTCTCAGCTAGGAGAGAGGTTATTGGTGCTTGATGAGAGTCGACGCAAACCAAGCGCAAGATGCGTCTTTGGGGGTTCTTTAACGCTTTGATGCACGCATGAATGCCATAAATCCAAAGGGCTTGGCTAGGGGCAGTGCTTGTTTCTTTTTTCCCCATAGGCCTAGCTTGTTTGGTCGGACGGGAGGGGGGAGGGGGGTAATTTTCATGATAAGGATACTTGAAATCTAAGAAAGGGACAAGGTCTAATGACTAGGGCGAGTGTATCACTTTTATTTCCATTTATTCAATAGTGGGACCTATGCCTTTTAGGAAGCTTGTCAAATAAAAGGATGAAATCTAGAAAGGGGTATGATAAATACTAAGGGAAACTTACCATGGGAAAAGGCGCATGAAACAAACAAACATAGAAGAGAATGCACGAAGTCTATCCCAAGGGATGCAAGTCGTTCCTGAAGATGGGTTGAAGCGGAAATTGGCCATAGCCCACGATCAAAAGAAACCGTTATGCATTAAATTGGGGTTCGATCCTACAGCACCAGATCTTCATTTGGGCCATGCTGTGGTATTAAGGAAGTTAAAAGAATTCCAAGACATGGGCCATGACGTATGTGTCATTATTGGAGACTTTACGGCACGTATTGGGGATCCGTCTGGGAAAAACAAAACTCGACCCCCTCTTTCAGAAGAAGAAGTTGAGGAAAACGCCCAAACTTATTTAGCTCAACTGGGGAAGATTTTAGATTTAACAAAAATAACCATTCGTAAGAATAGCGAATGGTTGACTCCGATGAATTTGATGGATGTGATTTCTTTATTATCAAAAGTCACCCTAGCGCAAGTTATGCAACGTCATGATTTTGGAGACCGATATAAGAACCATCAGCCTATTGCCCTTCATGAGATTCTATATCCCTTGCTGCAAGGACAAGATTCAGTGGCCATCAAAGCTGATGTTGAATTGGGGGGGACTGATCAATTATTTAACTGTATGATGGGCAAAACCCTTCAAGAAATTCATGAACTGCCCTCTCAAATAGTGATGTGCGTGCCTCTTTTGAGAGGTACCGATGGTGTTCATAAAATGGGAAAGTCTTTGAATAATTATATTGGACTGACTGAAGATCCCAATACCATGTACGCCAAAGTTATGTCCATCCCGGATCTTCTTATAGAAGAGTATCTTACTCTAACCACCCGTTTTCATGAAGAGAACAAGCTAAAACTCAGCAAAGACATTGCTCTTGATCCCATGGGCGTAAAGAAGAAAATTGCTTTTGACATTGTGGGCCAGTATCACTCAGATGCCGAGGCCATAGGGGCTGAACAGGCTTTCTATAAGAACGTACAGTCAAAAAACTGGTATGATAGAGAGTTTATAGAAACCAATCTTTCAGCTCTCGAACGTAAAGAAGGCGAGGTACTTTCGTTGCTTGATGTGAGTGAACGCCTTTTGGGCGATAAAAGCCGGGGGTTTACCCGGAAACTAATCCTGGCGGGGAGTGTGAGTATTGGAGGAAACAAAATCATGGACCCGGAGCTTAAGATCCATGAGTTATCCGGCCCCATAGAGCTTAAAATCGGAAAGAGGCATTTTTACAAATTGATTTTCTAAGGAAATCTTTAAAAAAGAGTATGGCTTTTTTAAAGAGACGGGTTCCCGAAATTCTTAGGAATGTCTAGGTGCCACTGGTCTTTTTTAAAAGACAGCGTTGCAGTCACGCCAAGGGGGAGCGGATCATTTTTTAATCCATGACCAAAGTCGGGACTGAAAAGGATAGGAAAGGATGCTTGGGAGAGGTGGTCTCGTAAAAATATAGTAAAAACCTCTGGAAGGGGCTGGAGGTTATCATCGGGAATATATCCAAAAATAAGTCCTGCGAGCTGATCAAAGGCGCCTGTGCGTAGCAAAGAGGTAAAGACCCGATTCATCCGTTTGGGGCATTCGGGGGACTCTTCTAGAAACAAAAAATTATTTTTCAAACAAAGGGCCGTGGAGGTATTATCCATTTCTTTGACCAAGGTGGCATTTCCCCCATAAATAGGGGCCGATAATGGAGATGCGGGAATTAAGGATTTGTCCACGTTAAGCCATTCAAGAGTATAAGACAAAGAGGTCCCAGGGGCTAAAAGATAGGCCAAGGTATCATGTAAAGAGGCGTTGATGTTAATAGGTATAGTTGTTTCTGGAGGTCGGGTAACATCTGTGTTGCCAAGATTAGGACCGTGTAGAGAAGGCCATCCCCATTTTGCCCAGAGTGCATGAAGGTGGGTAATATCGCTATATCCAATGAGGACTTTGGGAAAAGAGGAGGGTTTAAAATTTAGAGCTTCAAGTCTTTCAACAATTTCTACGCATCCAAAACCCCCGGTAAAAGCCCATAAGGCTTTTGCGGGGCCATTAATCGCTTCTATGAGAGCGCGGGTCCGTTCCTCCAGACAATGGGCATAGTAGCCGAAAGGGGATTTGTCTTCATGAAAGGCTCGTTCTGGATGACAAATGATGCTCAGGGGGAGATTTTCCAACACCCTAAGGCACAGAGCCAGGTGGTCGGGGGAGGTAGGAGATTTCGTAGGAAAGATTATTTCGACAGCATCTTGAGGAAATAAAGGGGCGGTTATGGATGAAATCATGCTAATTCATTCCCAAGATCGAGGATTTCTTTACTTTTCACTTGCCTTTTTATGCGCTCATTTTTATAGTCGGTCAAGATGAAGTCGCTCAAGAAACAGTACCCTTAAGACGACCTTCACTTTTTAAATGCGTTAAGTTGAGTTAACACAGCAAGGGATAAAATGGCACGTATTACCGTAGAAGATTGTATTCGTTTGGTTCCCAATAGATTTGATCTCGTCTTGCTTGCAGCTCAGCGCACTCGGGAGATTTCAGGGGGGATCAGCTATATTAGTCTCTCGTGATAATGATAAAAATCCTGTAATTGCTTTACGCGAATTGGCTGAGGAAAAAGAAGTATCCATTGTGGATTTGAAAAGAGATCGTGAAGTCCTGCAAAAATGTCAGAACCGGAAGAAGCCGAAAGAATACGGATCGCCATAGCAGAAGAGCAAAAGGAATTTCACTCGTGGAGATCGCTGAGAAAGAGATCGAAAGCGGCGAAGAGCTTTACATATTTGAAGACGAAACCGAAGTTAAAGATAGTTAATTAAAAGAACTTCTAGTTCATATATAATATAGCATTATAAGATCGAACAGAAAGTTTGCTTTAATCTTTAGAGGATTAAAGGCAACTATATCTATTCTGCGAGCCACTTGAAGGTATTAAGTGATCTTATAAAATTATTCAAAGATTTAGGTAGGCCCAGTGTCCTTCTTTGGCTCTCCGTCATATTATTGTGTATGGACTCAAAATTTGTGCTATACTAATCCAATAAATGAAGAAAAGAAATAAGGAGGGTCCAATGATCAAAGCAATAATTTCCATAAGTGTTCTGGTGTCAGTGGTTTCCTTGAGTTCAGTTCAAGGTCTACTTGCTACAAAGGGCAAACATGAGCGTAAAGAGTTTATATCAAAAAATCTCATACAGAACCGAAAGCTAAGGGATTTAAAACCGATAAAGCAGTTGGAAAGAAAAAAGAGATTTCTAGAGCAAAAGTGGAGCCAAGGGAGAAACTTAGATCAGTCAAAAAAGCTGAAGAAAATAAAGCGCCGAGTCTTAGAGAAACAGAAGCACAGGAGGTTCTGGAGTTGCAAGCTATGGAGGACAAATACCACACCCCTGCGCCTATAAGAAAGATCTATTTAGAAAATTATTTAGAAAATAAAGCAATGATTCCTGCAGAAATAGCAGGTATTCGGACGTTGGAAGTTGTTAAGGGCGTAGACCCATACCACCATAATTTTGCAACAGAAGCGGACTTTTAATTAGCTCGTGATAGATTGCTTATGGATGAACATCCTGGGAATAATAAGTATGTTGATTTGTATAAAAGAGCCAAGACATCCGCACAAGAAAAATTCACTAGGATGAAGCGGGATAATCCTTCTTTAGCTTATATACTCACTAACTTTGGGAAAATTAGATCAAGATTCGAGAAATTTACTCTCAATCAATCTTTTGACAATTCAAATTTACCTCGGGATGTGGCATTCCGTATAGACAAAAAGGAGAATCAAGCAATAGACACAATGGAGAATCACGACTTGGCTAGGTTTGGTTTATCGATCGATTCCTTGAACAGAATAGAAGGTGACTAAAACTCCAAAACATAACTGCGTCCTATCGCAATGGCCAGTGCCCCTGTTTGACCCTCCGTCATATTATTGTGTAGGGAACTCAAAATTTGAGTTATACTTATCCAATAAATGAAGAAAAAAAATAAGGAGGGTCCAATGATCAAAGCAATAATTTCCATAAGTGTTCTGGTGTCAGTGATGTCCTTGAGCTCAGCTCACGATCTATTTGCTGCAAAGGGCAAACATGAGCACAAAGGGTCTGTATCAGAAAAATCTCACACAGAAGCGAAAGCTAAGAGATTGAAAACCGATAAAGCCGTTGGAAAGAAAAAAGAGATTTCTAGAGCAAAAGTGAAGCCAAGTAAGAAACCTGTATCTACCAAAAAAGATGAAGAATCTCGTGCTCTTACTCCAGTGGAACTAAAGGTAACACAGGAGGAGTTGTTGGCAGTGGATGCCATGGTGGTGGCTCCGTCTGACATCCAATACAAGGTGGATCAGCAAGAGCAAGAAGATGAAGCTCAGATTGCTAAAAACACTGGGCAAAACGAGAAGTATAATAAGGTTTTGGAAGAGAATGAAAACAGTCTAAAAAAAGTCTATGACGAGGTGGAGAGTATTCCTGGTTCCAAAAAAGCTTCTGAGAGGTGGAAGGTCATCGACCGAGAGATCGCCGTAAAGCAAGGGAAAATAAAGGGCAAGTCTGTGTCACCCAAGACATTTAATGAGCAGGAAGCCCAAATAGCTCCCGCAATAGCTAGAGTATGGACGAAAGAAGTAGCAGAGAAGAACATAGAACAGGATCTTGCAGTACAGAGCCTCAACGAAATGGAATATGAAAACATAGAAAAATCGAAGGTTAATTACTGAGTCTTAAAAGACGGCTTCCTGGTGCCTCACTTAATCTACTGAATGGCAATTGCACCCTTGCGGCTCATTAGATACAAATTCATAGAGGAGCTATGGATGTGCTTACTCCGAAGATTGTTCTTTCGCTAAGGTATAATATATTTGTTTCTTAGAGTTAAATTATAATAAATCCCTCGTGCTTTCCCTTGTATAGGTTATCTCAATGAGTTAGCTTTGATATAGGGAGATAACGTTTATGGGATTGAAAACTAGGAGCATTGGGAGGCAGGGGGTATGATCTCTCAGCAACACCTTATAGACCGTATTAAAGCTTATGATCCAGACGCTGATGAAGATCTGATAAATCGAGCCTATGTATTTGGGCTTCAATCCCACGGAGGCCAAAAAAGGGCTTCTGGGGAAGATTATTTTATGCACCCTATAGAAGTGGCTATGATTTTGGCCCAGTGGAATGTGGATAGTGCCACCATCGCTACGGCATTGTTGCACGATGTTTTGGAAGATACACATATTACGGCCAAGCAGCTCAAGGCGTTGTTTGGGAAAGAGGTATCCTTCTTGGTGGAGGGTGTAACCAAGCTTTCCAAAATGAAAGAAGTGTCAGTACGTAAAGCTCAAGCTGAAAACTTTAGAAAATTTGTACTTGCCGTATCAAAAGATATCCGCGTGCTATTGGTCAAACTGGCGGATCGACTTCATAACATGAGGACGCTTGGACACATAAAATCACCTGAATCTCGACAGCGTATTGCGCAAGAAACCATGGAAATTTATGTGCCTCTTGCCGAACGAACAGGTATGCACGAGGTCGCCACAGAATTGGCTGACTTATCTTTTAAATATTTAGAATCAGATACTTATGAAGTATTATACGCACGTTTACAAAAATTAAAAGAAAACTCCATAGACCTTATAAAAAGTATCGAGGATCGCTTAGGGTCTGTGCTTCGAGAAAATGGCCTTTCCGTGGTCATTAGTGGTCGGCAAAAGACGGTATATTCTATTTGGAAGAAAATGGAATATAAGAATTTATCCTTCGATCAACTCACTGATCTTATGGCTTTTAGAGTGATTGTGCATACGGTGGGGGAATGTTATCAAGCCTTGGGAGTTATCCATAGTATATTTTCTGTGATCCCGGGAAAGTTTAAAGATTATATTAGTACACCTAAACCTAATGGGTACTCTTCTCTCCATACCACTGTTATTGGGCCAGAAAATCATAAAATTGAAATTCAAATCCGAACCCAACAGATGGATAGTCTTTCTGAATTAGGGTTTGCTGCCCATTGGAAATATAAACAATATTTAAAAACCAATACCCCAGGGGGTGACGGTGAACGCTACTATCCTTGGATTAAAGGGATTTTAAAAATATTAGAAGCCACATCCGATCCTGAGGAGTTTTTAAGTCAGACCAAATTGGAGATGTATACCAACGAGGTATTTTGCTTTACGCCCACGGGTGAGGTTATTGCTCTACCTCATGGGGCTACTTGCATAGATTTTGCTTATGCGGTTCATACGGCCATGGGAGATGAATGTGTAAGGACTTTGGTTAATGGAAAAAAACAACCTTTATGGACCAAACTTGAGAACGGAGATAAGGTTAAAATTATTACACGCTCAGGCCATATTCCACCCCTCTATTGGGAAGAATTTGCAAAGACCGCGAAGGCACGTATGCATATTCGCAAATACGCCCATGATAATGTTCTTAAACGGGGAGAGTTTCTTTTTGAGGATAAAGTGGCGATTCACGGGTTTGCAAGAAAAAAAAGTCTCGACTTATTGCTTAAAGTGTATGGTTTTTCCAAGGAAAAAGCATTTTTTGAAGCTATAGGCATGGGGAAAATTAATCCAGAAGAGATGATAGAGAAATTAAGTCTGCATGAAAAGGAGGGGAAGCCGGAGGTTTCTGAAAAAAATTTTGAAAATACCCAAGGAACTCTAATCTCATCAAAAATAGTGATAAAAGGGGAAGAAAAACCCTATAGTTCTCGCCAAGTTTTCTTTCAAGAGCGGCGCTTGATCCAAGGACCTTGTTGCCGTCCTGAGCCCTTTGTGCCTATATCAGGTGTTCTCAGAACGCCTCATACTATAGAAATTCATAAAGTAACGTGTACACAATTGGGTCATTCTTCCACCTCTAAAAAAGCCGCTTTTCCTGTTGAGTGGGATGAAATCTTAGAGCCTTGTGAACGGGGTAGCCAAGTTCTCGTTCGTATTACTATTAAGAGTAGCAAAGAAAGCTTAGGGAAACTTATCGCGAGCGTGGCTGACGAAAAAATACTTCTGAGGCATTTAAAAGAAGTTCAAAGGGAAAACGGATGGGTAACATATGGCCTTGTTCTGGATGTGAGCTCAATCCAAGAACTAGAAGGGCTGCTTCATACTATAAGAAAGCTTAAAATTGCCAAAGAGGGAGAATGGAGGAGCTATTCTGGAGAAGTTGCCTTATGAAGATTCGTTCAAAAAGACCTCAGATAGAGACAAAGCCCGTGTCATAAAGATAATAAAAAAGAACATGGCAAGTCCACTTCCCACAATAAGACAGAGGCCTAGAATCTTTTCAAGAATCAAGGGGCTTCCTACGAGACAATCGGTGAAGATAACGACCCCATATACCGTGGCACCGGTTAAAATAGTGGCTATAGAGACCCTGGGTAAAAACCGTGTAAGCCTTCCATCAAGTTTTAAAAGACCTTTTCTCCTGAGTAAATATCCTAAAATAAACGCATTAAGCCAGGATGCAATAGCCGTTGCTAAAGCAATGCCTACGTGTTGAAGAGAGCTTAATAGGAGAAGGCTAAAAAGTATATCCGTAGCCACACTGATGGCCGCAGTGAAGACAGGCGTTCTGGTGTCATGGCGGGCGAAAAAGCTGGTGCTGAATATTTTGATCAAAATATACGCAGGAAGGCCGCAAGCGTAACCCATCAAAGCTAAAGCCGTTTGGTGGGTGTCATTTGAGCTGAATTCTCCATGCTCAAACAAAACTCGCACAAAAGGTTCGGCCCCTAAAATTAAACTGACCGTGGCGGGTAGAACTAAGAGCAGTCCAAACTCTAGGGCACGGTTTTGATTATGAATGGCCCCAGTTAAATTGTTTCTGTCGCAATTGGCGAGACATGATGGGCAAGAGGGCTGTGCTAATAGCTGTTCCAATCACACTCAGGGGCAATTGGTTAGTCTATCAGCAAAGTAAAGAAAACACTTCCCAGGGGTAAAAATGAGGCGATAAGGGTGCCAATAAAGAATTTATTTGGACCACGCCCGACCAATAACCTGGAATCTTACGCTGGAGAAATTTTTCACATTGGGTGTAGAGTCCATGAGCCTTAACAGACGGAGCCGAAACCCGTATCTGTGGGTGGGGACAATAACCCATAGGAGCTGGATAAAGCCTGATACTAATATGGAAAAACGACCAAGTAGCCTGGAAGGAATGTCCCCGACGTATAGTAAGATGGCGACGAGGAAAGATTTCCAGCTGCCGGAGAGGCAGCGGCAGCGGCAAAACGATCCAAGAATTTAAAATGCCACTATATAAAGCGGTCAAGGAGATGGCTAAGAGATAAGGAAGGTAATCCGGGTAAAGAATGGTGAGCAGACGTTCTGGGGTGTCTTTAAATCCCGTAAACCATGGCGGTCACGAAAGAGTGGCAAATATTTCTACAAGGACAGTGAGGGATAAAAGAGATGAACAAAAGAAAGGACATAATTTCTTCGGCTCGAGTAATGGCTTCACGGTCTTGCCTTCAGCGGATAAGGTGCTCGAAAAAGAGGAACAAAAGCGGCATTAAAGCCCCTTCGACCAAATAGCCTTCGGAAAAAAGCTTGGGATTTTAATAGACACGACCAACGCATCCATAACAGGACCAGCCCCAATATAGAAGCCATAGCAGTCTCGGAAAAAACCTAAGATTCAGGGAAAGGATGGTGAGTTGGCCTACAGTAAAAATCAGGCAGAAGGAGGACATAGGTAAGGACTCTCCTGGGGCAAAAAATGAATGAGGTAACTCTTTGATCAAGAACAAAATGCTCTGAAACTGAATGAAAACACAAGAGAAATCATTTTTATTCCAAGTGTTCTATATGATGACAAAGATTCAATTGTCAATCTATCTCTCTTTCAAGGGTACCCTGAGGAATGACGTTTGTTTTGATTAAGAGGTATGGTGCCTCATTGTGCACAGGGGGCTCAATTGGTGTCATAACTTGTCGCAACTCTTCACTTTCCATTGCGATGAAAATATCAAATTTCAAAGAGATTTGATGAAGCCTCCCCTGGGGGTATACTGCAAAATTTGTGGTCTGATCAAAAGTGTGAAAAGGAATGTTTAATGGCTAATCTGGGTGGGGTAGAAGGCACGATTCGCGCTCTTATTTTATGTGCTGGGAAAAGCACCCGCATGAAATCAAAGCTATCGAAAGTCCCTTCATCCTTTGGGAGGTCTCTCCCCTTGGTGGGTCACGTCTTAGAAACTCTGGGCCAAGCTAACATTGCTCAAAAAGCCTGGTGGTTCTCCAGACTTTAAAGATGAGGGAGCTTATACATCTGTATGGCCTACCTTTATCCAAAGACAAAGAGGGCACAGGACATGCAGTAATGGCAGCAGGAAGAATTCTTTGTGGACCAAGGTCCTGGGACGCTGCTTGTGCTTTATGGAGATACGCCCTCTTGTCTTGTGAGACTTTGAAAAAAGGTCATGTATCATCACACAAAGGCGGCTATAACCGTTGTCAGGATGGATGTGGATAGGCCCCACTCTTATGGGCAGTTGCTTTTAAACCAAGAAGGATTTTGTGAAAAAATAATAGAAGATAAAAGGAGGCCACTGCACTTCAGAAACAAAATCTAACAATACAATTGTGTATTAATGGTATTTGATCAACAGAACTTGAAATTTTGCTTGATCAACTCCAAGACAAGAATGATAAAAAGAATTCTATTTGACAGATACAATCCATATTGCTCACACCCATGGTTTAAAGGTGGCCGTAGAGGTGGGGACAAAAAAGAAATGGCGGGGTTAACACCCGTCAGGATTTAGCCCATGCAGGCGCATATTCCAACAAAGCCGGCTTGAGGATTTTATGAACCAAGGGGTCACTTTTAAAGATCCTCAATCAGTGAAGGTAAGCTTTGATACGCACATAGAAGAAGATGTGATTATCGAGCCCCATGTGATTATGGGGCCGGGCGTTCATATTGAAACTGGTGCTATTATTCGGGGTTTTTCGTATCTTGAGGGCTGCGTCATTGGTGCTCATGCCCAAGTGGGTCCCTTTGCCCGTCTTCGTCCTGAAACCCATATCGGGGCATCAGCAAAGATCGGAAATTTTGTGGAAATTAAAAAAAGCTCTTTGGGTCGCCAAACTAAGGTGGGCCATTTATCTTATATCGGGGACGCGATTTTAGGGTCGGACGTGAACATTGGTGCAGGAACCATTACGTGCAATTATGATGGATCCAAAAAGCATACCACGCGCATTGGTGATCGTACTTTTATTGGGGCCAATACGGCTCTTATAGCGCCTGTTTCCATAGGTGAAGATTGCGTGGTGGGCGCCGGTTCTGTTATCACAAAGAATGTGGAATCAGGCACATTAGCTATTAGCCGAAGCCCACAGACATCTTTACCTCGTAAACTTAAACGCCCAGAGAGTTCTCCCCATATAGAGTCTACTTAAGGGCAGGATCGGGCGGGAATTAGATGGATTCAAAGAAGGAAAAGGAGACTGACTTATGTGTGGACTTATTGCCTATGTGGGCACGGTAGATGCTCAGCCAATTTTGCTGGATGCCTTAAAAAGGCTTAGGTATAGAGGCTACGACTCTGCTGGGATTGCCACTCTATCACAAGGCAACATTCACTTGTGTCGCGCGCCAGGTAAAATTGAGGCGCTTGAAGAAAAAGTGGCTCTAAATCCTTTGCTAGGAACCATGGGAATCGGTCATACACGGTGGGCAACCCATGGCCTTCCCACTGAGGCTAATGCTCACCCTCATAGGACAGAACATGTAGCTGTGGTCCATAATGGTATTATCGAGAACTATGATACTCTCAAAAAGAGCCTTCAAAAAAAGGGGGTGGTTTTTACGTCTGAAACAGACACCGAAGTGATTTTGCATTTGTTCGATGCTTCTTTAAGCAAAGGAAACTCCCCTCAAGAAGCCGCGGCTGAGGTTTTGCCTCAACTTGAAGGCGCTTATTCTATAGCTGTTCTTTTTGCTCAGTATCCTCATACGATTATCGGTGCACGCCATGGTCCCCCCTTGGCGGTAGGACGGGGTGAGAATGGGAGCTATTTGGGGTCAGATGCGTTTGCTTTGGGGGGATTTACTGATGAAATTCAATATTTAGAGGATGGAGATTGGGTAGAGGTAATGGATCGTTCAGTGACTTTTCATGATCGTGATGGACTTGTTGTGGATAGGCCCATTGTGCATTCTCACGGGGTTATGGGTCCAGTGGGCAAAGACGGTTTTCGGCATTACATGCTCAAAGAAATTTACGAACAGCCGTCGGTAGTAAATCGTGTTTTGGAGGCTTATGTCCATCCCACCCAAGGGACGGTTAACTTGCCTATAGAGTATGAGGACCTAAAAGATGTTAAAAGATGTGTGATTTTGGCGTGTGGTACCTCTTACTATGCGGGTCTGGTGGCTAAATACTGGCTTGAGACCTTTGCAAACATACCGGTGGAAGTAGATATTGCTTCGGAAGCGCGGTATCGATCATCCTCTTTATGTAAAGACTGTTTATGCATTTTTATCTCCCAATCGGGGGAGACAGCTGACACACTGGCTGCGCTTTCTTTGGCGACTCAAACTGGGTGCCAGACCCTATCGGTGGTCAACGTAGCTCAAAGTAGTTTGGATCGTCTCTCAAGGATGACTTTGTTTACCTTTGCTGGGCCTGAAATTGGTGTGGCATCTACTAAGGCCTTTATGGGGCAGTTAGCTGTGTTAGCTCTTTTTAGTTTGTGGTTGGGGAGAAGAAAAAATCACATAACGCCTCATATTGAGAAAGCACGCCTTCAAGGACTCATTGAGCTTCCGATTCACCTAGAAAGTGTTTTGGGTCAAGCTCAAGATTTTCAAACCATGGCCTCTCATCTATACGAAAAGAGACATATGTTGTTTTTAGGCAGAAATCTTATGTACCCAATAGCTATGGAGGGCGCCCTTAAGGTAAAAGAACTTTCTTACATCCACGCGGAAGGCTATCCAGCTGGCGAGTTGAAACATGGTCCTTTAGCCCTTGTGGATTCCCATATGCCAGTGGTTGTTTTTGTTCCTTCCACACCTTTGATAGAGAAAGTTATTTCCAATATTCAAGAAGTTCGAGCCAGAGGGGGCCAGATTTTTCTTATCGGAGATGAAAATAGTTTATCTAAACTGGAGGATGTGGCTGTTTCTGAGGTAAAAATTCCTGGGGTTCAAGAATGGGTAACCCCCTTACTTTATGTTCTGCCAGCGCAGTTTTTAGCTTATTATATGGCTTGTTTAAAAGGAACTGATGTGGATCAACCCAGAAATTTGGCTAAATCTGTGACAGTTGAGTAGCCAGCAGGAATAATCTATGGTATATAAATGAGACGATATTCTTGAACGTTTAGCGGTTTACATATTGCGTTAGTCAATTTAGGAGGGTGCATGTTGAGGCCATGGGTATTATATTCCGGTCAGCTAGTGTGTTCAGTCGAGGAAGATTCTTGTTCCCAAGATAAAACATACATTATATCTTCAAATCCAGATGTGGAGAACTCTGAAGGTCAACTTTCTCGGGAAATATTTCCCGAGGTGCATATATCTCCAGAATTTGCCTATCTATCGAAAGAATTTACCCTTTCTAAGCTTCCTGCCAAACGCATTCATATCTCTCCTTTTGTTCCTAGTGAAGCTAACTTTACGGGCCTTATACAGTTATTACAACAAACGCCAGACACATATAAAACTTTGATGGATGGGAAGCCTTGGTCAGACAAAGAGCTCCTAAAAGTATTTCGCCGATATTACAAAGGCGTTGGGAATACCATCTCATTATTGAGAAGCTCTATCAGGACGGGCGTGGGATTTCCATGGAATCCAAGCTTTGATATGTGCTACGTTGTTTATGCCTACGATCTTGATGGGGAAAAGACTTTTATAGGGCGGTGCGGATTTCGGTATGAGCAAGATAATGCGCCTTGGGGGACCCAAGTTTTCTACGCTTTTTCTCCTCAGTATTGGGGATCTGGCCTTGGAAAAAAGGTAGGGGCTTTTTTGAAGCAGCAGTGGGTTCAGATTTTTAACACGCAACGTCAAGGCTATTTAAGAGGGATGGTTCAAGCGGGCAAGAACCCTGCTTCGGCTAGAGTTTTAGAATCCATGGGCATGAAGAGAAAATTAGATTTAGACGGTTCCCCAGTGAATGTGAAGGTGACTGAATGGAACGATGCACTCTATAGTGTTTGGGAGTATCCTTTAGACGTGTTAACTACGGAGAAACTTAAAAATAAGCTGGTGAAAGAAGAGAGGATAAGGGATTGTGCCAACAGAGAATCCAAGGTCAGAATTAGAGGCATGGTTTGAGGAAATGGGAGCTGATCTTATGGTCGGTGAGGTAACTCGAGATTGTTTCAAAGAATCTTTACAAGAAAATCCTGTGCTTTTGCCCAATATCCCAGTTAAGAATGAAGGCTTAGAAAATCCTTTATGGAGTTTTGTGCCCGATACAATCCAAAAAGAAGCTGAAAAGCGAGCCGCTCTCGTTTCTTCTTTAGAGTCGCTTAAAGAGAGTCTTCAAAACTTTGAAGGATGCCACTTGAAAAACACGGCTATTCAGATGGTTTTTTCTGATGGTCCTCCCACGGCTCCTGTCATGCTCATTGGAGAAGCACCAGGGGCTGAAGAAGACCGACTGGGGAAACCGTTTGTGGGAATGAGTGGGAAACTTTTGGATAAAATGTTTGGGTGCATAGGGCTTGATAGACAAACTTCTTTGTATATCACTAATGTGGTTCCATGGCGCCCTCCGGGGAATAGAACGCCATCTACAGAGGAAATTTCAGCCTGCTTGCCTTTCTTGAAGAGGCATATTGAGCTTATTGCGCCTCGGGTGATTTGTTTGGTTGGAGGCACTGCCGCTAAAGCTCTTTTAGGCCCTACGGAGGGAATTGTTCGTTTGCGCGGCCGCTGGCATGATTATGTTACACCTAATACCAATGCTGTTATTCCCACTCTAGCTCTTTACCATCCGGCTTATTTATTAAGGTCACCCTCTAAGAAGCGAGAAATGTGGCAAGATTTGTTGAGCTTGGACCAAGCCTTAAAAGATGGGCAATCCCAAAAACATGTGGTATGACTGGAATTTCACCGCAAACGACGATGGTGGTGCTGAGTATAGATCCCTAAAAATCTAATGGAAGACTTTAGACTTTAATGCATATTTCCCATGAATTAACACAGATAGCGTTTGTGGTTGTTTCCGCCCTTTTAGGGGGAATGATACTCGTTCGGCTTAAACAACCAGTGTTTTTGGGTTATGTGGCTGTGGGTGTCCTTTTGGGTCCTTCTGGTTTTTGTGTCTTGGAAACGCGGGATGGTATTAGTCTTCTAGCTGAGTTAGGTATATTGCTCTTATTATTTTTAATTGGGCTAGAGTTAGATATTAAGCTCTTTAAGGATACTTGGAAGAAAGCTTTGATGATCACAAGCTTGCAAATTGGGGGTGTTGTCCTCTTGATGGCTGGGATGTTCTTCTTTTATAAAGCGTCTTGGGGGCTGATTCTATTATTAGGCTTTATCGGCGCTTTGAGTTCCACAGCTGTTGCTATCAAAATGCTCGAAAGTTCAGGAGAACTTAAGACAAAAGCGGGCCGTTTGACCATGAGTATTTTGATTGCTCAAGATTTGGCTTTTGTTCCTATGATTCTTATAGTTAGAGCGTGTGGTGAAAATTCGTTAAGTGGATGGATCTTCTTAAAGGTTCTATTTTCAGTGGCATTGCTTGGGGGGCTTATTCATATATTATCCCGTTTGGGGAAATATAAACTGCCTTTTTACAAGCACATAGATGTTAATTCTGAGATGATTGCTTTAGGGGCTTTGGCCTTTTGTTTTGTGTTTTCCGCCTGTTCTGGAATGTTGGGGCTATCTGCTGCATATGGTGCATTTATTGCCGGGCTGGTTTTAGGCAATAGTGAACACCAAAAAGCCATGATTCGTGTCACCCACCCTATTCAAAGCCTCTTAATGATGGTGTTCTTTCTATCCATTGGATTACTTTTAGATCTCTCTTTTATCTGGAAAAATCTCCTTTTGGTGGGGATTCTTGTTTTGGGTGTAACCTTAGGTAAAGTTATTTTGAATGCGGTAATATTACGTGGATTGAAATATTCTTGGTACGAATCTTCCTTTATTGCCGTTACCTTAGCCCAATTGGGGGAGTTTTCTTTTTTGCTCGCGAGTGTGGGAAAAGAAGCGGCTATATTAGATCCCTTTAGTGAAAAATTGGTGGTGGCTTTGACAGCACTATCCTTGGGCTTGAGTCCCATATGGCATATCATTCACCAGCGTTTGCATGACAAAATAGGTATTGATAGCCGTTCTGTTCGAGATTTTACAGCCGTGCTCTTTGGTAAAGAGCGCAATATATGGTGTTCTTTTTTAAATAAATGTCGCTTGAAACAAAAAGAGTCTAAAAAGTAAAAATCTCTACCTTTACACTTATCAGAGTCTTTATAAAGAGGTGTGGAACCTATGCCAGACTATACCTATGAAAGCCAATTCTCTGAGCAAAGGGTAATGGGAATTGATGAGGTGGGCTACGGGGCTTGGGCGGGCCCGGTGGGCGTGGGTGCGGTGTATTTGGACATAGCCTCCCTTGATCCTGAGGATCTTGCTCACATTGATGACTCGAAAAAATTATCTTCCAAGAAAAGAGCCCAAGTAGCCCGTTTTCTTCAAAGCAAAGAAGGTGTATCTATTTTTTCATATATTCACTTGATTTCCTCTCAACAGATTGACCACCTTGGCATTAAACAAGCCACTCTCATGGGCATGACGCAAGCCATTCAAGGGCTGATGGATAAATACCCTTCTATGGCATGGGGCGGGGTATTGGTCGATGGCTTAAGTGCTCCCAAATCCCTTCTGCCCGTCCAATGTATTGTCAAAGGAGACCAAAAGAGCTTATCCATTGCGGCTGCTTCTATTTTGGTCAAGGAAGCCCGAGATGAGTTGATGAGGGGGTTATCCGAAAAATACCCCATGTATGGGTGGGACTCCAATGTAGGGTATGGAACCAAAGATCACCGGATGGGCATTCAAGAGTATGGATGTTGTTCCTACCATCGGTTTTCCTATAAGCCCTTACAGACCTATAAGCCTATGGATACTAAAGAGGTTGGTTGACTCTTGAAGTTCTTAATTGAACATTATTCAAAGAGAGAAAATATTTTTTCATATCCTAGCTATTTATATCTAGGCGTATTGAGCTCTTAGGCGAATCTCTTTCTTGAAAAAAACCGATTGAGTATTGGAAAATGGTTGAAAAAAATGGATAATATCTATTCGGGAACTTCCCCTTTAGGGTGCGATAAATTTTAGTTCTTTGTCATATAAGTACAAAGTATGAACCTTTTTCCAGGAAAAATTCCTGCCCACCAATCTTATTGGTAGGTTAACATCGAAAGATATTGTCAAATGGCTACTAGGCTATTTTCTACTTATTTTTGTCTTTTCATTCTTGCCGTAAATATGAGCTTCACGACTATTTTAGCAGGAGGCCCATCAGAGGAGGATACACCATTGTTGGGAACCCATAAGACTCGAGCTGTTGCAACAACATCACGAGCTTATACATATTTCGAGGAAGAGAAAAGGCTGGTTATAGAGCAAGCTGCTTTGAGAGAAGATGTTCTTGAAGGAATCTCTTTATCAGAAGTAAAAGAGGTCCAGCTACAGAAAACTAATAAAATAGAAGCTCTTTCTATTAAATCTTTAGATTTTTTAACAGTCCATTTTCCTTCTTTACGCTCTTTAAATGGAAGTGGCTTTGCCATATCTACTGCGGCTGCGGCCTCCCTCGGAGGTCTTTCTTATTTGACAAAACTCACCCTGGAGGAGTGCTCATTAGACTCTCAGAGTTTGGGATGTATGAAATCTCTCTCATGCCTAACTGAATTATATCTTCGCGGTAACCAAATAGGAGATGACGGTGCAGAGGTGCTTGCAAATTTTCTGAAACTAAGAATTCTTGATATTTCGTGGACTCGAATGACCCCAGAAGGGTTGAAAAAACTTGATGGTTTACCCTGTATTGAAAAGCTAAATATAGCATATAACTTAATTGGGAGCCCCGAACCCGCGTCATCTAAAGTAACTATGAGAGTAGAAGAAACAACGTCTGCATCTACCTCGTTTGTGCAGGCGACTGTTATCTCATCTTCTTCTCACGCCAGGCCTTCTCTTCTTGCCCCTTTAGCTAGATTACAAACACTTACCCATTTGATTCTTTTTGGAGGAACCTATAATGGGAGAAGTTTTCTCAATTTTATAACTCCTGAGGACTTATCAGTTATTCATAAACTGGTTCGTTTGGAGAGCTTGCACATCGGGGCGAATCGAGGAAAGTATAATTTGGGTTATGCGGGTTACATAAAAAGTTTAGCCCATCACCCGGCTCCCTTATCTGGAAAACCTGTATTTCTTGAGTCGCTAGGGCATCTTACAGAATTAATCGCCATGGATTCAGGTATAGAAGATCAAGGATTGGAATATGTTGGGAAGGTGCATTCTCTTAAAAAACTAGATTTGTCAACAACAGGTAAATGTAACGTAAGCACAGACTCAAGGGAGTTAAGGCGGAATGATTATTTGAAGGGGTATCCGGACATTAAGCTTAAAGGTGCTGGTCTTCATTATTTATTGCCACTTAAAAATCTAACAGAATTGACTCTAGATCATCAGGGCCTAGGTCATAATGCCAAAATATTGGGAAATTTCGTATCCCTAGTAAGGCTAAGTCTTGTGGATACTTTGCTAAGCGGAGATGATATTGTGCTATTTGCAAACCTATCTCGGTTAGAATTTTTAAATCTATCATACAATGCTATAGGATCAGGAACTCAGCATATATCAAGTCTATCTGAGCTGAAGACTTTATACCTGGATAGCTGTAATATTGGAGATGAGGCTTTTTCTCATCTCGTAGGGCTAAACAATCTAGAGATGCTGAGATGGGCAGGTCCGGCGTACTGTGAGCTAACACCTGACAGTATACCCAATATTATTTTGTTGGCACAAAACACTAAATTGACCAAGTTATGTATTTCCCCCGTTTATTTCTCCAAAAAAGAACAACAAAAGGATAGTGCGGGGCAAAGGCGTGAACTAGCTTCATATAGATTACAACGCAACCAAGGAATGATAGAGCATGCAAAGATACAATTACAGTGTATTGAACGAAAAGGAGTATGGGAGAAGAAAGATGTATCTGCTCTCTTGAAAGAAATCCCCCCTCATTTTTCTATCGCTGGTCTTACGCAGGCGCCTACGACATCAGAAAGGAGTTGCTGCTACCTGATGTAGAGTGTACTTACCTTTCTATACGTTACATTCTGAATAAAATATTTAGAATGAATTCAGATGGTTTTTTGCAAAGAAGAGATAATCTTTTTCATAAGACTTGGAAATGCTTGATGCTTAAATGAGCTTGGAGGACACCAAAAGTAGGTAGAATGGGGCCCTATTGAATTTGAAGACTCTAAAGGATAGCTTGAGCCATAGACATCAACCACGAGGGTGAAATGGGTAAAGACATGAGTTACCGGCCTAGGTTGTAGGGTAAGGGTACAGGCTTTTAGAAGACAAGACAGCTCGGGTGAATGAGTATTTGAATTGTCCCAACAAGAGGTAGGGGTTAAAATCATTCCCCCCAGAAGTCCTTTGAGAGGTCTTTTTTCAAGCAGAATCGATCCTTCCCCATTTTCTATCCAGTAAGCATTTAGTTTACGCGTGGGCTTGGGTGGTTTTTCCAGTCTTTTAGGATAGGCGTCAGGATTTCCTTCTTGGTAAGCTATACATAGGTTTTTTAGAGGACATAGCGGGCAGGTGGGAGACCGTGGGCGGCAAATCAGAGACCCCAGGTCCATCAATCCTTGAACGTAGTCACCGCAGTTGTTTT
The DNA here is from genome assembly GCA_018401675.1 of Alphaproteobacteria bacterium. Classification (GTDB taxonomy): domain Bacteria; phylum Pseudomonadota; class Alphaproteobacteria; order 16-39-46; family 16-39-46; genus M30B67. Next base: position 8,086 of record JAGYKM010000007.1, on the reverse strand, counting down.
TAGGAGTGTGTTTGGTCGCAAGCTTTTTTATAAGAGGTAAGCAAGACGGCAAGGGGTCTTTAACGGCGTAGAGGCGTGATAAGAGACGAATAATATTGCCATCAATGGGCACAGCGCTTTTATTAAAAGCGATGGCTGCAATCGCGCCTGCGGTATAAGGGCCGATCCCCGGAAGGGTTTCTAATAAGGTAACGTCTGAGGGCAAATGGTTGTTGAATTGGGTGTGGATGAGTTGAGCCGTCTTATACAAATTCTTCGCGCGGCTGTAATAACCCAAACCTTGCCATCCATGCAGAATATCATCGAGAGAAGCTGTTGCCAATGCCTCAAAACTGGGCCATTTATCAATAAATCTATGAAAATAAGGAATGACAGTGGGTACGGTGGTTTGTTGCAACATCATTTCAGAAAGCCACACATGGTAAGGATTGGGTATTTGGGCTTTAGAGGCTCGCCAAGGTAAAATTCTGCGATGGATACCATACCACTCGAGTACGTGGCTACTTACCAAGAGTGGGTCTCTTGAAGCGTCTTCTAGAGGGGGAATAGACAAAAGAGTATGGAGAGGCACAGACATGAGATATCGTTTTGTTGAGGTTACTATAGTAAAGGCAAAATAGGATATTGCTCCTACAAAAACCCTACGATAGGATAGCTTAGAAGATCAATAGGGCGTAGTTAACCCTGATGACAACCTTTCTTGCGTGGGAATTAAGGGAAGGATATAGTACAAGAGATAAACATCACCCATACATAAAAAGCTGTTGGTGATTTGGGTAAGTTTAAAAAGGGACCTCAATGTCGGCATCTAAAAAGAAAACTGTTTGGAAACGAGGTCGGGGATCCTTTTCCCCAACGCCTTTGCTGGCTAGTTCCATATCTGCCATTACTCATTCCTTTTATCGTTCCTTAGGGTTTCAAGAATCTCGTCTTGTATTAGAGTGGGAACAAATTGTGGGATCTCATATAGCTTCTTTGACTATACCTTGCAAAGTATCTGGAAAAGCTTATGGAAAAGGTGATGTTCTCACCCTATGGGTTTCAAGTGCTATGGCACCGGAAATTACCCATTGCAGCCAGCAGATTATTGAAAAAATAAATAGCTACTTTGGGGTTGAATATATAAAACGCCTCCTATTAAAGCACCATTCCATGAGAGGGATGGCTCATAAAAACAAAACAGAAGCGTCAGACCACCTGACTCCTCCGCTCACTGGGGAGTCTTTACCCCAAAAATACCCTTTGATAGAGCCTCTATTAAATCAGATTGAAGACGAGAGGTTGCGCGCAGCGCTCTTGTCGTTAAGGGAAATCTATAGTTGCCTAAGGAGAAAGAAGGATAATCTTTTAGGAAAAGTGAAAGGGCTTCATTAGGGGAGGGGGACTCGGTCCATGATTCTAGAAACTTCTTAAGCTCACCATCATCAGGGTTTGTCAGCATAATCTTAAAGGTTGCATAAAGGTCTCCAGGAGTTTTGCCTTCTGCTGGTGTAATTCCTTTACCCTTTAATCGAAGTTTTTGTCCGGTCTGTGTCCCCGCAGGGGCGGTGATCATGACCGGTCCATGGATGGTGGGGATACGGATTTTAGCCCCTTCTACGGCTTCTTTAATGCTAATAGGAACGTCAATATAAATATTAGAGCCTTTGCGTGTAAAATAAGCATGAGGCTCTACATGAACTTCAATATGGACATCGCCAGCTGACGCACCATGGGTGCCTTTCATTCCTTGGCCTCGTAATCGGAGTTTTTTTCCCTCTTCAATCCCTGCAGGGACGGAAACACTCAAAGATTTTCCGTCAGAGAGGGAGATTTTTCTTTTTGCTCCTAAGGCTGCTTCTAAGAACCCAATGCGTAGAACGAAAGAAAGATCACGGCCGCGCTCAGCGTAGGGTTGGGATCTTCGAGGATCGCCACCTTGATTGAACATTTGGGAAAAAAGATCTTCGTTTTGAAAAATACTCGAAAAGTCATAGCCCGAGGCACTTGCACCATAAGGATCTTGATTAAAAGATCCTCTTTCACTGTAGAAGTCTCTAGGCGCTCTCTCATTGCCTTGATTGTCAATCAATCCAGCATCATATTTCTTTCTTTTCTCAGGATCCGACAACAAATCATAAGCCGCCGTAATTTCTTTAAACTTCTTTTCGATTTCAGGAGCGTTAGGATTCAAATCGGGGTGATACTTTTTCGCAAGAGCCCGGTAGGACTTCTTAATCTTATCCATGGGCGCTGTTTTTTCTACACCGAGAACTTGGTAGGGATCAGTCATGAGCATGCTTTTCACAAGTTGTTTTTATAATGTCTATAGTACCTAATATTTAAGTAAATAAAAAGATTATAGTCGAAACTCCTAATAGCGCCTTGAAACCCAAAGATAAAATACTCTCCATTAGATATATTTATGTCCAATGGAGAGCATTAACTTATAAAAGTCAACTTAAGGATTTTTGGCCAGTTTTTAGGAAGAAACTATTTGCCAAGTCCCATCTGGTTGACGGCAAGCGGTTCCGTAGGCGTCTTGCTTCTTGCCTCCTACTACTACTGTTTGTGTATACTCTCGACAGTATGACCCATTTTGCTGGTAAGTGCGGGTGGGGGTAATCGTTCCGGAGTTTCCTGAATCCGGATTTCTCCAAGAACTTGAGTTCCCTGATCGTCCATTTTCAAAAGCCTGTTGGGCGGATTTGTTTGCATACATTTGATCAGCCTTGTCAAGCGAAGAGCCGACTTGGTTGCCGATGAATGCGCCTAGTAAAGCGCCGGCGGCGACGCCTACTAATTGACCGTTTCCTTTTCCAAATTGGGAGCCAATAGCCGCACCTCCCGCACCCCCTAGGAGAGTTCCAATAGTTTGTTTTGAGCCGTCTCTTTCGCAACCCGTAAGAGCCATACAAAGGAGGACGCTGGCAAGAGCTATGCGCTTATAAGTCATAATTATGTACCTTTTCGTCTATTAAAATTAGTATAAAGATACGGATCTTCTCAACATATACCTAAATCATGTATCTCCGTATTGAAAAAGAGAGCATTCACGACCAGTTCCCCAAAGCAGGGAGGCGATTTATATCTTTCAGAAGATCTGTTTCTGTAGTATCAAGGTGAGTATGCCGTTTCTTAAACTTAAAGGGAAGGAAAAAGAAGATGCCTAAGGCACAAAATACCTCAAAACCCACGTCATGGATTCTTGTGAAATTTTCTTCCCCTGATGGTCTTATTCAGTTCACTCTCATGTGTTCTGTAGTGTTTGCTCTTGGGTTGGTCAGTCTGAAATTATACGCTTATATTATTTCCGACTCTTTAGCTCTTTTTTCCACCCTGTTAGATTCTATCTTGGACTCTGGGATATCAGTTGCGAACTTTTTTGCTGCCCGGACAGCTGCTCGGCCTGCTTGTGCTCATTATCGGTTCGGTCACGGCAAAGTTGAATCTTTGGCCGTCTTAGGCCAGGCAGCTTTTATTGCTGGTTCGGCAATATTCTTAATTATCTCAGCGCTGCATCGTCTCTATCATCCAGAACCAATTCTGGATGTGGGCGTTGGTATTTGGGCGGTCAGTATTTCCATGGGTCTGACTGCTTTATTTCTTACGTTCCAAAGACATGTGATAGGCATCACAAAATCCACACTCGTTTCTGTGGACTATCTCCATTACGTTATGGATTTGCTTCTTGGTGCTGGCGTCATAGCCTCTCTTGTTTTAGGTAAATGGTTGCACACTGACTTCCTGGATCCTCTCTTTGCTTTTGCCATTGCGGGATATATTTTGTTTTCTACGTGGAAATTATTTAAAAAATCTGTAGCTATATTAATGGATCGAGAGTTTCGTGAGGAAAAGAGAGCCATTATAAAGGGATTGATTTCGTCTCATAAGAGAGTTTTAGGCTTTCATGAACTACGGACACGATCTTCTGGTAAAAAAGATTTTATCCAATTCCACCTCGAGCTGCCTGACCACCTCCCTCTTATTGAAGCCCATGAAATTACAGACGAGGTGGAGAAAAGTATCCAAGAAAAATTTCCTCACGCAGAAATTCTAATTCACCAAGACCCCATCAGTTTAATTATTAAGGGAGAATGCCCTCATAAAGATCGGGGCTTTAAAAAACCAACCTAAGGCGCCTCTTTTCAATAATTATGATACTTTACGCATAATTGATCAGTAGAAAAATCTACAAACCACATTTTTTGGTCAAAGAGTCCTATCGTTTGGCCAACAATTTTAGATGGTTAGAGGTGCCACGGCTAAACGGTATTTTTATTAGAATTCCAGGTGGGAAAGACGGATTTGACAATGACGATCGATTAGGGGTATGTTTGCCAGCTATTTTATAAATCTAAAGAGAAAGAAAACTTATGGTAAGAAAAGGAAACCCCGCATATATGGATGAAACAGGTAATATGGCAGAAAAGACAACAATTGCTCCTAGTGTTAGGGTTGTTTTTCCTTATCTTATGTGGTTCTCAGCGACTCTCCTCTATGGGTATCAATTCTTTTTAAGGGCATCTCCAACGGTTTTGGCGCAGCAATTGATGCAAGCGTTTAAGATAGATGCGACAGATTTAGGAATTTTAGTTTCCTTTTACTATATGGCCTATGCTGCTCTCCAAATCCCTATAGGGGTCCTTATTGATAAAATAGGATTAAGGCGTGTTTTGAGTGTTTCTGCGCTTATTTGTGCTCTAGGTACCCTTCAATTTGCTTCTGCGGACACCTTGATAGAGGTCAAATTAGGTCGACTTCTGATGGGATGTGGGTCTGCTGGTGTTTTCTTGAGCTGCATCAAGCTCATTACTCTATGGTTTCCTCGGAAACAGTTCGGCATATTCTTGGGCTTTACCATGATGATGGGGACTCTAGGGGCAATTAATGCTGGGGCACCTTTAGCTTTTTTGAATCAATCCTTAGGATGGAGGCAGAGCCTCATGGTGATTGCTATGGTTGGGCTTGTTTTGGGTGGCATATTATGGGGCGTAATAAGAGACCGGGCGTGTCCTTTAAGTAACTCCCGTGCGGTGGAAAAAATCAGTTTGTGGTCCGGACTTCGTCTGGTTTTGACCAATAAGCAGATTCTCCTTGCTTCTTTTTATGGATTTACTTTCTATGCGGTATTATCCTCCTTTTCCGATTTGTGGGGGACTACTTATATCATGCGTGCCTATGGATTAGAGCGGCCAGCAGCAGCGGCAATTACCTCCACTATCTATATCGGTGTGGCTTTTGGTGGGCCCTTTTTTGGATTTGTTTCCGAAAGATTGCAAAGCCGTAAAATTCCCATGATGATTGCGGCGGCTGGGAGTCTTCTATTATTTTGTGCAGTGCTCTATGGTCCGGAATATTCTGTCACTGTGGTTTCGTTACTGCTATTTTCTTTGGGTTTTTGTGTGGGTGGTAAATTAATGAATTTTGCTGTGGCTACTGACACAGTTCCTTATTCAGTTAGTGCTACCGCCACAGGCGTTATCAATACGTGTGCTATGGCAAGCGGGGTGGTTTTTCAACCCCTTATAGGGAACCTAATGGGCCTTAATTGGAATGGAGTTACTGAGCATGGGATCGCTCGTTATACCACTGAGAACTATGTTCTTGGCTTGTCTGCCATTACTGCGGCCATAGGTTTGGCCTTTATAACTACTTTTTTTATGAAGGAATCCTACCCTAAGGATTAAAGATCAAGTCCTGTGAGTCTCTTTGTCGTAAATGCCATAAAGATACTTGTCCCGAAAACGTGGCAAGATGGGTGTATGGAGGCTGTATGATTCATGCCCGTTTGGCTGGCTTATGCATCCCACACGAGAAGAGTAAAGGATGGCAATTTTTACTTCGTCCGTGCATGGTGCGTCAAGATAGGCCCAGACTTGGGATAGATATAAGAGTTAAGGAAGTTCAAAAACAAGAAAGACAAGAAAGACAAGAAAGATAGATGTCTGATTTGGTCAGTAATAGATATAGGGACAAATTATGAATAGAATAATCCAGATGGCCTTTAGGGTCGCTATGGTTTTGACGGTGAAGTCAACCATGGTTATGGGAATGGAAGATACAGGAGAGAGGCAGGATGACCCCAGAAGGCTAAGACAACAAAGCGGAAGAGAGGAGACTGAAAGAAGAAATGATCTGAAAGGTCTAGAAAAGGTTGAAGGGGCACTGCCTATGTTGAGCCTAACCAAGTTGTTTCTTCCAAAGGAAGCTTCGGCCTACGAAGCCATTTATCAACGGTTTTTAAATGGAGTTTTGGTCTATCGCCCAAATGAGGGCAATGACGACGGGAAAGTTGAGCTGCCCATAGCTTCTTTAGAAAATCCCTTTGATTCTAGCTTTGATTTATCAAGATGTGGTGATGCCGGTCGTTACTTGAGCATATCGACAGGGTATCGCAAAGCGTATAATCCTGAAAACAAAGATAAGCTTGAAATGTGGCTCGCGCCGAGATTCTTGATAGAAAAAAACCTCGTAGGCCCGGCCGGCCATTACGAGCCTATCATGCTGGACTGGGACGAACAGAAACAACCTATGGGGCTTTTTTTCAATTTAGGGGGGTGGAAAGAGCTTCAACTGACTGATAATATCCATGATGAACTTGTTGAAGCAGAAACTGCTAGATATGCAGGCCATCTGTACCCACGGGTGTTAGCGCCGAAAAGATATGATTTCTCCGCATATCGCTTCGACATACTGATCTTGCGCCATCACATGGCGCAAGCCAGGGGTTTTACGTTTCGTATTTGATACTCTTTTTAGCGGATATGTTCTGCTTAATCGATGATTTTTGAAAATATTTTGCGTCAGAATCTACTCAGTATTTGAGACACATGCGTTAAAATTCGTCCAAGGTCTTTGACAAGGAGGCTATCTGAGGTCGTAAATATAATCAGGATAGGGTCGATAATACGGTTCCGCTCGCGACCTCTAATAAGATGACCTCTTGTGACAAGGTACAGCCCAGCTCTTGAGTTTTTCTTGTAATACGTGTAGGTTAAATCATCGATACGAGGTGAGATACAAGAAACACTTAAACGAGGACAGCCGAGACTGGGGAGCTCATGGTCAATAAACAAGGACATAGGACATATAGGAATATTCGCCTATGCCGTAGCGCCTTGGTATTTTTTGTTTATTGTGGGCTTATTCTTGGATCTGCGTGGGCTCAGGGGCCTCAGAAGGTACTTAAGCCATATGTGCCTTCCAAAGATGAAGTGATGATTGGGCAGCCAGAGGCCCCGGTGATTGTAGTGGAATTTTCTTCTTTCACGTGTCTTCATTGTGCTCAATTTCATGAGAATGTATACAAGAGACTATATGAACCCTATATAGCATCGGGCCTTGTGGGATATGTGATGGTTCCTTTTCCCATGGATGCCATAGCCTTAAGGGCCGTTCAGCTAGCCATGGCTAGTGGGTTGAAGTCTTATCCAAGGATGGCCGATCTTATTTTTTCGAAGCAAAAAGAATGGCTTTTTTCAAAAAATCCTTTTGAAAAATTAGAAGCCCTTGTTTTAAAAGCAGGCATAAGCGTGCAAGCTATGAAAAACACATTAAAAAACAAAGAGTTCTTAAAAACAATGCTCGAAAATTGTCTCAAAGCTCATAAAGAATTTGGGATTAACAAGACGCCTGCTTTTATGGTTAATGGGAAAGTTATTGAAGGAGCGCTCTCTTTTGAGGCCTTTGAAAACCTCATAAAAGAAGAGTTAGAGAAAAAGACAGCCAAGTAAAATAGAAGAGAGGGGATGGTTTTTTCATGGAACAAGATCTTGAGGCTCAAATCTCACTGCTTAGAGAAGAGATTCACAATCAGAAAAAGGCAACCATGGCTGATTCTCCAGGACATTCTTGGAAGAATGGGGTGGCTCGGATGGGAATTGAATTTGTTTCAGCTATCTTTGCGGGGATTATTATGGGGCTTTTGTTGGATAGTTTTTTTGCAATCAAGCCTTGGGGGATCGTATCTTGTTTTTTGCTGGGGTGTATAGCTGGATTTTATAATATCTATAAACTGGCATTAGGTGAACTAACGTTAACGGTAGATGAAGAGGATAAAATCAACCAATAACGAATAAAAAATAGACTTCAAAAAACAATGTAT
>JAGYKM010000006.1 GCA_018401675.1 Alphaproteobacteria bacterium | reverse complement strand
TTACTCAAGATATTAAGCCTAGGAAACACGATCACCAAGATTGCACTCACTTAGCGCATAAAGGGGCAACTGACCCCCATGCGTGGCACTCGATTCCTAACGCTATTTCTTATATTCATGAGATTGAGCGTTCTTTGTCCCATAGATACCCCCAGCACAAAGCCTTTTTTCAAGCCAATGCGCAAAAGTACATAGACACTCTGTCGCAGCTACATGCTCAGCTTGAAACAGCTTTTTCGAAAATCCCTGAGGAAAGAAGAGTGGCGGTTACCACCCATGATGGTTTTGGTTACTTAGGTGAGACCTACGGAATACGGTTCTTATCTCCTTTGGGACTCAGCACAGAGAGTGAAGCATCGGCAAAAAGCTTAGCCCAAGTGATAGAAGAAATCCGAAAACTTCAACTTTCTATGGTTTTTGTAGAAAACATAACCTCCAATCGTCTCATGCAACAACTATGCGAAGAAACCGGCACACAATTAGGCCCTGTTTTGTATTCAGATGCCCTATCCCAACCTACTGGCCCTGCGTCTACCTATGTTCAAATGATGATTCATAACACTGATAATCTTTTGAAAAGCATGAATTCTTCCCTTCATTAGCCCTGGGAACTTTCAATGCACCCAAAAGTTTCCTCCTCGGCCCACATTGAGCTTTTTGTAGAGATGCTCGCGGCCCATCGCGGTCTTTCATCCAATACTTTGGCAGCCTATACCCAAGATATCAAAGCCCTTGCCACTTTTTTAGAGCCCAGCAAGTCCTTGATAGATGCAAGCGAAGAGGACTTGTCAGCCCACATTCAGCAAAGAACTGAAAGGGGGTATTCTTCTCGCTCCATTGCCCGCAGCATTTCGTGTTTGCGTCAATTTTATCTCTTTATGGTAGAAGAAAAATACTGCCAAACTGCACCCATTCAGAATCTCTTGGTTCCAAAGCAGCCTCGGACGCTGCCTCAGATTCTGACTCAAAGCGAGGTAAATGCCCTTTTTGAAGTACTTGAAGCCCAAGAAAAGCCTCTGCAACTTCGCCTCCTCACCATGCTTGAGATATTATATGCCACGGGAATACGCGTCAGTGAGCTGGTTGGGCTCAAACTTAATTCAATAAGCCCCAAAGGAAACACCCTTCGTGTCCATGGGAAAGGAGACAAAGAAAGAATCGTGCCTCTTACTCGCAGTGCTGAACTCATCCTCTCTCTTTATCTAAAAACCATACTTTCTAACGCCGATCCTCAAAAAAGCAAAAGCGTTTGGCTTTTTCCCAGCACCTCTAAACAAGGCCACATCACACGACAATGGTTTGCAAAACTCTTAAAGGACCTCGCGATTAAAGCCCATATTGCACCCCAGAAGATATCTCCGCATGTGGTGCGTCATGCCTTTGCCACTCACTTACTCGATCACGGTGCTGATTTGGTTTCTTTACAAACGCTTTTAGGTCATGCACGCATTGCCACCACTCAGATCTATACCCACGTGAGTTCTGGAAAAAAAGAACACCTTGTGCTCACCAAGCACCCCCTTAGTCATACCCCCTCCACCCCTGAAAAATAAGTGTTTTAGTCTTTCGCAGTGGGTTTCAACACCAGGCTCTTCTGATAGACTGTTGCATCTTCATATGTGTTAAGAAGGGGGTCTTTTTTTGCCACATCTTTGTAGTAATTGGAACGAATCCTCATACACCCGTACCCTAGTTTTTCATATAATCTACGGGCTAGTTGATTTGACACCCGAACTTCCAGAAACACTTGTAACTCTTCTGTAGGACCGCCCAGGTCCGTTGACTGGGCATTGTACTCCCTCCTCCGTTTTTGTAGTTCAGCTTCGAAAGACTCTAGGAGGTGACTGCCCAGGCCTTTGTTTCTAGCTAAGGGATGGACACAAAGAAGATAAATCTCACTCTGAAACGGATCAAATTTGCCCAGCACACATCCCACTATGTCATTGTCATCCAGACCCAGATAACCCATCACGCCAGGAATCAGTAATAGGTTTTTGACTTTTTCGTCGGTCCACTCTGACAATCCTGACAGTTGGATCAATGGGGTCAAGCTTGGGGCAATTTCTTTAGTGACTAAGGGAACTATCAGCATAGTGGCTCACGTCTTCGCAAGAAGAGCGTCTGCATAACAAGGCTTAATATATAAAGGACTAGGGTCCGATAGGCGCCCTAAAGTATACAGGCGCCACCCTGCAAGAGCTATAGCAGGGGCCCCAGAATAACCCGTGGGCAAAAGTTGGGTGTTCATGTCACCTCCCACCCGTTGGACGCCCCAGATATCCTGTAAACCCTTAGGAATGATCCAAGTCAAAGACGGATTAGAACCCGTTGATGCTTCTTTTAAAAGAGTTCGCTCGTCCACATAGATAGGCTCCAAGAAAGGGCCCTTCGGCTCTAATAAGCCATTTAAAGATTGACGATAATACCAATTCGTATTGCCGTCAGGGATTATGACCACAGTAATTTTTTCCGACAAGTTTTCATTAATCGACAGTTCATGGCACGCGCTTTGAAACCCAGTCACCCCCCATACAGGGATTGACAAAGGTAATCCAAGACCCAAAACTACAGAACTTCCCATGCGTAATCCCGTAAAAGAACCCGGCCCGCAATTCAAACAAATTCCATGGAGATCCCGGTAAGTCACCCGTTCATCTTTCAGAAACTCTTCAATGGTATGAGGCAGTAAAGAAGACAGTTTTCGTTGGTGAAGGATGGACTTTTGAGCACTCATATGACCATCGAAACTTAAAGCCATTGAAAGCGTATCTCCAGAGGTGTCTAGAGACAATAAAAGGAATGAGGGATTATTTTCGTGAAGAACCATGATAACTCGTTATTATTTATAAAAAACTCAAGACTCAAAAGAGTCCCTAGGAAATCTTTTTTCTCCTGCATAAAATCGATTCAACCCACTTTATAAAAGAGATTCAACCCCCTTTATAAGAGATACGTCTCTGGGTGCAGCTATGGTGCCATAGAGAGACTCTTTTTAAAACGATCAAGAAAATATAATACCAGCGCTTAAAGGAAATCCTTATGAGCACTCTCATTATACAAATACAAGGAAGACTACCATGAACCCTCAAGATCTAGATAGAGATTTTGATACCTTACCGTAATGAAAGAGAGTCCAGGGCTATCTGGAAGGTTAAGCCAAAGGGACTAATTCTAGAAATAGGTTTCTCCCTAGGGCCATGTACCCTTAAAACTTCCACCCTGTGGCCTCCGAAAGAGAAAAACGCTCTGAGAGCTTATCCCAGGCCAGTTTTCGCACAAATAACTTACTTCTTAGGAATAGCACCAAAGAATGATTTTGTTCGGGGTTTGCCTCAAAGCGTCTCCTTTTCCCCAACGATCATTCTTTGATCGATTTGTAAACCAGATGTTTATCTACTTGATTGGGTCTCGTTCATTTGCTTCTTGAGCACACCAATTTTCATAAGTAAATCATGCATCTTAGATTCAAGAGAGGTATCCGGGGCCTCATCTATCTGCTTCTGGTCGCTCTTCAACTGCGCCAGACTCTCCTCAAGTTCCTTCAGTCGTTTCCTTAGAGCTTTCTTGCCATGTGGTAAGTCTGCTTCTTTTGCCCCAACTCCCAGCTCTACATACTGAATTCTGTCGAGGTCACGATTTCCTGTCTGAGCTAACGCATCCTCTTGAGATAAAAAAGTAGTCGACACGCCCAGTCCCATGGCTAGTAAATATGGCTTCATTGTGCATCTCCCTTTTTGTACTTTTATATTTATAATATGAAGTATGCTTCACTTTTGCTTGAAGTGAGATAATATATTAAATCATTCTCCTTTGAATCCACCCAGTAATGAGAATTTTAGTTATGGGTAGATTAATTGTTATATTTGGGTGGCCGGATTGATAGAAATTCCCTTCTTCTATATCAATATGAGCATGTAAGATATTCTGGACTCACAAATGAAGTGCCTATACACTCCTCTCTTGAGACCTTTTAAATCTTTCCTTATTTACCAAAGAGGTATCCTTTATGGTACTCGTTCAGGTCCACCCTAACCCCCCTCATCTTCAGCTAGATCTTGCCTATGCCACAAAAGATAATTTTTCGGGAGAGTGCATTTATAAATCCCCTTTGGGTTTCTTGCACAAAAATGCCTTTGAAGCCTTCGAGCGCGTTCAAACCCGGGTTAAAGCACTGGGCCTGGGCATAAAAATATTTGATGCTTTTCGGCCCCATGAAGCGCAAATTAAATTATGGGATATCTGCCCAGGAAGCCCCTATGTGGCCGATCCTGAGATTGGATCTCACCACTCACGGGGCGTGGCTCTTGACCTCACCTTAGTAGATCTGGACGATCCCTCAAAAGAGCTAGACATGGGGACTCCTTTTGATGATTTTACGCCCAGAGCCCATCATGGTTTTTCCGAACTCTCTACCGAAGTCCAAAAAAATCGTCTTATCCTATTAGGTATTATGGCAGAATGTGGGTGGACGCATCTACCTCACGAATGGTGGCATTACCAACTCGCTGACGCAGGCACTTATCCCCTTTTATCTAATGCTGCTGCTCCCCTCTCCATGATGTAGAGGCTGTTTAGGAAGGATATATATTTCCTATGCGATTAATGTTTTAGGGTTTCTGAAGGATGGTAAAACCACTATGGATAAGCAAGCGATCACTGACACTACCGCACCATAAATAAAAGGGGTAGATGGGGAGATTGTATCCCATAAGTGACCCGCAAACCAACCAGCTAAGATGTGTAGCAGACCAGAAATAACATAGAATATTCCAAATCCCGTGGCCCGCAATGCCGGGGGCGCCGTATCTGAAATCATGGTTGAAATTAAACTGGTGGTGGATCCTAATTGGACGCCCCAGAGAGCAATTCCTAGGAAAGCCATGGGGAGTGTATCGGTAAACCCCAGCATTACATCAGCAGCAACCAAAAATAGAAAACTAACCACTAAAAGAAGACGCCGATCAAACATATCCGATAAAAGGCCAAAGGGATAAGCAGATAGGGCATTAAAAATATTCATGACCAACATAACCAGAGGAATGTATTCAGAGGAAAGCCCCAGATTTTTGCCCCGGAGAATTAAGAAAGATTCCCCAAACCGGGCCATAGTGAACAATGAGCTCACACCAATAACCAACCAAAAACTTTTTGGAAAAGACCTCAATTCACTTAGTTTAAAAAATTGAGTGGGACGTTTTTTTGGAAGATCTTTATGAGATGGCTCTTTGACCATAAACACAAGCGCTACAATACCCAATAAAGCGGGAATTAAGGAAAGCGCAAAGATAAGCCTATAATTATTTGTAGTGACGACCAGCAAGGGAATTAAAAGCAATGGCCCTAATATGGACCCTAAAATAGCCAAGGACTGCCTTAATCCATAACATTCCCCCTTAAGATTTTCCGGAGCTATGTCTCCTATAAGGGCATCTCGAGGAGCGGCTTGAATGCCATTACCCAAACGATCAAACAAATGCCCCACCATAAAGATACTCAAGAAAGGAGCAAAAGCTAAGATCGGCCGGGAAAGAGCTGCAAAAGAATATCCTACGATAAGCAAAAATCTTCTGCGGCGCAAATAATCGCTTAACATACCGGAAAATATGCGACATATAAAAGCAATAGCTTGTAAAATACCGTCCCACAAGCCAACCAATCCACCACTAACGCCCAATTCCTCTACCATAAAAAGGCTGTAGAGACTAAATACAAAGATGGTGGATAAGTTAATGCATAAATTGGAAATACCCACTCCCCAGATCCCGCGGGGGACCTCTCTAAGACCTTTAATGATCCTGGAGGATGTGCGTAAAATAGTAAACTCCACTTTATATGCCTGTTATACAAATGTTCGGACTTCAACATTTGGCAAAAACCCCAAACCCAGGTTTGGGGAAGTTGGTGCCTCCGGGGAGACTCGAACTCCCACTCCCTTGCGGAAAACAGATTTTGAGTCTGTCGCGTCTACCAATTCCGCCACAGAGGCAACTCCTGAGGGATAATACGCAAGACTCGGAGAAGGTCAATGAAAAAATTACCTTCAACGAGAACTTAGGTGCTTTTTATCCATATTGATGCTCTCGAGGTGTCCCCTTAGGACACATTATCCTCACCTTGGGGAATAATTTCCTCTCCTTCGGCGTCTTCTCCCATGAGATCTTGTTCTTTCACCAACGCACTAGATACCACCGTCTCTTCTTTCTGAACCCGGAATAAAATAACCCCTTGGGACTGCCTGCCACAAATACGAATATCATGAACAGGACAGCGTATCAGTTGGCCTTGATCCGTTACCAAAATCACTTGGTCTTCAGACTCCACTGGGAAAGAGGAAACGATAGACCCCGTTTTACTACTCAAGGCCATATTTGTTATACCTTGGCCACCTCTATTGGTTCGTCGGTAGGCATAAGCAGAGGTTCTTTTAGCGAAACCTCTCTCTGCAATGGAGAGAATAAACTCTTCTTGTTGGGCCATGCTTTCATATTGCTCAGGAGTCAAAAGCGCCTGGACAGAAGATTCGTCATCGTTTTCAGGGGTTTCCTCTCCACGTCTTTCTTTGCTAGCCATTCGCAAATAAGATTCTCTCTCTTCACTGGTAAAGTCTGTTTGAGATAAAACCGACATACTATTTACAGAATCTTTTAAGGAAAGTTTAATGCCTCGAACGCCATTGGAACTTCGTCCTGCAAAAACCCTCAATGCTGTGATGGGAAAACGAATACACTTGCCAAGGCGAGTGGAAAGAATAACATCTTGATTTTCTTTGCATAGATGCACTCCAACCAGGGCTTCTTCCCCTTCTAATTTAATAGCAATCAAGCCATTAGATCGAATATTGGCAAAGTCCTCTAGTTTGTTACGCCGGATATTTCCGTGGGTAGTGGCAAACAAAATAAACAGATCTTCCCACTCTTCTTTGTTTTCTGGAACTGGCAGAACCGTAGTAATTTTTTCATCGGACTCAAGCGGAAGCAAATTGACCATAGCCTTACCCCGCGATTGTGCAGAAGAAAGAGGAAGCCTATGGGTCTTTAGTTGATAGACTTTTCCCTTAGAAGAAAAGAAGAATATGGGCACATGGGTGTTAGCCACAAATAATTCCACCACAAAATCCTCATCTTTTGTAGCCATACCTAACTTTACCTGCCACCTCTCTTTGGGCTCGGTAGTGAGAAAGAGGCACACGTTGATATACCCAGTGTGAGACAAGAAAATCCCCATATCTTCTCTATGAGATCTTCAATATCTTGATCTCCTTCAAAGTGCACACCACTTGCCGAGGAACCGCAAACTTTTTCTTTATGTCGAGTACCTAGCTTTCATTATTTGACGCCGACGCATCACCGAAGACAGAATCTCAAGATAATCCTTATTTCTAAAATAATCTGATTCAACTCTTGAACAATCTTTTATTCTCTCCAAGCCCGTCAAGCGATGCAGTCTTAGATCTAAAATAGCTCGCTTGAACCTCGGTCAGCTTATATGTATCGACCGCACCTATCCGCTTCTTCCGGAATAAAAATAAAACATCTTGAACTTTCTCAGAAGGCCATGCGGTAATTCATCACATCTGACGAGCCGTCTGAGGATCCGGTGATTTAATAATAATGATCATCTCCATCAATATTCGCTACGGCTATCACCAAACCAATAAGCACATGGCCCGATCTTGTGCTTTTAGGAGATTATAATCGCGTTTCTTTTTTATGATCACTTCTTCCCGGAAACCACAAAGCTTGAAGAACTGCTCTCACACCCATTTGCTGCTTTCCTCATGAAGAGCTAATAAGTTAACCCCAGGTCTGTAATGGCGTGTGCCGAAGCAGTTGGATTCAAACCACATCAGGGGTCGCGTCTTTTAACTCAACAACCACCCGAACGTCGTCCCTGTCACTCATCTCGAAGGTCAGATACACCTTCAATAACCTTGAGGTAACAAGGTTCAGCGATTTTTCTACCAAGCGAGCTTTTGTTCACCTGAGAGTATTCAGCCACAATGGCATATATCTATCTTTTCTGATTTCTTTTCGATGGGTCCTGGCTCTCATAACCACAGATCCCCGACCCAAAAGGGAAACGCTTCTTCATTAATACCATGACGGCCTAAAAATCAAAGCTCCAGTAGTGGCGGGCCCGGGCCTTGTATAACTGCTCATCAGCTCTTCATCTGTAATATCTGGATTATCAATGATAGCATGCCGTCTATGATTTCGCCTAGATTATGGGGGCGGAATATTGGTCGCCATACCACGGCTATTCCCCAGCACCATTAACCAAAAGGTTAGATACCGCGCCGGTAATACCACAGGTCATGAAGGTTCATCATGTTAGCTCTAAAAGCAACTGCTTCTTGATCTAATCTCCAGCAAGAAATGAGCTAAATGACTCAATCAGTGTTTCTGTATAACGAGCAGGCTGCCGGATTTCATCCATAGATCCATAGTTTCCTGACCACATCACTAAAGGCGCACTTCATAGAAAAATGCTGGGCCATCCGACCATGGTATCATACACCGCCCTTCACCATGGGTGATACTTTACCGATCACGTCACCCACTACCTCCTGGCCGATGGATAAGGACGATTATACTCGTTGCCTCCGTCTTTCATAGCAAACAAAATACGTCTATGAACCGGCTTCAGTCCACTTCGTAAATTGGTACGCGAGATACGATAACACTCTATAGCATAGTCAATATAGATCTTTTCATCTCTTCTAAAGAAATGGCTAAATATCAGACGGCATATGAGGTGTATCACGCGCTATATCCTTGCAGAAGTAAGAAGGTATGGATTAGAAGATGAGTTTCCTCGTTAAGGAGATATTCTTCCTAACGAACCCCAAAATATATTAAAAAAGGAATTTCTCATCATCGAAATCGTCCTTCAAGGAGCCAGTTGACTTTGTCCTTCGAGCTGCTGCTAGGCATTCCTCAAATCCTCGTGAAGCGCCTTCCCGGAGGAACGACCGTCCAGAAGGGTCAATTCGCCTCTAAACCGGAGATAACCACCTCTGTGGTATACTTCTCAAAGTGTTCGTATTTTGATCCATCCATTTACGGGTTTCTGTAGCACCTTCCAAATAAACTTAGATCCTTTTTTCTCAGTAGCGTTCTGCCACATCCGCGATACGTCATTAAAATCACCACCTCGGTGCTATTCTCGGTCTTTTCTTTTCTCTCACCTGACGATTTATCTTCCACGACTCGCGCTTCAGTAGCCACAGACAGCTGAACCATTCATGCCATCTTGAGCCATCCTCACTTCTGGATCGCGCCCAAATTACCAATGAGTATCACTTGTTAATGCTACCAGCCATCATAAATATCCTAGTTATCAGTGAAAACTGCACTGGTTTCCCTAAAAGATCCGATCACCCCTCCCTTTTAAGCCTGGCATTGATCATTTACCAACTCTCGCCTACCCTACCGTTTTCCGGCCAAGATCTTAGGGATAACCAATAACCTCGAAACCAACCAAAACCTAACACAAAGAGACTATCCCTACAATAGGGTCAAAAGCACTCAAAAACCCTTTCACAATTTGAGAATTTTTCCTCATAGAAAGTTCATTTTTTGATGGACCCATCTATAATTTTCTTATTCTTAAGGACTTATTTAGAAAATTTTCTTGCATCATCAAAAATTAACGCGCTCTCGAGAAACATATTTCCTCGCCGTTCTTTATCTTTTCCTTTTTCTTCTTTCTTGTTGCTTCTCATGCTTCTGATGGTTGTCGAATAAAGATAATGAAATGGGACTTACCGTATATCCACTTCCACACAAAATGAGAGCAAGAAAACGAATAGCTTCGGTGGCAGAGTGCTGGCCCTCATATCAGCAGAAGATAGACTATAAGCTGTCTATTTTAAGTAATAATATACTTTTAGTTAATATAAAGATAGATTTTTTTGTATTTTAGGCATACTAACACAAATGAACAAACAACTTTATAGGGAGTTTAACAAATGAAGAAATCAATTCTTTCTCTGAGCGTTCTTGTCGCTTTAGCTGGCTTAGCCACCCCCGTACTGGCTGAAAAAGCCAAATGCCCAGACAACCATAAGCACTCTTCTGCTTCTTCTAAGCACCTTTCCAGAGGCTCTTATGAGCTAACTCATGATGAATTTAAAAGAATTATGAGCAAGGCCTGGAAACAGATAGAAGATTTCAAAGCTGATAACAAGGCTCACCCTGATCAAAACGTCCTGTTAAACCTCGATTTGCAAGTTATCTATCTTAAAGGTAAGTACTATTGGTCTATAGACGATTCAACCTTTGTCCAAGATAAAGACGGAAGTACAACCTCCGATAACACAACTTCTCAGTCAAGCAATTATACGCGCAAGACAACAAACTCCTTTGGGAACGCTGGAGCCTTCAACGGACAAACTAATCCCAATGTCAATGAATAGAGATCTAAAAAGTCCCTTCTGTGGATAAAGAAGGTAGTTTAAAATCCTAAGCGCGTAGCACTGACTAAATTTGCTTAAAGTAAATTTAGTCAGTGAGCTTTGGCTTCTGCTTGTTTGTGTACCTCATAGCCATTGTAAAGAGGCAAGATATCCTTATGTCTAGAGATATTTCTCACTGAGATACTTTGTATGGGAATAAGAATTAAAACCGTTCTCCCACCCTATCCTACTGTCTCTTAAGACGATTTTACCTCCGAGCACTTGGGCCATACTGCTGCTATAGCTAGATTATGAGGTTCCTCGAAAGGCATAAAGACACAGGGCGCAAAAGAGACCTTATGAGGAAACCAATAAAGAATGAAAATGGGTTCTAGCCGCAGGCTACCTAACCCTTGACAAGTATCTCATAGTGTTTTGCATAACGCTCAAAAAGGAAAGAAATCTCACCACTCATCTTTTTCAAAAAACATATTCGCCTTTAGATAACGGGCGAAGGCTTTCTTTTATCCTGATGTATGAAATAAGTCTCCCCCAAGAGAGTAGGCGAACTCACAGGAAAATGTGAATTCAACCTCCTCCTTTGAACATTCCTTCGCCTCAGGACATATTCATTCACTCAGGACGAAACTCAGGCCTTACCGGCACCAAGTTCATTTTACTTGCTTCAAAAAGGGGCAGTCTGTGCACTTGCCACAGCATCCTTTTTTGGACTCCGCAGTCTCTGGATCTTTGGCGTCCACCTTGCGACCGTAATTGGGGCAGTTTTTCATTTTGCACTTGTCTAGATCGGTGTTCAGACAACCACACTTCACGCCGTCGCTTTTACGACCTGCCAGAACTGGAGATTCCATGCTCCCAGACATAGCTAACCACGACAAGGCTAATAAACTTATACTGATTTTTTTCTTCATGACTGGCTCTCCTTTGACTTTGTTTAGTTCTTAACTATATTTTATAAGCAAATGAGTTATAGGAATGTTAGTTGGAAAACCCTATCCCGTCAATATAGAAATCAAAACATGTGGGCGTTGGTAGGATAGAGGAGGCCTCTACCTGGAGAAACTGGGAAGGATCATATATCCTAAGGGATGATTTCCAGCCAGGCCAGCTTTTCGAGGATTGATACGCTCTAAACTGAGGTGAAACCCTAACCATAGGTGCGGCAACTGACTGCATCTATTGCAAACTCGACAAAATACTGCTCTGGGAATATGGCGCTCATGCAGGATCTTTTCGGCTCCGCTCTATTTTATGACGATAACTTTTTCACAGTAGATCCTATAAGGCACCCCAGAATGTACACTCGGACGTGGTGCATAAAGGACTGATCGGTATAGTACCGTTAAAACAGTACTCAACCAACGATTTTGCACCCGAGAACTCTAATTATTTATTCGGAATGTAATACTGTGGTACAATTCCTTAATACACCCATAACAAAATCAGGAGATTTAAATGAAAAATCAATGATTTCTTAAATTGTTCTTATCGCTTGTGCGGCTAACGGCCCCTACAATAGCCAAAGAAAATGCTGTTAAAAAGCTTAAAGTAGAAATTAGACGCAAAGCACAAAAAAAAGAAGAGAAAAAAGCGGCTACCCGTGATGATAAAAAACAGTATGATTTGGCGAAGAAAGATCTCATCAAAATAGACGACATCCGGAAGGGAAAAATTAAGGTCGCAAAGCTTTCTGACGGCACGGTAGTAAAGCCACACATAAAAGACGGAGAACACCGGAGTCGTCAAAGTGGCAGACAAAAATGATGCTTTGAGGGATACAGTCAAGGCTGCCATGAAAGTTGTACGCGAAACAGGCAGAAAAATTAAAGAATTTAGAGTAAAGACTCATAATCCTAAAATAAAGACTCAATTAGCCAATGCAGGGGGACGGACAAAAACAGGTGGATCACAGGTGATAACTGCACAAGAATTAGTGAAACTCTACCCCGAATTTCAGAAGTATGTGAACCTATTCTTTAAAACCGGAGACAAAAAAACGACAACACTCGCCACTGAAGATCTCAATGTGCAACTACTTGATTATGAAGGCCACTTTTCTTTCAGCACAGGCGTAGACACCTTCACTGGTAATCAAGACGGCACTGATAAATCCTCCCGGGTTACAGGCCACTCTACGACTTACAGCCCTAAGATTGGCTGACATGTTGGGAATGCCATGATACTAGATAAGAGCCCCGCAATATGAACAGGTGATCAATTCTGCAACACCACCTCTTTTCCACAAGGCTGGTGAGAAATTAAACTCCAAAGCTCATACCACTCAACAAAGTTCACTTGACGTGAACTTTGTTGAGTGTGCTTTGGCCGTCATTTATTTTTTTGTACCCCATAGCCTTACAAAGAAGTCAATGAGGCTCACTTCTTTCAATGGGTTTGAGTCCCAGCACCTTTTCTATATGGGCAGAAGAATTGAAACCCTTAGTCCGCCTAGCTTACTGTCTCTTAAAAAGATTTCGCCTCCGTGGGCTCTGGCGATATCTCTGGCAATTGAAAGACCTAAGCCTATCCCTCCTGTGACTTGATTTCGTGAGGCCTCAACTCTATAGAAGGGCTTAAATACATCTTCTCTTTCTTGTTCACTAATTCCAGCCCCGTTATCATCACAGTGAATGATTATTTGGGCGCTGGACTTTTCAATGCTGACAATGGCCCTAGGCGCATACCTTCCAGCATTCGACAAAATATTGGCTATACAGCGCTGCAGCCCTCTGGTTTTGAAAAAAAACTTAATGGGATCAGGAGGTTTTCCAGACCCAAAGGAAATATTCCCACCTCTCCTTTGTTCATTGTCAATACATTGGGCCACCACCTCAACCACATCACCTAGTACTGACTCTTCTCCGTTATCACCTTGGACAAAAGCAAGATATTCTCGGATCATTTCTTCCATCTCACAAATATCATGTTCAAGATTCTTTCGCCCTTCGGTGGGGTCCATTAAGGCTAACTCTAATTTCATTCGCGTTAATGGTGTTCTTAAGTCATGAGAAATACTGGCTAGAAAATCTCGACGTTGACTCATATGTCTTTGAATACGGTCCTTCATTTTTATAAAAGCATGGGCAGCTTTTCTGACTTCTAGAGACCCCTGGGGTCGAAACAAAACGTCCTGTCCCTTTCCAAATTTTTCAGAAACTTCTGCTAACTTTTGAATAGGACGCACTTGATTTCTCATAAAAGCTAAAGCGATGATAAGGAACAGAGCCGACGCTCCAAAAGTCCCAAACAGAACCAAAGAGGTAGTTTTACTTAAAAGCCGTTTATGAGGCAACGATACATTCAAAATACCTTTAGGAAGCTGAACGGCCACATAGATGCGGTCCTTATCTGTCCAGAACAAGAAAGGACGGTCCAAAGTCGCCTCTAAAGACTCTTTGAGGATTTCATCTACAAAAGGATGTTTGAGTCTTTCTTTCGCTGAATCTAACTCATTAAGAGTTAATTCTGGCAAAAATTGTAAATTAATATTGAGCTCTGAAAGTAAGCGCTTGTTAGGCGCAGATAAAAGACTGGCCTCGTGAGGCTCCATTTCATAAATGTCTGAAGCCACAGATATTTCAGAGGTAATGGCTTGGGCCAAAAGCTTAGTCACCGAATCTACATGCCTATCTAGAAAAAAGTAGGACATGACCAACTGAAGACATAAAAGAGGAGCTCCGATAATTACAAAAGTCCGTCCATAAAGCGAACGGGGCATATAGGTACGTAATGCAAATAGCTTTCTCACGGCTAGTTTCATGTAATCATCCTCTTAATCTATACGCTTTCCCAAAAAAACTCTGGCACCCCATTTTATGGTCGGCCCCTTCGAAACTAGCCACATCCTCGGCCTAACCTAATCGGGGATAAACATATATCCTTTGTTCCGAGAGGTTTGTAAATACCGTGGATGCTTCCTATTCTCCTCAATTTTTCGCCTTAGCCTAACAATTTGCACATCTATCGACCGAGCGCTTGCCCCTTCAGAAACTTTTTCAGCCAAAGAGTCACGAGATAAGGGCTCATGGGGAGCCATTAAAAGTTCTTTAAGTATATGGCGCTCCACATGGGTCAAGAGCACCTCTTTGTTACTTTTGGATAAAATGAGGGTTTTTGTATTAAACGAGTGACTCCCAAACTGAATCAAGTCTGCATTTTTTTTAGAAGGCGCCTTA
This sequence comes from Alphaproteobacteria bacterium, assembly GCA_018401675.1. GTDB lineage: Bacteria > Pseudomonadota > Alphaproteobacteria > 16-39-46 > 16-39-46 > M30B67. The sequence continues at coordinate 68,199 of JAGYKM010000006.1, read as the reverse complement.
GGGGTCTTTTGTTCTTGCCCCCTCCTCAATAAGGCATTCATTCGAGCTACCAATTCGGCAGGATCAAAAGGTTTGGGTAAATAGTCATCGCCTCCTCTATTAAAACCCTCAAGGCGATCAGAAACCTCCCCTTTTGCACTTAAAAAAAGTAAAGGAGACGAAATAGCCCCCTCTCGCATCCAGCTGGCTACTTCAAAACCCGATTCACCTGGCATCATGACGTCCAGAATCACGAGATCAAAAACCAGACGCTCCATTATACTTTTCGCCTCTTGTGCACCAGAAGCAACGGCCACAATAACCCCATTTTCAGACAAATATTTGGAGAGTAACTCGCGAAGACGTTGATCATCATCAACCACCAATACATGGGGAATGGGTGGCCAATCAGCGTCTTCTTCACCCCACCAAAGATCTAAAATAGGTTCAATTTGGGGCGGCATCGGATATTCTTTTGAAGTCACTCCAGTCCCCTTTTCCACTTCTAAAATCTCTTTACCTGTTCTTCTAATAGAGCGCCAGAATTCTCAGACTATATGAATTTTTCTCTGATGGCTAAGCAGAATTTACCAAATTCAAAGGGCAATGACCAGATTTTGCTAAAAATAGACGCCACTCCATCCATTTCCTATATCCTTACCGTGACATCCTAGTTCTGACTTCCAACCTTAAGAGCTTTCTCATTTTCCTTCATCTTTACTTCTTGAAGCCTTAGAAACTCAGGTATATACTTTTCCCTAAGTCCTTGATGCTCAGAATCAATAAACCATAATCAAAGAGGATCTGTATTGTGAATAAAAGTGTCTTTTCCTTGGCTTCTCTTACCTTGTTGGTAATGTCCGATCTCTCTTTGTTTGCGTCCCCCCAAGAGCGAATCCATGAAGTAGACACCCTTTTGGGGCCAGATACTGTATATTATCATGCCTTATTTCCCACACCCTTACCCAATAAAGAAAAATTAGAGGACCACCCCTACCCCATGGTCACCATGGGTATTGACGCCATTACGGTCAAAAATAAAAAACTCACCAAAGAACCTGGCATCTGGACACTCCCCTCCGACAACGAGCACGAGACTCCTTATTTATTCTTTGAAGAAGCACCTCTCATAGAGGCCTTTAAGGACTTTTTGTTCGAAAAGAAAACCTTTTCACTCGTCCCTTTTTCATTAAAAGGCACCACAGGAAATTTGGAGATTACCCATACTACCTTGAGAGATGCTTTAGCAGCTCCCCATCCAACACCTTCTTTTGAAAGAGCTTTTTCTATTTCAGGGACTTTTCAAGAAAAACAAAATGCTCCCCAAACCCGTGTTTCAATAGATTTTAAATGGTCTACATCCGACTCTGATGAGCCCGGTGAAACGCCTCAATACCAAACTAAAGGGCTCATCTATCACCTTAGTAAGCCTTTGGCCCCCTCTAACAAAGCAATGACTCTAACGGCCTATCTGTTTTGCACAAAAGGGCCAGAACACCATGGTTTATTAGAGCTTGCCAGCACGTGGGTCGCTGAAGGAGAAGTAACCTTGTCGGAACCTACGGATATTATCTACTTAGATACTGCTAGGGAACCTCATTATCCTTTTAGTGTTCGTAATGAGACCTATAGTGGCATTATTCCTCGAGAGTGGAGCCAACTATGGCATCCCAAGGAATGGATCTTCTGGAATGCTCAGTGTGATGTATCATGGAATGAAATTATATCGAGGACCCACTGGAATACTTTTGAAAAGATGCCATCTCCTTTTGAAATAGAAAAAGTAATCCCCAGGGACAGCCTCCCTGTGCTCCCACATTCAGAAGTGGAACCTTGTAATTTATTAGGTTACTATAAGCGCAAATTGACTCACATCTTACCAGACAGTCAACTTTTTATACAAGAGGATGGCTCCTATACTTTACGCAGCAGAAGGCTTGAAACGTGGCATTCCGCAGATCTTCTTGAACAAGCGCCTCTTACGGTTATTGTAAGTGAAGATAGTGGGATCCCAGTCAAATTGACAGAAGGGCTTTCTTTAGATGTTGTTTTGGGAGACGAATTTGAAATCGTGGATTTTCTGGATGGTCAGACTCCCCCTGCCTCCCAGGGACATCCTACCGCGTCGGCAGAAGCTCAAATAAAACAACCCCCTTGGATAACCATTTACCAGGCAAAAACAGGATTTCAATCGGATCCTAAGCGAAGCCCTCTTCTTGAAGAAGAAGAAATTTTCGAACCCACCATCACTATTGATGCCCAGGTGGTTAGAAAAATTCTCTCTCCCACAAATTTATTTCTGGATATCATAGCGACCTCCTTATCCCTTGCAGACCTCTCTACGCTCAAGGTTCATGGGGTTGGGCTTTATCAGCTGACGCCTCAAAAACTTGCCGCTTTTGCGAGTGAGTTAAAAAGAAGTGCCGTTACAAATTTGGCTATCACTCATTGCTTCCCCAAACAAAGAACCGATCAACAAGTTCTGAATCGCTTCCTCGTTCAACTCCTGAGTAACAGTAAACTGGGTATTTTTCTATTTGACGGCAATTATATGAGTAGCGAAACTTTTAACACCTTTGCACCTTTGGTCAGTAATTCAAATCTCACCCGGGTAAGCTTTAGATTGCCAGACGAAGGAACTTATATTCCTCGAGGCATGGGCGCTGGAGTGGCAGTAGTTGGTGTGTTGGCATATACAGGAGTCACTGTGGCATCCGGAGGCGCCACTTTAGCCGTTGGAGGAGCGGCAGCCTTGTTTGGAAGCACAGTTGCTGCGCCAGTCGGAGAAGGCGCTACTGAATCTTTAAAACGACTTACCCACAAGCTCACCTCACTGATTCACTCCGCAAGAGCCCTTCCCAACGGGTGGGTCTTGAATTGTTTATCTCGATTTTCTTTCACACAATCTGATAGTGCCCGTACTTTGGCGGTCTACAACAACCCTGAGCCTTCGACCGATCTCTATACCATTGAAGCTCTGAAGGATCTCTACCCCACTCTGGAGGTTTTGTTTAAAAATCCCTAATTAGAGCCTTTGAGGGTTATATTAATAAACAGGGAAAAAAGTACAACTAGAGACTGCTTTTGATCCAGATCATACAAAAGTGTATCTTGCATGATTTTATAGGCCTCACCAATCTTAGTGTGTATTTTGCAAGAAGCATCATAGGAAAGCTCTAGAGAATAAGTAGTTTTTTTGATAAATAGCATATCAAGAAGTAAGGTAAAAACAGATAAAATTCTTTCAAAAGAACCTCTTTAGCTCTTAACCCTTTGCCAGCCACTCACCAATAATATCAAAAGGTACTCGTGGCTGTCTGACGGGCGTCTTGGAGGATTATGAGCAAAAGCCTCTCGTATCTTTGAAAATGGGTTTCTCCGCCCAAACGCCAGCACGCCAAGGCCAACCCAGGAGATGGTGAGAAGCTTTTTAAAAACCTAAGGGTTTGCCCATCAATCTCAGGGACCTGTTGTCTGATAATGACCTCATAGGTCAACGTATCCGGGTAACCCAATCGAAGTTGATGAACCCGACTTAAAATAGTTTTGGGTAACACTCCGGGCTTGTGAGAGGTCAATATCAAGAACGATCGGCAAGGTGGCTCCTCAAGGCCTTTTAGAAGAGCATTCAAAGCTTGACTGTTAAAAAGGTGAAGATCAGGAAGGAGAGCTACCCGCGCGCCCTCAATGCCCGCCGTTTTTTGAAAAAAACTGGATACAGAACGAATAGTTTCAATTTTATAAGGAAATAACTGGGGATTATCTTCTCCCTGATCGTCCCACAGGTTGGGATGAGTGTGGGCATATATGTGCTTTTCATCTTCGGGAGAAATAAATGATTCAAAGGTTTTTTCTGACCGTAAGGAGGTATTGACTCGACCGGACAGTAAAACTCCGGCTAATTGCTTAGAAAATAGCTTTTTCCCTATACCTTGGGGGCCTGTAAGCAATAAAGCATGAGGGAGTCGATTGGCTTCTATCAGATTCAAAACTCTGGCCTGAGCTTCTTTGTGACCCCTCACCCCATGACGCCTCTCGAGAGAGGCATCTTGGGGTGGTAAAACCATCGCTGGCTCTTCCAAAACATCTTTTCCAAATCCCGAGGTCACAGGAAGGTTAGCCCTAGAAACCCGATAATCAGGAGACGATAAGAGCCATAAGAATTCTTCTTAGCCATTCATCGCCAAAGCCGCAAGCAGAAGTAAAGCCACGATATTAACAATTTTGATCATAGGGTTAATAGCAGGACCTGCTGTGTCTTTATAAGGATCACCCACAGTATCACCAGTAACGGCCGCCTTATGGGCTTCAGAGTTTTTACCTCCACAATGACCATCTTCAATGTACTTTTTAGCGTTATCCCAAGCCCCACCTCCGGATGTCATGGAAATAGCCACGAATAAACCGGTCACTATGGTACCCATGAGCATGGCTCCTACCGCTGTGAAGGCCGCCACTGGACCTCCAACAAACCGTACAAGGAAGAAAATCACAATAGGAGACAGCACAGGAAGCAAGGAAGGTAAAATCATTTCACGTATAGCGGCCTTAGTCAGTAAGTCCACTGCACGACCGTACTCTGGCTTAGCCGTTCCCTCCATAATTCCCTTGATTTCTCGAAATTGACGACGGACTTCGTGAACCACTGCAGCCCCTGCTTTTCCAACCGCCTTCATGGCAAGAGCAGCAAACAGATAGGGAAGAAGACCTCCTATAAATAAGCCCACCACCACATAAGGATCTTGAAGTGAGAAGCTAAGATTATACTGAGGAAAATAATGCAGTAGATCCTCTATATATGCAGAGAACAACACCAAAGAAGCTAAAGCAGCTGATCCAATAGCATACCCTTTAGTAACCGCTTTAGTAGTGTTTCCTACAGCATCAAGGGCATCAGTTACCTTACGCACATCTTTGGGCAACTTAGACATCTCAGCAATACCGCCGGCATTATCCGTGACCGGCCCATACGCATCGAGAGCCACCACTATTCCCGCCAAAGCCAACATGCTTGTGGCAGCCAAAGCAATGCCAAATAGACCGGCTAGGAGATAAGTTATAATTATACCAATACAAATGACGATCACAGGAACCGCCGTAGACTCCATGGATATGGCCAGGCCTTGGATAATGTTAGTGCCATGCCCTGTTTTAGAAGCCTCAGCGATACTGCGCACAGGGCGATAAGAGGTACTTGTGTAGTACTCCGTAACCCATACTAAACACCCAGTGATCAATAATCCTGTAAAAGAACATAAAATGAGATGCTCAGCTTTCAACACCTGATTGGCATAAACCAAAGGTTCTGTTCCAAATAAGTAAAACGTAACACCCGTAATAAGAACCCCTGAGATCAGGGCACTGGCCACCAATCCCTTGTACAACGCGCCCATAATAGACTGAGATTTGCCGAGCTTTACAAAAAGAGTCCCGAGAAGTGACCCTAAAATGCAAACGCCTCCGATGAGGAGAGGCAAAATAATAACCTTGGCTTGGACTGCGTCATCTCCAGAGAAGGAAACAGCTCCTACAAGCATGGTTGCTACTAAGGTTACTACGTAGGTCTCAAACAAATCGGCTGCCATTCCAGCACAGTCCCCCACATTGTCTCCCACATTATCAGCAATCACAGCTGGATTACGAGGATCGTCTTCTGGTATTCCGGCTTCTACCTTCCCAACCAAATCCGCTCCCACATCGGCTCCTTTAGTGAATATACCACCCCCCAAACGAGCGAATATGGAAATTAATGAAGCTCCAAAGCTCAACCCAATAAGAGCGCTTTGGATCTCTCTCATAGGCGATCCGAGTTCAAGCAATATAAAGTAGTAAATCGTAACGCCCAATAAACCCAAGCCCACCACTAACATTCCTGTCACTGCACCAGATTTAAAGGCAATAGCTAAGGCTTGGGAAAGACCAGATCGGGCGGCTTCTGCCGTCCGAACGTTGGCTCTGACAGATACATGCATGCCGATGTACCCAGCAACGCCTGATAAGAAAGCGCCTACAAAAAACCCAATAGAAACACTGGCCCCCATTAAAAACCACAAAAACAAACCAATCACAATTCCAGCAAAAGCAATGGTTCGGTATTGTCGATTCAAAAAAGCGGTGGCCCCTTCTTGAATGGCTAATGCAATTTCTTGCATCTTCTCGGTCCCTTGAGGACATTTTAAAATACCACGAGAGACAACAATTCCATAAAGTAGAGCTAACAACCCACAAAGACCTATAAAATAAAACAGCATGCTTTCATTCCTATTTGTTCGAATCTTAAACCGTAAGACAAAGCCAAGATCACTCTATTCTTATGACCTTCAACTCTCTCAAATTTTTTCCACTAATGAACTTTTTTCGTGCCCACACACGTGGGTGGTCTAATTCACCCAATTTTCCGAACATTGTCAAGAGACTTCGGCACATCTCTCGGGGCTCAATAAGAAAAAAATATAAAATACCCTCATTTTGGAAACAGGTATCTCACTAGATATCTTCGTTCAGCCAGCTTCTCTTGGACAATTCTTAGACAGAAATCACCAAAAGACAAAAAAAAGAGGAGACCTCTTAAAAGCCTCCTCTTTGTTCTAAAACATCATTAGGTTAGAGAAAATTATGCCTTAGCCTTAGCAGCAACTTTCTCGTTTTTCTTAACCGCAGCGTCAACTTTTTTGGATAGCGCCTTAACAGCGATAAACCAAGCAAAACAGATGACAGCGAAAACCACAAAGCTATAAGGGCCAATCAGGATGACATCCTTGGTCGCAAAGGCAATGAGAAGAAGGTTTTGAACAAAAGCACCTCCCGCTTTACCTGCACGTCCACCAATAACATCCACAGCCGCTTTACCTTTCGTCTTGAGCTCATCATTCAAGGGAATATAAGCCATTTCTTTCGTTGAATCAAAAAGGATGTACTTAATAGCCTTGCTCAAGATCACGATACCTGCGCCCAAGAAAGTAGCCGCCGTAACTGCCTCGATGCTAATAGCATTGAGCATGAACTCAACCAAATCAGTGGCAAAGATAAAGGCAAAAAACAATACGCCTCCAATGGTAATGGCAGCTGGCGTGATAACAGCTGCTTTAAACCAACTATAACGCCTCAAGATATTTGACCCAATGAAGAGACCAAAAAGAATAGTCAAAATACCTGTCGTCGTGGAGTAATGACCCATGAACGCATTGAATGCCCCACGGTCACCTTGGAAATACAAGCCTAATTGGTGCTTAAATTGAACTTCCACGATGTTGATAGTAATACCATAGGCCATAATAAGGATGGCAATAAGACCCAACTCAGGAGACTTCAAGATTATCTTAATGCTTTCCCCCAAGGAAGGCTTTTCCTTCTTTTTTGCGGGATGGTTTTGAAGGGCTGGATCAAAATATTTCTTCTGGTTGAGTACATGAGTGTGCATCCATCGATAAAGAAGCATGGCCCCTATACCAAAAGCGACCACGAAACCCATAAGGATGTATAAAGAAACCACCCAAGCCTCTTCCTTGGTTGCATAAAACTGCTGCACATTTTTAGAAGAAAAGGCAACAACCTGTCCCGAAAGAACTAAGGCAAAGTTTCCAATTACCGCGAAAAGACCATAAAATCTCTTAGCTTCGCTCATGCGAACCACATGGTTGGCAAATTGCCAAAACATAAGGCCGATCATAGCGCTTCCCCATACTTCAGCGAGAACATAAAACAAAGAATATGACCAGTAAGCATACAAGTCGATAAACCCAGCAAATCTGGGATAGGCGTCTTGAAGCTGCATAATCACTTCTTGGGAAGGATGGAGCGTCTCGATGTTTGGATAAATTAAAAATCCGAATATGGCAAAAAACACCAAGAATGGCGTCACCACTACATAAAAGACTGTCTCTCTTTTTAACACATTGGTCAACTTAGCGTATACAATCACAAACAATATAGCAGCTGGTGTGACGCAGTATAACTTTAAGAAGGTGATAGCTCCGGCTCCAGCCGAGTTGACTATCAAAGTATCTTTGGTATCTCTTAAAAGAGTGTAGTTGAACAACAAACAGAGCATAATAAAGCCCAAAGGTAGGAACTTTTTAAACTCATCATTATGAATGGGCCACAAAGCGGCACGCCATCCAGTAAACTCAGCGGTGGGAGATTTTGAAGTACTCACTATATTTAATCCTCAAGTTATTAATTAAACTTTATTGATGCTCTTAACTAAATCCTAGCAAAATCGTCAAACTCAGGGCCGTACTGCCACTAAGTTACCTCGCTAAACCTTAGCTCGAGGGATCTTTTCCAAACAATAAATCCGAAAAAACCCATAACCGGGTAATCTATAACAGAATAGCTAAGCCAACCACAAGATATTTTAAGCTTTTCCTAGGATATCTCCTAGATTTGGTGACTTGGTGAGGCTTTTTCATCACCCAGGCTCTCCAAGAACCCTGGGAGATAGAGCGCCACTACGCTGTCTCATGCTTCTTGGTTTTTGGTCTCATTATTATTAGGTGGAGTTTCATTTTTGGAAAAAAATTGATCGAGCTCTTTCTTTCGTGATTGATACAATGCCTCATTCCCGGAGGCGCTGGGCGTGTATAGTTTTTCAGGTTTCATGGACTGTGGCCAGAAATTTTGACCTGAGATGCCACCTTCCACATCATGGTCATAGACATAGCCTTTCCCATACCCTTGTTGGGCCATGAGCGACGTAGGGGCATTGAGAATGCTTAAAGGTAATGGCAAGTGCCCTGTTTTGGCCACCGATTGCTTGGCTGCCCCAAAAGCTTTGTATCCTCGATTAGATTTAGGGGCTAAGGCAAGATATATTACTGCTTGTGAGAAAGCCAGATCGCCTTCAGGAGACCCGAGTCTCTCGTAAGCCTCAAGGGCATTTAACGCTACCGTAAGAGCGCCTGGATCAGCTAGTCCTATATCTTCCAAAGCCATTCGGACCAGGCGCCTTCCTATATAGCGCAATTCTTCACCCCCCTCGACCATGCGCATGAACCAGTATAAGGAAGCATCTACATTCGATCCACGAATAGATTTATGCAAAGCACTGATGTGGTTATAGTGCTCATCTCGATTCTTATCATAGAGCAAGGATCTTTTTTGAATATAAGTGGATAGTCCTTTCGGATCCAAAACCGAGTCTTGAGGTGGTAAGAGGTATAATGAATCCACAAGAGTCAACAAATAGCGTCCATCTCCTCCTGACATCTCCATGAGTAACGCCAAGGCTTCAGGATTTAATGGAAGATTTTTACCTTTAAAGACAGTAGCTTTTTCAATGAGTTGTAGGAGAGCTGCCTTATTAAGCAGAGACACAGTGAATACTTGCAAACGAGATAACAAAGCCGAGTTAATTTCAAAAGAGGGATTTTCTGTAGTGGCTCCAATCAGAGTGATCACACCACTCTCCACGAAGGGAAGGAAAGCGTCTTGTTGGGACCGATTAAATCTATGAATTTCATCCACAAATAAAAGCATCTTTTTTGAGCCCATATGAATATAAGTCTGGGCTTCTTCAAAAATCTTCTTAAGCTCACCCACTCCAGAAAAAATAGCGCTTATAGACTTAAAGACGTATCCAGATTGTTGGGCAAGCAAACGAGCGATTGTGGTTTTACCCACTCCAGGAGGCCCCCAAAGGATAAAAGAAGATAGTTTGTTTGACTTAATCATACGCTTAAAGGGAGATTTCTCATCTAACAAGGCGCTTTGTCCTACCACCTCATCAAGAGTTTTAGGCCTCATGGCCTCCGCAAGAGGGATATGAGAAGAAGCTTGGTTAGGCGAAGCAGGCAAGCTGGAATCCTCATTGACTGTACTGAAACTTGAAAAAAGGGTCTGTTGAAGATTTTGTTTAACCATATAGAAGGAGCCTTTAAGAGGGTGACGAAAAATAAGAGAAGAAAGTTAATACAAGTAAATCAATAAATAAAAAGTGTTTATAAGGACGTTTCAGAGCGTGTTACCTTGGCAAGATGGTCTAAAATACCATGAACAAAATGTGTTTCTTGGTCACCATAAAAAAGACGACACACGATGAGATATTCTGAAATTATGATGGCATTAGAAGTTTGCGGGCAATTCAGAAGTTCGTAAAGAGCACATAAAATAATAAGCAATACCACTGGATCCATTCTTTCATAAGACCATTCCTTTTTCAAGGCTGGTTCAATAAACCCTTGAAGGATGGACTTTTCTTTGGTGACGCCCTCCACAAGACTCACAAAAAAGAGTTTATCTAACCCTTTAGGTTGTTCAGTTGGAAAACTCCAAGCAAAATCACCTCGATCATATTGAGGGATTATTTCATGAAGAGGGCTATCTTCATTTTGAGATTGGTAGAGAGCTTGTATAGCGCAAAACCGGGTATACGTTCGCTTGCTCAGAATTTTATTAGAGTCCTCTTTCAACATAGGATCGGCCTTTAAGTTCAGGGCTAATGGACATGGAGAATTTTTCAGGACTCCATAAGATTAGGTTTCTTTTTATTCTCCGGCGTCATTTTATCGTCTGGGGAAAATAAAGTAGGGTATTTTTGTTTCTCTTTCATCGTTTTTTTTGTGTCTTTGTTTAAAGAGGCGTCTAGATGAATTCCTATAAATTCTTGGAAATCCTGAGCCTCTTTAAATTCTTTATACACGGACGCAAATCTAATATAGGCTATGGGATCAAGATTGTTCAATACCTCCATTACCATTTCCCCAATGTTTTGGGAAGTTATCTCTGATTCTCCCATGGTTTCGAGGCGGTGTTGTAAGGCGTTGATCACTCTTTCAAGCTGCTCAGGGGAAACAGGCCTTTTCCGTACAGCGGTATAAATAGAGCGCGCCAGCTTTTCTCTTGAAAACAGCTCTCTCCGTCCCTCTTTTTTCACAACGGAAAGCTCGCAAAGTTGAATCCGTTCGGTGGTGGTAAAGCGAGATTGACAGTTAAGACATACTCGTCGCCTTCGAATAGACACTCCTTCTTCTATGGGACGAGAATCCTTCACCTGCGTCTCCATAAAACCACAAAAAGGACACCTCACGCTTAATTTCCTTTCTTAAACGACGTTGATTAACGGTAGAGGAAAAGCATCACATAATTTGTTCATTTCAGCACGAATTTCTTTCTGAATTCTGTCCAAATCGGATGTTTTTTTTGATAAAGCATCAAGAAGAGTCGCCATGGAGTGGCCTATAAGCTCCATTTCTGGCGGTCCCATGTGACGGGTCGTAACCACCGGGGTACCCACCCGAATACCTGAGGTAATACGGGGAGATACAGTATCAAAAGGCAAGCTGTTCTTATTCACTGTAAATCCACAAGAATCTAGGTGTTTTTCTGCATCTGCTCCCGTAATACCTTGGGGTCTCAGATCTAAAACAAAATAATGACAATCCGTTCCATCAGTAACTAACTTATATCCTCGCTTTTGAAAAACAGCTCCAAGACTTTTTGCATTTTCCATAATTTTTTTTGTATAAAGAGCAAATGAATCGGTAAGAGCCTCTCCAAAAGCGACCGCCTTTCCAGCAATCACATGCATTAAAGGGCCGCCTTGAATGCCTGGAAACACCGCGCTATTTATTTTTTTACTCAAGGTGTCATCTTGGGTCAAGATTAACCCTCCCCGAGGACCACGAAGGGTTTTGTGGGTGGTAGAGGTTACCACATGAGCGTAAGGGATGGGTGAAGGAAAGTGCCCCCCAGCCACAAGACCGGAGAAATGGGCCATATCCACCATTAAATAGGCATCAACGTCGTCCGCTATCTCTCTAAACCGTTTAAAATCTAATGCCCGAGGATAAGAAGATCCGCCAGCGATAATGAGTTTGGGCCTACAAGCTCTCGCTTTTTCTTCCACCTCATTCATATCCAACCATCCAGTACCCGGATCCACCCCATAAGACTCTATTTCAAACCATTTCCCAGACAAGTTTACCTTAGCCCCGTGGGTTAAATGTCCTCCCGCATTCAAATCCATAGACAGTATTTTATCGCCAGGAGACAACAAGGCTGTAAAAACAGCTTGATTGGCTTGGGATCCCGAATGAGGCTGCACATTTGCGTAGGCCGAGCCAAACAGAGATTTTACCCGATCTAGAGCAAGCTCTTCTACCTTATCCACAACCTCGCATCCACCATAATAGCGGGCTCCCGGATATCCTTCCGCGTATTTATTTGTGAGAACGCTACCTTGAGCTAAGCATACATCATGGGAGACGTTATTTTCCGAAGCGATCAATTCAATTTGATAATGTTGCCGCTTTTTTTCTTCCTCAATTAAAGCTTCTACTATCTTATCTCGATGAAACCCATGAGAACGAAAATTATGGCTACTAGAATGGTGCGTTTGGTCCATGAGTTAAATTCCTTTTATGCTAAGCGTTGAAAGAGAGATCGTCGATTTGATCCACGCGTTTTTGATGACGCCCACCTTCAAATTCTGTGGTCATAAATATTTTCAAAATGTCATGAGCGACGCTTATACCTATCAATCGCCCCCCCAACACCAAAATATTCGCATCATTATGTGATCGCGCCAACCGTGCGCTTGTCACGTCATGACATAACGTTGCTCGTATACCCTTGAATCGGTTAGCTGCAATCATCATTCCCATGCCAGACCCACAGACCAGGAGACCTCTGCCACCTGAACTTGCTAGAACCCGTTCAGCTACAGCCGCAGCATATTTAGGGTAATCCACACATACATCGTCTTCGTAACTCCCCACATCTTCCCAAGATAAATTCAGATCCGAAAGTTGCTTCTGGAGAAGACGCTTGAGCTCAAATCCTGCGTGGTCTGACCCACAAGCAATTAGCTTTTCCATTTTTATTCTCCTTAAAGGGAATCCTCATTTTCTTGACGCCAAGACCTCAATTACATTCCAAATAGAAGCCATCCACAACTACCCGGCCTCAGCTTGGTTAGAAGACGCATTATTTGTACCGCTGTCTTTTGAGCTCGGATAATCTAAATCAGCCTTCTTCCCACAAGCCTCTAAGCCCACCATAGAAAAAATAACCAGAATCCATTGGCAAAATCTCATTGTCCTTCTCCTGTCGTCTTCTTTTGAATTACATAGGATAAGTGTTCTACAAAAAACATCCTCCCCTCTTGCTTAATCACCAGCAATGGTCATTTCTTCAACCATCAAGGTAGGCGCATCAATACCATATTGGAAAACCAAATCATCACAAGCCACCATATGCGCAAACATATCTATCAAATTACCAGCAATAGTAATCTCATTGATAGGAAAGGTTAGCTCACCATTTTCAATCATATACCCCACCGCTCCTCGGCTGTAATCCCCGGTAGTCATACTCACACCGTCACCAATTAATTCGGTGACATATATGCCTTTTTTAACGGAACCCAACAGATCTTTCGGGGATATACTGCCAGGATCAAGATAAAAATTACTCACCGATGGATGGGGAATGCTTGAAGGAGAACGCACGGCATGGCCGGTGGTCTCCAGCCCCAACTGACGAGCTGTTCTTAAGTCTAGTATCCAAGAAGCCAGTATGCCATCTTCAATAATACGGCGTTTGCGCGTGGCAATTCCTTCGGCATCAAAACTCCGAGAACGCATCCCTCTGGACCGAAAAGGATCATCCCAGACCTGCATAGAGTCATTAAACAGAGATTTTCCCATTTGTTCTTTTAAAAAACTCACACCTCGGGCCAGTGAAGCTCCATTAATAGCTGAGGCAAGGTGCCCCAGTAAAGACCCACTCTCACGAGGGTCGAAAATGACGGGCAACTTGCAAGATGGCACACGTTTTCCACCCAATCGCTTTACCGCCCGTTCACCCGCCAAGCGACCCACCAATGAAGGTGATTTGAGATCTTGGGCAAAAACAGCTTGGGTCGCATCGTAATCTCGCTCCATCTCTCCTTTACTTGTAGCCAGCACTGAAACAAAAAGACTTCTCATGGAATCTTTATTTTCTCCATAAAACCCATTGGTATTCATCCATAGAGAATGACCTCGACCATAGGACGCATCAGCTCCCTCTGAGCCAGAAACTCCTGGGATGGACATAGCAGCTGCTTCGCCCTCAGTGGCCCGAGCTAGCAAGACAGCGTCGTCATCAGGATTCTCATCACATGACTCTACCTCTGAGATAAAGTCGACTTGTTGTTCCGGTGAAGCCAACCCACAAAAGGGGTCTTCGGGGACCGCTCGTACCATTTCCATGGCTCGAGCAATAAGCTGCTTAAGAGCCTCTTCAGAGGTATCCCCTGAGGATACCACCACTTGTTTTTTGCCTAGAAAAACCCTGAGGCCTATTTCACCCCCCTCAGCTCGCTCCACATGTTCAACCCGTTGATTTCGAACGCGATAGTTGAGAGATATGCCTGAGGCATAGACCACATCAGCTGCGTCAGCACCTTGTGCTTGTGCCGAGACCAGAAGATCATGAAGCCGTTGTTTGGATAAAGTATGAGATAAGGTCATTAACGCTCACCTTGTTGATAGCATCAAAAAGAAGACCAAAAGCTAAAAGCCCTTGTGCCCAATTGGCCGACTTAAAAGCCCTAAGACAAGCCGTGGCATTTTTAATATCCACCTGGGACACTTGCCAAAAGAAATATAGACCTATACTTGCCAGAGTTCCATAGAAAATAATACCTCGATTTTGCAAAAAACCAAAAAATACAAAAAGAATTAAACTCGACCCATAGAGGACTGAAAGAAATCCTTTAGGAAATTTTTTCCATAGAAGGGAGGTAGATTTAAGCCCCAAAAGAGCATCGTCTTCCATATCTTGCCATCCATAGAGAGTATCATAGGCTACCACCCATAAAACTGAGGCCCCATACAAACATATTAGAGCACCGACTCTCGGACTTGTATTTTCACACACCCATCCCAAAAGAACACCCCAAGAGAAGGTGATGCCTAACACCCCTTGGGCCCAGAAGGTGACGCGTTTCATATAGGGATAGATAAGAACAAGTGGAACCACCAGGAGTCCCACTAGAATAGCCGTTTTGTTAAAACTAAGTAAAATGCCAAAAGAAGCAAGGCCCAATATAGCTGCCAAAATAAAGGCCTCTTGTGTCCTTAGTAAATGGGTGGCCAAAGGGCGTTTTTGAGTTCGAGCCACAAACCCATCCAAAGGCAAATCCCATAAGTCATTGATCACACATCCGAATCCTCTCATGCACACGGCGCCCATGCCAAACAAAATGATCATAAAAAGCTGGGGTAACTGGGGATAGGCTCCAGCTAATAATCCCCATAATCCGGGCCAAAATAGAAGATAGATACCAATAGGTCTGGGTAGCCTCATAAGCGTCCCGTAGACCTTAAGCTTATCCACTGCCTTGGAATGCTGACTTTCAAATTTACGAATATGAGTCCTGCCCTGGGGATGACGTTTTGGGATTGTGTTCATAGCACCTTATCAAGTAGAGTCTGAGGGTAAAAATTAATGAACAATAATCTATTTAGTGAGGAATTCCAATGACAACTCGCCCTGCTCTACGACTTTATATCCCAGATCCATTAAAAAAGGGGGCTGTTCTCAACCTTACTCCTCGCCAAAGTCATTATATCGTCAACGTCATGCGCCGAAGTCCAGGCGATGTTCTTTATTTATTCAATAACACAGATGGGGAGTTTTCAGCTCAAATCACCGCCATCCAAAAAAGAATTGTTTCACTTTCCATCGAAACCCTTCATAGAGAAGCTTCAGATCAAAAAGAGTTATGCCTTGCTTTTTCAGTACTCAAAGGAGAGCGCTTAGGCATTCTGATTGAAAAAGCTACTGAATTAGGCGTGACCTCTTTTTATCCCCTCTTTAGCGATCATACTGTACCTAGCATGATCAATATTGAACGTTTAGAGTACCGGTCTATCGAAGCTGTAGAGCAGTCAGAACGTCTTTTTATTCCTGAGTTTCACCCGAGCCAAACCCTAGACGAATTTCTAGAGACTCGCTCGGAGCCCTACTTTGTCTGCCTAGAGCGTTCTGAGGCACCACCTTTGTTAACAACTCTCAAGAAGCACCCCAAAACCCAATGCATCCTCATTGGGCCAGAAGGTGGTTTTTCTTCTCGGGAAAAAGATCTTATAAAAGCACACTCTTGTGCTGAAATAGCCAGCTTAGGAGAGAACATCTTACGAGCAGAAACGGCAGCTATTATGGCTATTTCTCTCTATATGGGCTTCCACATCTAGTTATTTATTAGAGTTAATAAATAGTAAGATCAGAGGACTTTTAATGAGTGATTTTAAAAACTACTTTCAAGAAGGCATAAAATCGTCTCGTTTTCATAAGATCGGGCTCGAACTAGAGCTTTTTTTATTCCACAGAGCCTCTTTTCAGCGCGTAACTTATGATGAATATCAGGGTTTAGCTCACGTTCTCAACCGGTTTCTCCCTTTAGGGTGGGAAGGCGTATATGAAAAAGGTCTCCTCCTGGGTGCTAAAAAAGAAGGGTCAACCCTCACCTTAGAGCCTGGAGGTCAGCTGGAATTTTCTGGAGCCCCTCATACGTGTCTTCACAAGGTCTTTAATGACTTAACTCGTTATTTATCCGAATTAAATTCGATTACAAATGAACTGGATATTTGTCCCATAGCCTTGGGGTATGATCCTGTATCCGACCACGTACCTTTTATCCCCAAGCCACGCTATACCCACATGGCGTCTTATTGGAGAAAACATAATCCCATCAGTCTTGAAATGATGCTTAAAACCGCCAGCATTCAAGTAAGTTTGGATTACTCTAGTGAAGAGGATATGGCCTTAAAAGTATCCACAGTGGCTACTTTACAACCACTCGTAGCAGCTTTATTTCAAAATTCCCCTATACGAAAGCGTCGCCCTTCAGGATTCTTAGGGTATCGAAACCACATTTGGACTCAGATGGAATCTGTGCGTACGGGAACGCCTCGTTTTATGCGGAACCCTAGGTTCACTTTTCAAGATTATGTGGATTATCTTTTAGATGCGCCCATGTTCTTTATCTCCCAAGGTGACACCTTCTTGGATGCCCACGGAAAATCCTTTAGGTCTCATTACCTCGCTGACAACAAACCTAGTGAATTTTTACACGAAGCGTGGGTTTACCACACGTCTACTATTTTTCCTGATGTGAGAGTGAAGCAATTTATTGAAATAAGAGGCACTGATGCCTTGCCCTATGATGAAATTATGGCCCCTGCTGCCTTTTGGACTGGAATTTTGTATGAACATTCCGTGTTAAATAAAGCCGCCCAAATTGCAGATTCTCTTTCACCCAATGATTGGGAGCATCTCCAGACGGTTACCCCACAGTCTGGGATGGAAACTTTATTAAAAGGAAAACCAATTATAGGTATGATTAAAGACCTTTTGGCTTTATCGGAAGAGGGCTTAGACCTACGTCACAAAGCCAATCCCACGTGGGACAATGAAAGCCTATTCCTAAAACCTACAAAACGCCGTTTGGAGCAAACAGACCCAGTGAAGAGATCTCTCGCTCAGCAGTTACTTTCCCAGTGGTCGGAGTTATCTCAAAACAAGGATCAAGATTTATTTCTTGACGGTTCTCGATCCGTTTCTCCTTTTTCATGAGAAAGGATTGTTGATCTGATGATACCTACTGAGCCCTAACCCAAACTCTCCCTTAAGAAAGATCTCTTTTCATTTGTTTTTCCTTAATTCTGGTGAGAAAATGGACCGCTTATATTTATTCAGAACTAGCTATAGGCACTTCTCAAGACATCCTTGAACCGGAATAGATGTTCTTCTAATAGTTTGTTCACTCCATGGTTATACGGTGGCAATAAGACTTTAGATTTAATAACTATCGAGTCTCAAGAACTAAAACGAAAGGAGAACACTGAAGAGAGGTTAACAACGAGCCTTCTCATCAGGAAAGCCTAAATATGCAATCTGGCTACGACATCCCCATGACCAAGGAATGTCTATTGTTCCTTGAGACTTGAACTTCGTTGTCTTTTCTGTAAGAAAAACAAAACAGTCGTTATTCCCACAAATCCTAGCTCTAATAACCAAGCATCTCTTCCCGTCACGGCCATTATAACAATAATAAAACCAATTCCCAGCAAAGCAAAAAAGCTACTTTAAACCTTTTGAGCATTAATTTTTTAAAAGAATGAAAGAAGCTATAAGGGGACAGATATAACTAATCATCATGGCTAGGGTGGAGATTTTCACGATAAAATATACTGATGAACGAAAGATTCTGTTTGGCTTAGCCATAATAACCCTGAGATCAATAAACTGCTAATGATCTGGCTTACCAAGGGCGTTCCCCTATAAAACCCCTTAGAAAAGATCTTGGGGAATAACTATCTTGGCTTGCGGCGTAGGGTATTTGGGGGGCCTGACAACCATTTGTCCATTAATACACCCCACGGCAGAAAAAAATTGTGAATACCGTTACAATTCCCATAAGCATCTTACCTGGAATGCCGTCAAAATGAGACCAGCCGCGCTTGCATAAGGTGAGGGGAGAATCCCAATCCTTGAGGCCCTAGTACGCCCGTAAGAATCAAAATACCCAACAGATAAAGACATACAGTAATAAGTGTGCCCAACAAAGTTGCCCTGGGAATATTTTTTTGAGGGTGCAAGACCTCATCGGCTGGAATGGTGGCTGGGATTCAATACCGATAAAACCCCACATACTTAGTAATACAGCGGTCATAATCGCTTCAAGAGGATCCACAGCCTATCCCAATAGGAGCCCATTGGTAATGGGAAGCTGAAACAAAAAATACACAACTTAGGGGAATAAGAATGAGAGGAACAATTTTTATAATGGTAAAAATATTTTGCAATAAGGCGGCTTGCTGAATCCCAAAGGCTTGAACGAGAACCAACCCCCATAGGATAAGCATGGCCATGATAAAAGCAAACATGGGCAGCTGGGGCAAATTGGGAAAAAGCAAAGATAAATATGCTGGAATGGCGATTAAGCCTGCCGCATTACCAGTCCATACCCCCACCCAGTAATTCCAAGCCACCTGGTAACCTAAATAGTCGCCTAACCCTTCTTTGGTATATGCATAAATACCCCCTTCTCGGGGGATTTTAGAAGCCAGACGAGCGAATATAAGAGCCA
Source organism: Alphaproteobacteria bacterium (assembly GCA_018401675.1). GTDB lineage: Bacteria > Pseudomonadota > Alphaproteobacteria > 16-39-46 > 16-39-46 > M30B67. Next base: position 49,142 of record JAGYKM010000006.1, on the reverse strand, counting down.
TACTCAAGACCCCACAGGCGGTCATCATCCATCCGACAATCCCTAGCCCCCCTAATGGCCCCATTAGAGTGGGGAGAATAAAGATGCCAGTTCCAATGAGATTGCCAATAACCAAGCACGTGAGGCTAAAAAATCCCACCTTTGAGGACGACATCATCATGATCTCCAAAATCTCATATATGAAAAGAATAGTGCTCAGAAGAGGTTTTTTCTTCTGATAAAAAGCTTAGTGCCTTACTTCCAAATGCCTCGTTACGCCATCCTTTCAAGAGTTTTGGAATTTTTTCACCACAATCTGGCTGTAGTAACTCCAGTAAATCCTCATTTTTCGCGATTAATGATGGCGGAAGGCTCATTTGTTGAGATTCTTTATAAAGAAGAGATTTTAAAGAGTCGAGCCTAATTTGGTCTTGTGAAGATAAGACGATACTAGCTGGCACTGGTATTCCTGATAGGGTTTTAAAATGATTCTGGATATGGGGAAGATTGCCTTCCTCCACAAGACGGCTCATTCGAGGATTTTTAGTAAGCTCATGAATATCCATATGACGATTTTCTACTAAATAGGTCATTTCGGAATCGCTAAGTACCCATTTCCTCGGAAGATTACGACGTTGCGCTTCAGATTCTCTCCATAAACACGCTGCGCTGGTAATTTGGCGCAGGGTCTGTTTCACGGTAGAATCTCGCGTCTGAAAAGAAAGTTTTTTAGGCAAGCGCCCTCTTCTCTCCTCCAGAAAACCTGGAGCAAACTGACCAAGAACTTCCTGCTCAAACCATGAAAATCTTTCTAAAGATCTCAAACGTGACTCCAGTTCCTTGTAAATAGGAATGAGGTAAAGAACGTCTTGGGCTGCATAATTCATCTGAGTTTGGGAAAGAGGGCGATGGATCCACTCTGATTTTTGACATCCTTTTGAGACTTGAATACCCATTAAGGTATTGACCAAAAGTTCATACCCCGTATTTTCTCCGAGCCCACAAAATGCACTGGCAAGCTGAGTATCAAATATGGGAGCTAAATGCATGCCCACATAAGGCATCAAAACTTCAATATCTTCATAAGGGGCATGGAGTATTTTTAGAAGATCCGGACGAGATAGCGCTCGAAAAAATGATTTATAACATATATCTTTTTTCAAAGGGTCTATCAATATGGGCGTTTGGCCCCAACACACCTGGACTAAGCCAAGTTTAGGCCAGTAAGTATTGGTACGCTTAAATTCCGTATCTAGGGCAACAACTTTTTGAGTAAGAAGTGTTTCTTCAGCCTCATTGAGTTGGTTCTGACTTTCTATCAAAGTATAGGGCGTATCCATATCTCCCCAACTACGAAATCAAGTAATCTCACTTTTTAAGCTTCCAAAGAAGAAGCCACTCTGTTCATCTCCTCCAGAGCAGTCATTTGCATACACAAATAAGACTTCTGAAAGGAAACGAAATCTGAGTGGCATCGGATAATGGGTAGTGTCTTAGTTAACAGCCTCTTTAAGAGCTTTTCCTGGACGAAACTTAGGATGCTTTGACGCAGGAATCTTAATTTTTTCACCAGTACGAGGATTACGTCCCTCAGTGGCTGCTCGGGCCGCTACGGTAAAAGTACCAAAGCCTACGAGCCTTACTTCTTGTCCTGTTTTCAAGGACGATGTAATCGCATCGAATACGCCGTCAACTGCCTTAGTTGCGCTTGACTTCGTAAGACCTGCTGCTTGTGCAACAGAAGTAATTAGATCAGTTTTATTCACGTTCAATCCCCTCATATGTTGTAAGTAATAGAAGAACATTTCTCATGATACTAAGGGACTAAAAAATGTTCGTCAACGCCCAAAGTGCACCCATTGCCTATTTTCCCCACCATTTACCCGCTTTTCACCACCTTATCGGCAATTCGATCAGGATAAGTCATAGCCCACTCTTAAAAAAAGCCTCTTTAGGCTTTTTTCTTGAATAAGTTAAGAGGATTGTCAGCTCCTGGAACTCAAGGCGTGGAGTAGAACTTCGTCAGCGTTAGCTATAGGAATAATCTCCAGATCTTGCTTTACAGTGACAGGAATATCACAAAGATCCTTTTCATTCTCACTTGGAATGAGGACTTTTTTAATTTGACCTCGTTGGGCCGCTAATAATTTCTCCTTCAACCCCCCAATAGGAAGCACATGACCCCGTAAAGTAATCTCACCAGTCATCGCAATGTCTCGACGTACAGGAACACCTGTCATCAAAGAAGCCAGCGACGTAAATATAGTGATGCCAGCTGAAGGTCCATCCTTAGGAATAGCTCCTTCCGGCACATGCACATGGATATCAACAGAATCAAATACAGCCTCATCAATGCCAAAGACCTCAGCTTTTGAGCGAAGATAACTAAAAGCAGCCTGAACCGATTCTTGCATAACATCGCCCAACTTGCCGGTGGCCTGTATCTTGCCTTTTCCTCGCGTTTTTACGGCCTCCACCGTTAACAAATCACCCCCCAACTCTGTCCAGGCAAGTCCGGCAGTTACGCCAATTAGATCTGTTTTCTCTTTTTCCCCATAGCGGTACTTCTCTTGGCCTAAATAGGTAACTAGCCGCTCCTCCGTAATGGTAATTGCCTTTTCACCTCCACCCATAATCTCTGTCAGAGCTTTGCGCGCTAATGCCGCAAGCTCTCTTTCCAAATTACGAACACCGGCTTCTTTCGTATAGTGACGAATTAGTTTGGTCACTATAGACCGAGGAATAGAAATTTCTGTTTTAGATAACCCATGAGCCTTTATCTGCCGAGGTATGAGATAACTTAGGGCAATTTCTTCTTTTTCTTCTTCCGTATACCCTGACAAACGAATGACCTCCATTCTATCGAGAAGGGGCTGAGGCATATCATAGGTATTGGCTGTAGTAATAAACATCACTTCAGATAAGTCATAATCTAATTCGATATAATGATCATTGAAAGCACTGTTCTGTTCAGGATCTAAAACTTCTAAAAGAGCTGACGAAGGATCACCGCGCCAATCATAGCCCAACTTATCAATCTCATCGAGAAGCATAAGAGGGTTAGATGTCCCTGCCTTCTTCATGCCTTGAAGAATTCTTCCGGGCAAAGCACCTATATAGGTGCGTCGATGACCTCTAATTTCGGCCTCATCCCGCACGCCGCCCAAAGACATACGAACATACTTGCGGCCAGCCGCTTGAGCGATAGATTTGGCCAAAGAGGTTTTTCCCACACCTGGGGGACCAATAAGACATAATATTTGCCCACCGACCTTCCCTACGCGTTTTTGAACAGCCAAGAATTCAATAATCCTTTGCTTCACCTTTTCCAAACCATAGTGCTCTTTGTCTAATATGTCTTTCGCCTTCAGCAAATCGATAGCCGCTTTTGTTTTATGCTTCCATGGAAGGTCAAGAATCCACTCTATATAGTTCCGCACAATACTCGCTTCGCCAGAAAGAGGGCTCATATTTTTAAGGCGCTTCAGCTCTGTTTCAACTCTCTCTACGGCTTGGGCGGTTAATTTTGTTTTTTTAATTCGTTCTTCTAATCTTTCAAAATCTGATTTTCCTTCATCTCCATCTCCGAGCTCTTTTTGAATTGCTTTCATTTGCTCGTTCAAGAAATATTCTCTTTGGGATTTTTCAACTTGTCTCTTTATTCGATTTCTAATGCGCTGCTCCGCTTGCTGAGCACTCGCTTCTGCTTCGATAAATTCAAGAATCTTTTGGAGCCGCTTCGATACACTAGTCTCTTCCAGTAACTTTTGTTTCTCTTTAACGCGAAGGCTCATATACCCAGAAACCACATCCGAAAACTTTGATGGGTCTTCGATTTGCGAAACGGTCTGAATAACCTCCCCAGGAATTTTCCCATTTTCTTTAATGTAATTAGAAAACTCTGCCAAAACCACTCTTTGGAGAGGTACCAATTTTTGATCGCCCACAATAACGTCTTCTAGGACCTCAACTGAAGCAAATAGACCCTCCCCCTCTTTTTCATAGTTAGTATCAAAGCTTTTAATCTCAACACGCTTCTCTCCTTCAACGAGCGCCTTAACGGTGCCATCAGGTAGTTTGAGAAGTTGCAAAACCGTAGCTAAAACACCAACTTTATATAAATCTGTGGGTTTAGGGTTATCCTCAAGAGCCGCTTTTTGCGTCACAAGAAGAATCTGCTTGTCTTCCCGCATGGCCGTCTCAATGGCATGAATAGACTGTGCCCGACCAATAAAAAGAGGTACGATCATATGGGGATAAACTATTATGTCGCGCAGGGGAAGAACTCTGTAGCTATTCATTCCATAGGTTCTTTCTAGGAAAAATTTTAAAAAACTGATGAGCTAATCTTATTATTCACCATAAATACACATTTTTTTTGGAGACACAAATATAAAAACAAAACAGAAGGCAAACACTACGCCCGATCCTTGGGAAAAATCCACAAGGTCACAGGCGTAGCGAAAATCTATGAAGGACTAGAAGCTGTTTTCTTTTTAGGAGACTGGTCAGTTGAAAAGACCAAAAGAGGGGCTTTTCTTCCTTCAGCCACGTCTTTGTCCAGCTCTACCTTGCTAATATCTTTATTATTGGGAAGCTCATACATAGTATCCAACAATAATCCTTCTAATATAGACCTTAACCCTCGAGCGCCTGTCTTACGTTTTATGGCGTCTCGGGCAATAACAGAAAGGGCCTCCGGATGGAAAACCAATTCGGCACCGTCCATTTCAAAAAGAGAGGCGTACTGGCGAACGAGCGCATTTTTTGGTTGAGTAAGAATCTCAACCAGGGCACTCTCATCTAAGTCCTCCAAAGTAGCAATGACCGGTAAACGTCCAACGAATTCAGGAATTAAACCAAAACTCAATAAATCAGCCGGTTGTATGCCCGAAAGCACTTCACCGACGCCACGATCTTCCGGATCTTTTACGTCAGCTCCAAATCCTATAGAAGAGCCCTTACCACGCTGGGATATTAATTTCTCCAAACCCGCAAAGGCACCACCGCAAATGAAGAGTATATTTGTGGTATCCACTTGCAAAAACTCTTGCTGGGGATGCTTTCGTCCCCCTTGCGGTGGCACTGACGCCACAGTACCTTCCATTATTTTCAGCAAAGCTTGCTGAACCCCCTCCCCAGAAACATCTCTTGTAATTGAGGGATTATCAGATTTACGTGAGATTTTGTCTATTTCGTCTATATAAACGATGCCTCTTTGTGCCCGCTCTACATTATAATCAGCGGCTTGAAGGAGCTTTAGAATAATGTTCTCAACATCTTCACCCACATATCCTGCCTCGGTTAGGGTGGTAGCATCAGCCATAGTGAAAGGGACGTCCAAAATACGAGCGAGAGTTTGAGCTAACAAAGTCTTCCCACATCCAGTAGGCCCTACAAGCAAAATATTGGATTTGGATATCTCAATATCATCAGCACTATTCTCGCTTAACAACCTTTTGTAGTGGTTGTAAACCGATACAGCAAGAATTTTCTTAGCCTTTTTTTGCCCAATAACGTAGTTATCAAGAATCTCAGTAATTTCCAAAGGCGTGGGAAATCCTCGAGCCCCTTTGGCAAAAGAAGCCTTATACTCTTCTCTAATAATATCGTTACATAACTCGATACATTCATCGCAAATAAACACCGTGGGTCCAGCTATGAGCTTGCGAACCTCAGCTTGATTTTTTCCACAAAAGGAACAGTGCAAGGTCGCCTTTACAGCTCCCGAATCTGACTTACTCATCTTACTTTCTCCTAGTAACTTCTCTTTTTTTGTTTTTATAGAAGTAGCACGTCATAATTGTTTTGCAAACCTCAACAAACCATACGCCAAATTATTCTTCTCTGTATCTTTTTTCACGACTTTGTCTAGACATTCCTCAGGTCCTATTCTCAGTGCTATGATTTTTTATATTCTTATTAAGCACCTAGATTTCAAGGCAACTAGAATTAAATCACCACTGCACAATTAGACCACTCTTTGCCCCTAAAGACAATCCACGTTTTTTACTTTTTAGCCCTATCCTTAGACTAAATTGATTCAAATTTTTGAAATTCAATCATCATTTTCAGGATGAAGCTTTTCGTCTTTTATGTGTGGGCGCTTGTTGACAACTTGATCGATGAGACCGAATTCTTTAGCTTCTTCAGGGCTGAGAAATTTGTCTCTTTCCATAGCTGCTTCTATGACCTTAATATTTTGGCCAGAATAAGTTGCGTATAGATGGTTCAGTCGAGAGCGTAGCGAGAGGATTTCCCTAGCTTGAATCTCTATATCGGTAAGCTGCTTGGGCCCCGCCATGAGGCTGATGAACCATAACCGCGCATTGGGCAAAGCCATTCTTTTCCCCTTAGCGCCTCCTGCTAACAATAAAGACCCCATTGAGGCGGCTTGACCTAAACATAAGGTGGATACATCACAACGCACATAGTTCATAGTGTCCAAAATAGCGAGCCCCGAGGTCACTACCCCACCGGGAGAATTTATATACAGATATATATCCTTCGACGGATTTTCTGCCTCTAAGAAAAGAAGCTGAGCACATATTAAACTCGACATCCCATCGTGAACTTGACCATTTAGAAAAATGATGCGCTCTTTCAGCAAGCGTGAGAAAATATCGTAAGATCGCTCCCCGCGGCCTGTTTGCTCTACCACCATAGGTACTAAATCCATCATTTCATCCATCACGATCTCCCTTATTTACTTGAATCCCTAAAGCCTTCTTGCGAAATATACGTTCCTCCGCAATTTTAAAGCTTTCAAAAAGGTTTATTTTTTTGACTTTTCCTTTGCCGATGTTCCAGCTTCAGAATTTTTCACAGAGCTAGCTTTGCCAGGCTTCCCCTTCACTCTCTTTTTTTCCTTGCCAGAAGACCCGTCAGTGGAGTCTTCTTCAGAAAGAAGCTTATCCAGAGTCCCCACCGGCTCCTCTTTTTGGGTAATCTGCGCTTTGCTGATGATATACTCAATCACCTTTCCTTCATATATTTGGGCTTGAATATGAGCTGTCTGGTTCGGATTTTTACGGTAAAAATCCAAAACTTTTTCTTCTTCTCCAGGAAACTGGCGCGCATAGCTGTAGATAGCATGAGCCAATTCATCGCCAGCTATTTTTATACCTTGCCTGTTTCCCACTTCTGCCAATAACAAGCCAAGCAAAACACGGCGTTGGGCAATATCTTCATACTCTTTGAGAATATCTTCTTTGCTCTTTGCCTTGAGCAAGACGGCTTCTTCAGATGAAGGATCTTTACTAGACTCAAGAAACTCATTCCATATGGTTTTAAGTTCCAATTGTACCATTCCAGGAGGTACGAGAAAATTATGAGTCTGGGACAGTTGATCTAAAATCTGTCTTTTCAAATACTGGTCAGCCTTTTCCCCATTAACCTTAATCAACTTATCTGATACAAATTCGTCTAATCCAGCAGCGTCTTTCAGTCCCAGGTAAGTGATTAGCTCTTCATCCGAAGGCTCAATAAAAACATCATGGGATTGGTATTCTCCTCGAACAACCACGTCTTGGGGCTCTTTGCTTCCTTTGAATCCCGCTGGCAAGATCCCTGAGAGTTCAAACTTATCTCCCACCTTAATTTTATCCAGTTCTTTTTCAAATTTTGGGCCAAAAGCATCGGTCCCAATAGGGTATTCCAGTATAGGGGCCTTATAATCCCCTAATATTTCTCCTGATTTACCAATAATCTCACACTTCAAAAGAACCGAATCTCCCTTCTTTAAGGAAGACCCAGGCTTTGCTTTTTCCCGTCGTATTAACTGACTTTTCAAACTCTTCTTAAAGCGCGCCTTCTCTTCATCGAGAACTTTTTCCGTAATCTTGGTAAGTTTCAAACCTTCTACCTTAACCTCGTCAATAACGGGCAGCGCTTCTACTGTGATAACGCCTTGTAAAGGCTTTCCTTCCTGAAAGGCATCCATGGCCACCTCAGGCTGAAGAGCTGGCTTTAGTTTCTTATCTTGTAAGGCAAAATACACCAATTCCTCGGGAGCCTTGCGAAGAACCTCGGACAACGCCCGATCGGAAAATTTTTTAGTAAGCAAAGACAAGGGAACTTTTCCTTTTCGAAATCCATCAATTTGGACATTTTTGCCCAAAATCTCTAATTCTTTTTTTATCCGCTCTTCAATCTCAAGAGGAGACATGGTTACCGTTAAGGAATGAACAAGTTCTTGTTGAGTCGCTTTTTCAATTTTCATAAATTTTACACTACCTCTGACATTTTATTTTCATATGGGCTCTTACTGATGGTGGGCCCCACTTCTCTTCAAGAGCGATGCTTTAAAGTAACCTTTAGAATGGTGCGGGCGGAGGGACTTGAACCCCCACGACCGTAAAGTCAACAGATTTTAAGTCTGTTGTGTCTACCATTCCACCACACCCCCTTAAAAATAGAACGTCTTCTCAAGGCTATATCATATCTTAATTCAAGAAATAAAGAGCGTTTAAAATGAAAATCAATGTTTTTGAAATTTAGAGAAGCGTTTGTTTAGGATTGAGATGCCGTTTCCACAAGGTAACTATCCCTTAACTGCTTGAATTCACCATAAGCTCGCCCCGTTAGGCGCACACGGATTCGGTGATTTTTACGAGTCAACTTATCTTCTAAAATACACCCGTGCCCATACAACCATGCTAATAAAGCACCCGCCGCCAAAGGAATGGAAAAAGAATAGGCCTTAGAAGGCTCTTTCAAAGAACGATCTATTCTCTCAAGAAGCGCCTCGCATCCCTCTCCGGAGAGCGCAGACACCCATACAGGACCATCATTACTGGAATCATGCAAAGGCACCGTGGCTAAATCTCTTTTATTCATAACTTCCACCATAGGCACTGATTCAAGACCTTCTTGGGGCAACTCGGAAAGAATCTTTTCAACGTCTTCCGCCTGAGCGTCGCTTTGCTCACAATATCCATCTCTTATATGCAAAATAAGATCAGCTTGCGTAATTTCTTCCAAAGTTGCACGGAAGGCATCAACTAATTCATGAGGCAAATTGGAAATAAACCCCACTGTGTCAAATAGAAACACGTCTCGTTTTGAAGGAAGAGTTATACATCTTAAGGTGGGATCGAGTGTGGCAAAAACCTGAGCGTCCGCCAAAACACCTGCCCCCGTAAGACGATTGAACAGCGTCGATTTACCCGCATTGGTATAGCCAACCAGTGCCACAATAGGTTTTTGGGATTTTTTACGACTGGATCTTTGCAAAGATCTGGTTTTTCTGACCTTCAGGAGGTCTTTTTGGAGCTTAAGACATTTCGTATTAAGGAGACGCTTATCTATCTCAAGTTGTTTTTCCCCAGGGCCTGCTAAGAATCCCCCACCCCCTCTTTGACGTTCTAAGTGGGTCCATGTTCTAACCAGTCGAGATCTTTCATATAAGGCTTGAGCCAATTCAACTTGAAGCTTGCCCTCGCCGCTTCTGGCTCGGTTTTGGAATATATGAAGGATTAGCCCCATACGATCAAGGACTTTTACTTTCCATCTATTTTCCAAAGTACGCTGCTGAACGCCTGATAGCCGTCTATTAATCACCACAAGCTTTAGGTCATTATTTTTGATCTCTTGGTTGATTTCCTCAACCAAACCAGACCCCATGAAGCTTGAAGGATTAACTCTAGCAACTTTCGCCTGACGCGAAAAAACCAGCTCAAAGCCAGCCGCCTTCACTAAAGAAAGACCCTCTTCAAACATTTGAGATTGAGTTCGAGAAGGAAGGCAGTTCCCTTACCCTCTGAAGGCAGTTAAAATTGCATTTATGGGTGTGAATAAAGGCAATTTTCAACAAAGATCCATCGTGTTGGCCTTCAAGAGAAGATAATTCAACCATTAGCCAGGAACTGCCCCAATTCTCTAGTCTTCGTCTGAATGGTGATCATCCATAGACTCATCGTCTTGACCATCGGCTTCATACAGCTGTATGGGACCCATAGGCATAACAGTGGATATGGCATGCTTATACACCAGCTGAGATTGACCATCACGCCTTAATTGAAGACAAAAATTATCAAAGCTAGTAATCGTGCCTTGCAATTTAATCCCGTTAACCAAGAATACAGTAACAGGGAGCTTGCTTTTTCTTAAGCAGTTTAGAAACACATCTTGTAAATTAGTTTTTTCGGAAGACATCTCTTGCCTCTTTGTTTTTCAGTTGGTTTTGGCAACTCCCCCCAGAATTATTGGAGAGAACTCTAACAAATCATAAATACCATCTAATAATCACTTCATGATTTAAATATTGTGAAAGATGTACCAGAAAAAAAAATGTGTTTCAACCTTTTTCTGAGGACAGAGGGATTATCATATGGTTTAAGCGTATTTAAAATATTATTTATACAAAATACAGGCGAGATTAAGGATATTATATCGCATCAAAAAAATCTTTCTTTCCCTTTTTATTTTACTTAAAGATTCATATTCAATCAAGTAAGAGCCTAGTCTCTTTCTAAGGAGCTATAGGCTTTAAAGAGATATGCCTTCTGGTAAACTAACGAGCCAGGAAACCCATTCTGTGCATAGGATCACAGCAGTTCAATTAATATGATGGAAATATTTTATGAAGAAAGAGCAGGCAAACCCACCGACTTCTAAGCTCCCTCATTTTATATTGTCCTTCTTGAAGGCAGCTTCTGTGTCCATAGTTTTTATGGTGGGCGCTGAAGGATTCGAACCTTCGACCTACTGATTAAGAGTCAGCTGCTCTACCAACTGAGCTAAGCACCCCACAGGACCATTATGGACCTTATAGCAAACGGAGTAACTCTTTGTCGAGTTAAAATCTACAGAAAAAACCTTTACGCGACTCACCTTACAAAGCCCGCTCCCAAGAAAAGCTACCTTCTTCCAAAGAGCTTCTCAATATCCGTTTTCTTGAGGGCTATATACGTTGGCCTACCATGATTGCACTGACCAGAAAAGGCCGTTTCCTCCATTTGGCGCAGTAACGCATTCATTTCCCGAAGAGACATTTTTTTGCCTGCCCGAATACTACCATGACAGGCCATAGTCGAACAAATTTCGTCTTGCTTATCTTTTAAGGAAGAATGAACATCCATTTCCTTGATCTCGTCAAGAAGATCATCCACTAGTTCTTTCACATTAGATCCACCTAGTAAAATAGGAATAGATCTTACCAAAATGCCTTCTCCGAAGGACTCAATGCCTAATCCCAAGGCTTTAAATTCACCCTCCCGCTTTAAAAGAAGATCCCGATCTTCTTGATTCATATTCATAATTTCAGGAATCAATAGAGCCTGGCTGGGAACATCTTTCTCAAAAAAGCTTTTTTTTAATTGTTCATAGACCAACCGCTCATGGGCGGCATGCTGGTCCACAAGAATAATCCCTTCACTACTTTGGGCCACAATGTATGTTTCATGAACTTGGGCACAAGCCGACCCTAAGGGAAGATCTCTCAGATCTTGCTCTTCCTGGACCCCTTCTGGTGTAGACGCTAAAGCAAGATGCTCACTGGTTGCCATATCTGGCTGAGCCTGCGTCTCCTTGGGGTAAAAGAATGATTTGGAAAAAGACGCTTGTCGTACCGGCATGGAAGTTACCCGGGGTGAAGAAAAAGTCCCTTGAGGGCTAGATACATTGGGAGAAATATTTTGCTCTTGAGGGTTTCCTTGCGGCATAAAAGAAGCGAGCGCCTGATTGGATAAAGTATCGACGTTAAATGACGGGCTTGAGCCAAGGTGTTTTTTTTAAAGCTCTCTTATTACAAAAGCGGATAGCAGAGGCCTCTTTGAATCGAACTTCTGTCTTGGCCGGATGCACATTAACATCTACCATATCATGAGGCACTTGGATAAACAGAGACACCATAGGATACCTACCGTGGGGAATAAGATCATGATAAGCATCTCTCAAGGCACTTTGCAGAACTTTGTCCCTCACCGGCCGCTGATTAACATATAAGAACTGATGGGATGTGGTGCGTCGATGAAGCGTCGCCAAGCCAATAAGACCGTGGAGAGCGAAACCACCCTCCTCTTGATGCACGGGCAACGCATTTTGTGCAAAATCTTTCCCCAAGATCTGTCGTGTTCGCTCAAACAAGCTATCCATAGGAGAAAGCCCGGAAACCGCTGGCAGTTTGATAATATCTTTAGTTTCATTTTTGACAAAGAAACCCACCTGGGGATGCACCATAGCCAATCGATGAATAACGTCCGAAATAAGACTGTTTTCCGTAGAATCCGCCTTTAGGAATTTTAAACGAGCGGGTGTGGCGTAAAATAAATCAGCCACCTCAACCCGCGTACCTTTGGTAATAGAAGCAGGCTCAATATCTCCTTTGTTTCCACCTTCAATGCGAATTTTCCAGCCTTCATTGGATCCTGACTTACAAGAAGTCATGGTCAACCGACTTACCGATCCGATGGAAGGTAGGGCTTCTCCCCGAAAACCAAAAGTATGAATATTCCATAAGTCCCCATCATCTAACTTGGAAGTGGTGTGGCGGTCTAAGCATAACGCCATATCTTTAGGGGATAACCCACAGCCATCATCGAGGACACTCATATAGATTTTCCCCGCCCCACGAATCATAATATCAAGCTGATGGGCTCCCGCATCCAAGGCGTTCTCCATGATTTCTTTTAACGCAGAAGCAGGTCGCTCAATAACTTCTCCAGCGGATATTTGATTCACGAGATTGGTAGGAAGATGCCTCAAAACCATAACATAACCCTCATAGGTGAGATAAATAGTCGCGGGTAAGCAATTTAGACTGCTGAACAGCCGGCTGGGTCAAAGGATCAATGTCAAAAAGAAAAGCTATCACAAGAGTTTCAAGGATAAAGTGCATATAAAGACCCCCTAACGTCTTTTCTGAAAGGCTCTCAAAAGAAAAACCTCTCACAGGAGCTCCTGCCGCACTTAAGGAATCCATTGTGGCTTTTTGCTCAGCCCATAAAACCTCTTTCAAACTACGGCCCTTCAAATAGGCAAGCTCAGGATCATGGGTTTGTACTCGTATTCCCGTAAAAGGGGCTTGGGCTCCGGAGCCTTCTTGGGTCAAAGAATCCTTATAGGATAGAAAGGTGAACGTTTTATCACATGGCCCATCCATATAAAGTTGGAGCTGAGAATGTTGGTCCACTGTTCCCATGGCTCGAAGGGGGGTGAGTCCTGTGCGATTCTTGCCTAAACTCTCAGCCCATAATTGCCGAAACCAAAAAGCAAAAGGTCCTAGTCTGTCAACGTAAGGCATCAAAACCGTTTGAGTCCGTGCCCTCTGAGCATAAAGATATAAAGCGCCGGCACCCTCCAATACCTCACAGGAAGTTTTATTTTCTAAAAAGCGTCCAAGACGAGTTTGCCGCCCAGCCTTAATTCTTGAGATCCATATTGGCCAAAAGAAGTGGGAATAATCCCACCAAAGAAAATACAGAAAAACGACCCCCCACTTTAGCATCATGGGGCAATAGTCTCAACTTATGTTCAAGGGAAAACCGATAGAGTGGACTCTCTTGAAATTGGGTTATCACACAAGCATTTTTGGAAAAAACCGCCTCAAGACCCATTTTTTTCATTACTTCATGTAAAAAGAAGACTTGCGTTAACGTCTCAGTTGTCTCTCCTGATTTCGAAATAATCAAATAACCAGTATTTTTCAAATCTAGCTGGGGTAAAAGTAACTCAAAGGTCTCAGGATCTACGTTATCCAGAAAATATTGCCGTGGCTTAAGCAAAGGCAGACCAACGCCACCATTTTTTAAGGCAACTAACGACTGTCCCCCGAGAGAGGACCCCCCCGTTCCCAAAATGAGAACAGTGTCAAAACGGTCTTTAAAGCTCTGAACTTCTTTAAAAAGGCCATCTTTATCTGGATCGTCCCCCACAAGGGATAAAAAAGGATACTTCCCTTCATCCAGCCCCTTATGAATAAAATCACGACTCTCCTTAAGACGCGGCGTTATAGCCGATACATCATCCCTCGACAGCTTAGAAGACAGCGATGACTCTCCCCCTTCACGCGCTTCAGAAGTGTTAAAAAATCCTTCAAGATTCTGGGTAAAAACCAAATGGCTCATGGAAAAGTCCTGTTACTATCTTCTCCCAAGAACGCCCCTCAGAAAGAAGCTGGGAAATTGTCTTCTACGGCCAAAAGCATCTTAACCTGGAGATACGTGCGTACCATCACGGTTCACCCCGTACAAAGTACGGTATTCTGCGCTAGGATCAATGGCCTCTTTATTTACATTGGGTTTTTGCCAATATAAAACTCTCTGAACCCAAGTTTTATCGGCTTGGGTGGTGACACCGGCTTCCTCATCCAAGATATCCCGTATATTCTCATTTCCTTCATAGGGCACAGGATTTTGACTCCTAAGAGACTTCAATAAGCTTTTTTCTCCCTGGGTCAATGTAGATTTAGATGTGGATGTGGATTTGGACTTTGCCTTGATTCCAAAAAGCGTATTTTTGGCTTTGAGGTGAGGCGCTATTTCTTGGGGTCGAGGGTCAGTGCCCCCCGCCACATCTCCCCTGGGAGACGATCCAGCTTTGGGAGGCATCAAATTATACTCAGGAGGCAAGGAAATTTCAGCCCGAGGCGCAACAGAAAACTCATCTGGTGGATCCCGGTCGAGGCCTAATGTTTGTTTAACCTGAGAACAGCCCGACAAAAAAAGACTGCCCACTACCAGGCTATATATCAAGCAAGAGGGAACCTTACGGAGATGGGATAGCCTTCCCTTACAGCTTGCAACAAAAATATTATCGTCAGCTCTCAGTATTTTCATAAAAACAGTCTCCTCATAAATGATTACAAGTCACTCATAGTCTATTCCTGATCTCTTTTCTAGCCTACTTTTTAAACAGTACCTTCCAAAAGAGAATGACCACACCTACAACGATCAAGCTATCAGCCACATTAAAGGCGGGCCAGTGATAACTTCCCCAATGACAATCAATAAAGTCGAAGACAGCTTTATATCTATATCTATCTATAACATTGGACAAAGCCCCACCGAGCACCAGCGCTAGCCCAAAGGCACATATACTCTCTTTTTCCCGATATGCCCATAAGAGCAAACACCCACAAAGAATAAGAGCAAACACAGTAAGGACCATAGGCGAAACTTGATCCTGGCCCAAAAACCCAAAACTTACTCCTTGGTTCCAAACAGAGACCAAAGAAAGAGTGGACATGACGTAGATGGGAGAGCCTTCACGACCAAATAACCACATCACAGCTTGCTTAGTGCCTTGATCTAAACCAATGACAAAAAGCACCCACCCAAAAATGAAAAAGCTTTTCTTCCGAATCGTCCCTCTAGACATTGGATTTTTCCTCCTAAGAATATAGGGTTTCCCCTAAGTGAAACTCTTCAACCACATCTTTACATCGATAGCACAATGAAGGAGCATCCTTTTGAACAGATACCTCCTCAAGAACTTTCCAACAACGGTCGCATTTGTCTCCAAGAGCCCGACCCAAACGTACACCAACGTTTTGATCGTCATTACAGAGATAGCCTCCCTCGGCGGGATCTCCACAGAGGATTTCCACTTGAGACACTAGAGCTAAATCTGCCAAATTCGTCTTTTTCAAGAGCGGGTATATATCAGATGAAGCAATTATCTCCAACTTGGCTTGTAAGCTTGAACCGATCTCTCCAGATGATCTTGCTTTCTCCAAAACCACCATCATGAGCCGTCGAATATCCCGCAAACGGTCCCATTCTTCAGATAACTCACTATTTTTCCAGTGATTTTCCACCACAGGCACTTGTTCTAAATGAATACTTTTACCCGTATAGAAAGGCGCATACCGGAAGGCTTCCTCCGCGGTAAAGCTCAATACCGGAGCCAGCCAGTGAATAAGGTGCCTTAATACTTCATTAAGGACATAGAGAACGCCTTGACGTGGAGACCCCAAACGAGAGTCGCAGTATAAGATATCCTTGCGGATATCCAAATAAAATGCAGATAAGTCATTGGTTACGAAATTATGAACATCCCCGTAAAAGGCCGTAAACTCGTAAGTATTAAGGGTACTTTTAAAACTTTCAGCCAATCCATAGAGCTTATGCAAGATCAATTTCTCTAAGGAATCGAGTTCCTCATATTCAAGGCTCACACTCCCATCATAATCACTCAACGCACCCAAAAGATATCTCAAGATATTCCGAAATCGTCGATAGGACTCTTGTTGAGATTTAAGAATTTCAGGACCCATTTTAAGGTCTTGAGAATAATCTGAATTCACAACCCATAGTCGCAGAATATCCGCACCCGCTGTCTCTATCACTGACTTTGGAGAAATAATATTGCCCACAGATTTGGACATTTTATAGGCCTTTTCATCCAAAACAAATCCATGGGTAAGAATTGTCTTGTAAGGAGGCACCCCTCTCGTGGCCATAGACTCTAAAAGAGATGACTGGAACCATCCTCTATGTTGATCAGACCCTTCCACGTAAATATCTGCTGGAGATCTAAGTTCATCACGAGCTTCAAGAACATAGG
Organism: Alphaproteobacteria bacterium; assembly: GCA_018401675.1. GTDB lineage: Bacteria > Pseudomonadota > Alphaproteobacteria > 16-39-46 > 16-39-46 > M30B67. The sequence continues at coordinate 32,657 of JAGYKM010000006.1, read as the reverse complement.
CATGGGAACAGCCACTTTCAAACCACACTTCAATACAATCAGATACCACTTCATAGTCTTCCCTATTGTGATATCCATCTAGGAAACGATATGCGTCTCCCTCATACCATACATCTCCACCACCTTTAGCTATAGCTTGGAGTATTCGGTCATTAACCCGCTTGTCCGACAAGGGCTCTCGGGTTTCTTTATGAACAAATAAAGCCAGAGGCACTCCCCAAACTCTTTGGCGCGATACGCACCAATCGGGACGGCGGAGCACCATAGAATACAATCTATTTTGCCCCTGAGAAGGTACCCATCTCACATCCTCTTGAATGGCCTTTAGGGCTTTAGAGCGTAACCCATCACCCTCTAATTTAATAAACCACTGAGGCGTGGTTCGATAAATGAGCGGACATTTAGAGCGCCAAGAATGGGGATAGCTATGACTAATTTTTCCGCCCCACACCAAACGCTCCTTGGCTTGAAGAATCTGTATAATCTTTTCGCCAACTTTAAACACATGGTCTCCAGCAAAAAGAGGCACATGAGACAGATAAAGCCCATTTGGACCAATGGTTTGGGGAATTTGCATCCCGAATAAACGCGCTAAAGCAAAATCTTCTTCTCCATGCTCTGGAGCCGTATGAACCAGACCCGTTCCTTGGTCCAAAGTCACGTGATCTCCAGGAAGCAATGGCACGTTAAAGTCATACCCATCCTCCCATAATGGATGATAGGCAATGGTTCCTTTAAGGGCACCCAATTGCATAGTTGAAACTACCTCACCTTGGAGGCCTGTTTGAGCTAAAAAGGTCTCTACCAGCGTCTTGGATAATACGAATCGACTCCCTGAGTCGGTTTGCAGAATCACATAAGTTTCCGTAGGACTATAAGCAATAGCGCGGTTACCCGGCAAAGACCAAGGCGTGGTTGTCCAAATAACAAAATAAGCCGGATGAGATTCATCCACTAACAAGGGATTTTCTGAGGTTTTTACCGGAAATCCCACATAGATGCTCGGTGACTCAATGTCATGATACTCCACCTCTGCATCTGCCAAAGCTGTTTTTTCAAGAACCGACCACAAAACAGGCTTGACCCCTTGAAATACAAGGCCTTTATCCACAATGGTGAATAACTCTTCTACCGTTTGAGCCTCACTGGAAAAATCCATAGTCAGATAGGGGTTTTTCCAATCAGCTAAAACACCTAGTCTTTCGAATTCCTCACGTTGCACGTTCACCCATTTTTGGGCGTACTCGCGACATTCATTCCTAAAATCAAGAATTTCTTGCTCTGAATCAAGACGTGGTTTCTTTCTTTTTCTGCGCTCTTCCTCTACTTTCCATTCAATAGGCAGACCATGACAGTCCCATCCAGGAACATAAGGAGCTCTAAACCCGTGCATCCGATAGGTTTTGAGAATAATGTCTTTGAGAATTTTGTTCAACGCATGGCCCAGATGCAAATGTCCATTCGCATAAGGAGGGCCATCATGAAGAATATACAATGGATAGTCAGCGCTTATGGCCATGATTTGGCCATATAGATCTTCGGTTTTCCAATTGTCTAGAATTTCTATCTCTAAGACAGGAAGGTTTCCCCTCATAGGGAAATCAGTTTTGGGCAGAAAAACCGTATTTTTTATATCCATAATCACGACACCCTCAGGTTTTGACCATCCTCACTTCGATCTATCAATCGAGTGATTTTTTAGAAGAACATATGAATTTTCTATAACGATTCCCTTATAATCAACTTTTAAACAAAGAGCTAGTTTATTGTGGGAAAATCCTACAACCTGAGGCGACTCAACAAGTCACCACAAAAAGTATACAGTATATAGTTCACTCTCTTTGTAGCTAAGGAAGGAAATGGCAAGACACCAATAACAGATGGCGACACCTATTCCACAATAAGCTGAACAAGAAAATTTAGAAAAGTCCCAGAAAACTTCCGTCAGTAAGCCCCTATTTTGAGGGCTTTCTGACGGTTGCGCCGTGAAAATTACTATATCCTAGTATGAATATATCTAATGCGCCCTCTGGTTTGCTGAGATAAACTCACGCCTTTGAAATAGAAACAGTAAGGTCCACTGTTCTTCCTAATAGAGGTATATTCATATCACCTAGTCTCCATCTCTTACTTTCATCTTCTGTGTTGAGAGGTATATCACCGAGTGCACAGTTGTATCCTCAGCCTTAAGTTCGATGGGAACATCAACTAGGGCTAAAACCTTCTAATGTCGCCCCCTCGAGAAATTCCTTCTTCCCCAACTTTACTTCCGCCGCCCTCGTTGGCGCTCTTTTTCCCTGAATTTTTTTTTGTAATAAAGTGACTTCACGTGCAAAGTTATTCTCCACAATGCCTTCAGCCGCATCTGCTTGTGTCTTATCAATCGTACCCTGGGCCTGATTACTCCTTATGGCCTGTAATGCAGCATACTCATTTTCTATCAACAGCTTATCCATTGCTAACTCGTGCTCTGTGCTTTTTGCTTCAGTGGTAAATCTCATCTTCCCTCTTGGTGAAGGTTTGCCTCCTTCTATTTTTGCGGCGTATACTCCCTCGAAAGAACTAACACCAAATCCTAGCACCAGAACACTTACTGAAATTATAACTTTTCTCATTGTATAATCCTTTTTATATTTTATTCTTATTACCTGAGTCAGACTTACTAAACCTTTTGGCTCAATATTACCATAAAACTATACTACCACTCTATTAGAAACTTCCTATTTTAGTTAGCTCCTCCTGTCTCTTTGCCTCTCAAAACTTTTTACCTCTGTACGTCAAAGAATTCCCCATCTCTTCTATTCGTATATAGCCCTTGCGACTTTATTGATTTTATGAGACATCTTTTATTATATCTCATAGAGATGCTTTCAATTTGAACTCTTTCGACTTAAATCATACCCTCGTTCTTCTCTCCAATCTGACATGAGGATATTCAATGACGCACTCTCCTTTGCAAATCGGTGATCTGGCTCCTTCTTTCGGTTCTTGGGAAGACAGCCATCGAACCCAAACACCTCAAGACCTTTCCGGAAAGTGGATTGTTTTATATTTTTACCCAAAAGATAACACTTCGGGATGTACTAAAGAAGCCTTAGATTTCAAAGATCTGTATCCTGAGTTTTCAGCTCTTGATTGTTGTATTTTAGGTATTTCTAAAGACAGTCTCTCTTCTCATGAAAAGTTCCGAAGCTCTTTTTCACTCCCTTTTCCTTTAATCTCTGACCCTACGGGCAGTGTGTGTGAAGCCTATGGCACCTGGGTGGAAAAGAGCATGTACGGACGTAAGTATTTTGGAATTGAAAGATCCACGTTTCTTTTAAACAGCGACCATAAAATCGTGCATATTTGGCGCAAAGTTAAAGTCCCTAACCATGCCCAAGAGGTTCTGAACACACTCCAAGCCGCCCTATCTTAATCCTTTTTCCCATTGGTTTACTGTGAGGATCCCATGCCGTTTATCCATCTTCTGGTTCTGTCTTTTATCCAAGGTGTTACTGAATTTCTGCCCATTAGCTCGCAAGCCCATCTGATCGCCATTCCCTATCTGTTGGGATGGACACCCCACGGACGGATCGTAGACGTGGCTGTCCATTTTGGAACGTTGCTCTCTGTCATTATTTATTTTCATAAGCGGTTGCTCGCACTTCTTACCGAAGGCTTTTTCCCTCTTTTTCGCGGACGGTTTACCCGTCAAACCAGTCTCATCATTTACTTATGCGTGGCCACGGTTCCTTGCGTAATTCTAGGATATCTCCTCGACAAATTTATCCCTGACTGGGGCAGAAATATCGAGTTGATTTGCGCTACAAGCATCGTGTTCGGTCTTCTTCTGTACGGGGTTGACCGTTATGCCTCCCAAAATCTTACTTTATCTAAGATGACTGTACCCAGGGCGCTATTTATTGGATGCGCCCAAGTTTTGGCTTTTTTACCCGGAGCCAGTCGTTCCGGAACCACCATTACGGCAGGTCGATGGCTGGGGTTTTCCCGGGTTGATAGTACTGAGTTTTCTTTTCTCATGTCCATCCCAGTCATTTCAGCGGCTCTTATTTTAAATATTTGCAGCATACAAAAGCAAGCTCACCTAGCAACCCTTCTCACCTGGGGGCTTTTTTGGGGAACCTGGGTCTCCTTTATCACAGGCTTATTGGCGATTCATTTCCTCCTCCAATGGCTTAAGCATAGATCCTATGCACCCCTCATGGTCTATCGGGTTTGTTTTGGATTCCTCTTATTTATCTGGAGCTTATATTTGGCATAAACGCCCATGGGGCCAACCTTCATGAGAAATTCACAAACCTCTCCCCAGAAGATGGTACCTCTAACTCCACCAGACTCCGGTCCACCTTAGGCAACCTGAGTTCGACGAAAAAATAATCTGAACCCAGTGAAATAATTGACTCTTTGAGAGTGATGGGCAACATAATTCCAAGTTAATATCTATAAGGACAGGTGTGTATCACGTATTTATTCAAAAAATATAACGAATTCAGTGCATTTACGTCGAACTCCGGTTAGGTACTTTTCGCTTGATCATCTAAAAACAAATCGAGAATAAAAAAACCCCCGGGATTTTCCCGAGGGTTTTTTGTCGTCTTACTTAGAAAAGACAAGGCAGGTTTGAAAATGCAACTTGGCTTTATTTCTTCTTTTTTGTTACCTTTTTCACTGCAGCTGGTGCTTTCTTCTTAACAGTAGTTTTAGGCACGCTTTTCTTTTTAGCAACTGGGGATTTCACGGATGTCTTTGTGGCTGCCAGTGTTCCTTCATTGGCGTAAGCACGTCCTTTATTCGCCCGAGTAGCCATAGATTCAGCCTTAGCATTCACCCAGCCTTTTCTCATAAAAGGAATGCTATTACACAAAGAAGCAATAAGACTATCAATAAAAGGAGGCAAAACACCCGCTTCATAACCCATAAACAAGATAGGCACACCCCAGCCGATCATTACCCAAATAGGCCAAAAAAGAGTCTCCGATAGAAGCCAAACAATTACCAAAACCACGTTGGTGATTAAATAAATTGACAAATTTTGGTAAAATCTCTTCAAAGCTGGAAGATAGTGTTCAGCCGTTTTCTTCCCTGCGCCGTTTTTTTCTGTTTTTTCCATTTTTCTCCCCTTTCAAATCGTTTTTGTTGTCAGGCCTAACGGCCTAAGAATACCAATTTAGAAGCTCATGCTATCATGTTTTCTACTAACGTCACAATAATGATCTTTAATTCATATCATTAGCTCTTTCTTATTGCTCTTTTGGTGTGAAAAAGACACAAAAGAGAGAAATAACTCCAAAACCTAATCCCTTTTTTGAATTTTTTCCGCATTATACAAATCCCAAGTCTTATTAAAATCCAGCAAGGGCAAGATATCCTTAAATGCCCTAGGCAAAGGAGTATAAAAAGTCTTCATTTCACCTGAAAGGAGAGGAAAAGTGATGCCATAAGCATGCAAACATAAAGTGGTTTTTTTGGGGAGAATGGCCCTACCTTTCGCCCCATATTTTCCATCGCCCACTATAGGGGCATTCATCGTAGCACAATGAACCCTAAGTTGATGCGTCCTTCCCGTCTTAGGAAACAGATTCACTAAAGAGTAATCTGACTTATAGGATTGAATTGTCTTGTACAATGTGGTGGCGGTCCGCCCTTCCGCATAATCTACGACAACTTTCTCGGTTCCTTGAATCTCTTTCTTAGATAAAGGAACCTCAATCACTCCCTCTTGTTCAGGCATAATACCCTCTATCAACGCAACATATTCTTTCTGAACCCTATGCTCTTGGAAAGCTTTCATAAGAAAAGTAGTCATGGCAAGAGTTTTTGCTAATAAAAGAATCCCACTTGTATCTTTGTCTAATCGATGAACAAGACGAGGCCGTTCCTGGGTCGAAAATAGTCCCTCAGCGGCCATAGCTATCAAGACCCCATCTAAATGTTTATAGAGTCGCGTACCTCCTTGCACAGCCAATCCTTGGGGTTTATTCCATACGATCACTTGATCATCTTCGTAGAGTATTCCTTCTTGAAACATGGCAATGTCGGATGGCTCCAGGGCCACTACCTTAGTAGTTGATGCCGTTTTTTTCTGTGACAAATCAGGAAATGCCTCAGTGAGCACACTAGACATCGCAATCTCATCGCCATAGCCCAGTAAGGAAGAAGGACTGGTTTTTTGGTTTTTTAAGCGTATATGGCCTTTTCTGATATATTTTTGCAAACTTGCATAAGAAAGCCGGGGCAAACAAGATTTGAAGAATTTATCCAGCCTAATGGGCGCAGGATTAGGATAAACTCTTAACAAGTTCTTATGCATCTCATAAAGCGGCTTGATGATCATTAAGGTTCTCTTTCAGATAGATGACCCACTCAGGGTGGGCTGATGTAGGGGGCTCAGGGACGTCACGCATCGGGAAAATTATTGGTCCCGGCTCCCCTTTTAACATGATTTTGCCCCTATTCAGTGTTTCTTATATCATTGAGACAAATTTTACCCGCTTTCTTTTGTCTCGAGATGTGTACTCTTAATTTTTCTTTGAGTGAGCACATTCAGCCTAGGATCTCTATCCCTATTGGGCCCATAGGCTGACCATGGATTCCTGTGCACAGTTTTGCGAGAACTTCCCACGAGGCACTAGTCTTCGTCTTTTATACACGGACTTATCCCCTAAGAATTCCTACCCACCCTGTCCCTACTGGTACCCTCAAAGTTACACAACGCCTCGATCCCCTTCTTCAAAGCTTAAAAGGACAATGTTATTCCTCCCATTCAAAATGATACCGACTTGAGTCAAGATAAAATAATCACTCTTTTGGTGGGACCTTTTTTAGTGGCTCCATAATAACTACCCTGTTGCACCTTAGGAAACTTTCGTGCAACGTAGTCAAGAAAATCTAAAAGGATATGCGAATGTACTCTGCAACGTCCCACGATATAAAAGTAACTATCGATGTAGTGTTTCTTAAGGAACAGTCAAGACCCGAGGCACATCATTATATGTGGGCCTATCGGGTCCGCATTGAAAATAACCGCCTTGAAACGGTAAGACTCATTCGCAGATACTGGAAAATAACTGATGCGCTAGGCCGGTTCCACCACATTCGCGGGGAAGGTGTTATTGGCCAATCTCCGCGGCTTCTTTCCACTGAACATTTTGAGTATACTAGTGGAACTCCCTTATCCACCCCTTCGGGAATTATGTCGGGAGAATACACCATGGAAACGGAAGAAGGGGAAGAATTTACTGTAGAGATCCCTGCTTTTTCTTTAGATAGCCCTCATCAACTGGTTGTGTTGAATTAAAAAATCATGATTCATCTTAGATATCTTAGCTACGTTATAGGGATCTTGGTTCTCATCTTATCGGGGACCATGATTATTCCTATGGGGCTAGAACTGTGTTTTGCGGGGAATGAATGGGTTACCTTCTTACTTTCTGCACTAACGGGCGGCGTCATTGGACTTGTCCTTATTTTGTCGTCAAAACCTTCAGGCCCAATCACTTTGAACATACAGGAAATTTTCTTACTGACGACGGTCACTTGGATTAGCCTATGTTTGGTTGGATCTTTGCCTTTTTTGTTTTCCCAAAATCTCAGTATTTCATTTATGGATGCTTTTTTTGAATCCACATCTGGCCTTACCACCACAGGCGCCACTATTTTAACCAACTTAGATCAAGCGTCTCATGGCATCCTTCTTTGGAGAGCTCTTCTCCAAAGCATTGGAGGCATCGGCATAATTCTCATGGCACTAACGATTTTTCCTTTCTTGCGCATTGGCGGAATGCAACTTTTCCATAGTGAATTTTCAGACCGGTCTGAAAAAATTCTGCCCCGTGTCTCTCAAATCTCATCGGCTATTTTTTCCATCTATTTTCTGCTCACCATAATTTGTGCCTTGTGCCTCGCTTTGGCGGGGATGCCCTTGTTTGATGCAATTTGCCATGCTTTAAGCACTTTATCCACTGGAGGTTTTTCCACCCATGATGTCTCTTTGGCAGCCTACGACGGAAATTCTTTAATCCAACTGGTCTTGTGTGTGTTCATGCTCATAGGAGGAAGCACGTTAATCCTTTTTGTGCGATTTGGCCATGGAGAAAGCCATATTCTCTGGCAGGATTCTCAGATTCGGTTTTATGTGCTCATCATTGCCCTCCTAATTCTAAGCTTATGTTTATGGCAATTCTTTACCCACTCCACCTTTTATAGTGAAGATACTTTAGGGTGGGGATTTCTTGTTATTTCCTTAGTCACTACTACAGGATTTACCCTTGGCGACTATTCCCATTTTGCTACTTTTCCAGCTGTTCTGATTTTCTTTATGCTTTTATTGGAGGCTGCACTGGCTCTACAAGTGGTGGGATCAAAATTTTTAGATTCCAGGTCCTTTATTTAGTGGCACAAATGTATTTTAAGCTCATTCGGCATCCAAAAGGCGTTTTTTTATTAACCTATAACAAGCGTCCTCTCTCAAATTCCGTCATCATCTCGGTATTGAGCTTTTTAGCTCTCTATGGATTCTCTTTTATATGCTTAGCTGGAATATTCGCATTCTGTGGCCTAAGCTTTGTCCAAGCTTTATCATGTTCAGCCACCGCTTTGGGAAATGTTGGCGTTCAATTAGATGCCTCCCAAGCTTCTAATCACACCTTTATTTTGCTCCCGGTTTTATCTAAAATTTTCTTTATAGTTGGCATGATTCTCGGGCGTCTAGAACTCCTTACAGTGATGGTTCTTTTTACACCTTACTTTTGGAGAGAGTAGATACCCCCTTGGTGCTCCTTAAGTTTCTGTAAGAGCTAGAGTGGTAACCGTGCCGTTACCATATAGTTCACGTCAAGATCTCCATTAAACGTCCACGTATCAGATCTCACCTCGTAGGTGTAGCCTTGGATATTTTCCACTTCAAAACCCAAAGAAATTAACTTAGAGATAAGCTCCGAAGGTTTTAAAAACAACGACCAATCGTGCATTCCTGAAGGAACCCATTTTAAAATAGACTCTGCCATAACTATGCCTAATAGATAGGATTTCCAAGTCCGATTCATGGTTGATAAAAATAAATACCCTCCGGGTTTTAGATACTTCTGACAACAAGTCAAGAAAGCCATCACATCGTCCACATGTTCTATGACTTCAAAGGCTGTCACGCACTCAAAAGTTGACTCAAATCTATCTGTATAATCTTCCGCTTTGCCCACGTGATAGGTAATTGAGAGCTGTTGGGAGAGAGCGTGAAGGCGAGCACACTCAATGGATCCTTGATCAGAGTCAATTCCTGTAACTCTTCCTCCCAAACGACAGAGCGGTTCTGCCAAAAGACCCCCTCCACATCCTAAATCAAGCCATTTTAAAGACCTGATGGCTCGCCCATGAACTAGAAGTTGCCGCTTTACATAACTGAGACGCAAAGGATTCAAGCAATGTAAGATCCCATAAGTTCCCCCAGGATCCCACCATGAGTCCGAAAAATTACTAAAAACTGTTGAGGAGGCCTCTAAAAACTTTTGCACCTAAAGATCCCTAATAATATTGACATTCACCTAAAACACCTTCAATTTTGATGCGTGACACGGCTAAAGCTGCGTTGTCTAAGGTTTCATCCACTCTGGGGTTCTCCCCATGGTCTATCTTACGAGAGTTGTTTATGCATACACAAGTTCAAACTCCCTGTGAAGAGCTTTCAAAGCTGTGGAAACGTGGAACCGATTTTTTAGGAAGCCAATACGCTATCTTGGGTGGGGCCATGACTTGGGTCTCAGAACGAAAGCTCGTCTCTGCCCTCTCTAATGCAGGGGGATTCGGGGTCTTGGCCTGCGGCTCCATGCCACCAGATCTTTTTGAGAAAGAAATTAAAGGCACCCAAAGTCTAACCAAAGCCCCCTTCGGCGTTAATATCATCACTATGCATCCCCACTTTGAGACCCTTCTCGATATAGCCTGTTCGTTAAAAGTCTCTCATATTGTTTTAGGAGGAGGACTTCCCCCACCTGGAGCCATTGATCGGTTGAAAAAAGAAAAGGTTAAACTCATCTGTTTTGCCTCTGCCCCTCCTCTGGCAGCCAAATTAATTCAACGTGGAGTTGATGCTTTAATTTTAGAAGGCATGGAAGCTGGAGGTCATGTAGGCCCTGTAAGCACCACAGTCCTTGCTCAAGAAATACTCCCCTGTTTTGGAAAAACCGTCCCCATCTTTATGGCAGGCGGTATAGGTAGAGGGGAAGCAATCGTATCATTCTTAAAAATGGGGGCCGCAGGATGCCAGTTGGGGACCCGTTTTGTGTGCTCTACCGAATCCCAAGCCCATCCTGCCTTCAAGGAAGTATTTATTCGTGCAAAATCTAGAAATGCTACAGTTTGCAGCCAACTGGATAGTCGTTTTCCAGTGATACCAGTGCGCGCAATAGAAAATAAAGCCACCCAAGATTTTATTCGGAAACAAAAAGAACTCATTCATAAAGTAGATGCTGGGCACCTAGACGCCGCTCAAGCTCAATTGGAAATAGAACATTTTTGGGCAGGAAGCCTCAAAAAAGCAGTGATTGACGGGGATGTGGAGTCGGGATCTATTATGGCAGGACAAAGCGTGGGCATGGTCACTCAAGAGGAACCTTTAAGAGATATTTTCAATGATCTTATAGCCCAGGCCAATTCCTGCTTCCTCGGGGCCAGTCCCGTCTAACCCAGCTAGTTCCCCTTAGGCGGCTCTTCTGATGGGCTTTTTGATCTCAGAATTCCCCGCAAGACCCCGCTTTTATAAAATAAATATGTGTTTTACAAAAAAAATGGGGGTTTTCATCAACTCCTATTTCTGTTTTACTCATGGGTGTATCTTATTGTAGTTACAAGAGCCGGGGGTGTCGATTAGACAAGTTCTTCTTGAATCCTATCTCAGTTTCTACAGTCTTTCGCTCTTACAAATACTTGAGGCTTACCATAATGTCAAAAAAAGCAGCCCCATTAGAAGAAGTTCCCTCTCAAGCTCTCACTTTGACTCCTGGAAAAGTTCTACAGAAGGAACGCATCGCACAGAAGAAATCCCTTAAGACAGTTGCGGCCGAGTTATGTATTAATGAGAGATATCTGTCTGCCCTTGAAGAAATGAAATTCTCTCAATTGCCCGAACGGGTCTATACCCTTGGTTTTGTCGGATCTTATGCCCAATACCTTAAGTTAAATCCTACACTCTTGGCCGATCAATTTGGTAAAGATTTAGGACATATACCTGTATATCAGTCCCCTATTAGCCATGAAATTTCTCCGAAAATACGGCCGAACTGGTATCATCTCCTCCTAGCTATCGCGGCTCTTGGGGTCGCTTTTTTTCTGTGGGAAACTTTTTCTAGCGCTCCCCCTGCGCCCTCAAATACAATAGACATGCCTGATCTTCCTGAAGAGCTGCCTGTCTCCGTTACCGCACCTAAAGCCATTACGAAACCCCCAGCATCTTCCATTGACCCTCTTTCCATTGATACCTCATCTCTTCCCAGCTCTTCTTCTGCACAAGAAAACACAAGTGAAGTGGCCTGGGCCGCAGAAACGCCCTCACAACCCCAAGAACCCCAATCGAACGCGCCGTTTATTTTTAAAGCCATAGAAAAGGTGTGGATTGAATTGAAAGATGATTCGGGTAAGGTTGTCTACACTAAAACGCTGCTACCAGGTGATACCTATACTTTCTCACCTGAAACCAACTCTACCCTTACTACCGGAAATGCGGGGGGGCTGGAAATTCATAAAGGAGACCAAAGGTATGCAGTCGTGGGTAAAAGCGGGGATGTTAAAAGAAATATCCCCCTAAACCTAAGTGCCTCACAAAGCCAAACTGAGGGGCTTATTCTATCTTTGGAATGAGATAACCGCTGACTTTTCATGGTTGAGGCCTTGTCGAAATGGATATCCAACTTATTTAAAATACTATACAGTCCTCTTTGGGAAAAGTTACCAAACTGACGAGAGGGGATCTTTATGCTTAATCAAGTTCGCGGAACGCACGATCTTTGGGGAGATTCAGCTGATCTGCATACCACTATACTGGAACAAGCCCAGATTTATCTATCGGGGTTTGGTTATAAAGAGATCATTACCCCTATACTCGAATGGGAAGATCTTTTTGAACGGACTTTAGGCAATACGGCAGATATCATCCGCAAAGAACTCTTTCGCTTAGTCTCTCGAGGAGACAAAGACAAGGAGGTGGTGTTACGGCCTGAGGGAACGGCACCTGTTATGCGGGCTTACTTATCTCACTTTATGCCACCTCAACATGAGAAGTTCATGTACCGTGGCCCTATGTTTCGTTATGATCGCCCCCAAAAAGGTCGACAGAGACAATTCTATCATGTTGGTGTAGAGTCCATAGGATCGGACCATCCGTGGACTGAAATAGAAACCATTGCTATGGCACTAGGGTTCTTAAACCACTTAGGTATTCACGACTTCCAATTAGAACTGAACACCCTGGGGGATGAAGAAAGTAGACATGCCTACACTAACGTTCTTGTATCTTATTTTTCTGGGTGCCAGAGCGGTCTCTCTGCCGAAAGTAAACATCGGTTACTCCACAACCCTTTGCGCATTCTGGACTCAAAAGCACCTGAAGATCAACCTTTGATCCAGCAAGCTCCATTGTTACAAGATTCTCTAACCGACGTTGCCAGAGATCATTTTCACACCATCACCTCTACTCTATCAGAGCTAGGCATTCCTTATGTTCATAATCATAAATTAGTTCGGGGGCTAGACTACTACTCCCATACTATTTTTGAGATAACCACGGACAAACTCGGGGCTCAAGGAACTCTACTGGCTGGGGGACGCTATGATAAGCTAGCCATGCTCTTAGGCGCCAAAAAACCTATTCCTGCGATCGGATGGGCCATGGGCGTAGAACGGGTCCGACTCCTCATGGAAAGCAGCTGGAAGAACAACGCCTCGACACCCGCCTATGCACTGATTCCCCTGGATGATAGTTGTATCAAAGCCAGCTTTGATCTCGCCCAGACGCTCCGCAAGGAAGGCTTTTCAATCACTATGCTTCTCGAAGGAAAAGTGAACCAAAAGTTTAAACGGGCCGTTTCTTTAGGATCTCCTATTGCCCTGATAATAGGCCCTGATGAGGCTGCATCTCAAACAGTCTCCGTCAAAGATTTATCGTCAGGAGAGCAGAAAACTATGTCCCCTCAAGATGTTATTGAGCATCTCCAGACCCAAGCGTGACGCTCCTTTCTCCCAAATAAGGTCATTTAATGGAAAAGTCTTTAACGCCTCAAACCAAAAAACAAGGCGAAAACCGAATTGCCAAAGCCATCGCGGATGCTGGGTATGCTTCCCGTAGGCAAGCAGAACGTCTCATTCTCGAAAAACGCGTATTTGTTAATAATGAATGTGTGACCCACCCTTCACTGCTTGTTTCACCCAAGGATGCCATTCGTATTGATGGCGAGTTGCTGAGCGCGCCAAATAAGGTTCTTGTTTGGCGATTTTATAAACCCAGAAGCCTTATAACCACCCATTCTGATACGCATGATCGGCTAACGGTTTTTGACTTTATTAAACAACACTATCCTCACATGGAACGCACCATCTCTGTGGGTCGTTTGGACTTAATGTCGGAAGGGTTGTTACTTCTTACCAACTCAGGGGATTTTGCCCAGTACGCTCAAAGTCCGTCCACCTTATGGATTCGTGAATATCACGTGCGCATCTACGGCGAACTCACCACCAAAATGAGTGATCAGATGTGTAAAGGCATTATGATCAAAAACAAACTTTACAGGCTCCATTCTTTAACCCGTTCACCCACTGGCAAAGATGAGTCCTCACAGAATCAATGGGTAAAAGTATCGCTTCTCACCGGAAAGAATCGTGAAATCAGAGAACTATTTAGTATTTTTAATATTAAAATAAGCCGCCTCATCCGGCTCTCCTACGGGCCCCTTTTCAGTTGGGGTCTCTCACGTCGGGCCTTCTGGAAGAGGTTCCTCAAAGACCCTAGCCCCACTTCTCCCTCCCATTTTTTTGAATAACCTTCATTCCAGGAAATAAAGAAGTGTTTGTCATAACCGGAGGACAACTTAAAAATAAATCCCTGCACATGCCCCCCAAGAGCGTTACCCGCCCCACCTCCAGTCGCGCTCGAGAAGGCGTGTTTAATATTTTAATGCACAGATTTCTAGATCGTGTAGGAAGAAGCATCCTCAAAGATGCCCTCATTCTTGATTTATTTTCTGGGTCAGGAAGCCTTGGACTTGAAGCTCTGTCTCGAGGGGCTCGTTTTTGCGTTTTTTGTGAAACCCATCCCGAGGCACTCGCTGTTCTGCGCCATAATATTGCTCACCTGGGCCAAGAACAAAATACTCTTGTTCTCCCTCACTCTCCTTTATCCCTATCACCCGCTATTTGGGGATCTATGGAGCGTCCTTCGGTTATCTTTATGGATCCACCCTATCATCAAAATCTGATTCCATTAACTTTGGAAAATGTTCTGGTGAAACAATTCTATAGCCAAGGAAGTCTTTTGGTGACGGAGTCCAGTCGGGAAGAGCCCGTGGCAAAACAACTCTTTGAAGATTCGGTACGGCTCAACCGTTCTTATGGAACAGCTCAGTTTCATTTTATTCAACATCCACATTAAAGTATCTTGGGTCCGACTCTAATCCAGCTCTATGTTATGATTCTTCGGCTATACTCACGGGAATAACGTCGATACGTTGGAACACTTCGGCATTTTGTGACCCTTTTTTCAAAGAGGGAGAACTCAATTGAGTCACTACACTTACTTTAAACCCCTCTGAAGCAAATAATGCAGACAAAGCCTGATACTGTTCTTTCAAAATAGGATCATCCTTGAGTATGCTACTCTCGTCTCTATATAAAACAATTTCCACATCAGAAACTTGCCATCGCTTAAGCGCCCATATAACCAAACGTGCTTGGTTCCGTTGCTCTTCATTAAGGAGAGGCTCGGTAAGGGAAAAGAAAAACGGTCTCAAGGAATGCTTCGGGGGAATAACAACAATAGTCCATTTAGGAAATAACTTGCTTAGTTTTTGTTCTTCCTCATGAAAAAACATGATGGAACCACTCTGATTTTGAGAAACATCCAAAGTAACCACAGAGTTTTCCGAATTCACGTTAATGTCTTGAAAGTCTATCTCAGTCTCTTGATTAAGACGTGCTTTAAGAGAATCTTCCTTAGGCATATTTTTACCTAAAGAATAATTTTTTAAAACCCCCAAGTCAGTAGTCGACTTTAGATTGGCAAGGGGGTCTGGCTGCCTCTCCCCTGGAACCAACGCCACTTGGGTTAAGGTAAAGGCTAGAGGTCGGGAAATAAGTTTTTTGAGCTTTCCTTGAAGCTCCTGCTTGGCTTTCGGACGGTAGCGTTTAGTGATGACCACCGCTGTAATCCTCACTTCGTCAGACGTAAAGGCTATGTCAAAATCACTTAATCGAAAATTTGGTCCTTGAAATTCTTCCTGAATCATAGCTTTACAAACCTTGGCAACATAGGATTGGTATACGATATTTTTCAAAGAAATCGTCAGAGGGATGCTCAAAACAGCCAAAATGCTAATAGCCACAAACAGATGGAAAATATTAATTCTTTTTTCACCACGATTTCTGAAGCCATAGAGTTTGCTCATCCCATAAATGGCAATACTAATCGCCAACATATTCGTCATGAACAAAAGAAAAGCACCCTTAGCAATCCATAAGTTCCAAGTGGAGATGCCGAAACCTATTGCAGCTAAAGGAGGCATGAGAGATGTCGCCAGGGCAGCGCCCACAAGTTCTGTCCCCTTCTTGTGAACAAACACATACCCAGCAGCAATTCCCGACATAATAGCAATAACCAAATCAAATAAATTCGGATTGGTTCGAGAGAGAATCTCAGGGGTAATGTCTGAAAGAGGAGAAAGCAAAACAATAGCGGCAGAAACACCAATGGCTGCCAGAACGCCCAATCCAATACAAAGACTGCTTTGGGATAAGAGGGGTAAATTAACCGTTCCCAAGCAAAAGCCTTGAACCACTATAGGGCCCATAAGGGGAGAAAGAAGCATAGCACCGAGAACCACCACACTTGAATTCAAAAGCATCCCCAGCATGGCAATACCAGCGGAGATGGTTACGAAGAAAAAAAACCGATAGGATGCAACACCACTGGGTGCAAGCTCATTAAGAACCTGGGAGTGGTCCAGATTTTTTCCAAAAGAAAATCGACGCATCTCTCAAACACTCCTCTTACTCATAACTGGGTCAATGTTAGCTTATAGAAGCTATCCCACTGGATGTACCATTAAATCTCTCCCCATGTCACCTGGAAACAAGATGGCGCCCCCCCAGGAGACAAGGATATTGCCCTGTTCATCTTAGCATTGAGCCTGGTCTTGTGATTACACCTTATGTGAAGAGATTATACACTTCACAACCCATGATGCACAAAGCTATCATGAAAAGCCCATAGAGAACCCATTTCCGGTTTAGTATGGGGGAAAAATTAAGACGCCCTGAATGGCTTACAAAAACTTCATAAAGGGGAATAAGTACGGCATTGACCACCAAAATCATTCCCGCGAAGGCCAAAATCTTAATAAAAGCATCTGGAATAAAAAGGGTTATAAGCAACGCAGGCGCAGTCAAACCCACCACCCGTAACAAATGGCCAAAATAACCGATCGCAGAGTGCGACTTTCTTTCGGAATGGGCAGTAATAGAAAGAAAATACGTCTCAAAAAGGTAAATAAGGCTAATACCAATGCCCAAAGCCGAGGTAAAAATTGAAAGAAGTGACATGCTCCACATAAGAATCTGAACCAATCCATAATCAGACATCTCAGACAATGCTTGGACCAAAAGCCCCAGATCTGCCCCTCCTTGAACCATCATCGTATATACATCTGGTCTTGACCCATGCATGACATAAAGAATCCCTAGGGTCCACACCAAATATACACCTAAAGGAATAAGACTTCCCCAAAAAAAAGCTTTCTTGATTAATTTAGGTTTTCTGTCAAGAAGAGTGGTAATGGGTTCAATAACGGCATTAAACCCAAAGGACGTAAAAACCAAAGGTATAATAAGAGCCCATGCCCCCAATCCATTAGCCTGTTCTTCTATCATAGGGATGGCCGTGACAGGGGTTTTTATAAGAATGGCGGTAACAAGAAAGCCCACTACAGCCACAAGCATGATCAATAAAATTGAATTAATCTTTTCTATGATAGTAAACATGGAAGATAAAGTTAATACGAGCAAACTAAAACAAAAAACTGTGGTAACGCGTGTGGAGAAAGTCACCTGAAAGAGCTCCATAAAAACCGTCTGTACAATAGAGGCACTTCCATCAAGGTATGCGGACAATAATGCATAAAATAATATAATAAAAGAAAGCACTCCCACCCCACCCAGTGAAAATGATTTGGTTTTCCTTATGGCAAGCTCTATGCCCATTAGAGAAATCAAGTACATAAGCCCCCAAGTAGCACAAAGTACCAAGATCAAAGGCAAGAAGCCTATGCGAGCAAGAACCAACGGCAGAGCTAATAAACCCGCTCCTATAGCCGTTCCTGAGATCAAAAAAATGGCAGAAAATAATTTCTGATTCATAAAAACTATCCTAGACTAATTTCAAAAATAACGATGCTCAGGAGCAAATAAGGCTTCAGCCTCCTTAACAGAATCCGATTTAACAAAAATAACTATAGAATCCTGAGGTTGAAGCGTAAGCAACTCATTGCCTATAATAACTTCCCCCTCTCGAATCACGCTGCCCACAATGAATTTTTTTGAATTATTGATAGATTTAATTGTTTGATTGACCAAGGGAGAGGCTTCTGAGATGTCGCCCTCGACGAACTCCCCCAAACCATTCCCCATGGTGTGAATAGAGCGAATTTTTCCAGATTTAACGTAATGGAGAACTGAGGAAATGGTTATGTCTCGCGGAGAAATCACTGCATCAATTCCTAAGGGCCCAATGAGGGTAGAATAGGCTGGATTATTAATCAATGTAACAACCTTACGTGCGCCATTCTTCTTTGCTAGAAGAGAAGAAAGGATGTTAATCTCGGTATCATTAGTTACAGAAATTGCGAGATCAGCTTGACTTATATTAACCTCTTTCAAAACATCCAAATCAAGAATATCTCCACATAAAACAGTCCCTCTTTCAAGGTGTCGCGCCGCCTCATAAGCTCGATTCCGGTCTAACTCAATCACTTTGATATTCAAATCTTCATAGGCCGTCTCTAAATCTCTGGCCAAAATCATTCCTATATTACCCGCGCCGAAGATCACTATATTTCGAGCGGTCGTCTCTTGATACCCAAAAGCCGTCATCACGCTCCCCACTTGCTCTTTTTTAGCCACGAAATAGACGTCATCGCCATTTTGAAGCTCAGTATGGCCAGTAGGAAGGATTAGATTCCCATCCCTTACAATGGCTAGTATAGACATTACCAAAGACGGAAATAAGCTATTCACCTGTCGCAATGGGGTTCTTAAAAGGGGTGTACTCTCATCACAATGAAACCCAACGACCCGAATACGCTCATCCACACGGGGAATAATGGAAAAGGCTCCAGGAACTTCGATGGTCCGAAAAATTGTCTTAGAGACCTCAAGTGCCGGACAAATAAGCACATCTATAGGAATATTCAATGGACTAAATAGCGTCCTCCATTCTTTCTTGAAATAAGAAAGATCACGGATATAGGCGATTTTGTAAGGAAGTCCAAAAAGAAAATGAGCCGTTTGACAAGCCAAGATATTTGTATCGTCAGAAAGTGTAGCACCAATGATAATCTGAGCATTCTTGGCACCTGCTTTCTCTAAAATACCCGGATGAGCAGGGTCACCGAGAATCGTTTGTACGTCCATAGAATCTGAGATACGCTCCAATAGTTCTTGACGCTGGTCAATAACCACCACATCTATATCCTCATCTGAGAGGTGTTTAGCGATCCCAGCCCCTAGATTTTCTCCTCCGCATACAATAACTCTCATTTAGAGCGATACTCCTCTTTTTTCTTTGAGAAGGTTTAAAAAACCCTTGTGCCCTTAGCAACGCAAATTCTAAACTCACTATGGCTTTGCGTCGGCACTTCCCTCTTTTGAGTCACCATTACCATAAAGCCCCAAAGACCTTAACTTTCTGTGCAATGCAGATCTCTCCATCTGAATGAAATCAGCTGTCTTCGATACATTGCCCCCAAAGCGCATAATTTGAGAAGCCAAATATTGCCTCTCAAATATTTCCCGAGCCTCACGCAAGGTCATGTCTAAGCAAGACTGATCAGAGTGGGCCGGAATCCGAACCGCCTCTTCTGAAAAAAGCTCCCAAGACAACTGTTCGATGCTTACATTAGCATTTTCTGTATCTTCTGTAGTAAGGGATAACCACTCCATTACATTCTTCAATTGACGAATATTGGAAGGCCACTTGTAACTCAACAATCGATCTTTAAGTTCTCTCGACAATGAATCTAAGTTCAATGGGTGACGACGACGATGGGAGTAAAATTTCAAAAAATAATCAGCAAGAATGCCAATATCTTCAACGCGTTCTGATAAAGGTGGCAAAGAAATCTGAACCACACTTAACCTATAAAAGAGTTCTTCCCGAAAAGCCCCATTCTTGATCAAAGCCGGAATATCCACCGAGGTAGAACTCAGAATCCGCACATCTATTTTTTGCGGATTAACACCATTCACCCGGGTAAACCGCATATCGTGTAGAATGCGCGCTAATTTAGATTGAAACTCTATGGGAAGGGCGTCCACATGGTCTAAATAAAGCGTCCCGTTATGGGCTTGCTCCAAAGCCCCCACACTTGAAGGAGATAAGGGATCTGCCGGGTTTCCCTCTTTCCCCATCAATTTCTCTTGAATCTCCTCACCCTTGTGACCCCGACAATCAAAGGTTATAAAGGGCCCATCGGCTCTCAAAGAATTCGTGTGGACAAGACGCGCAAAAAAGAGTTTTCCCGCACCCACCGGTCCTTGAATCAATATACGGCTGTTAGTGGGTGCCAGCCTACTGAGGGATATCCGTAAGTTTTGCGCGCTAGCGGACACTCCGAGAAACTCATCGCACAGCAGCGACTGCTCACGAAGCTCTTGGTTCTCCCGGCGTAGTTCAGCGGTCTCTAGTGCGCGTTTTGCCACAGTCACTAACCGTTCCACGGAAAAAGGCTTCTCTATAAAGTCATAAGCCCCTTTTTTCAGAGTCTGAACAGCAGTTTCTATATTTCCATGCCCACTAATCATAATAACTGGGACCATAGGATGATCTGTTTTGACAATATCTAATATCTCGATCCCATCGAACCGACTGTCATTGAGCCACACATCCAAAATAACCAAATTAGGACGTCGGGATTTGATAGCCTCAATAGCCGTCGCGCCATCTTTTGCTAACCTAACAGTAAATCCCTCATCAGACAAAATATCTGACATCAAGTTTCTAATATCTGCTTCATCATCGACAACTAAAATTTCATAGCCCATGGTCTCTACTTTTGCTCCCCACTCATGTGAAAAATACACTGTCTACTTAGCATATAAGGACTCTTCAGGAAAGGAAAGCATAACCCGCGCTCCTCCTTCATCCCGATTCTTTAAGACAATAGATCCACCATGATCTTCCATGATTTTTCTGGCAATGGAAAGACCCAACCCCGTGCCTGCTTTTCGGGTCGTATAATAGGGTTCCATTGAACGCTCTCTTCCAGAGTCTGGCAACCCTTTACACCTGTATCATCCACCCATAAGACAAGATTTGTCCCTACTCAGAAACCCCGAATAGAAATTGTTCCTATAGATTTTTTTCTTATCTTTTAGTAAAGCAACTTTTGCACAACGCCTTCTTGGGCTTCACCTACTTGGAATCTGCTGCATTTTGTAAAATATTAGTCAACAACTATTCATTTGACTCCTGTCACAAGAGAGCTGAAGATCCTTATCAAGCGCCAGGCCAAAGAAAATAGCAGGATGGGCACTTTTTTGTAGATCAATGGCTAAAATCACCAAATCTCTTAGATTCTCATCTGCCATGACAGGGGCAGGCATTCTTGCGAAAGAAGAAAACTCCGAAACCAAATTACCAATGGTTTCTACTTGACGCAAAATAGTGTCCAAGCATCGCTTAAAGCTCTCAGAATCTTCAGTAATTTGCGGAAGATATTTTCGGTTGAGCCGTTGAGCGGCTAATTGAATGGGGGTAAGGGGATTCTTAATTTCATGAGCGATCCGTCGTGCCACATCAGCCCACGCCGCCTTTCTTTGATCCGCAAGTTGATTGGTTAAATCATCAAAAGTAATAACATATCCTGATTTAGGGGTCGAAGATTCCAACCGACGTAATCTTATAAAAAGAACCCGGGTCTGACCATCTCGGCTAATTGAGATTTGTTTCTCCAAATAATTTTGGCCATGGTCACGGTGAATGGTTCGTAACAAAGGATCAATCTCAGGAATTAAATCTCCCAAGTAATCGCCCTGTTGAGCTTCAAAATCTCTATTAAGTAAGGCACAAGCAGCCTGATTAGGAAGGTTAATCCTTCCTTCTGCATCCAACCCAATCACCCCGGAAGAAACGCCCGATAAGACCGATTCAGTAAATTGACGTCTATCCTCGATGTGCTCAGCTGCTTTCTTCAAATCCGTTCGTTGGGTTTGAAGTTGGCTTGCCATGGTATTAAAGGATTGACAGAGCAAGGAAAATTCGTCTTCTTGGGCGAATTTTTTCCTTTTTATAAATTCAGGAACCCTCACTTGTAGCTTTCCTTGCCCCACATCCTGGGCTGCACGGATAAGATAGCCTATGGGCCGCACTATCTGATTAGAAACGATCAATGCGGCCCATACAGCCATGAGCAACAACAAAGATACCACCGCAAAAAATAAAACATACACCGCAAATTGCCATCTCGATTGATCCATTTCTAAATTCTTATAAACGCTAACGGCCCCCTCAACTTCGTCTACGTGGGTTACCACATCAGGATCCACCAAGCGCCCCACATAGAGATAGACGGAGCCAGGACTGTAAGGAGAATCTACCCGTATTAATGAGCGCACTCGATCCGTGCTCTCACTCTTCAGAATGGGCATGTCTCCATCTCGAGCTTGCTGAATAACTTCCAAAGATACCGGCTCGAAGTCTAGAATAATGGTAGTATTAGAACGTCCTAGAATGGCGTTGTTTTCATCAAATACAATGGCTTCTCTAAAAGACCGGACGCGGCTCATAAGAGAAAGATACTCGTTAAAAAGTTCAGGATTATGTCGAAGCATAGGCAATTCGCGCGCTAAGTCATGTCCTGCTAATGCCAAGTCTGCTTTAATGGACCCTTGATGCTCGTTAAGATAGGCTCGAGCGACAACTAACGACTTATCCAAGGCCACTT
Source organism: Alphaproteobacteria bacterium (assembly GCA_018401675.1). GTDB lineage: Bacteria > Pseudomonadota > Alphaproteobacteria > 16-39-46 > 16-39-46 > M30B67. Next base: position 10,242 of record JAGYKM010000006.1, on the reverse strand, counting down.
GGATCTTTTTACTGAACCAGCCTTCTATACTATAATGGAAAAATAGCCCCGAAAACACAGCTACAAGAATGGCCGGTATTACCGTAATTAATCCAAATAATGTGACGAGACGAATATGCAGCCGTGACCCAGCGCGCTTCTCCCGACGTTCAATCCATAAGCGTTTTGCCCTAAAACCAACAATTGTTCCGATAATCATCAATAAAAGGGCGTCCGCACTCAATAAAACGATAAGGTCTTTTTCTTTTAAAGCCAAAAAAGACGATCCCCTCAGGGCACTTACCGTTAGAGAGCCAACCCCAATAAAGGCAATGATCATCACAGATACAATGAGGGACTCTTGATCCTTCAGCCACTGCACAAAGGTTTTCTTCTCTTTAGTGCCTATAGCTTGCTTCATGCGATCTTTCATCCAGTTCAAGCTAAGCATAATTTTTTTAGTTACCCTCATACTTTTCCTCTCCCGGTTATGGCGTGCCGCTTCTCACCAGCCTGATCATGGTCTTTATTCTTCTTCACCTAATTTTTATACGCCTATACGCCTTTCAAATCTTTTAGAAAAACCCATCTCCTAAAAAAACGTGTCAATAAGTCCTTTTACCTCATTGATACATTCCGAAGTATTCACTTTACTTCTGAATGTACCCGAATCAGCAATGCCTTTGCTGTACCAGCCCAAATGCTTTCTCATCATTCGAAGGCCCATTTCTTGCCCATAGTGGAGGAGCATCTCCTCAAGATGTTCTCCAATAATATCCTTTTGTTGACTCAAGGAAGGATCCTCTAAGACTATGGCCGTTTTTAAAAAATGATTAACTTGGCTTAATAACCAAGGACGGCCATAACACCCACGGCCAATCATGACCCCATCCGCTGTTGAAATACGCAACAGATCTTGAGCTTGCTGAACCGTCTTAACATCTCCATTACCCACCACCGGAATACTCACAGCCTCCTTAACCTTCTCTATAAAAGCCCAATCAGCCTGTCCCGTGTACAGTTGGCACCGCGTCCGACCGTGAATGGTAATCATTTGGATGCCCACATCTTGGGCCCGTTTGGCCAACTTGGGCGCGTTTAAGCTATCGTGATCCCAGCCCATTCTCATTTTAAGGGTTACGGGCACCTTTACTGCGTTAACGGTTGCCTCCATTATGCGCACCGCTAAATCTTCTTCCCTCATCAAGGCTGATCCAGCATGGCCTTTAACCACTTTTTTTACCGGACATCCCATATTGATATCGATAATTTGCGCCCCATTATCCGCATTTAGCCGTGCGGCTTGGGCCATGACACGAGGATCGCACCCCGCCAATTGAACAGCCATAGGAAATTCTTCCACAGTATAGGCGCATTTCTTGAGGGATTGACGGGTATGACGAATCATAGCTTCGCTGGCAATCATTTCTGAAATTACCAATCCAGCGCCGTATTTTTTAACAATTTTTCGAAAAGGGAGATCCGTGACGCCTGACATAGGCGCTAAAATCCTGAGCATTTCCTAACTGGATCGAGCCCACCTAAAGACACAGACAACTCCTCATTGTTGTAAAGCCATACTTTATAGCTTTACCCTGGTTAATACCTCATGTTTAGGTATCATATATTTCTTTTAAACACGATCTTTTTCCCATAAAAACGCCCCCTACTACCAAAAAAAACTAAACGCCTTATCCCTCACGAAACCCTTTTCCTTGCTAAAGATGAGAAGATGAGACGTAAATAGGACTTTAATAACAAAAGCGTAAGCATTAGGAACATATGCTGGGTGGTGGCCTATACAGAAAGGGCAGCCCTTTTCTCGACCCTCAATAACTTCATAAATACAGAAGGGTGCAAAGACACAGTGTCTTTAATGATATCCCTGACAGGTAACTGTCTCTACCGTTTCCTGAGGTGTTAGGAAAATTGTTTGAGCTCACTTAAAGAATTGAAGAAAAGCCCCATGCTATTCTCTCCCAAAGATAAACCCATTCATAAAAACCCTGTAAAAAACTCTTAAGTTCCAAGATTAAAGGGCAGAAACATATAAGTTAAAGGGTATACCATTCACTTCAATCACTCTTATGGGCCTCTCTCAATGACGGGCATCTTCTACTCTCTCGGAGCTTCCAATTCATAAAACCTCTCTTGACGCTGGGGATAATATTTGTCCTGCCTGAGAGCGTGGATGGGTGGCCGAGCGGTTGAAGGCACCGGTCTTGAAAACCGGCAGGATGAAGAAAGTCCTTCGTGGGTTCGAATCCCACCCCATCCGCCACTTTATTTTGTTCAACCCCATTATAATTTCTTTTGATGAAGACCCTATATTATTTTCTTAATTTTTATCTTATAAGGCTCGTTAGAGGATTGTGCATTTACAGGGTACTCTTAACTGAAGAATAACCATAAACCCGGGAGAGTTGCTTATACAGCCATGCCGTAAAATTTGTTTTTGAAAATGTTAGTCTCTAACCTCATTCTTTCACAAGATAGATAATGTTAGATTCTTTCAAAATATTTATAAAACTTTTTCTTAACATCTACGCATGGCTCAAGGAGATATTTGTAGTTTTAACGAAATAAGTGGTTTTTTCTGTCTCGGTTTTAGGTAACAATAAAAAGGATTATAGTGAGGAATAATGAAAGATACTAATAAGACTTCCTTCTTTCAAATCATAAAATGTTGTTTTGTGAAGAAGATATTTATCTAGAAGCTCAAGCCATCGTCGCCCATGAGCTCTTTGACCTTCCCAAAGCCTTCTTAAGAAATTCTGACCCAATGATAATTTAAGTCCAATCAGCTTTTTACAAAAAATAAAACGCTCCTCCTTCTTTTAGGAACGGCTATGATTATGTCAGTCGTTTGGAATTTTTTCTAAAAGATTGCAATGATCTTCACGAGACGCAAAAAAAGCCTCTCGGCACAGTCTTCCGCCCAGCCTCCGTATATCCCGAAGGAGGATGGGCGCAAGTAGATTCTTTAACCGTCAAAATAATTTCCCCTTGAAACGAACCTTTATTCTTGCCATGGTATCATTCACGTAAAGTTAGAATTTTCTCAAACTGAGAGGCTCGGGCATGACCACTAAGAATGGGTCCTTTTATCAATTTTCTCTCGCACCTCACAAATCCTATTATTGGTGCGCTTGCGGCAAATCCGCGAAACTTCCTTTGTGTGACGGAAGCCACCGAGGGTGTGCTATAAAACCCTTACCCTTCAGTTCTGATGTAGAAGCCATAGTCGATCTATGCGGCTGCCAAAAATCAAAAACGGCCCCCTACTGCGATCATGAATTTTGCTGTAAACAAATTTCTACATCCTCGTAACCATTATTCATAACAGGACATCTCTCATGAATTCTTCGTTTTTAGGACACAACACCCTTCGGTACTTAACCCTTGTCTTATGTTTTTGTCTTTTAAGTCAAGCATGCACTCCTCGTAAAGACGATTCTCATCCCGATGCCCCGTGTGAACAAATTTTTTGTTTACCCCTCACTTTAATAGGTGATTTGTCTAGAACCACCGTGAGCACCGACCAAGGTCTTGTTTCTATCGCCATCACCCAATCACAGATTCATTGTCCATCAGACTCATCAGAGCCTTGGATACTCTCTTTACGGGTGAAAACTCAAAAGTTTACCATTAGCCCAACCCAACAAAGTCTTAGTTTTCCCTATTTTGTAGCCCTTATAGATCCCATGGGAAACATCTTGGCTAAAGAAGATTTTACAGCCACTGCAACTATTGACAAGAATCAGTCCAAAGGAAGAGATCTTATTAAACAACCCCTGTCCTTACCTTTCTCCTCAGCGCCCAAGGGGATGCTGGTAACGGGACTCCAACTCCCTTCAGGCGCCTTGGATACACCTGCTTCCAGACCCAATCGCCGCCCCCACTTCCCTAAAAAGAAAATCTCCAGATCTCCTAAACCCTCCACCCCTTAATCTTTGTTGGGAAGGGCGTGCTTTTGAGTTATTTGCCATCTTCAATACCCAAAGGACCTTTTTGCGATAAGCCCATCTTTTTGATGAAAGAACAATTCAAGCTTTTTTTTACATAAAATAATCTCTTGAAAATTGAGTACACTAGAACGCCTTAGGTATTCTGAGTAACTTTTTTATTGTCTTTCCACTGACTCTTTCAGTACAATCAAAATATAGATAAAGCCTTTCTTAAAAAAATATAAAAAACCAAGGAGAAAGCTATGCACTTATTAGATTCGTGTTGCGTGTTTGCATTAGCTTTGGGTGTTTTATATTTTTCACCGAGTTTGGCTTCTGCTACCAAAGAAGTTAGCTTAGCTGCATACAGCTTAAGCTATGATGACGCGGATAAGTTTACTGAGCCCTCTGGCGCATATATATACGACACACCTGCAGCTGATGATGTACCTCTGGCCTCTCTCGAATATACGAATGTCAATATCGATCTACCACGGATTAGTAGTGACTTTGGGGTCATTGGCTCCCTTGCAGAAGAAATGAAGAAATAAGGTAAGCCTCCTAAAGAACAAGAGACCAAATACTAATGCTACCCGTAATTTCTTAATTTAAGTTTCAGTTTTTTCATGAGTTCTCCCACCTAAGAGGGAAAGTGGTTTACCACTTTCCCTCTCTTTTTTAAGCCCTTCATCCCTGGCGTTCTCCCTTTTGGGAAGATCTCTTGTCAGGCCATAAGGTTTGGAGTTCTGTGGTTTACAAAATTTTCTAGATCTTGTGCAGTATCAATACTTAAAGGCGCTACGTCAATTTTAACTGCCTGAATATGCATACCCGCTTCAATAGCTCTAAGTTGCTCAAGGCTCTCCGCTTTTTCTAAGGGGCTTTCTGGCAGATTTATAAATTTCTCAAGAGCCGCTCTTCGATAGGCGTAAATGCCCACATGATGGTAGAAAGTAGAGGCACCAAAAGGGACCACAGAGCGACTAAAATAAAGAATCCGTCCTGTTTCTTCCGAGTCTGTGTCCCAAGTCACCACAGCTTTAACTCGATCTGGGCTAGATACATCTTCTCCCGCTTCAAAGGCAACCACAGGCGTCACCATGTCCACATGAGGATCTTTAAAAGCATGGAGCAGAGCATCGATTATTTTACCGTCAAACTGGGGCAAATCTCCTTGGATATTAATAATAATATCTTTTTCAGCCTGGGGATCTATTTTGGACAATGCTTCCCATATCCGATCCGAACCTGAAGGGTGATCTGGATTGGTGAGGATGGATAGAAATCCGGCTTTTTGGACCGCATCATCGATTTCCACATCCCCTGCGGCTACCCAAATATCTGAAACTGGCGTCTTATGGGCAGATTCCAGGACATGGAGAATCATTGGCTTTCCAAAGAGAGTAACTAAAGGTTTTCCAGGGAATCGCTTAGCCTTCATTCGAGAAGGGATAAGAATCAACGGATTCATTTTTTTAGACATGGAATCATTTCCTTCTTTATGATAACCCTAGGGATACATAGGCCAAGCGCCTGTAATATAGGTCTCTTTTAAAGCATCTTTAGGAATTTATGAAGGTACTCTATACGCTAGCAAATAACAAAAGGGAATAAAAGCCTTTATAGACCTATCAAATCATTCAATTCATGTCTTCACAAGGAAAATCTCCCCTATGATGTCAAGTGGACACTATTTTTCCATGCGGTTGATTTCAGCATGCTGTGTTTTTTTCTTTTTTGGTGCGCCGAGTTGGGCAGTCCCTACTCATGCTGGCTTGTCTTTGTTTGGGCAGCCCCCTAAGTACGCGCCTGATTTTTCCCACGTAGGCTATGTGTCTCCTGAAGCCCAAAAGGGTGGTGATATTTCTTTAGCAGCCCCAGGCACCTTCGACACTCTTAATCCTTTCATTATAACTGGTATTCCCGCTGCCAGTGTGGATTTAGCCTATGCCACTCTTTTAAAGACGGCTGATGATGATATCTTTACAGCTTACCCTTATGCAGCGCAATCCTATGACATTAAGCCTTCTGTTCCTTCTATAACATTCCACATACGGCCCCAGGCTTCTTTTTATGATGGAAGTCCCTTGACAGCTAAGGATGTAAAATTTTCATTTGAGGCACTGACCACCCATGGATCTCCCCATTTTCGATCTCTTTTCAAGGAAATAAAGTCCGTTTCAGTTATTAATGATCATACGATCACTTTCACTTTATCTCCATCGGCGAATCATGAACTCCCCTTATTGATCGGCACAAAACTCTTTATTCTTTCCAAAAAATACTATCAAGAGCATGACTTTTCAAAGCCATCCCTAGCCATCCCTCTCACGTCCGGCCCCTATTTTTATCAAACCGTTGACCCAGGGCATTCTGTCACTCTAAAACGGGTGAACCAATGGTGGGGAGAAAACGTTCCTATCAGTCGGTATATGTATAATTTTGACCAAATTAAGTTTATATATTTCCGGGATCCTTACGTGGCTTTCGAAGCATTTAAAAAGGGAGATATCGACTTTAGACACGAGATGTCGGCCAAATTTTGGGCAATTGGGTATGATTTTCCGGCCCTAGCAAGTGGAAAAGTTATCCGTAGAGAAATACCCCATCGCGCCCCAACGGGCATGTTAGGTTTTATGTTCAATACACGACGTGCGCCTTTTGATGATCCTCGCGTCCGAGAAGCCTTGAACATACTTTTTGACTTTGAATGGATTAACAAAAATCTTTTCTACAATCATTATCATCGGCTACACAGTTTTTTTACCAATACCCCTTTTGCCTCTGAAGGTTTACCCTCTCCAGAAGAACTAGAGCTCCTAGAACCTTTCCGTTCTGAACTCCCTAAGCGTTTGTTCACTGAGCCTTATTCTCCCACACCTCAAGATGGCTATCAATCGCCAAGATCCCGATCCAAACGGGCTCTGCAATTACTCCATGAAGCCGGATTTATCTTCCAAAGGGGTAAATTGGTCTCTTCCGTATCTCATCAACCCTTCCACATAGATATCATTTCCAGCTCACCAGCTATGGAAAAAATTACCCTTTCTTTTATTAAGAGTCTTAAGTCCATAGGCATTGATGTTTCTTTCAGATATCTTGATCCTTCTCAGTATGTAGAGCGCACTAATCAGTTTGATTTTGACTTAGTGTCTGGTGGATTGGTTCCGGCTTCTAGCCATCCAGGCACGGAACTAGAAGATTTTTTTGGCAGTTGTACCAGAAACATCGAGGGGTCACAAAACTTACCGGGTATTGAAAATCCTGTGGTAGATGCTTTGATAAAAAGAGTGGGTCAAGCGTCTTCTTTAGAGGCGTTAATACCCGCAGCTCAAGCGCTTGATCGAGTTTTGCTCTGGAATTTCTATTTTATTCCTAAATGGCATACCCGAGGGTTCCATATTGCTTATTGGGATAAATTTAACTACCCTGACCTAAGCCCACACCATTCAGTGGGATTTGAGACATGGTGGATCAAAAAACCATCTCGTAAACCCCTTCCGTCTTTAACTTCCGAGTAAGTTTATGGTTTCATACTTCCTGCGTCGTCTGTTTTTTATAGTGCCTACCCTTTTGGGGATCATGATATTAAACTATCTTATCGTTCAAGCGGCCCCGGGGGGCCCGATCGAGCAAATGATTGCCAAAATCCGTGGAACCGATATATCTGCCACTGCCCGTTTCGAAGGGCAATCTTTTCAAGAAACCCCTCTCAATGACTCTTTTGGTTCGGTCCTTTCCGAGGATATATCCGTCTTGGGCAAATACAAAGGCGCTAGAGGATTAGATCCTGCTTTTATTAAAGAACTTGAAATCTTATATGGGTTTGATAAACCCCTATTTACCCGTCTTTTTTTAATGCTCAAAAACTATGCCTCTTTTAATTTTGGCACCAGCTATTTTCGTGGAAAGCCAGTCATAGAACTTATTTGTGATAAATTGCCCGTATCTATCTCACTGGGCTTGTGGACTACGTTGATTGTTTATTTGTTATCCATTCCTTTAGGTATTGCCAAAGCTATGAGAGACGGCACAAAATTTGACACTCTGTCGAGTATGTTTATTATTATTGGCTATTCTATCCCGAGCTTTCTTTTTGCGCTTCTCCTAATCGTGTTATTTGCCGGTGGGAGTTTTTGGAATATTTTCCCCCTAAGAGGCCTAACCTCTGATGGATTCGCCTCTTTCAGCTTCTTTCATAAAATAACTGACTATATGTGGCACATGACACTGCCTTTGTTGGCCATGATCATCGGCGGGTTCGCCAGTCTCACTTTGTTAACAAAAAATTCCTTTTTGGAAGAAATTCGCAAAAACTATGTAATGACAGCGCGTGCCAAAGGATTAGGAGAGCATCGCATCTTATTCCATCATATTTTTAGAAACGCTATGCTCATTGTGATCTCTGGGTTTCCTTCTGCACTTATGCATATCTTTTTTACAAGCGCGCTTTTGGTTGAAATCATTTTCTCCCTTGATGGGTTAGGCCTTTTGGGATTTGAAGCAACTATTTCTCGGGACTATCCCATCATGTTTGGAACCTTGTATATATACACCCTTATTGGTCTTTTTATGAATCTTATGGGGGATTTGACTTATACCTTTGTTGATCCCCGCATTACTTTTTCCAAACAGGAAGGATAGGCATTAGCGCTCCCATGTCCTTAAAGAATCTGCCTTTTCTAAAATTTAGCCCCCTTACCCAAAGACGGTTGCGGAAATTCACGCAAAACAGCCGGGCTTATTGGAGTGGGTGGATTTTTGCCGGATTGATGCTCTTAATAACGTTTACCCCTTTTATAGCCAATGATAAGCCCTTATTTGTTTTGTGGAACCAAAAGCCTTATTTTCCAACTCTAGTCAATTACTCTGAGGTAACCTTCGGAGGAGATTTTGAAACAACCACCAATTACCGCGACCCTTATGTTCAAAAACTTATTCAAGCTCATGGATTCATCCTATGGCCACTGATTCCCTATGGCTATGATACTGTCAATTATGACCTCCCCTCTCCCGCTCCTTCCCCTCCTTCTTTTCAAAACTGGCTGGGAACTGATGACCAAGGGCGAGATGTTCTCGCCAGACTGCTATATGGGTTTCGTGTATCTATCTTTTTTGGACTTCTCCTTACTTTTTCCACTGCCCTCCTTGGTGTGCTTATGGGCAGTATTCAAGGGTATTTCGGAGGAAAAATCGACCTGGTGACCCAACGTTTCATTGAAATATGGTCCGGATTGCCTATTTTATACCTCCTTATCATTCTCTCGAGTTTAGTAGATCCTAACTTTTGGTGGCTGTTAGGGCTTATGATGCTCTTTAAATGGACCACCCTAGTTGGTGTGGTCCGTGCAGAATTTCTAAGAGCCCGTAACTTGGATTATGTCCGATCCGCCCGAGCTTTGGGCGTGCCTTCCTTCCTCATTATGGGACGTCATATATTGCCCAATGCCATGGTGGCTACCCTAACTTATCTCCCTTTTGTCCTTAATACCTCTATCGCCATCTTAACATCTTTAGATTTTCTAGGCTTTGGTCTGCCCGCAGGCTCTCCTTCTTTGGGAGAAATTCTTGCTCAGGGAAAAAATAACCTTCATGCCCCATGGCTTGCCTTTACAGGATTTTTAAGTGTCACTATCCTTTTGGCGTTAATCACCTTCATTGGAGAGGGCGTTCGAGATGCCTTCGACCCTCGAAAGGTTATGTAATGAGTCCCTCTCTTCTGCGCATGGAAGACTTGCATCTTTCTTTTAAAACTGATGGTGGACTTGTCCCTCTTCTTAAAGGGATCTCGTTAACTGTAGAATCTGGCGAAACTGTAGCTCTTGTTGGAGAAAGTGGTTCAGGAAAATCTTTAACTGCTGCTTCTATTATGCAACTACACCCAGCCTCGGCCCTCATTTCTAAAGGATCCATCCAATGGCAACAGAAGGAGCTGTTGGGCCTTAGTGTAAATAACCTGAATAAGGTGCGAGGCAAAGAAATGGGTATGATTTTTCAAGAACCCATGACTTCCTTAAACCCTCTTCATACCATTGAAAAACAAATCACTGAAACTCTCTTTATTCACACCTCTATCTCCCAAGCCGAAGCACGGCATAAAGCCCTTTCTCTCCTCCACCGTGTCCAACTGCGGGATCCTGAAAAGCGCCTCAACGCCTACCCACATGAACTTTCTGGCGGAGAGCGTCAACGGGTAATGATTGCTATGGCTATTGCCCATCAACCCAAACTTCTCATTGCTGATGAACCCACCACAGCTCTCGATGTCATTGTACAGGCCCAAATTCTCGATCTCCTCATATCCTTACAAAAGGAA
>JAGYKM010000005.1 GCA_018401675.1 Alphaproteobacteria bacterium | reverse complement strand
TTAAGCCCGGCTTTTCATTAAAGTTTTGTGTCTTGCCTCCCAATCATGATCCCGATAGCTTTATCCAGAGTTATGGTAGCAATCGGCTTCAGGAATTATTGGATAATTCTATGTCAATGATAGACTTTTTTTGGTCATATTCTTTAGGTCAGAGCAGAGTAGACACTCCTGAGTTCCAAGTTTTATTTAAAGAATCTCTTTTGGAAAAAATAAGCCAGATTAAAGATAGAGATATAAAGCTGGGTTATGAACGTGAGATCCTCAGACGGTATTATATAAAATTTGGAAGCGGGCAGCAGTTCTATAAAAAAGGGTCGCGTCCATTAGTTCCTAAACGGGAGGCTATTTCCGACGAGGGTCGCTCACGTGTTTGTTATGATAAAAGAGAGATTCAAGAAAAAATACTTTTGGTGAGTCTTATTTACTATCCCGAACTCATGAAGGAGTGCTTGGAAAAAGTATGTTCATTAGAGCTTAAAGCGGGAGAACTAAGCAGAATTAGAGAGGCCTTGGTGGATTACTACGAGACCTTGAAACCTTTGGACTCAGTGGTGTTAAAAGACTATTTATCGGGTTTGGAGGGTATTTCTCTTGATCAGACCCTGGATTCTCAGATGCTTTTATATGCACCTTTTTTGAAGAAAGAAGAGCCTTTAGAAAGGGTGCAGGAATTATGGGAAGAAATATGGAGCCATATGCAAAACTCCAGTGATCGAGCGCAAGAGCTTGGGGAGATGAAAAATCTACTTCAAGAAGAAGGAACCCAAGAAGCTTGGTTAAGGCTAAAAGCATTTCAAGATCTTCAAGAAAGAGAAAAAATAGAATAAAAGAAGAGAGAAGGGTTTTCTTGGAGAAAATTACTGTGTATTCATGTAGGGAAGTGATATAAGGCAGTAGTGGCCTTGCGGAAAGCCGCAAGAGGAGAGAGTCCAGAGATAAAGGGAGCAAGATCATGGTCGAGAGCTCCAATTTCTTGTAACGTATATAGTTAGTATAAAGAGGGTGTTGAATGTCAGAAAAAGAAAAATCGAAAGCACGCACTTCGGAAGATACGGATTCTGGGTCAGACCAAAAGGATTCTTCAGCTCAAGTTAAGAAGCTTATTAAGTTGGGTAAGGAGCGCGGGTACATTACTTATGATGAGCTCAATAAAGCGTTGCCTGAAGAGCAATTATCTTCTGAGCAAATTGAAGATGCGCTCACCCTTATCTCAGAGATGGGTATTTCCATTGTAGATGCGGAAGAAGCAGAGGAAACAACCGAAGAAGCCTCAGAGGATGAGGCCGAAAAGCCTGTTGTGGAGAGCTTGGGTCGTACGGATGACCCTGTGCGGATGTACCTTAGAGAGATGGGAAGTATTGAACTTTTGTCTCGTGAAGGCGAAATTGTTCTGGCTAAAAAAATTGAAGCTGGAAAAGCTATGGTTATTGCTGGAATATGCGATAGTCCACTGACAACCAAAGCACTGCTTCATTGGCATCAATCTTTGCTAGATGGAACCATGCTTATCCGAGAGTTGGTGAGTATAGATACCAGCGGAGACGATGGCGAGCAAGGAGATGATGAAAAAGAGGAAGATAATGAAGTCACGGTTTCCGTAGAGGAAGAAGAGACCACTACACCAGAGAAAGAAGACACTGAACTTGCGCCCACAGAAGTTCTTTCCCACTCTGCCGAAGCAGAGAATGCAATGCGTCCTCGTATTCTGGAAACTCTTGAGAAAATCATTGAATTAAAAGAAGAACTTTCTCGTGCTCATGAGAAAAAGGACGAAAAAGGAATCAAGAGACTCACAAAAGAATTGGCTGTGCTTGTGGATGGATTGTCCTTAAATCCTGCGCGGATAGGCGAACTGATCGATGAACTTTATCAAAAAAACCGTCAGATCATGAGTTTAGAAGGTAAACTATTACGTTTGGCGGAAGGCGCTGGCGTCAAGAGAGATTCTTTCTTGAAAGAGTATGTGAATCACGAATCGGAAGAAGGTTGGATAGAAAGAGTTTCTAAGCTATCGGGCAAAGGATGGGCGTCTTTTGGAGACGGTCATAAAAAAGACATTTTGGAGATCCGATCTGAAATTATGGCCCCTATATCTGGGCTCAATATAACCGTGGCTGAGTTTAAAGAATTGGTGAGAAGAATTCAAAAAGGAGAGCGTCAAGCTGGCACGGCGAAGAAAGAGATGATTGAGGCAAATTTACGTTTGGTGATTTCTATTGCAAAAAAATACACGAACAGAGGCCTTCAATTCCTTGATTTGATTCAAGAAGGAAACATAGGATTAATGAAGGCAGTGGATAAGTTTGAGTATCGTCGGGGTTATAAGTTTTCTACTTATGCAACTTGGTGGATTCGTCAGGCCATTACCCGATCCATCGCAGATCAGGCGCGTACCATTCGTATCCCAGTGCACATGATTGAAACCATTAATAAACTGGTGCGTACTTCCCGTCAGATGATGCATGAAATCGGTCGAGAGCCTACTGCAGAAGAATTGGCAGAGCGTTTGATCATGCCTTTGGACAAGGTGCGAAAAGTTCTTAAAATTGCCAAAGAGCCCATAAGCTTAGAAACGCCGGTGGGAGATGAAGAGGACAGTCACTTAGGGGACTTCATAAAGGATGAGAATGCAGTACAGCCAGTGGATGCTGCTATTCATCTTAATTTGCGTGAAACCACTACACGTATTTTGGCCACTCTAACCCCCAGGGAAGAACGGGTGTTGAGAATGCGTTTTGGTATTGGGATGAGTACGGATCATACCCTTGAAGAAGTGGGGCAACAGTTTAGTGTTACCCGGGAGCGTATCCGTCAAATTGAAGCAAAAGCCTTGAGAAAGCTCAAGCACCCGAGCCGTTCTCGTAAATTAAAGAGCTTTGTGGATTAGATAGCTATGGCTTTGCTCTCAATAGACATTTTGAGAGATGAAGTTGCGCGACGGCTAGGTTCTATATTGCAAGGTGCTGTGTGGTCTCTGGATGACGATTCTTATGGTCACCGTGGGCATGTGGCTGTTAAAGACAACAGTTCCTTTGGGGCGGTAACCCATTGTACACTGGTCATAATTTCCCCTTTTTTTTCTGAAATGACTCTTTTAAAGCGTCATAAAATCGTTCAAGAGACGTTGGGAACTGGTTTTTTTGAGTCACTCCATAGTCTGTCTCTCAAACTTAAAGCCCCGGATGAAGGAGGTTCCGAGGCTTTAAGAGGAGAGATCTGATCAATAGGGAGAGATATCCTTAACTAGTATCCCTTCATGAAAATCTTACGTGGTTGTTTTTCCGTTTTTTTCTGGACGGACTCTGTTTGGACGTTCGAGACATGAGGTAGAGTGGGGTCTGTCGGGTCCGTGGCGTAGATTGGCGCGAGGGCATTTCTGGTTCTTGATAAGGATCTAACGCTGACATTTGAGCTCCTATGCCAGTGGCAGTTGGATGTCCTTCATGAAGCGCACTTCCCCCTCTTGAGCTCTTTCCTATAGGTAACCCAAACCAATCTGAGGAAGTCCCATGTCCTCCGGTGAAGCTTGAAGGAAAGGCAACAAAGGCTCCTGCGACTGCCAGAGTGCTTAGAGGCAAAAGGGTTTCCTCCTTAAGATTGGCAAAGTGAGGCTTTTCCAAATGAGCAAAAGGTGAGTGTCTGGTAGAGGTATCATGGTTCACAGTATAAGCGGAAGGTGTAGTCAAGATTCCTGATGAAGAGGAGTTTTGTAGAGAAGTGTTAGTAAGGAATCCAATATGAGCGGGGTTCTTTTGCAGAAATGGCGTTTTCTCATCATCATTGTTTTGTATCTCTTGATCGAACTCATGAGAACGTTTGAAGTCCTTCGCTAGTTCACTTGTCTTATCTTCTGAAGGGTTTTGTGAAAGGATGGCAATGGGCTCTTCCTCAAGTCCAGTCTCCAGAGGACTTCTGTCAGAAGAAGGGCGAGTAGCGTGTCCTCGTTCAAGCAGGGGTTCCGACGCAGTGGAGGTAGAGAGAGTGGCTGACTGACTCTCGACTTCTTGCTGCAGCGGCTCTATCTGAGGCGTCCTTATAGAGCCATGGGCATGGGTGTTTTCTTCACGGTGCATTGGAGCTATGGCGCGCTCTTCATTTATAGGTCTAGAGAGAAGAACGTAAGTATGGTGTTCTTCGGAATTTTCCGGAGGTGGGGAAACTTCAAAAGATGTTGTAAGGAGCACAGGGAGGAGGGTTTGGGAGGAAATCAAAGTTTCATGATACCCTAAAGGACTCAGATTTCTTTGTTGATCACGATCCGGGGTCTGTACGGGAGGAGGTATGTTAGTGAGAGTTTGAGCGCTAGGTGAAACCAAACTCCATAGGGATCCTAAAGTTCTTGTGAAGATATTTCCTTCCGATGGGGATGAAGTGGTTGCCAAAGAATATGGTGCCATGGGCTCCAAGTTTTCAGCAACTTCTGTAAGATCAGCGTGAGTTTCGGGGGCGCCTAGAGATGCACTTGCCTCATGTGGGGATACATGGATAAAGATGCTTGATTGTCCCGCAAGGAGCAAGTTTTCTTCTAAGTCGACTTCGGAAGGTTGAACCGTTGGAGAGATTGCTGGAGAAGATCTTAAGTTTACAGACTCAAAACCGTTTTCTGCATCCTCTTCCCTATCCTCATCACTATCATAGAGAGATGGAATATCAAAATCGTCCTCATCATACTCATCACTGTCAGGCTGTTCGGAAGGAGCTAGGGGGAGAGCTACCTCTAGAGAGGCTGCGGGGAGCAAGGGCGCGGGAAGGAGTGAAGGTCCCCGAGATAGGTTTACAGGGACAAATTCATCTATAAAACTTTCATCTGGGGTGACTGCAGAAGGTTGAACCGCCAGAGAGGTTACTACAGTGGTAAAACCAGTTTCTGCATCCTCTTCCCTATTCTCATCACTATCATAGACGGATGGAATGTCAAAATCGTCATCGTCTTCCTCTTCTTCTGTATCGCATCCAGCAATCATATAAGAACCCTCCATATCATCCTCATCGCTCTCAGGGTGCGCGGAAGGGGCTAACGGTATGGTGGCCTCTAGGGGAGCTGCGGGGCGCAAGGGCGCGGGAAGGGATGAAGGTCTCCCAGAGAGATCTATAGGGACAAACTCATCCATAAAACTTTCATCAGGGGTATTTTCAAAAGGTTGAGAGGGCTCTAAGGAGGCTGCGTTGGGGGTTGGGGCTTCCAAAAGTCCGGCTCCAATTGGGGCTACATGTATAAAGTCAGCGGATTCTCCCGCAAGGAGTAAATTTTCTTCTCCTAAGCCGACGACAGAAGGTTCAACAACTGGAGAGGTGACCGTAGAGGAGCTTTTGATTACGGTTACAAAAGTGCCTTCTTCCTCATCATCGGTCCAGGTGAGTGAAGCACCGCTCTCGGACATGCGCCAGTGTCCCTCCATATTATCAAAAAGATCGTCCATATCCATTTCTGAAGCAGCGGGGCTATTTGGAGGAGTACGAGGAATAGAGTCATGTGGGTCTTGTAAGAATGAGAGCCCTTCCGTGCCAACTGTGATTGACGGGGATTTTTTATCACCCCCAGAGATAAAAATGAATTCTCTGTCTGCGTCAAGGCTCGGAGATACCTGCTGTTGCATGGCTACTGCGTCCACACTAGGCCTACTTAGGACCGAATCAGGAAGGGGGTACGCGCTGTTTTGTGAGGCTCTGGGTAAGGACAATGGGTCCAGAACAGGCGACGCTCCGCGGGGGGAAGTCCTAGGTACTGCTTCAAACACGAGATTTTCTGTACTGCTAGACAAGCTCCACCCTTCTAGTAAATCAAAACCTAGATCAAAGTCTTCTTCTACATGAGTCGTTAGGGGTTCTGGTCTCGTTAGTGGTCTAGGTGATTCTATTTCTGCTGAAGCAAGAAAGGGAGGGAGATCAAGCTGTGAAAGTGAGCCAGGGGAAGATTGTGGGGGAGAAGGAATGTACCCACTGTCTTTTCTAGGTAGAGAAGCATGTTCAGAGGGGGATCCAGAGGGGGAAAAAGAAGCCAGCATGATTTCATAGAACTCAGAAAGTTGTGTTAAGAAGTGTTGTCCCCAACTCGTCAAAATTGTTTCTTTAGAGTGTATTTTCCCTTTTGAATAAGATAAGAAGACTTGCAACAAGGGGCCAGCCGTAGTGGAATTAGAGGGAAGAACGCCATGGGCATCGAGCACCCCAAAGGACTCGATTAAAAGATCTAAATGAGTTTTCATAGTGGAAATTCTATCAGGATGTAGCGCTAAAAAGAGGCGCCCTAGGATATCGTCATGCGTTGGTTCCACAGATCTAGATGCGACCAAAAACCGGGGGGCAAAAGAGCCCGCGGTTTGAGCCCACGTAGTGGTCTGGAGGAATCCATTCAGTGTTTTACGTAGCGATTCTGGTAAAATCGAAGAAGAATGTGTGTGCCAAAAATGTGCATAAAGTCCCCTTAGGACACCCAAGTAGACATTATCCTTATACTCGGCCATAGTCCCTTCTTGGGGGATAAGTCGTTGTTCTACTCTTTTTATTTCCTCATCAAACCAGGCTCTTTTCGGGCGTAACGTGCTGTTACTTGTGCTGGGCGTCATCCCCGTAGCCGTGCTGATACTTAAGGCGAACTCGGAAGCGAGTGCCAACATATTCATCACTTTTCCATGGGACGCTGTGGAGAGGGGGGCTTGGACGGTTTCGGTCAAGATTAGGCGGAGCTTTTGTGCTAACAACTCAGTTTCTGGGTGGATTGAAGCATCAGGAGTTGTGGATAAAGTTGGTTGAGGCGCATGAGCTTTTCCACGGCGAGCTGATGCTCCATCGTCTTCTGACTGGCCCAGTTCTTTCCATGACAGCATAGCATCTGCATCAAACGAAACAGCGCTCAGGCAAAGAGCAAGTATAGAAACATTCAAAAGTACGGTTTTACTTTCTAAGGAACGGGGCATTATCCATCTCCTTCATGTATTTTTTTATTTTTTTAATTTTTGTGCTCAGTGAAAATGAGGGCCCAGATAGCCGGATATATTTTTCTAGGATTTATTATTCTTATAAAAGGGATTCTCATAATCTATACTTTAATTATCCTATAAATAAAAAAAATGAGAAGTAAAAAATGTTTATTGTATTTAACGAGAAATACACATTATTTATAATCTCTATGAATACATGTAATATATTTAATTTAATCTACATCTACAGATAGTAGATCAGAAAATACGTTTTTTTATCGCTAATATACTATACAAGCCGAGATTAGATTGGGCTTTATAAAATCATGGAAGATATTTTTTTCCGACTAGAAGGTCAGGATTTATTCCTAACAAAAAAGGGTTCGGATAATCCCATAGTAGCTTTTGACCACAAGGTACTTGGGGGGATGCCCCAACCAATGAAATCGCACCAGTGCCATCAAGAAACTCAAGCAATAAAAATTGTGAAAGAAATCCAGCAATGTTTTTTTTCTCCGAGATTAACACAACCCACTATGCTCTTTCCCATCAATGTCTTAGGAGTATAATGCACCGTTACTTGGGCTGACGTTTGCAAATTGCCTATAGTAGGCCCAAAATCAGCCCATATTTTAAACGCAGGTTTTCTTGCTCTTGGAAACGCTTCTACCTTCACAATAGAACCTGAGCGTAAGTCTACGCGGTCAAACTCTTCAAAAGTAATAAGCGGCATGGATGTTTCTCTCCAAGGACGGGTAGAGGGGGTGCGTCAGAACCAAAAAGTAAAAATATAAGGAAGGCGGTACATGGGGCATAGGCTGAAGTCAACGCTACTCTAAGAAAAGGCGAGCTAAAGTGGAAGATATTTGAAAAAGCTAAGCCCCAGTTGATTTGCCTAATTCCGAAAGAAAGCCTTGAATGGACCCCCCATTACGCTGAATTAAGGAGCTGTATTCGGATCTTTGGGAAATACTCATGCTGACGCCTTCAATGATGACGTCATATATTTTAAAAGAATCTCCACTTGGATATAGAACCCAGGTAAATCCGATAGGAGTTCCCACGGGTCTTTTCAAGACAGACTTCACCTTGATGCTTTTATCGCTTTGCGGCGTGTCTTTTAAGACCTGAAAGGTGTCTTCGGGCTTGTATTCACTAAAGCGAACAGCATAAGTAGCCGCTACAGATTGGGTAAACAGCTTTAAATACTGCTGTTGTTGCTCGGGAGTCGCACGGCGCCAATATTTTCCCAAAACAAATTTTCCAATTTCATCTCCTGCAAAATACTCATCGAAAAGGAGTGTAAATTGGCTTTTGCGTTCTTGGTTTGAAAGATTTTTTTTAGTTAAAGTCTCAATGGCTCGCTCTCCTAATTTGCGAACAAATTCTAAAGGGGAAGATTCGCTTCTATGAGACCGAGAATCCAAGGCATGAGGGTGGGAGGGGGCAGTTGCGTAGCCGTTTCCGTGATACAAAGCACTCACAAGACACCCAGCACTTGCAAGCAGAAACATTTTTGGAGATGGAAGAAACATGCAATACCTCTGAATCTTTATTTTTCTTTTAAGTATAATTTACTTTCTATCATATAAAAAGAAAAAAACAAAAAGAAGGTTATAAAAGGTGCGTTTAAAAAATAATATAATATTTAACAATAAAAAATATTCAACTCATGGCATTATTATTCCATTTTTATTCTGTAACATAGGCCAGAATACTTTCTGGCATGACGGATATTAAAAGAATACCACCTCTGTTTCATCTAATTCTCCCGGTTCGCTTTCTTGAATCGCTTGTACCTTGGCGTAGGTCCGTTGCCAGTACATGCTTCTTAAGGCAGCGTAGTAGTCCAAGGAGGTTTTGGAGAGATTTTCTTGGGTGTCTACAAGATGGCTTTTTTTATCTACATAGGTGAGAACCCCTCGAACATTCATCATCTCGCGGTGATCGGTATGGATCGCAGCGTAGTTAATAGGATCTAGAAAGAAATCGCCTACAGTGCCCACAACGCCCCTCAGATCCGAGGGTCCTAAAATGGGAATCACAATATAAGGGCCAGGAGCAATCCCCCACCGGCCCAGGGTTTGGTAGAGATTATTTTCCTTGGACTGAAGCCCCATCTCTCCCGCCACGTCAAATAGGCCGAGAACCCCAAAAACTGTATTGAGCCAAAACCTTGTAAAATGGACGCCGGCTTCTTCAAATTCCAATTGAAGTAAGTCATTGAGAAAGTACACAGGCGTGACCAGGTTGGTGAGTACATCATGGATGCGCTCTTGTATAAAAGAGGGCGTAATACCTCTGTAAATATGGATGAGGGGATTCAGAAGGAGCCCGTCAACAACATAATTAAATTCAAATATAGCCCTGTTAACCGGCTCAAAGGGATCGCAGGGCTCTAAAGGATCGAAGTCTTCAGAGGAGTCCTCTGGATAAAGGCCTTCTGGCGCATTTTTATCCAAATTCGGGTGGGGACTCGACGGAATCTCTGTAAGGGTGGGATGATCTGCTTCTGTAGGGGTAGGATGTTCCCCATAAGCAGGTAAGTTAGTCAGACTGAAGACTAAAAAACAAACCATAGCACTGAAGAGAAGACGCAAGGAGAATTTATGACAAAAAAAATGTGATGGCAAAAGAGTTATCATTAAGGGGCCTTTCTTCTCAATTCGCAGAGGGCAGAGCCCTTTTTATGATTTAGTTAAGAATGTGAGCTTGAAATTATTAAATTTCAACAAGGTACTTATACGCAAAATAGATCAATAAAGGAAGGGCCTTTTATAGGGGGGGCCGCTCAATATGAACTTGCGCACCTGGTTACAACATCTTGAAAATATAGGTCACATCATGGTATATCCTATTAGGTGGTTTAGGGCTTTAAAGGTCTTACACATTTCAGTGATAGGTTTTTATTAGGAGATTTTTATGCAAAGTAGATTATTCATGATGGTAAGCGGAATTGCTTTGGTGACTTGTTTGGGCAGTCATGTAGACGCGCGTCTGATAGACGGTATAGAGGTAGCTGACGATGGGCAACGCCGTCCTCCAGTGCAAACAGCTGCTGCTCCAGCTATGCTTGAACCAGGAGAAAATCCTATTCCTATAGGAATTGGAACTCCAGTATCGGTAGTGCAAGGGGAAGCTGAAGGGGGGCTCGTATCTGTTGCTGCTTCTCTGGGGGCGCCTTCTATAAGTGAAGAGGATCCTTCAACAGCTTTTCCCTCCGCTACGGCCAGTCAATTGGCTTCTATATCTGCTCAACTTCAAGCTATTTTAGCGCGCATGAATTCCCCCCAAGAAGAAGCGGGTGCTGCAGCTGCTCCGGTTTTGGTGGAAGCGGATATAGAAGAACTAGAGGGAATTGATCAAGCAGTTCAAGTATTGGTAATTTCGGAAGAGTTGACACCTCAAGAGAAACAAGAATCTGTTACCATGCGTTCTCTTATCGCGAAAATCTGTAAGGAGTATCAGAAGCTGAGTCCTAAGGTCGAAAAAGAGACTAAGCGTGTTGTACAACAGGTTCAAGCAGAAGTAGACAGGGTCGTTCCTAAGGTTGAAAAAGAGGCCGAGCGTGTTGTAAAGCAGGTTAAAACTTTTTTCAAAAAATGGTAGAAACGCGTTCATACTGGTAAAGCATTTGATTAAAAAGGCCCCTTTTTTAGGGGCTTTTTTATGCATAAGCTCACGAATAATTAATAAGTTTCGATACACTGAAACGGGGGCGAATCTCTAAAGTAAATACTAAACTGACCTGGATAGTAAGATTCAGGGAGGGTATTTCAGGCTATAAATATCAGGTAATTTATTGGTATCTGTAAATTAAGTCTATTGGCGTTCTTATGTGTTTTTTAAAAATAAATATTCCCTTTAAATCAGCCGATGGCTTGGGGCATAAGTGGACTTTTGCCTTTGCAAAGGGGATGCTGTTTCCTGAAGTTGTATTTTTTCTAGTTGAACCTACAAGAAATTGTTGTGAGATGTGAAAAAAGGCGCCTGTATAACCCTATGAATTTAATTCTCAAAAATGGACTAAAATCCATGCCCTAAGGGCTCTAAAGTCCATAGCTTTAGCCCTTTATCCCATTGACACCCATCTTATCCCATGATATCCCATAATAAGGGGAGATGTTGTGTAAATGCAAAAGGACTTCTGTTCTTATTGCCTGTGAGTTTGGAATAATATGGGACTTTTTCTTTCAACAATAATAAACAAAATTGATAAAAAAGGACGGGTATCCGTGCCGGCTTCTTTTCGTGTTACGTTAGGAAGTCAAGGATATCAAGGTGTTATTCTGTTTCGATCCTATAAATACCCAGCTCTTGAGGGCTGCGGACTCCAGTACATGGAGCGCCTGAGTGGGAGTGTGGATCAATTAGATCTTTTTTCTCAAACTCAAGATGATTTTGCTGCTACTCTTTTTGCAGATTCTATGCAGATTGCTTTTGATGGAGAGGGGCGGATTTTACTTCCAGAAAGCTTAATTTCCTTTGTCTCTTTGGAAGATCAGGTCGCTTTTGTTGGCCGTGGGGCCACATTCCAGATCTGGAATCCAGAAAAGTTTAAGGCTCACCAGGAAAAAGCCAGAGAGCGGTTGGCCTCCCATTCTCAGACCTTGAAGTTGCAAGCAGGCAACTGTGGGCCGCGTGGGGGTGATGATGTCAGCTAATGGATACCATATTCCGGTAATGGCCAGCGAGGTATGTAGCTGGTTAGAGCTTATACCAGAGGGTATCTATGTAGACGCGACTTTTGGGGGCGGTGGCTATAGTGAAGCATTGCTGAAAACGGCCCCTGGTTGCCAGGTGTTGGCTATAGATCAAGACCCTGATGTATTACCCCTGGCTCAGAAGCTTAAGGAAAAATATCCTGATCGCTTTGATTTTATACAGGGAAATTTTTCTCAGTTAGACACGTTGATTCCTTACCATCAGCACGGTCATATTCAAGGAATAGTCTTTGATTTGGGTGTTTCATCTCACCAGGTGGATCATGGATCACGTGGGTTCTCTTTTCAAAAAGAGGGGCCGTTGGATATGAGAATGTCTCAACAAGGCCAAACGGTGGGTGATTTGATTGAGACCGCTAGTGAAGGACACATTGCGGATATTCTCTACCATTATGGTCAAGAGTTTAGAGCACGAAAAATCGCTCGGCGTATCGTGGAAAACCGAAACAAAAGTTCGATAACCTCGACTTTAGAGTTGAGGCGTATTATTCACAGTGCGGTGGGAAAAAAAGTTGGAAAAATAGATTCAGCGACTAAGAGCTTCCAAGCTTTTCGTATTTATGTGAATGACGAGTGTTTCGCCTTAAAATCAGCTTTGGAGCAAGTTTTAGGCCTTTTGGCGCCGAAGGGGCGGGTGGTAATAGTCAGTTTTCATTCTTTAGAAGACGGCATCGTCAAAACCTTTTTTAAAGAGAGCGATTCTAAGAAAGGACAGGGGTTTCTTGAGGTTCTCACCAAACGAGTCATTACGCCCTCAGAAGAAGAAATTCAAAATAATCCTCGGGCTCGTTCCGCCCGTTTGAGGGCAGCGTCTCGTACCTTAGTGCCATTCTCGAGTGTTCACAAGGAAGGTGACCAATGATCCGGCTTATTGTGGCCATGGTTATTCTTATTTTGGGCGTGGGGTTTTGTTTATTTCATTTTAAATACCGGGTGGTTTCTTTAGAAGGAGACTTACGGGTTATGGAAGAAATTATTCTAGAAAAAAAACAAAACATTCGATTATTGGAGGCGGAATGGGAGCATGTTACCACTCCTTCACGCATACAAGAGCTTTGTCAAAAACATCTTTCTGTAGAGGCTCTGAAAGCCTCCTCTTACATTCATATGAGTCAAATTCCCTTTAGGGATGATGACCACATTTTGGATTTAGTCCAAGCGTCTTTGGCACCTTCAGAAGTCAAGTCACTCTCTAGCAAAACCATTTCTATGAAAAGCCAAGTTCGAACGTCTTCTCAATCTTCACTGTCTTTTTTACCTTAAGATATAGGTCGCTCCATGTATCTTCCTTTGCCTTTTAAAAAATCCTTCTACGATCTTAGGTCTGGGCACCGTCTTTTTGGGCCCATGGGCGCATTGGGGGATAAAGAAACGCGCTCGCCCCTAGTGAGAGCTCATGGGCGACTTTTGTTTATTGCAAGTTGGTTTCTTGTGGTTTTTGTTGTGTTGGGGTTAAGGCTGGTAGATGTGATGGGCTTTTCCCCAATGGGGATGCCACAGTTATGGGGAGATGGAGACAAGTTTCTAGAGAACAAGCGCGCTGATATTGTGGACCGAAATGGCGTATTATTGGCGACCAATGTTAAAACTTCTTCTGTGTATGCTAATCCCTACCGCATTCAAAATCCTAAAAAGCTTGCCACAGATTTGGCCAAAATTCTGACCTCTTCCTCAGAGGATGAGATATATCAAAAAGTTACCTCCGGGAAGAAGTTTGTATGGTTGGCCCGCAATCTTTCACCTCAAAAACAAATGCAAATTCATAGGTTAGGAAATCCAGCTTTGGGATTTCATCAAGAAGAAAAGCGTATCTATCCTCACGGAAAGCTAATGGCTCATGTTTTAGGATTTACCAATGTAGACAATAAGGGTATGGGGGGAGTGGAGCACCATTTTAACCAGAATCTTACTTCCGCACAAACACCCCTTCAGTTGTCTCTCGATGTGCGTTTACAGCACGTGCTATATAATGAACTGCAAGCCTCTATGAGTCAATTTGATGCTCCGGGTGGTGCAGGCATACTTATGAATGCCAAAACAGGAGAGATTTTGGCTCTTGTTTCACTTCCTGATTTTGATCCCCATCACCCCCAAAAAATTGATCAAAAAGCCCGGTTTAACATGGCTACTTTAGGTGTGTATGAAATGGGCTCGGTAATGAAACTATTCAATGTGGCTATGGCTTTGGAAAATGGGATTGGATTGTCAAAAACGTATGACGCAAGTTCTCCCATTAAGGTGGCCAGGTTTCAGATTAAAGACTATAAAATTAGAAATGAAAACAAGATATTCAATGTGCCAGAGGGCTTTATATTATCTTCGAATATTTGTGCAGCCAAAATGGCGCTCGAAGTTGGCATTGAGAAACAAAAAGAATTTATGTCTCGTTTAGGTCTTTCCAGTAAACCCACTCTAGAGCTTCCTGAAATAGGGAGGCCTCTCTTGCCTACCCCTTGGCGTCAAATTAACCTTATGACCATTTCCTATGGGTATGGGATGAGTATGAGTCCTCTTCAGGTGGTCAGCGCCTTGGCTTCTTTAATGAATGGTGGCACTTTCCATCAAGCAACTCTTCTTAAAAAGGAGGGGTTTATGGGAGGCAAAGTAGATGGAGTGCGTGTTCTTTCTGAGGAAAACTCTTTGACCGTTCGTAAATTACTGCGTCTGGTCATCACCCATGGCACGGGAAAAAAAGCTGCAGCAGAGGGTTATTTGGTCGGTGGGAAAACAGGGTCTGCCCACGTGCAAATGGCGGGACGAAAAGGGTATAATACCAAGGAAAATATTGCCACTTATGTCGCTGCTTTTCCTATGAATGATCCTGAATGCGTTCTGTTTATTTTGTTAGATCGGCCGAAAGGTAGAAAAGAAACTTACGGGAATACCACGGCTGGATGGACTGTGGCGCCTATGGTGTCTCGTATTGTTTCACGGGTGGCGCCTATTCTAGGCATAGCTCCTGTCCAGGAGCAAAAAGAGGTTTTTACAAATTTATTAGCGGTTCCAGGGTTTTCACTGGACGCTTAAGGTAAAAGTGCGGGAATAACAGGGTCGGGGCCTTCTTCCTTTTCGTGAATAACAGGTGGAGTCCTTAGCAAGAGGTTAAATAGAAAAGATGGATATTAGGCAAGATTTGGGGGAGCGCGTCTTTAATGCTCTGTCTGATGATCAGCGTCTGAGTTTGAAAGATGTAGTTTGTAAGGGTCTGTGCATGGATACGCGCCTCTTAGAACCAGAAGACTTATATGTGTGCGTGGGGGCTAAGGAGTGTGAGGAGGCGTTATGTACCCAAGCTTTTGAAAAAGGGGCTAGTGCTATAGTTGTGATCCGTGGATGTGAAGAGCAGGGGTCTTTTGATAAGATGGAGGGTCATGGGGGCTTAGATAAGAAGAAAATTCCTGTGGTTACTATCAAGGAAGACTATACGGTTCTAGGTCAGATGGCAGAATCATTTTATAAAAGACGTCCATCTTTAGGTATGGCGGTAACGGGAACCAATGGAAAAACTTCGGTAAGTTTCTTTATAGCTCAGATGTTATCCCGCTTGGGATATCCCACTTTGGTAACGGGAACTTTGGGTGACTTTGTATTTATCCCTGAAATGATTACTTGGGAGAGGGGAGAAATCAGCTTAACTTCTCCTGATGTGTTTTCTCTCTACAAGACGTTACAGCGGGCTTATGATGTGGGTATTAAAGTCTATGTTATGGAAGCATCAAGTCATGGTTTGACCCAAGGACGGTTGGGTGAGTTACTTTTGAACGTGGTGGGGGTGACGAATGTTTCACCTGAACACCTAGATTACCATGAATCTATGGAGGCTTATGTGGAGGCAAAGTGTCTCTTATTTTCTTCTCACGTTTTGGACAGCGGAAAGGCCGTGATTAATAAGGAAGATTTATATTGTGAGACGTTTATAAAGGCATTGAAGGGCAAAAAGTCTTTAACTTATGGGCTCAAAGATGTGGATATTTGCTTAATTGACATGGAACCGAGGGGAGGGGGTGTTGATCTTTCTTTTCGAATAAAAGAGATTCTTTATACCCAGCATCTAAAGATGCTGGGTAGGTACCAAGGACTGAATGTTTTATGTGCCCTAGGAATGGTTAAAGCGGTTTTAGAGAGTGGGCGCGAGACCATACAAGACGAAGATATAGCGGATACTTTTCCGTTTCTTGTGCCTCCTCAAGGACGCATGGAGTTTGTGGGAAAAACCTTACTAGGGGGAGCCGTTTATGTAGATTATGCGCACACGCCAGATGCTTACGAAGTGGTTTTGAAGCAAATTGGTGCTCATGCCGCCAAGAAGTTGATTGTGTTATTTGGATGCGGGGGTGATCGAGATTCCCAAAAAAGGCCTCTTTTGGGAGAAATCGCAAGTAGATATTCGGATGTTGTTTACCTGACCGATGATAATCCAAGAACGGAGAATCCTGAGTTGATTCGAAAGAGTATCCGACAAGGAATGAAAAATTTGCAATGTGTGGTTAGAGAGGTGCCTGATCGTAAGGTGGCCATTGAAGAAGCAGTGGGGAATTTAGAAGAGGGAGATATTTTACTTCTGTTGGGAAAAGGGCATGAAACCTATCAGAAAATTGGAAATAAATCTTTTCCACATTCTGACGTGGCTATTGCAAAAGCTGCGTTGAACGAGGCATCAAAGAGGGTGCAAAAGGGCCAGGGAAATGAATAATATGCATGGCGCACGGCCTCGATTCTGGACGCCCGAGATTCTGAGTGAAGCAACCAAAGGCGTGTCTTTGGGCGGTGGTTGGTTGTCTACTGGAGTGGCGATAGATTCACGAGAAGTAAAGCCTGGAGACCTCTTTATAGCTTTAAAAGGGGAGAAGTCAGATGGACATGACTTTATCTATGAGGCGTTGAAACGAGGGGCTTCAGCATTTTTAATCCAGGAAGATCCTGATTCTCTTTTGGAAAGAAAAGGGTGGGACTTTCCTTTGGGGGGTGTTCAGGTTGAGGATACAAAAAAAGCCATGTGGCAAGCCGCAAAATGGATTAGAAAGAGACTACCTGCCAAAATTATTGGGGTCACCGGGAGTGTGGGAAAAACAAGTACGAAGGCCCTTTTAGGTCATCTATTGAGCGCACAAGCGATAACATTTTTTGATGAAAAAAGCTTAAATACAAAGATTGGAATAGCCTTAACCTTAATGCGTGCCTCGCCTGAGTGCCAGTTTGGCGTGGTTGAGCTTGGGATGAATCAGCCAGGAGAAATTGCCCCTATGGCAAAGGACTTGGGTTTGGATTATGGGATGATTACCATGATAGCACCAGCGCACAAGGCTGCCTTTGCCCATGTGGCTCAAATTGCCCAGGAAAAATTTTCTATCACAGAAGGATTGAGCCCTCAAGGGTCGCTTATTTTAAATAGTGATATGCCCTTCTTTGACCTTCTTAAAGGGCAAAGCCAGCATCCTATTTTTTCCTATGGCAAGGATGCCCATGCTGATCTAAGACTTATAGATTGGGCTGTAGTAAGCCGTGATTCAAGTATAGTCAGGGCATGTTTTAAAGGGGAAAATCCTTTTGAATTTACCATGAGGGGTATGGGGTACCCTCGAGCTATGTGCGTTCTCGGAGGGCTCTTGGCTCTCAAGATAATGGGGGGAGATTTGGCACTAGCTCTGGAAAGCATAGAAAGCTTTCAAGGCGTTGCCTGTCGAGGCATTGTGAGAAGGTGTCCCACAAAAGAAAATCCAAAAGACCAAGACTATGTGACTATTATAGATGAAAGCTATAATGCGAGTCCTGTTTCTGTGGAACAAGGTCTGATTTCTCTGGCGGCTTATCAAAATAAAGTTGGAGGTAGGAGCATTGCTGTTTTAGGGGATATGCTAGAACTGGGTGATCAAGCCATTGCTTTCCACGCAGGAATAGCTTCTCACATACTCGACTCAAGGATCCAAGGCGTTTATCTGTGTGGTCCTTTAATGGCCCCGTTGCGAGATAAGTTGCCTTCGGCGTTGGTGCTTGGTTATGCAGAAAATTCCTCTGAGTTGGCGGAGATAATGCTTCGGGTGGGTGTGCTCCCAGGAGATATCTTGATGGTAAAGGGATCTTTGGGAATGAAGATGATTCGCATCATTGATGACATTATGAATCATTTCGAACAGCACATAGGTGAACAAAAAGAAGGATAATGAGCGCTATGAAAACATATAATAAAGGATCTAGTTATGCTGTATAGTTTGTGTTTATATTTATCTGAGAAGTGGCACTTCTTGAACATTTTTCAATATATTACCTTCAGAACCGGAGGGGCATTGTTAAGTGCCTTGATCTTCAGTTTTTGTTTTGGGGCTCCTAGTATTCGATGGTTAAAATCACGCCAGAAAGAAGGACAGCCTATCAGGAAAGAAGGCCCAGCTTCCCATCATATTACAAAAAAAGGGACGCCCACCATGGGGGGGCTTCTCATACTCATCTCGCTTATTCTAAGCACGCTTTTTTGGGCGGATCTATCCAATGGGTACATATGGACAGCGCTTTTTGTAACGGTAGCCTTTGGTTTGTTGGGGGCTCATGATGATTATTTGAAATTATCAAAAAATACCAATCATGGCGTTTCGAGCCGGTACAAATTCGGGATTCAACTTCTGTTTGCGGGGGTGGCAATTTTGGTTATTTGTTACATGCTCTTGCCAGAAGGAGATAATCCTTTTCTTCTTTTTCTGCCCTTTACGAAGACTTCTTTTATTGATCTTGGGCTTTTTTATCCAGTATTTGGTTTGGTGGTTATAGTGGGAGCCTCTAATGCGGTCAATTTGACTGATGGCTTAGATGGCTTAGCTATAGGGCCAATTATCATCACTATTTTATCTTTGGGTGTTTTAGCTTATGTGGTGGGGCACTATGGGTTTGCTCATTACCTTCATGTGCCTTTTATTCCCAAAGTGGGGGAGCTCAGTGTAATCTGCGGCGCATTAGCTGGGGCTGGGCTGGGGTTCTTATGGTTTAACGCTCCACCAGCTCAGGTATTCATGGGAGATACAGGGTCATTATCTATAGGGGCTCTCATGGGAACCATAGCGGTGATGATCAAACATGAATTGGTTCTAGGCATTATTGGGGGATTGTTTGTGGCTGAGACACTGTCTGTCATTATTCAGGTGTTTGTATTTAAGGTTACCAAAGGAAAGCGGGTTTTTTTGATGGCGCCGTTGCATCATCATTTTGAAAAAAAAGGATGGTCAGAGCCAACTATTGTCATGCGCTTTTGGATTATTTCTTTAGTACTCAGTTTAATTGGTTTGGCAAGTTTGAAAGTTCGATAGGATTATCCTAGAGGCTAGCGTAGAGATTGACTAAAAGGATGTTTCATCAATGATGCCTTGTTATTTTATTATGGGCTTAGGCCGATCGGGGTTTTCTGCGGCCCATTGGCTTGAGAAGCAAGGTTACGACCTGGTGGCCTGGGATGATAATACTACCTTAAGGGAGAAGGCTCAGGCACATTCTATTAAGGTGGTGGATCCTTTCGAAGCGGATTTTCCCTGGGATCGGGTGTCCACCCTTATTCTAAGTCCTGGTATTCCCATGTCTCTTCCCAGTCCCCATCCTGTGGTGACCATGGCGCAAGAAAAAGTGACATCCCTGGAGATTATAAACGATATGGAATTATTTTCTCGGCACAAGAGAAGAGAGACACCGATTATCGGTATTACGGGCACTAACGGAAAATCTACTACCACAGCCTGGTTGGGGGAGATTTTTAGGAGCAGTGGAAAGAAAGTGGGAGTGGCTGGGAATATTGGTATCCCCGTTTTTGATTTTGATCCAAGTAGCTTTATGGATGGTTTTGTGTGGGAAATTTCTTCCTATCAACTGGAAAACATGCCAAGCTTTCACCCGCGCATTGCCGTTATTACCAACTTCACACCAGATCACTTAGATCGGTATAAGAGTGAAATAGAGTATTATAAAACCAAAGAAAAAATCTTACAAAAGATGACTCAGGATGATTGGCTTGTGATTGGTATTGATTCGGAGCCTACTTTGCGTCTTTTTAATCAACTCAAATCTATGGGGAAATGTGGCTTGTTTCCCGTATCTGTAACGGATGTGACCAGTCCCTATGTGCGGGAACACGGAATGGGGATTTATAAAGAGCACCAGCGGATAAAAATGGTGTTTTCATCAAGAATGATACCTAATGAAAAGAAGAGTGAAACCACCCTTTGGGATCTTTTTAGCCTGGGAGATCACCCTAGGCTCAAGGGTGTGCATAATGATGAAAATAGAGCCTGTGCCTTTGGAGCTGCTTTTTTATTTGGTGTTCCATTGGATGATATAGAGATGGGAATAAAGAAATTCCAGGGACTTCCTCACCGCAGTGAATATATTGCACAAATACGCGATGTGCTATTTATAAATGACTCTAAAGCAACGAACATAGAGGCAGCTTTAAAATCCCTCAATGCTTACGATGCCATATATTGGATTGCGGGTGGTGTGTATAAAGGAGATCATATAGCACGGGTGTTGCCTCTTCTGTCTCGGGTTAAAGAGGTCTTTTTAATTGGGCAATCCATGCAGATATTTGAGGATTGTTTGGCCTCAACGGTCTCTTGTAGACGGTCAGGGACACTTGATAGAGCGGTGAGAGAGGCCTTTAATGAGGCACAAACTATGGGAAAAGGTAAAGGGGGAACAAAGCCGGTCGTTCTCCTTGCTCCTGGTTGCGCTTCGTTTGATCAATTCCGAGATTTTGAAGAGAGAGGTAACGTGTTTAAGGAATTAGTCATGAGAATAAAAGAAGAGACTAAACAAAAAGGAGATCGGTAATGTTGAAGGGTATATTTGCGCGTCAGAATAGAAGTTTCTTTGGTCAATGGTGGTGGACGGTGGATCGTTGGCTATTGCTGGCGATTTGTCTTTTGATGGGTATTGGAACAGTTTTGTG
This sequence comes from Alphaproteobacteria bacterium, assembly GCA_018401675.1. Lineage (GTDB taxonomy): Bacteria > Pseudomonadota > Alphaproteobacteria > 16-39-46 > 16-39-46 > M30B67. The sequence continues at coordinate 76,909 of JAGYKM010000005.1, read as the reverse complement.
TTTTGCTGGAACGCCATTTATTGCTAAAAAACTGGGGCATAGTTCTTTCTATCTTGTGGAAAAGCAGCTGCTCTTGGTGATTCCAACGTTCTGTATAATGATTTTTATTTCAATGCTGCCTTTGGCATTATTAAAGCGTCTTTCGTTATTGGTATTCTGTATAGGTTTTATTTTTTTAGTTCTTACCCCCTTTTTTGGGATGGAGATAAAGGGGGCTCGGCGGTGGATTTCTGTTTTGGGATTTTCTATTCAGCCTTCTGAGTTTGTGAAGCCATCCTTTGTTTTGGTTTCAGCATGGATTTTGAGTAAAGGGTCTTTGGTTCGTCCTTACTTTAAAGAGTTGGGATCTCATCCCAAAACTATCTCCTTATTTACATATCTTCTTGTCATCTTATTTTTGGTATTGGAGCCAGATTTTGGAATGAGTTTCGTTGTGACCGTGGTTTGGGTAGCTCAGATCTTTTTGGCAGGATTGCCTCTTTTTTGGGTAGTGGGTATTGGGGTGATCGGATTTTTAGGCGTTGGTGCTGGGTATGTCTTCTTCCCTCACGTGACGAGTCGTATTGACCGTTTCTTGGATCCTGAGGCAGGAGACCGATATCAAATTAATCGTTCGTTAGAGGCTTTTACCAGTGGAGGTTTTTTCGGGCAAGGCCCGGGAGAGGGTCTTGTTAAAAAGCATTTACCTGATGCTCATTCAGATTTTATTTTTGCCGTGGCTGGAGAGGAGTTTGGTCTGTTTTTCTGTCTTTTAATAGTACTTATTTATGGTTTTATCTTTTTCAAGAGTGTGGGGCGGGCTTACAAGCAACATAATCTCTATTTATTATTGGGCATTGGAGGTCTGACTTTGCAATTTACATTTCAAGCCATCATTAATATGTCGTCGAGTTTGCATATTATTCCGACAAAAGGGATGACTCTCCCTTTTTTAAGTTATGGAGGGTCGTCCTTAGTGGCGGTTGGAGCGAGTATGGGCGCACTATTAAACCTTACTCGGAAAAGACGGTATGAAGATAATGAGTAGGAATATTAATGACTACTGGGCCTAATGAGAAAAAATTTAGAAAGAAGCCTTATCGTGTGATTTTGTGTGCCGGGGGCACAGGGGGTCATGTATTTCCCGCTCTCATTGTGGCTCGAGAGCTTGGAAGAATGAAGGAGATTCAAGTGGAGCTTATGGTGGATCAAAGGGGCTCCCGATATTTAGGCAGTTGGGAAGGCTCTGTTTGGCCTATCTCCATTCCAGGCGGGAACTGGATAATTCGTTTGGTGAGCATCGCTTTGTGCACCCTCAAGATATGGTGGCGTTTTCTTTGGAATGCGCCAGATCTTGTTATTGGATTTGGGGGGTACCCGGCGGCCAGTGGAACCCTGGCAGCTTTATTATCGGGCGTACCTTATATGATCCAAGAGCAAAATTGCGTGTTGGGGCGGGTCAATCGATGGATGGCTTTTGGGGCAAAAAGAGTCTTTTTATCCTTTAAAAAGACTCTGAAAGCCTCTGTCATTTCTGACAAAAAAAAGAGAGTCCTTTCTTTTCCCTTGGTGGCCCGGGAGTGGTTCACCATGGAACAAGAAGCGGTTAGGATGCCGGCAGTTTTTACTAAAGAAGACCCTTTGCGGCTTTTGGTCATTGGAGGTTCTCAAGGATCAACTTCTTTGGCTCTGTATACAAAAGGGATGACGGAGTATCTCTCACTTTTAGATTGTGCTCGGATTCATATCACATTGCAAGCACCAGATTCTGTTTTAGAAATGTGTTCACAGTATTTTAAGAAGAGGGAGATTAGCTATCAAACGGGTACTTTCTTTACTTCTCTTCCCAGGATGATGAGGGAGTCCCATCTCATAATGGCACGATCTGGGGCATCAACAGTTTCAGAAATAGAATTAGCTGGTGTTCCCAGTATCTTAATGCCCCTGCCTAACAGTGCTTCTAACCACCAGTTTTATAATTGTGATGCTTTGGTAAACTCTCACCGGGCCTGGAGATTTGAGGAAAAAAATACCACCGATGAAGATCTAGCTACCTTCATAAGATCTGTATTGAAAGATCCCACGGCTATAGGCATGAAAAAGAAGAATATCATGACCTTTAGGACAAATAGAGGCGCCATGAAGGATCCTGCCTATGCCATGGCGACCGAGGTTGACTCTTTTTTGAAAGGTCTTCATAAAGAGGAGAAGGGCTGAGCGTAGTGCTCAAAAGCTTATTGACATTAAAGGACTGTAAAGAGGGCAAACGACTTATGAAAATATCACCTATTTCTCTTGGAACCATCCATTTTATTGGTATCGGTGGTATTGGCATGAGTGGCATTGCGGAGATTCTTCATCATCTTGGGCAACAGGTTCAAGGAACAGATGTGTCATTGAATGGGAATGTAGAGCGTCTTAGAGAAAAAGGAATACACGTTTTTGTGGGTCATGATGCATCTCATTTAGACGATGTGCAGATAGTGGTGGTCTCTACGGCGATTCAGCCAGACAATCTTGAGTTATGTGAGGCCAAAAGGCGCGGGTTAACCATTATCCATCGTGCTCAGATGCTGGCTCAATTAGCCCGATTAAAGTTTACTGTCATGATTTCAGGAAGTCATGGAAAGACCACAACCACCTCCTTAGTGGCTTCCTTGTTTGATGCCAGTTCCTTGGATCCTACGGTGATAAATGGAGGGATTATTGCTGCATACGGCACCAATGCCAGATTAGGCAATGGGGAATGGATGATTGTGGAGTCTGATGAGTCAGATGGTAGTTTTAATGAACTAACCCCAACCATTGCTGTGGTAACCAATATTGATCCCGAGCATATGGACCACTATAAGACTTTTGAAAATCTTTATGGGGCATTTAGAACTTTTGTAGATAAAATTCCTTTTTACGGCTTTGCTGTAATGTGTGCTGATCATCCTAAGGTATCAAGTCTTATTCAAGAAATGAATTTGAGAAAAACCATTCTTACTTATGGGTTAACCGAGGGTGTCCATTTTCAAGCGTGCAATATAAAAATGACCCCAGGGGGGTCTCGCTTTGATGTGGTATGTGATACGGCTTTTGCACCCAGAGAGATTTTGGAAGACCTCGAAATGACGCTTGTGGGGGAGTACAATATCCGCAATGCATTGGCTTCCATAGCTGTGTCTTATCAGCTGGGTCATTCGATTCAAGCTATACGCCAAGGACTAAAAGAATTTATGGGTGTAAAGCGCCGGTTTACCCGAGTGGGCTGGGTTCAAGGAGCCGTTATAGTGGATGATTACGCTCACCATCCCGAAGAAATTAAGGCAGTATTGGGGGCGGCACGTCATATTACAAAAGGGCGCCTTTATGCGGTGGTTCAGCCTCATCGATATTCACGGGTGAGAGATCTTATGGACGACTTTGTAGAAAGTCTTGTTTTGGCGGATGAGATTTACGTAGCCCCTATTTATGAGGCTGGCGAATCTCCCCTACCTGGGGTGACGTCGGAAGCTATGATTGAAAAATTAAGAACTAAAGGGCATAGCGCTTTTCTATATGAAGATCTTAATGCGTTAGCGCGATGTGTTGGATCCAAATTGAGCAATGAAGATTGTGTTATCTTTATGGGAGCGGGTAATATTAGTGCCTGGGCTCAAGATTTTGAAAGTGTGGTGAAAAATCTTCCTCCCAGTGAGGTCAATGTGGCTTTGGCATCGGGTGGATAAAGAAGGGGCATAAGGTGAGTTTGAACCTTGATAAGAACCAGAAATGTTTTGTCCATATTGAGGACTTACCCCAGATTCGAGGCCGGTATGGCTTAAAAAGAAGTTTGGCCAAAACCACGTGGTTTCAGGTGGGAGGGGAGGCGGATTTAACGGTAAAACCCGTTGATGTAAAAGATCTCGTGTGCTTTCTTGAAAATAAACCTTCAGATCTTCCGGTGCTTTGCCTAGGGGTGGGCTCCAATATTCTTGTCCGTTCGGGAGGAATTCGAGGGGCTGTGGTACGATTGGGCGGGGGTTTTTCTTTTGTAAGGCCTTTAGGCAATGGAAAAATTTCTGTGGGAGCGGGCACACTAGACAGGCAGGTGGCCCTAGAGGCTCAGTCTCTTGGGCTGGGGGGATTTTCCTTTCTGGCGGGCATTCCGGGCACTATAGGGGGCGCTGTGTTTATGAACGCTGGCTGTTATGGATCAGAAATCAAAGACATTCTTGTAGAGGCCACGGTGGTGGACCAAAAGGGAGTTGTTAAGCGTATGTCAAATAGCGAACTTGATTTTGCTTACAGAACTTCAGGACTATCGAGTAATGAAATGGTGGTGGAGGCCGTGTTCCAAGGCTATGAATCTCCTCAAGCTCGGATTCAAAAAGAGATAGATGAGATTATGGAAGCCAGGGTTCATTCTCAACCTATAAAATCGCGAACGGGAGGAAGCACTTTTGCAAATCCTGAAGGGCACAGCGCTTGGAAGCTTATCGATCAAGCGGGCTGTCGTGGGTTAAGATGTGGCAGGGCTATTGTATCACCCATGCATTGTAATTTTTAATTAACGAAGGAAGCGCTCAGCCTGAGGATATAGAAAATCTTATAGAAGAGGTGGAAGAGCGCGTTTTTAACCATTCGGCTATCCGACTGAGGCGTGAAATAAAATGCTTAGGAGAGCGGGCACTTATTGAGAAACCAGGTATATTTACATGAAAAGAAACGTTGCCGCCCAGAAGATTAGGCGATCCAGGACTAAGAGACAAAAACAGCAAAAGTTCGTGCTTCGGCGCCGTATTTGGGGATTTGTCGGCTTCTTAAGCATTTGCATCCTTGTTAGCTTAGGTTTTTTTCTATTTTCATCGGTTCAAACCTTTTGGAGTGAGTTTCAAAATAAAACACAGAAAAATATTGAGGATTTTCTTAATAAGAGAGGATGTTATCTTAAAAAAATAGATATAGAAGGGATTGATTCAGAGGAGGCCGAAGCCTTAAAGAAGAAGCTGGGTCTCGAAGTGGGTACGCCTTCCCTTCAAGTAAAACCTTGGCTGATAAAAGAACAGCTCGAAAAATCTCCCCTCATCCATATGGTTCTGGTTGAGCGACGATTCCCTGATGAGATTTACATTAAGATTTCTGAAAGAGTGCCTATGGCGCGATGGCAACATAAGAGGAAGATCAAGCTTATTGATCACCAAGGGCGAGTTATGCCTCTTTCTTATAAGCAAAAAATTTCCCAAAATGATCCTTCTCCTATTGCCTCACCTCTTCAGAAACTCCCTCTTTTTATCGGAAAGGAAGCGCCTGAAAAAGGCATTCTTTTTTTAAAGAAGATTCAACGTTTTGAAGAAATTACGCGGCAGATTACAGCGCTCAATAATATATCAAATCGCCGGTGGACCATATACCTGAACGGAGATCTGGAGGTAAAGCTACCGGAAGAGGATACAGACAGCGCTCTTAAAAAACTCTGTGAGTTGGAGCGAGAGGGGTTACTTACTATCCGAAAAGTTCAAATGATTGACTTACGGTACCTCCCAAAGGTGATCATCCGTCCCCGGGAAGGTGTTACCTTGGAAAATATCTTCAAAAAACCTGCGGCTAAGCCTCGGAGTACTTTGGATTTGGGCTCATTAAACGGCAACAATAAAGAAACCTAGAGGCATGACTAGAGGGTTATTCGCCTCCCATAAGGCGAGCTGCTGCGAAATGATGCCTTAGGAGCTCTGCGGTTTCTGTAAGATTTCCTCTGATGTGATCTGAATCCTCTAATTGGCTAAGTTGCTCTTCTTCGGCAAGGGCATCAAGATGCTGAGAAAGATCTTCCAGATGTTGGAGTCTTCTTCCTGTATCTGCTCCACCCATTTGTCGAGCGATGATTTGGGGGCCTACAGAGAGAGTGGCAGTAGCTGCTGCCAAAGTGGCATTAATATCGTTCTTCAATAGGAGTTTTTTAACTTGCTGTTTTAGCTCTGGATCTTTGATTTTATCAGCTCTTGATTGCCGAGCCACTAACGCACGCTGTATTTTCTGGCAATTAGCTTTTCTTTACCAATACGATAACCCGCTGTTGAATACAAACCCCCTTGGAATCTGGGATCTACCTCTTTATTAAGCTTTATCAAAGCTTTTCCAATTTGGGCTTCATTGTGGGTGTCGGTTGCATTGACTAAACCAGCGGCTGTGGCTTGGACACGGGCATAAGTCTTACTTATTCCCCGAATGGGGGCTAGCATTTCCTGCTGACGTCGAAGCGCAGCCAAAGCACTAGGCCGGGCTTGAAGATTTGGAGAAGGTGATCTGTCGTCTAGAACGGCAGAGATATCTTCTTCACCATGAGAGAGCGAGATTTGTCGGTCTAGTACGGGTGGTGCGGAAGCTGCCCCACGCCCACGGGAGCTAGCATCAGTACTCTCGACGGACGGCTCCCTCTGGGGAGCTATGGGGTGGAAGTCTCCTCCAAAAGGAGGGAGTGCTTCAACATGACGAAGATTTCCAGCGGCAGCTCTTAGATCTGCGGCACCAGGTCTGTCAGCAATAGGCCGAGCATTAGGTTCTATGTGACGAAGATTTCCAGCGGCAGCTCTTAGATCTGCGGCACCAGGTTTGTCAGCAACGGGCCGAGCATTAGGTTCTACATGACGAAGAGTCCCAGCGGCAGCTCTTAGATCTGCGGCACCAGGTTTGTCAACAACGGGCCGAGCATTAGGTTCTACATGACGAAGAGTCCCAGCGCAGCTCTTAGATCTGCGGTCACCAGGTCTGTCAGCAACGGGCCGAGCATTAGTTCTACATGACGAAGAGTCCCAGCGGCAGCTCTTAGATCTGCGGCACCAGGTTTGTCAGCAACGGGCCGAGCATTAGGTTCTACATGACGAAGATTTCCAGCGGCAGCTCTTAGATCTGCGGCACCAGGTTTGTCAGCAACGGGCCGAGCATTAGGTTCTATGTGACGAAGATTTCCAGCGGCAGCTCTTAGATCTGCGGCACCAGGTTTGTCAACAACGGGCCGAGCATTAGGTTCTACATGACGAAAAGTCCCAGCGGCGTCTGATCCTGCGGCACCAGGTCTGTCAACCAATAGGCCGAGCATTAGGTTCTATGTGACGAAGATTTCCAGCGGCAGCTCTTAGATCTGCGGCACCAGGTTTGTCAGCAACGGGCCGAGCATTAGGTTCTACATGACGAAGAGTCCCAGCGGCAGCTCTTAGATCTGCGGCACCAGGTTTGTCAGCAACGGGCCGAGCATTGGGTTCTACATGACGAAGAGTCCAGCGGCAGCTCTTAGATCTGCGGCACCAGGTCTGTCAGCAACGGGCCGAGCATTAGGTTCTACATGACGAAGAGTCCTAGCGGCATTTCTTAAGTCTGCGGCAGCAGGTCTGTCAGCAATAGGCCGAGCATTAGGTTCTACATGACGAAGAGTCCCAGCGGCAGCTCTTGGATCTGCGGCACCAGGTCTGTCAGCAATAGGCCGAGCATTAGGTTCTACATGACGAAGAGTCCCAGCGGCAGCTCTTAGATCTGCGGCACCAGGTCTGTCAGCAATAGGCCGAGCATTAGGTTCTACATGACGAAGAGTCCCAGCGGCATTTCTTAGTCTGCGGCAGCAGAGTCTGTCAACAATAGGCCGAGCATTAGGTTCTACATGACGAAGAGTCCCAGCGGCAGCTCTTAGATCTGCGGCAGCAGGTCTGTCAGCAATAGGCCGATCTGCCGGGAGAATTGGACGCAAACCAACTCTTCTAGCTCGTAAAGCGGCAGGCGTTAACGCTTGTGGCGCAACACCCACGGCAGGAGCAAATACGCCAGCTGGGGGAAGGGCTGGAGGGATGGGGATAATTCCGGCAACTGGAATAAAGGGAATAGGTTGCGAGGACCCAGGACTATCAGGAGAGGATGATATAACATTTTTACTAGATGTCTTATCACAATAGGGAGGGATAATTCCCCAAGCATCTGGGGTACAAGCATTTTCTGGTAAAAAAGACTTGTTTTCTTCTGCAGGAGCGGCTTTCACCTCTTGGGACAACCCTATCCTCTGGGTCATATTCATTGCGAGGATGAGTGTAGATATAAAGATGAATGGAGTTTTCATGTGGAAGATGCCCCCTAATTATTTAACTTTTTTGTTTTTTAACTTACTTCATTAGAGTGTATTTTCACACAGATTAGGAGTTTACGCAATAGATTCTGGTCTTAGAGGTAATAAAGTGAGTTGCGAAGATCTGAACAATGTTTGGGAGAGAAGATGCTCTTCCCAAATACAAGGTGATTTATTGTAGTCGCGCTTGAGAGAGATTAGGAAATTCTTTCAATAACGGCTCCGCAGGCTCGTAACTTTTCTTCTAGCCGCTCATAACCTCGATCCAGGTGGTAGATCCGATTGATAGTGGAAGTCCCCTCGGCGCACAGGGCTCCTAAAACCAAAGCCACCGAAGCTCTGAGGTCTGTAGCCATCACCTCAGCGCCATGAAGCTGAGAAACGCCTTCAATGGTGCAAGTTGAGCCTTGAGGGATGATATGAGCCCCCATGCGGATTAATTCACTCACATGCATGAATCGATTTTCAAAAATGGTTTCGGTTATGACGGAAGTGCCCTCAGAAACACATAATAAGGCCATGACTTGTGCTTGGAGATCGGTGGGGAATCCAGGATAATGGGTTGTGGTGATATGGGTGCCCCTAAGGGTAGCATTTGTGGCATCTATGAGAATCCCCTCCGGAATTTCTTCCACACGGACCCCTATGTCTTTCAGATGGGAAAAGAAAGACATTAAAAAATCAAATTGGGTATGAGTTAGGATAACCCGTCCTTTTGTAATAGCTGCGGCCACAGCATAAGTACCTGTTTCGATGCGATCAGGAATAATGGAATGAGTGGCACCTGAGAGAGCATCTACACCCTGGATGGTGAGGGTATTTGTACCGATACCCTCAATGTGTGCGCCCATAGCTTGCAAACAGTGGGCCACATCGCTCACCTCGGGCTCACAAGCGGCGTTCAGAAGACGGGTTCGACCTTTAGCTAAGGTAGCGGCCATAAGGAGATTTTCAGTTCCCGTGACGGAGACAATGGGAAATGTATAATCAGCTCCTTGTAAGCCCTGAGGAGCCGAAGCATGGATATATCCATTATCGAGATATATAGTAGCTCCCATAGCTTCGAGACCTTTAATATGTAAATCGACCGGACGCATGCCGATAGCGCAACCGCCGGGTAGGGAAATAACGGCTTCACCTGTTCGGGCCAAAAGAGGCCCTAATACCAGAATGGAGGCACGCATTTTACGCACTAATTCATAGGGGGCGGTAGAACTTAAAAGAGAACCTGCGTTCAAGCAGAGGGATCGAAGGGGAGGGAGCGCTGATGAAGAAGAGTTAGCATAGGTACACGTCACGCCTAAGTTTTCCAGAAGATGAATAGTGGAAGTGATGTCAGCAAGATCAGGTATATTGGAAAGATGGAGGGGATGTTGGGAGAGAATTGAACAAGCCATTAATGGCAAAGCGGCGTTTTTTGCTCCAGAAATAGCAATCGTACCGTTAATTTGATTTCCACCTTGAATCCTTAATTTATCCATGAGAGTGCCGTTAGCCTTTCTTTCTGATTAATGGGATAAACCCACTGTGATGAGTTGATAGTAGGGAAAAGTGCAAGATCTTGGAGATCATGCGCCCTTTTATGATCTTAGAGAGGCGTCCTCAATTTGGGAAGGGTAACTCCCATTTGATTCATATATTTGCCAGAACGGTCTTTGTAGGACACCCTCTCACAAGGCTGATCTCCTTTAAAAAGAAAACTGGCAGGCGCCTTCATTAGCATATATTTTGGCAGGAAGAGGTGGTGTTTGAAAATTTAAAGTGACGTGACCCTCCCACTCTGGTTCTAGGGGCGTTACATTGACAATGATGCCACCAGCGTAAGTAGACTTACCTAAGCAATAACTAAAACATCCCGGGGATCTTAAAGTACTCTACAGTGCGGGCCAAAACGAAGCTATTGGGAGGAATAATACATTCATTGGTGGTACGGTCTACAAAACTGGACGGAGAAAAATTTTTAGGATCAATAAGTGCGTTATCCACATTAGTGAATATTTTAAATTCTGGAGCAACGCGCGCATCATACCCATAGGACGACACACCGTAAGAGATAACGTCGGCGCTACATTGGGCATCCTCAAAAGGGGAAATCATATCATGAGATTTTACCATTGAGCGAATCCAAGTGTCTGATAAAATACTCATAAAGAAGGATCCTTAAGGGGTTGTGAGTCTGATTGAGGGGCAGATTTCAAGGCTTTTCGGGCATTGGCTTGGTCTTTGCGCCTCTTTAGATTGTCGCGCAACGCTTTAGCCTCACGAGTAAGGCGTAATGATGGGGCAGGGGGCTTCGTCATGATAAAACTCTTTTTAAAAAACACTTCAGCCTACCTTTTTTTTATGCAGAAATCTAGAGTCTTTACCTCAAGGATTATTTCAGAAAGAATGCAGACTAATACAGGCAGACGAAAAAGAAGGAACAAGAGCCGGAACTTCTAAAAGTGGTCCAAGAGTTGGCACCCAAGAAGAGTATTTGGCTTGCATCTTGAATCGGTCTATGGCATCTAGAATCCAAGTCCTTGCTGAGAGAGAAATTATCCTCTTTCCCATAGCGAGCAGCATAAGAGTGCTGAATCGTGCCGTCGTAGCTCAGTGGTAGAGCGCACCCTTGGTAAGGGTGAGGTCGCAAGTTCGATCCTCGCCGACGGCACCACTTCATGTTTCATTAGGATTTGGTTACCCAAAGTTTAAATTCCGGGCGAGATTTGGGTAAAAAATTCAAAGGATCCTTAGTTTTTGCAAAGTCCCATATATTACGCCCAAAAAGGGGAGTGACCTTAGGATGAATCAAGGCACTTGTGCAGTAACGTCATTACAAGATCAAGGGTTTCCCTCTAGGGAATTTCTTTACTCTCAGGAAGGCATTGCCCAAATAGATGGGGCTTTTGTAGAGTATTTAAGTGGGCATGATGCTCAACTTCAAATGACTTTAATCCATGCTCGAAAAACCAAAGAGGCATTATCTGATCGATCATTGATGGATCTATCAGAGGGGATTGAGGCATTTCTAGTTGCTCTTTTTGGTCTCGAAGAGAGCTTAGATTCTATAAAAAAAACCGTGAGGGATCTCAATCCATTGTTAAAAGCACGGACGGCTTTTGTGCAACGTTTTGTGTTGAGAAACCCTCAGGTGGAAGTTCATCGTCAAGCCATTGATGAGGGTGACGGTCCTTTCTTGGAGAACGCGTTGAGCGTTTTTTTAGAAACAAAGGTATTTGAGCCGATGATTTTTGCGAAAAAAGTCATGGAATGGCTTGGAGACAAAGAAAAGTTTCATCGTGAACTCCAAGCAGCATACACGTATACGCTCTGGAGAGTGTTTACCCTCCAAGGTCAAAGCCAGCCCGCTTCAGCAGGGCTTTTTGATGCACCTTTTCCCAAACACTATGACGCTTTAATAAAAAACAAAAAGATATGTTCTGAAGGGGAGATAGGAGTTAAATCTGTAACCGAGTTAGAGATGGGACAATCCTACCGAGGAGGAGAAAAGTCTTTAGAGTTTGCCATAGGCCAGATGAAGTATTGTTTACTATGTCACCCTCAAAAAAAAGATTCTTGCTCTTCGGGATTGCGTCAAAGTGATGGAGCGGTTAGGAAAAATCCCCTTGATCGGGCTTTACACGGCTGTCCTTTAAGGCAAAAGATTTCTCAGATGAATAGTGTGGCTTTGTGAAGGATTTTTATTGGGGCTTTAGCTATTATTACGTTGGACAACCCCTTGGTGGCAGGTACGGGGGCTCATATATGCAATGATTGTAAAGAGTCTTGTATTTTTCAAAAACAAGATGGGGTGGATGTACCCCGTATTGAAACTAAAATCTTAAGAGAAGTCTTGGAACTTCCCTTTGGATTCGAAATCTATAGCTTGTTGACGCGATGGAACCCTTTGTGCGTATCTCATCCTATCCCTGCTGAGCAGAATGGGTTTAAGGTTTTGGTGGTAGGTTTGGGGCCAGCAGGATGTATGATTTCCCATCTTTTGATAAATCAAGGGTATACAGTTGTGGGTATAGATGGCCTTAAAGCCGACCCCCTTCCGCAAGAGTATGTTGGGACTCAAGGAAATGATTTTGCGCTAATCAAAGACAGTGGGATGTTATTTCCGACTTCTGATGCGAGACCGGGAAGAGGTTTTGGAGGGGTTCTAGATTACGGCATTACCGCTCGATGGGATAAGCGGTTTTTGACAATCTTGCGTCTTCTTTTAGAAAGACGAGCGCCTTTGTTTACTTTCTTGCCGAGTGTCAGATTTGGAGGGGCTTTGGATGAAAGCAAGGCACGTACTTTGGGATTTGATCATGTGTCTTTATGTTTGGGAGCAGGAGCTCCAAAGAGATTGTCAATAGAACACGATCTTATAAAGGGTGTGGTTCTTGCTTCTGACTTTTTAATGGGCATTCATCGAGGAGGTGGGTCACGAAACACGCTCATGGTGCCCTCTTTTATCCGTCTTCCTTGCGTGATTTTAGGGGGCGGTCTTACGGCTGTGGATGCGGCAACAGAAGTGATCCATGGCTATATAGAGCAAATACATATGTTTAAGGATAGATACACTGATTTATCCACCATAAAGAGTGAAAGGGAGATACGTGCGGGATGGACTTTGGAAGATTGCCAAGACGCTGATGTATTTTTAGCCCATGGGAAAGCTCTTCTTCAAGAAAGGGCTCTCGCCCTTGAAGAAGGAAGATCTCCTGATTATGGATCTTTGATCGCCTCCTGGGGAGGTGTCCATCTTCTCTATAGAAAAGCTCTCATGGAATCACCAGCCTATAAGATTAATTCTGAAGAGCTTCAAAAAGCTTTAGAGACTGGGGTTCTCTTCCATGAAAATACGAGGGTAACTCATTTGTTCCCAGATCACTTTGGCACGCTTACGGGGGTTGGAATCCAAAAGAAACAAGAGGAGGATCAAGAATCTAGTCCCCTTTCTGTTTTTGAAACAAAAATGGCCATAGTGGCTTATGGGACCGATCCCAATACAGTGATTATGCGAGAAGGAGATTCCCAATGGACTCTTTCTGACATGGATCATTTGGCCGAAAAAGACAACTTTATACTTCCAGAGAGATCTCTTATGCCAAGCACAAGCGTTTTGGGAGATATGAACCCTAAATACGCTGGAAGCGTAGTAAAAGCCATGGCAAGCGCTAAGGATGGCTTGGAAGAGGTTATCCAGTCTATGGCCTATCCACCCAGAATGCCTCATGTAGCAGCGGAGGATTTTTCCAAATCTATGACTCAATATTTTAAAAGCTATGTTAAGCAAGTGCGGGTTCTAGGACCAAAGATCATAGAACTCATTTTGGATTCTCCCTTTGCGGCACACACTTTTCAACCTGGTCAGTTTTTTAGGTTATCAAATTACGAGTCTTTATCCCTTGAGCCGACACCAGCGTTCATGAAGAATCCCCAGCTTGCCTTGGAAATGGAAGGGGTAGCCCTAACAGGATGCCAGGTAGATAAAGAGAAAGGGACTCTATCATTGGTGGTGTTGGAAGAAGGCATTTCTAGCTCTTTGGTAAAATCTTTAAAAGAGGGAGATGAAGTAAGCTTAATGGGGCCTACGGGTAAGGCGACTGAGATTCCTACGGCGCAGAAGGTCCTTCTGGTGGGGGGTGGCTTGGGAAATGCGGTTTTATTTTCCTTAGCGGAGGCCATGAAAGAAAAAGGATGCACCGTTTATGTGGTCTCAGGGTACAAGTCTTGTGATGGGGTCTTTAAACGAGATCTTATGGAATCTGTGAGTGATAGGATTATGTGGTGTTTTGAGGCCAAAAGCCAAAACTTTGTTCCCAAAGCAACTGACTTGATCCTAGAAGGGACAGTGGTGGATGGATTGCAAAAATTGATGGATGACCATGAAGGAAGAGATTTTTTAACAAATCTTGGAACATTCATGACCATTGGATCTGCAGCCATGATGGAAGCGACCCAAAAGTTTTTTCAAGAGAAGATTAGGCCTCTGGTATCGTCCCAGTGTACAGCTCTTGCTAGCATCAATGCGCCGATGAACTGTATGCTTAAGGAGATATGTGGGAAGTGCATTCAGCGTCATTGTGATTCTAAGACCGGTCTTGAGACATATGTCTTTTCTTGTACAAATCAAGATCAGTCTTTAGAAAGTGTAGATTTTTCTTTTTTAAAGGATCGTCTCAGTCAAAATCATCTCTTAGAAAATCTGAATTTTCAGTGGAAGGCCTATGGGGAGGCAGACCATTCTCTTTAAATAAGACTTCTGATTCTGTTACTGAGAAGCATGCGGCTTTGATAGCGCGCTCCAGTACAACGCGAGAGCAAATAGGATCATAATCCACCAGCTTTGCCAAACCCCATAACTCAAACAAAAGGGGACAAGGCAACTGGTGATGGAGGCCCCTAAGAAAGCCCGATGAAGGGCGAGAGGAAAGGCTCTTAAACCGTAGAGAAAAACGGTGCCAAGGAAGATGGAGAAAAGGAGTACTCCCAAGGATCCACCTTCAAGCCATAGTTGCAAGAACCCATTGTGAGGATGAAGGGGTAATAACACATCAGTGCCGTGTAAACTATAGACCGTATGGTTGTCGACAAAGTCAAGAGAGATGGGAGGATGGGACATGAAGCGAGAAGCTTCTAAGCCCCACCCAAATATAGGTTTTTCCCATATGCGATGTGTTACAAAATTCCAAATGTAAAGACGATGTTGCCAAGAAGCCGGCATCAAGAAAAAATAAGAACTGGCATGGGACCAGATAAAAAGAGGTTTTATCCAAAGAGGTAAAGACATAGGTATGAGGCATCCTAGGCCCAGGAGAGCATAAACCAGTCTAGGAAAAATAAGAAGAACGCAAAAGACTCCCCAACTTGCCAATAGAGCTACCAAAATGACATCCATATGGAAAAAAAGCCCGAAACAAAAAAGAGCGCCAACTGGAATGCTGAGTTTACCCATCCACCTTAAGGTGCGGTGAGAGGGGAGGGTACCATCCCACTTCTGCTTTATAATTAGAAAATAAAAGGCGCTGGGCCAAAAAAACAGAACGGTAAAAAGACCAGATTTGGTGATGAGTGCAAAGGGCTCACTAATCCTAATTGGGTGCCATACATGAAACAAAGAATAGCCACAACAGCGCAACAGAACTTCCAAGGATAAAAAAAGAAGGAGAAGCCAGTAGCTCTTAAAAAGAACGCGGGCTACAAGGCTGAAAGAAAGAGAAAGGCCGGAGTGGGCGGCCACTATACAAAAAAATCCATTGATAAAAAGAAGAAAGAGTTGGCCCGCTTTTGCTAAAGAGGGCCACCATGTCTCTGCCCATAGTAGGGAAAGGGTAAAATAAGCCAGGAGCAAAAATACAGAAAGACTCAGCGGGTAAATGGTGCGACATGTATGACTGAAAATAGGACGTAGGCGGGGTGTTTTCATCAAGAACATCGCTTGCACCAAAGCCAAAAATCCTAGGAGAAGGACTACGCCTTTTCCTCCATCGAAAAAAACTATGGCGATAAGGAAAGATACAAGAAGTTCTAACAAAAGAAACCTATGGGATGAAGAAAACGCCAACCAAATCTGCATCAAGGAGAAAAGGCGTCTAAATACTCTATCTATCCTTAAGGAAGGAGAGGAGTGGGACGCATATCACAAGAATAAATATTTTTAGAAAGATTGATGCAGTCTATCAACACTGGGGCGTGATTGCGGAAGTAATCAGCCAGAAGATACCCTGGCGTGTCGGTCGCAAATCCGATAGCATGTTGGTATGGGCCATTGCGAAAGGACAAAGCTAATCCATTGTACTTATGAAAATCATTTTCTCGCTCTAGGTGAATTTCCTTTTGAACCCGAGTATGAAGGAGGCAATTCCAAGGAATAAAGAGGGTTTTTGTATTTAGCGCATGACGCATAACAGCATCTGTCTGGATATAATGTTGCTCCATAAAACGAGCGCCCCAGTCTTTATCAGAGTAGAAAACTTCGGCATTCCCTTGTGTGTCGATCACAGTGTGGGACATGTAGGTTACACCATGAGGATACAAAGTGGAGCAAAAATCCATGAATTCTTGTGAACGCTCTGCATTTGCAAAAGAAGGTTTAATGTGCATATTCTCTTCAACCTCAAGTTATGGAACGACGTTTCTTAAGAGAAAGCCAGACGGACTAAAAGAATTAGTCCCCATAGCCCCTATTGGATAGTTTTTTTTCCTAAAATGCAAGGATTTTATGAGCTTCTAACTCGCTTTTTTTTGAACCGCAGGATAGTAAGTGGTTTCTAAAGATATCTTTTTCTTGGAGGATCGTTGGGTATAATAGATCGAAAAGAACCCTATTAATCCAACCAAGGTAATCCATAACATAGGAGCCATAGGATTTTGAGTTCGATCAACCAGCCATGTGGACATTAGAGGACTGGTTCCTCCAAAGATGGCCATACCTAAAGAGTAGCCAATACCTATGCCGCTGAATCGTAGAGATACTGGAAAAAGTTTTGCCATGAGTAGATTCATAGGAGCATGATAAATGACGGTAATAGAAGCCCATAAGATCTGACCAAGAATTACAAGAAGTAAAGATCCTGACGTCCACATGTAGAAGACGGGATAAATAAGGACCAAAATACCGGTAATGGCCCATAGGCATATGGTTCGGGGATCCATCCTGTCAGAAAGTCGACCATAAACAGGGCTCATTACCACATAAATAACGCTTCCAAGCATAGTGATTAAAAGGGCAGAAGGTTTAGACCACCCTTGTATGCTTAAGAGATAGGTATTGAGATAAGAAAGAGTGGTATAGGCAATGACGCCGGAAAAAGCCGCAATACCTATGGTAGAGAGCACCGCTCCAGGCTTTTCCCGTAAGACTGCCAAGAAAGGGACAGGTTTGGGTTTTTCGGTGCGTGAATAGGCTTCAAATTCTGGAGTTTCTGAGATTTGGCGACGTAAATAGAATCCCACAATCCCCACTACGAGACCGAATAGGAAGGGAACACGCCAGGCCCAGGAAACTTGGATAAATGTGACAAAAGGAAAACTGATAAGAGCGGCTAGAACCCAGCCCATATAGCTGGAACTATTAATCAAGCTGCCCGCATACCCTTTTTTCCCTATCCCAGCATGCTCCACAACGAAAATAGCGGCCCCATTGTATTCCCCACCGGTAGATAACCCTTGTACGAGGCGGCACACCACAAGCGCTACGGGAGCCCATATGCCGATTTCAGCGTATCCGGGAAGGAGACCGATGGCAAAGGTAGGAAGAGCCATGATGGTTACACACAACATAAGCGCCCGTTTTCTGCCGTATTTATCGCCTATATGGCCAAATAAGAGCCCGCCTACGGGACGCATGATGAATCCTACGGCAAACACAGCTAAACTGGATAAGATAGAAGTCATAGGATCGGTAGATGGAAAAAACACCTGTCCCAACTGAAGTGAGAAGAAGGCATAAATAGAGAAGTCATAAAACTCTAGAGCATTTCCAGCCATCCCCGCAGCGAGGATTTTGCGTAAATTTCTATTCATGTTAAAAGCCTCTTTTGTAAGTAAAACTCTACCGGATTAATTTTGATTAGTTCTAATAGCGATAAGGAAGTTTCTAATATTTATATTTATTTAAATACCACCAGTGCAAAGGGATGACAATACTAATTCTCCCATTTTTGTAATTTATTATCTAAAAAAGTGTCCCGAAAATGATAGCTAATATGTTAACCTTCTGATTATAAGTCTAAAATTAGAAAAATACTTTCCCCTCAAGTTCTAAAACAGAAAAAGACACTGTCCAAAGAATGTAAGGTGTTCCCTATATAGTCGGAAATAAGAGTTTTTCGCCCACCAAAAGGATAGAGTAAGAACCTAGAACCTATGGTATACTTTTCTTTGTGGTTATTAGGAACCCAGGTGAGTGACGCAAAAAGAAGCCGCAATGAAAGTCGAAGAAATTACATACGAGAGAGTATTATGAGAGCCCTTTGTAAAAAAAGTTCAAAAATCCTTCTTTTGATAAAGTTTATCATGGGATTTATGCGTCCACGTGGTCTGTATGCTCTGTTATTTTTGAGTTTGGCCAGCTGGCCTTTTGAGCAGCTATTCATTCCCTATTTCATTAAGCTGATCATTAATGGGTTGGTTCAGTTTTCTGAACATTCTGTGCAAGAGTCTTTATTTCAGGTTCTTTTTCCCATTTTAGTCTTTGGGGTTGTGGGATATCTTGCCCTTGAAGTTATTTTTAGGATAGGCGATTTTTTGATGGCTCGCCTCATCCCCAATCTTAAAATTCGCCTGAGACTTCATTTTCTGAGTCATGTAGCGAGTCAGTCAAAGCAGTATTTTTCACTCAATCTGACGGGAAATCTCTCTAATAAAATAAACGACTTTCCGAGAGCTGCGGGGGAGCTTGTTGATTTGGTGGCTGGTGTTTTATTTCCTGTCATTCTCAGCGGTCTATTGTCTATAGGTGCTTTGTACTCCATGTCTTTCTTATTGGGGTCAGTATTTCTTTTTTGTTATATTCTTCATCTCGGTATATCCGTAGCCGCTGCTTTGAAAATTGCTGACTATTCCCAAACCCAATCTCATGCTGTCAGTAAGATTTCGGGTTATCTAACAGATTTTATTATTAATATTTCCAGTATTAAGGCTTTTAGTGCTCTTCACCGAGAAAAAAATCTCTTTATGAAACGGCAAGAAGATACGAAAAACAAAGAAGAAAGGACGTTGTTCTACACTGCACGATTTAAAATCCTTATCGGCATTTTGACTTTTTGCGAATATATCTTGGTCGTTTATTTGATTCTGAAAGGGTGGCAAACCGGTCTATTAAATTTAGGAGACGTGGCGTTTATTTTTGGGGTTGTCCAGCAAGCCATAAATTCCAGTTGGTATCTTAGTTATCAATTGCCTCATATTTTTGAGAAGGTAGGTACACTTTCGCAGTCTTATGAGCTGCTTTCTCATGCGCCCCAGATTCAAGATAAAGAAGGGGCAAAATCTTTGCGTGTCTCTCGAGGATCTATTTCCATTCAGAATTTATGTTTTGGGCATGATGCTCTCCAGAGACAAGTCGGGCCTCTGTTCACTGATCTTTCTTTGGATATTAAAGGAGGAGAAAAAGTCGGATTAGTCGGTTTTTCAGGGAGCGGAAAAACCACCCTTGTGAATTTGCTTTTGAGAAGCTATGAGCCTTTGGGTGGGACCATCCTAATCGATTCTCAAGATATACAAACTGTTACTCAAGATTCGTTGCGTAACGCAATTGCTTTAATACCTCAAGATATTAGTTTGTTTCATAGAACTCTTTATGAAAATGTGATTTTTGGCAAACCTGAAGCATCTCAAGATGAGGTACTAGCGGCCCTTGAGCAAGCTCAGTGTATGGATTTTATTAAGGGTTTGCCTCAAGGTCTTGAGACAGAAGTTGGAGAGAGAGGTCTTTCGCTTTCTGGAGGGCAAAGACAGCGTATTGCGATTGCTCGGGCAATTTTAAAAAATGCGCCTATTTTGATTCTTGACGAAGCAACTTCGGCCCTAGATAGCATTACTGAATTAAAAATCCAAAAGAGCCTGATGCAGGCTATGGAGAATCGTACCTCTATTGTTATTGCCCATAGATTGTCCACACTGCAAGCCATGGATCGACTCATTGTTTTTGATAAAGGGCAGATCATTGAGCAAGGAACTCACGAGGCGTTGTTAAAAAAAGGAGGCGCTTATGAGATTTTATGGAAGCATCAATCAGAGGGATTTATTGCTCAGTAGCCGTGGTGATGCCGTGGATACAAAGACACATTAGGATCGTTTCCTTAATATCCAGAAGCTATAAGTTAAGGCTCTTAAAGTTCAAAGAGCTCGAGGGTTTCAATCCATAAAATTCCGCGACGGATTTTTTTATAAGGATAAATGTTTTGGATTATTTTTGTGTAGAGCTCTAATTGAGTTTTATACTTGAGAAAAACAGCTGACTTGGGTAGAGGTGGCAAAATATCACTCTTATAGTCAATAATCCATACACAATCCTCGGTTTCCAAGAGAAAGTCTATGCGGATTGTGATGGGACGTTCTCCTCCTAATCCCACAACAGAAACTTCTCTTCTGGCTCTGGGGTCCAATAGAAAATTCAAGGATTCCTTGGTAGCCATGGGGTAAATTTTCCTCAGAAGCATTGATTGGGCTTCGTGAGTTGGGGCGTAGTCATAGCGTTGAATAAGGTTTTTGAGAATGATGGGTCCATGAAGTTCCCATGTATGGGTAGGGCAAGGAAGCAGTTCTTCGAGAAGCCCGTGAAGAAGAATGCCTTGCTGGAGAGAAGGGGTATCTGATTCTGGATTTTTCCAAGCAGAAGGCTCAATAGGATATTCTTCAGTACTAAGACTTGTTTGCAAGCACCACTCGGGTAATGGGGTGGATTGAAGAGGATCTTGAGCATCGGCTGAAAGAGAGCATAAGGGCATTTTGGGTTTAGGATCATATAGCCGATACCCAGGTTCCTTCTGGCCATCCTCATGGGAAATGGGGAGATGGGGATAAGAAGCGGCAATGCCGTATTTTTTAAGTGCCTTATGGATATGAGCGTACCAGCACTCATCGGGTAGCTTGCGTTTGTCTGAAAGGGCGCCGCCTACGATTAATTTATCTTGGGTTCGGGTCAAAGCCACGTAGAGCAATCTCATATATTCTTCCAAGTCGGTGATTTTAGCTTCGTCCACCAGGACATGAAGGTATTGAGGCCACACTGATTTTTGGGGGATGAGAAGGGGTATTCCTTGATGCCAGAGGAGTTCTCCACAAGAAGGCCCACTAGGAACGGTGGTGGTATCTGGGAGAATGACTATGGGTGATTGAAGCCCTTTGGCGCCATGAACCGTCATAATACGTACGTGATGGGGAGAGGGCGTGCTGAGATCTCGTTTTATAGGCGTCGAGTGGGTGGTTAATTCATGAAGAGTTAAAGGCAAAGAATAGTGGTTAGCTTGTTCTAGATGGCAAACGCGCTCCATGAAGATTTCTATGAAGTCTAGTATGTCTGTACCGAAGTGATTTAATAAAGATTGGCGACCACCACACTGGGTGAGTACATTTGAAAAAAAAGTACTGGGAATCTGGCTTCTCGATATTTCTTGAAAGGTATGGAGTTTTTCTAAGACAGTAGGTAGATAAGGCGATTGTTGAGCTTCTAGTTCAAGGCGTTCGAACAAGGTCATGTCACTCCGTGTGGTGGCGAGGTGTTCAAGTGCGGCATCAGGTAAAGTAAAAAAAGGGCCCTTAAGAAGACAAGCCAAGGCGTAGTCATCATCGGGACATAGTACCCAGTTTCCCAAAGCGAGAAGATCTTGAATACCTAAATGATCTTGCAGAATAAAAAGATCTTTTCCTAGAACAGGAATATTTTGGCTTTTGAGCAAGCGAATAAGATCATCAATGAAAGAGGAGCGTTTCCGGACGAGAATGAGTATGTCTCCGTACTGAGCCGGCCGATTGAGGGAGGGTAAGAAAGTCTTTTTATCAACCAATTCTATAATGGTTTGGGTAATCGCTTGAGCTAACTGTTGATTCGATGTGGGAACAAAATCTTGGTCGGGATGAGCCGATTTGGTAATAAGAGGCCAAAGATCAACTTCGCCAGGATGGGTGCAACGGGTGACTTTATGAGGCCTCCAGTCGCCGTAGGAGAGGGATTTTCGAAGAGAAGGGTCCTCAAATACCCCCTCCACAGTTTGGATGACCGCTGGACAGGACCGCCAAGAAAAATCGAGGGTTTGTTTAATCAGTGATGTGGAAGAATGAGTGAGAAGAGATACAATTTGCTCCTGGGCGTCTTGAAAAAGTTTGGGATGAGCGCCTTGAAATCCATAAATGGATTGTTTTTCATCTCCTACTACAAAGAGGGTTTTTGGCGTATTTGAGGTTTGGTTATCTTGGAGGTGCATAAAGAGGGTGAGGACGATTTTCCACTGAATGGCATTGGTATCTTGAGCTTCATCTAAGAGAATATGATCTAAAGAGTGATCTAGTTTAAAAAGGATCCACGGTATAGCATCTCCTTTCGTAAGAAGATCATGGGTTTTATGAAGAAGGTCTTCATAGTCCAATAGATTTTTTTTGAATTTCATGGTTGTGTAATGAGACACCAGTTTATAGGCCAATAGATGAAAACTATGGGTCATGGCTTCGAATCCTATTTGTTTTCGAGCGTTTTCAAGCTCAAGGATCCGATTTTGCTCCTGGAGGAGATGTTCCAAAAGAGACGGTTTTTTCAATTGGAGTCCTTTAGAGAGAAGAACTTTTCGCGGGGTATTTTGTTGGGTCAAAAATAACGACCGATATGACTCAAACAACAAAACCCGTTCTTCAAGGGAACTGGATAGGAATTGTTTCAAGACGGAAGTTTCTGCTCCCGATTCTTTTAGGAGTTCATGCCACAAAGAGAGAACATCTAAAGGTAAAGAAGGGGGGGTTAGGAATTCTGTGAGTGCTTCTTCTTGAAGCTTCTCTAGAGGGATCGGATCTTTAAAGCCACTATGGAGCTTGTCAAAAAAATGATTAAAAGAGCGGCTACGTTGCAAAATAGTGCGGCAAAGGGCTTCAAAGGTGGCATTATTCCATGAAGGATTGAGACGATTCAAATCCTGGACGGTGAGGATAGGATCCAGAGGGGAAAAGGCGTGAGTTAAAGAGTCTGAAATTCTTTGATTTTCTTCATAAATGTCGGTTTTAAGGGTTTCGATGACTTCAGAAAAAAAATCTTGAGTTTGGGGGTTATCGAGTAAGGTAAATCCCGGCGTGAGATCTGATTCTATGGGAAACTGAGACAGTAATGTGTGACAAAAGGCATGGAGCGTTTGGATGCGCAATGCGTCTCCTTGAGTAAGGGTATTGAATAAAGAATGGGCACGTTCAATGTGAAGAGAACTTGGTTTGGGGAAAAAGGTGGTAAGTTCTTTTTCAAGTTCTTCTAAGCTTAAAAGACCCCAATAGGCGGCTGTTTTTAAAACTCGTTCTTCCATTTCGGAAGCGGCAGCCTTAGTAAAGGTAAGCGCCAGGATTTTTTGATGGGGGGTGCCTTCTAAGAGGCATTCTAAGATACGATCAGTGAGAATTTTCGTTTTTCCAGATCCTGCAGATGCTTGTACCCAATGGGAGTTATGCAACGAAGAACGGGAAGGAGTGCTCTGAGGGTTAGACATGGGTCGTGGTCTCCTCCATTTGAAAAAAATGGGAGAGAACCCCTGACCATTCTTGTTGGCGAGATAGGGTGGGAAAAGGATCGAATCCACTTCGAGTGGCTTTATACGGGTGACAAGCGGTGCCGTAAAACCTCTCTAGGAGATCGTAAAACACACCCTCGACTTGGTCTATGGCTTGAGAAAAGTTCTTAATTGGAGATAGAGAAGAAAGTCCGGGCTCTAAGGTCCAAAAACTGGCGTCAAAACTGGCTGGATCTAAGGCATTCAACTTTTGTGTGAGAAGGAGGCCAAGAAGGGGCATCTGGGGAGACTTTCCTGAACAAATATCTTTATGAGAGGGTAAAGTGCCCGATTTATAATCCATAAGCTGAACAGTCCTTTGGCAATTTAAGCTATCTTTAGGGGGGGGATACATCTCAAGACGATCGACTCTTCCTTTGAGGGTGATGGGCCCACGAGTATCGCAAAGACGGGGAGTAAAAGTATATCCCAAAGGGACTTCAAGGTGAAGGGAAGGATAGCTAGTGGCTTGCATATGCGCCTGGTGGGCAGCTTCAAAACTTTTAAAATAGACAAGAAGTTTTTCTTTAGGAAAAAACGAGTGGTGGCTGGGAGGTTTATAAAAGGAGTGGATTTCTCAAAAGAAGACCACATGCTCGAAGCTGTTAGGTGATCTTTTTTTAAAGACCTTTCTAGTATGGTATGAATCCAGATTCCTAAATCTCTAGGAGATGGCTGTTCTTCAATCCCGCGCAAGGGCACTAATTTTAGAATATGACGAACGTAGAAGCTATAAGGATTATTGTTTAATGCGGCCATGCTTGTAACAAGTAAAGTGGTAGGGCGTAACGCTAAGGGCGGGGAAGGGGCCGGAGGTTGACTTCCATAGGGGACCGGAGTTTTATAGACTTTATTAACCAGATGGGCCTCTACATCCAAAGTGATAAGCTTATAAAATTGACCCTTCGTTTTGGCTTGTAGAAAAAAGCGAGATGGCTTTTCTACGCCAGAAGGACTTCTTTTGGCTCGAGTGAGACATACTTCAGGATGGCAAAGATGAGAAAGAAACTCCTGGAAAATTTGGTTTTGAATGGTTTTATTGGTGTCTAAGGAGAGTGTCCCGCACAAGTTTTGATTGAGCCAGGGGTTAGGAGCAAGGGCTGAGTCCCAGGTGCTTTCGTTCAAGCCGCCTAAAATGACAAAGTCCGGCGAAATCAGTCGTCCTTCTAAAATGCCCAGTATGGAAATGTCAAAGTGAGTAGGATTTCGGGGTAGAGTGGTAGCGTGCAAGTAACTTTCCAAGGTGTCTTGATAGGAAGTAGCTGATGAACGGGGCAACTTAATCAAGAGGGGCCTTAAAGAGGACATGGAAGACTTAAAAGAGTCAAAAAGGGCCATATGTGGAGTCTCGTCGGGTGATCTAATCAATTTCTTTATAACGTCAATATGAGCGTCAAACATCTGAACAAGGTCTACTGGGGTTCCTAGCTGGGTAGGTTTTAAATCGATGAGAGATTGGAAGTTTTCTTCAAGAGTATTAAGGAGCTCAATGATGTGTAAAAGCGCCGTCTTGGATAGAGAGAGAGAGCCGGCAGTCTTTGTGACTCTGGTTTTCAGAAATGAAATTCCAGGTATAGAGGAGAGGCCGCGCAAAAAGTGCTTTTCAAGAAGTCCATAAATCTTCGAGAAGTGTTTTCGGTCCATGCCTAATGTGCACAGAGGGTGACAGAGTAAAGCTTGCAGATAAGAAGCCGAAAAATCATGGCGCATACATGACCAAGACAACATCATGAGCTGACCCAAAGGGGTTTGGCTGATAGGAACTCCATAAGAGTCATCTGGGATGATGCCAAAGTAGAAAAGCTCTTGGGTTACTCGTTGGGCTAAGAGACGATTGGGTGTAATGAGGACACCGGTTTTTCCTGGGGTTGTGAGGACTTTTCTTAACTTGAGAGCAATGAATTGCGCTTCTTCGCTTAAGGTTTCGGCTTCCCAAAAGGTAAGGGGCGTTTGTCCAGAATCCGGAAGAGATTTTTCAAAAGCATTTGACGGCTCTACGCCTAAGGACAAGTGCTTCTTTAAAGCATATTGTCTGTTGAACCGATCAGAAGTTAGATGTGGAGATGAAGGCCAAGGTTCAAGGGTGGATAGAGAAGGCGGAAGCATTTCTAGAAAAGCCTGTTGTTCCGAATAAGCCAAGCAAGGTATAGATCTTTGCGAAGTAGGATGAAGTTCGTCCATATCTCCTTCGAAAAGAATCGTTGCTTTTTTTTGAGCCAAAGTAGTGAAAAGGTAGCTAAGGCCCTGGGAAAGACCCTTGGGAGCAATGAGATAAAGAGAGGAAACATCAGATTTGTCTTTAAGAATAGCACTAAGATGGTCCAGTTGTATTTTTTTATACGCGCCGGGGTCGGATCGATTTTGGTCTAGAAGGCACTGGGGCCAAAAAGTCCAAAACTGTTTAAGCAAGGATGTGTAGTGCTCCCAATGAAGCGCATGCATATCTGGTATATGAGATTCTACCTCACTCAAAGACCGTCCTTGTTCGCTCAAAGTAGAATAGGTATGGAGGAGTAAATGGGAGAGATTTTTATGAGTGGCGGATTCAGGGGCATCTTTTTTTTTAAGGCTTAAGTCGTGGAGCCAAGACGTAATAAGTAAGTGAGCTCGTAGGGGATGGATGGGGAGAGATGTGGAACTTAAAAGGGCACGATCGACTGGTGTAATGGGTAAGCCAAGGCTTTGCAAAAATCCAATCCCTTGAGAGGCCAAATCTCCAAAGGTAAACAAGTGAGGCATAAAGAAACTATGAGGGACGTTTTGATGGATAAGGGTGGTTAAGAGTCGGGCGCAACGCCGGGTAGGGAGTAGTATAACGTTCCGCCCTAGGGCAGCAGGGTCTGAAGTGCATTTTTTAATTAAAGAGTGAGCGAGGTCTTTCAAAAGACCATGACCTGTGGGATAGGCATAAAGACCTGAAGGGGCGGCACTCATGACATTGAATCTTGAAGAAAAGAAGTCAACAGATGCGCTAGTCTTTCTTGCCATAAGAGAGAGCCCCTCAATGTGAGAAGTCGTTGCTCAGGAAGGGACAAGTCCGGGAGGGTGAACTCCAAAAAGAGAGCTTGAGGGGGCAAAAAAGGCCCCATTCGCTCAGGCCACTCGATCAAAGAAATGCCTTGCGGAAATAGGTCTTGTAGCCCAAGCTCAAGCACTTCTTCTGGAGCGTGTAGTCTCCAAAAATCCCCATGAGTTACAACGCCATGAAGGGGATTTGCGGGGTCATAAGATTGAATCAAGGTAAAGGTTGGGCTTGGAATATGGTCTACAGCGGGGCATAAGCTATGGATAACAGCGCGGGCAAAAGTGGATTTTCCGGCCCCTAGGTCTCCTTGAAGAGCAACCACATCTTTTTGTTGGAGAATAGAAGCAAAGCGTTGCCCAAAAGAAAGGGTTTCTTTAAGATTTTTCATATAAAGGGTTTTTAAAAAAGTCTGGCCATTCATACTGAATAGTTGTAATGGGTCATAAACAAGACAGCAAGTAAGAAATGTTGTCTGTGGAGGGGCAGATAAACCCCATTATTGATAAAAGGAGCAGAAAATGGATCGAAGTCCCACCAAAGGGGAGACCACGGATGTGATTATTATTGGCGCAGGGCCTGTGGGATTATTCTCTATTTTTGAGTGTGGTATGCTTAACTTGAAGTGTCATGTGGTGGATGCTTTGTCATTTGTGGGAGGTCAGTGTGCGGCTTTATATCCAGAGAAGCCTCTTTATGATATTCCTGCGTGGCCTGAGATCACAGGAGCTGATCTTATTGCAAAGCTAGTCCAGCAAATGGAGCCTTTTACTCCTGTGTTTCATCACGATCAAATGGTGACTGACGTTATCCGGGTGCAAGACGTTAATGGAAAGCCTGGGTGGGAGGTGAAAACCACTAAAGGGACTTTTATGTGAGCCAATTGCGTGATTGCTGCGGGGGTGGGGGCTTTGAATCAAATCGTCCCCTTAAACTAATTTATAGTTTACGAAGATAAAGGTCTTTTATCACGTTCGTCAAAAAGAATCGTTGAGAGACAAAACAGTTATGATCGCGGGAGGAGGAGATTCGGCTCTTGATTGGGCGTTAGAACTTTCTTCCATTGCTAAGCGTGTGCTTATGGTTCACCGACGTCCAAAATTTAGGGGGGCTCCGGAAAGCGTTCGACGTTTAGAGCTTTTGGCTCAAGAAGGTAAAATTGATCTGATTGTGCCTTACCAACTTCATGAGTTAGAAGGTGACAAAGAGACGGGCGTTTTGAAAGCTGTTCATCTTCAGGACTTAGAAGGTAAGACCATGCGCTATGAAACGGACATTCTTTTGCCTTTCTTTGGGCTTTCTATGAATTTAGGACCCATTGCTGAATGGGGGCTGGGCCTGGATAGAAATCATATTGTGGTGGATCCGGCCACGTGTCAAACGTCCACCCCGGGTATTTTTGCCATAGGGGATATCGCCACCTATCCAGGAAAATTAAAACTGATATTGACGGGTTTTTCAGAAGGGGCTGTGGCGGCTCATAGTATTCAAAGACACATATTTCCAGGAGAAGTCTACCATTTTGAATACTCTACCACTAAGGGCGTTCCTGTTAAATAAAGTAGAATTTTGAAGGAAGGCTATGTCTGGACCGTCCTATGCTGTTTCTTGGAGAAGATGGATTGGTAAAATTCTGGTCTTGTTAGGCATCAGTAGAAAAGTTCAACAAAGGTCTAAGGGAGAGGCTTTTTCTATGTCATGTTTTTTAGTTAAAGTCGTAAATACAGAAGGGGCTTATTTATGAAGAGCTGGGAGCCACGGATCGATCAAAGTCAATGGGGCTATTGATTGAAAATCTTTTGTATTTCGTGTGACAAGTTTTAAATTATGAACCAAGGCAGAAGCAGCAATCAGGCCATCTATGGCAAGAAGTGGCTTGGAAGCAGCGCAAAGACTTCCCCATTTATCAGCTACTTTTCATCAATAGAAATAATTCTTCCTTGAAACCAATCGGTGAGCTCACCTTCAAGGCAGTGCAGGAGTTTAGATTTTTTAGAGGAAGCTTCGGATTTCTCCTAAGGTAAGGACGCTAATCGCTAGGTGATGATTGGGAAGTTCGTTTATCACATGAGGATTGGGGGATGCTCGACTCCCTTCGGAAATAACGTTGGTGTCCAGTAAGTAAATCATAGACCAGTATCCCGGGTAATGAGGGGTCTCTTTCAAAATCTAAGTCCATTCCTTTTAAGGGAGAATTTTGCATGAAGGAAATAAAGCTGCCTTTCTTTTCTAATAATTTTTCGTAATCTTCCATTGTAAGCATAATAACTTTCTCAACTCCCCTTAAAGAAATAACCTGAGGTGATTCAACGCACAATTTTACAACATTGCTGAGGTGGGCTTTTTCCTCTTGTAAGGGCCAAACATGCATAGTCCATTCTTAACTAGTCACACTAGTTAAATCCTGAAGGAAAAAAGTTAACCTGTCACCTTAAAAGGGGGCTATGGGAAAGCCTTCTGGAGGGATGGTTTTCAAGACTTCCTTGAGTTTCGTTAAGTCTTCAGGCAGAGGGCTTGAGAAACTTAATTCTTCAGAAGTTATAGGGTGAATAAAGGATAGAGATTCCGCATGAAGCGCTTGACGTCCTGCAGGCCAATTGAGGTGATTCAGAATTTTTTGCAAAGGGTGGGTGCTCAAGTTTTGACCATAGAGGTCATCTCCCAGAAGGGGATGTTTTAAATCGGCGAGATGGACGCGAATTTGGTGGGTGCGTCCTGTTTCTAGGCGACATGAAATGAGACTTGATCTGATTTTTGGGTTTTGAAGGGGGCCCAACGTTTCTACAGTAGAAAAATGAGTGATTGCTTCTTTTCCGCCAGAGGTCACTGTGGTCATTTTAAGTCTGTTTTTGCGCGACCTATCTATATTTTTTATGATGGTGCCCGAAGGAGGCATGAGCACCCCAGGAATCAAAGCCAAGTATTTACGAGAAATGGTACGGGTGGTGAATTGTTTGGTTAGTTTTTGATGAGCTCTATCGGATTTTGCAACCACCAAAAGCCCACTTGTGCCTTTATCAAGACGGTGCACAATCCCAGGCCGTCGTACCCCACCAATCCCAGAAAGAGAGTCACCACAATGGGCTATGAGGGCGTTGACTAAAGTTTGGTCAGGATTTCCAGGAGCCGGATGAACGACTAAGCCGGCTGGCTTATCTATCACAAGTATATGATCATCTTCGTAAGGAATCATAAGCTCCATAGCCTGGCCTTTGGGGTGTGGATCTACCGGTGGGGGAACTTGAAGGATGAGGGTTTCCCCTCCATGGAGATAAAAACTTGCATCAAGAATGATCTTATCTTGGATGAGAAGATGCCCCGCTTCTATGAGGCGCTTAATTTGAGTGCGTGATATAAGGGGATAATTTTGAGCTAAAAAGCTATCAGCTCTTTGTTTGGGGGTGTCCATAGGGACTGTAAACGTATGTGATTCCATTAACCAATATACCAAAAAAGAGAAAACTTACCCGTTGATCTTAGGGGAGGGCACCTTAAAAAGCAAGGTAAGGACCGGATACTGGGTGAGTATTTTCTTGAGAGTAAAGAAAAATTGTGAGATGTTCCGGATCTGTGGGAAGGGTAGGGGGAAAAAGGAAAGCCTATAGATTTTTTAAAGTTTATATGCGACTAACGCATAGGCGCTTTATTTGGGTAGAGATAGTGGACATAAATGCCTCTTTCTCCTTTGTAAACAGGCAGTTTCTAGGAAAAAAGTAAAATGTACTCCCGGATTTCAAAGATTCTTTTTCCAGTAGTGGTTCTTCTGGCTTGTTGTTTTGCCTTCCTTTTCATTAGATGGGGGGGATACTTTCAAGACATGGACTTATCTTTGAGTCCGGTATTTAAAAAGACTTTATGCCAAGAGCCTGTGTATCTTGCCAGCTACGCGGATGGGGACGAGATCTTTATGAAAAACCAAAACACCTTGGCTCTTTCAGCTATCAATCGTGGCATCGATCATATTTTTTTGTACCGTAGATCTCATATGGAGAATGATTTTCTTAGGAAAAATAAAATCATTTTGAGTGAAAAAAAAGGGGCGGGTCTTTGGCTGTGGAAGCCCTATTTCATCTTAAAAACTCTTGATTCTATGCCGCCGAATGGGGTCTTGGTGTATCTAGACTCAGGATACGTGCTATCATCCCCTGTAGATGAATTAATAGCCCAATTGGGTGATAAAGACCTTATCCTCATAACCGATGATTTAGATCAAGAAAGACCAGTAAGGACGTTAGCGCACTGTGCAACATTATATAGTCGAGAGAAATTAGCCTGTCCGGAGGAGGCTTTTTATCAAGGATCCGCTGTAATGGCGGCAAGTCTTGTTATAAGGAACACACCTTTTGCGCGAAAATTCGTCAAGGAATGGTTGCAAGCGTGTGAAAATGAAGATTTGCTCAAAGGGTACTCTTCTACCCCTAATGATCCAAACTTCCAAGGTTCTCAGGAAGATCAGTCCTTATTAGGCGTTTTAGGGGCTAAGTATAAAAAACATGTTACTTTTTTATCTTTTCATCATCCTATAAAAGAAAAAACGATTTCTTGGCATCATCGCCGAGTTGGCGCTTCTGATATTAGCAAAAGCATTATTCACCAAGTCCAAAGGGCCTCTTTAAGAGGGTTTGATCGGGTGGTTTATAAGGGGCTGCAGTGGATACATGGGTTTTAACCAAAAAAATACTTGGGAAGAGAGCGATTCTCGTGGTCTAGGATAGGAGTCTTTGAGCCAGAGTGAAAACAGCTGGTAAATAGCACTCCAGGATTTTGCTATTCAAAGGGTCGGCCAAGGCATGTTTCAGGTAAATTTCTGGAAGGAAATGGGCCATAAAACCTCGGACCACATTAAGCGTATGTTCGTCCAAAATGTCCGTGACGGGGATGTCATATCCTAAGTCGAGAAGAGATTGTTTCAAAGCGACAAGAGAACAAGAACCCTTGCGAAGCGGAAGATTGGTCCGGGTGGCCCATAATCCCAACCCTTGTTTTGCAAGGCGATTCCATGGAAAATAAGGCCCTGGATCACGTTTGCGTTGGGGGGAAATATCTGAGTGTCCTAAAACACGAGCTGGGTTCACCGCGTATGTACGAACCAGCGTTTGGCTAAGATCGATTAATGCGCGAATTTGAGGGTGAGCAAAAGGCCCTTCTCCCAGATTTGATAGTTCGATTCCAATTGAATGATTATTCAAGGCCGTTTCGCCTTTCCAAGCGCTGACACCCGCATGCCATGCGCGCTTTGAGTCATGCACCAGTTGGTAAACCACACCTTTTTCACATATGAGGTAATGAGAGCTGACTTTTGATAGGGGATTGCTAAGCCAAGAAATGGCTGCTGGGGCGGAGGTCATAGCTGTATAATGAATAATCAAGGAGTCTATATGCCCTGGCGAAGGCCGCTCATCAAAATTAGGAGAGGGGCAAGAAAGAGGGATCACAGAATAGGTCCAAAGTTAAGATTTGGTTTTTTTACTGGAGTGTTTGGGTAGGAATACTTTAATGCCTAAAGCGATGAAACATAGTAAAAACCCGATGACCATCCAATAGACGAATCCCGTATTGCCCAAAGTAGCCATGAAGTACCCGATGATGAGAGGGGAACAGATCCCGCCTAGCTGATGAACAATGGACCGTATACTCATGGAGGTAGAAAGGAGGTCGGATCCATTAAAAACTTCCGAAACCCAGGCCAAGGACAAGCTAGAGAAACTTTTCAAGATGCCTACTATGAAGAAAAACAGAATGATAACGGCAAGTAGAGAAGGCAGAAAGGATACAAACAGACACATAAGAATGCCAAGAGCTGATAGTAACAAAAGAACCTTCTCGTACCCAAAATGATCGGCAAAGTAGGACGAAATGGGGATCATCACAATTCCTCCCAAAAGGGAAAAGGAATATAAAAGAGCAGCTCTTCCTTCGATCAAACCGAGACCTTCTGCAAATATTGGAAAATAAGTACTTTCTCCTGAAAAGCCAATCCCTATCAGGAAACAAAAAATAAAAATAAAGGGTACCAAGGAAAAGGCATTCTTCCATGCTAAGGCTTGAGAGTTAGAAGTTTTTTTCACTGAGGTCTTTTCTGGGGGCATGGAGATTACCAGGAGGATCGCAGCAGCGCTTGCAAAAAGGATCGCTGAAATAATATACACGATAGAGATAGAGGAAATCGCAGAAATAAGGCTAGAGCCTAGGGCGTATGAGAGGGTTATAGTAATGGAGGAGAGGCCAAACAAAGTGGCCCGGTGAGGGGTGTTAAAAAGGCTGGAAACGTAACATTCCAATGCTATATAAAACAGTCCTAGAGCTGCTCCTCTTGAGAACCTCAAAAGAAAGTTTATATCGGTTTCTAGAAAAGGAATATAAAGCAAAGTGAGGACTGTAGTTCCGATGAGTGAAATGAGAATCAGTTTTTTTAACGAAGCAAATTTAGATAAACTGGGAAATATAAAATAGATTATTAAAGCTCCTATCCCTCCAACGGTAAAATCTACAGAGGTTAAGGTCGGATCAAAAATCCGTAAATTATGAACTTCAATATTGGTAAATGTGCTCGACAACCCACTGGCAGCTCCTACGCAAAAGAAAGCAAGAAGAACGCAGTAGAAATCAGAAATCCGACTGATTCCTAGTTTTTTGGGACCAATAGAGAATAAGGTAGAGAATACAATCATATTTTTAATTTTCTTTATTAAGATTTAAGACACTCTAAAGGTAACTTATTGTTGTGTCTAAATCAATAGAGAGATTGGAGGAGGGAGAGTTCTTTTATCGAGATGAAAAACAAGAGTTGCCTCCGGAGTGTGGACGTTGTCTTAGTAAACACATAGCAGCAAAAAGAGGAAGCGTAGGCTTTGAGAAATAAGATTTCAAAGATTATAAGGTTGCTTTAGAAGGGGAGCGGTAAAAGCGCCAAAAGCTCCCTAAAATCAGGGCTCCCACAAAAAAACCAAAACTGAGAAGGTATACAAAGCTGTAGGGTCCGTATTTTTCGATACAAAATCCTATCAATAAGGGAGAAAGAAGACCGCCAACGCGCAGAAATATGGACCGTAGACTCATGGCTACAGAGAGGGAATGAGGGGTAGAAAAGACTTGAGCCACCCAAGGGGTAACGAGGCAAATTAAAGTGGCGGTGATGGGGGTAATAAAAAAGAAGAGAAGGCCTAAGAGCAGAGGAGACGTGGTCAGAAGGGATAGAAGGGAGAGAGCTGATCCTATAAGACACAGCACACAAAAAACTATCCGGAAGCCATAGGAGTCAGCAAAGAAGGAAGATAAAGGGAAGGCCAGAACAGTGCCCAAGAGAGAAAAAGAGTAGAGCCAGCCGGCTTGACTGTCGAGAAGGCCAATACCCACCGAAAAGATGGTGAAGTATTGTCCTTGCCAAAAGAATATTAGCCCAGTAAGGAAAGAGAAAAGAAAGAGTGAAGGAATGAGTGTAAAAACACTCCAGAACTTGGACATTTCTTTTCTAGAAAGGCCTTCTGGGCTGGCCATAGAAGGAGATGTGGATAAAGTCGAAAGAAGGGGGATTGTGAGGACAAAAGAGAAAGCGGTGATGCAATAGACAGGCGTAGCGGAAGGAAACAAAGCCATAAGGGAGGCGCCTATGGAAAAAGAAAGATTCAAAATGATATAAGAAAAACTAAAAAGGAGCGCCCTGTGGGGCCCATCAAAGAGGATGGCAAAGTAACAGGATATAGCTGTATAAAATAACCCGGCAGCAAGTCCCATGCCAAAACGAAGTACAAAACTAAACTTGGAGGTCAGAAAGAAAATAAATAAAACGCTGCACAGAGTCAGGAGGATTGATGAAGAAATGAGAATTATTCTAAAGGAAAATCTTCGAGCTAAAAGGGGAAAAAAAGGCAAAATCACTAAGGATCCTAATAAGTCAGTGGAGGTGCTAACGGAAGTAAGTGTGGTATCAAAGCAATCAGAGACATGAAGAGCGAGATTAGTAAATGTTATATAGAGATTTCGGGCTATGGCAAAAAAAACGTAAGCGATGAGAACTAGGTAAAAGTCTTTAATACGAGAGACTCCGAACTTTTTTGGAAAGGACTCTAAGAGAGGAAGGAGTTTGAACATGCTATATCTTTTTATTTATTAATTAGGATGTGCCATTTTTTAAGTATACGGCAAATCTTACAAAAATCTAGAGGAAGTCGCCAAGAGAAAAGGTTTCAAGCAAGGGAACGGTTTCGCCGCTTAGTTTTCTTTCGTTGACGGAACATAAAAAGGGACAGCAGAAGGGGCAGCATTTTTTTCTTGTAAAGAGTTTTTTTTCGTATACCAGACTATGGCCAAAGGAACGAGGCAGGCTATAAAGCCTAGGAGCACCCAACAGTTATAGCCATTATTGCCGAATGTTGACATGAAGGTGCCGATGGCAAGGGGGGATAAAACGCCTCCGAGTTGACTCATTATTCCTTGAAGACTCATGGCGGTGGATAAGGAGTTTTTTCCCACGTAAGCTTTGGCTACCCAGGCAATGGCTAATGTTGTATAGGCCGCAAGAATTCCTGTAATAAGGAAGTAGAGGATGGATATGGCTATCAAGGAATGTGTGAAGATGACCCAAAGAGTGGCCCCCATTCCTACTAACGTGAGCCAAAGAAAGACTTTAGGGTAGCCGATTATATCGGCACGCCAGGAAGCCACTGGCACGATAAGGATGGATCCAATAAGGGTTACGGCATAAAGAACAGAGGCTCTCCCTTCAGTAAGGCCTAGCCCTTCCGCATAGATAGGGAAATAGGTATCTTGTGCTCCAAATCCTATGCCTAAAACAAGAGCTAAGATAAAAAGAACAGGAAAATAGCTCCAGGTACTAAGCCAGGATGATTTTTCAAGTGGGGAGGGAGCTTTAGCAACAAGTGGCGGATATGAGAGAAGTAGCCCTGCGCCCACAGGAATAAGAAGAAAGAAGGCGGAAATCAAAAATACGGCATCTATGTTTAAAATAAAATCAAGAAGGCTAGATCCCAAGGCGTAGGATAGGGAAAAAATAATAGTGACAATGCCGAACAGTGTGGTTCTGGATGAAGTATTATACAGAACAGATGTATAACAATTTAGAGCGTTAAAAAAAAGGCAAATGGTAAACCCACTTAAAAATTGGAGCAAAAAATTAATGTCTGTGTTTAAAAATAAGCTAAATAGACCTGTTGTTAAAGAGGCCAAAACTAAAGAACTGAGTACAAGAAATTTGAGAGAGAAAAATTTTGATAAAGAAGGATAAGTAAGATATTGAAGGAGCCCACCAATGGTCCACATGGTAAAAGCCACCGAAGTAAGTCGGGGCGAAAAGATATGCAAGGAGTGCATCTCCATTTCTGTAAAGGTGGAGGACAAACCACCCGATAAGCAGACAAAAAAATAGCAGATTAAGACCAAGTAAAAATCAGAACTTCGGGTAATACCAAATCGAAGAGGTATCTTTCGAGTGAACTCGATGATTGAGATCATGGTATTACACTTCTTTTTTTTATCATTAAAACCAATCTCAATCCTAGCGGATATTTGGGTCCATGGCAATAAGGGGCGTTACGTACATATTTTCTAGCAAGAGACTTTTCCAGCAAGAGACAATTTTCAGGCTATAGAGTGGTTAAACGAGTGATTGATTGAGGGGAGATCAAGAGGGCAGACATTTTCGCAGAGGGGGTATATAGTGGCTCCAAAATTTAAGAGATCTATAAGTGATCTAAGAGATCCGAGGCAAGCGGTAAGATAAGTTTGATGCAACCGAGAGGTGAGAAGTACAAATGTGTGGATTTAGTGGGTTTTGGGACCAAAGGATATCTCGACCCTCCTATGATAGTCGAGCAATCATAGAGAAGATGGCTGAGGAGATTGCTTTTAGAGGTCCAGATGGCAGGGGGTTTTGGACGGATGATTCTGTGGGGGTTGCGTTAGGACATGTTCGGCTATCGATTTTAGAATTAAGTCCTTTGGGTGCTCAACCCATGAGGTCCTTCTCCGGTCGATACTGGCTTGTGTACAACGGAGAAGTTTATAATGCACCTGCTCTCCGGGAAGAATTAATAAGACAAGATGGACAATTCAAAGGTACCTCAGATACTGAGGTTCTTCTAGCGGGTATTGAGATTTGGGGGCTTAAAAAAACCCTGGAGAAAAGCATTGGGATGTTTGCTTTTGCACTTTGGGATAGTGAAGACCGAACCATAACTTTGGCTCGTGATCGCCTTGGGGTAAAGCCATTGTATTACGGTCAAATCAATGGGGTTTGGTTTTTTGGCTCACAGCCACGCAGTTTCCGTCCCCACCCTAGTTGGGAAGGTAAGGTAAACCCTTATGCAAGAAGTGCTTTTTTTGCCTATAATTATATTCCGGAAGACTACTGTATTTACCAAGGGATTGGTAAGGTAAAGCCCGGGGGGATAGTGACCATTACCGCTCAAGGGACAGAAAAGATCTCAGAATATTGGTCACTAAACGCAGTTTCTAAGGCTGCTAAAGGGCAATCTGAGCGGTCGAAGAGCCTCCAGACCGATCCTACTTTTGTGTCTGAACAAATAGAGTCGTGCGAAGCGCTTTTGCAAAGTTCCATTGATATGAGGCAACTTTCCGACGTGCCCCTAGGGGCCTTTTTATCGGGGGGTATTGATAGTTCTTTGGTGGTTGCTCTTATGCAAAAACACTCTAGTATGCCCATTAAAACGTTTTCAATTGGTTTTGAGGAGGCAAGTTACGATGAAGCCCCTTTTGCCGCCCAGATAGCGCGCCTTCTTAAGACCGATCACTACGAGCACTATATGTCACCCTCGGATGCGTTAGACATCATTCCTTCTTTACCAGAATATTTTGATGAGCCTTTTGCTGATTCTTCTCAAATACCTACCTTTCTGGTGGCAGGTATGGCCAAACAGCATGTGACGGTGAGCTTGTCAGGAGATGGGGGAGACGAGTTATTTGGTGGGTACACCCGATACCTTCTGGCCTCTAAACTTGAGAGAATATTGGACTTCGTTCCGCCCTCGTCCCGTAAGGGCTTATCCTCTCTTTTGGCTTTTGCGTCCCGGCCGTTTTTTGAGTCAGTTATAGGCTCTTTGGGCTTCGGCACTCATTTGTCCCATAAGCTCCACAAACTGTCCTTACTTCTTAAAAAAGGATCGCTCCAAGAGGTATATGAAAGTCTCTTAATTCATTGGCAACCCGAAGAGATAGAAAGATTCTCTGGAGTGGTGGCTCAGTGTCCTCAAGCGTTTTCAGATGCCTTTGAGGCGCCTTTTGACTTCACTGAAGCCATGACGCGGGCTGATCTAGGGTTGTATTTACCCAGCGATATTTTGGTAAAAGTGGATCGGGCGAGTATGGCCCATGGGTTGGAAGCCAGAGAGCCCCTTTTGGATCACCGTCTTTTAGAGTTTGCCTTGAGCTTGCCACCAGCCCTTAAAATCCAGAATGGTGTAGGAAAATGGATTTTACGCCAAGTTCTTGAGCGGTATGTGCCTAGATCTTTTTTCGACCGCCCTAAGCAAGGGTTTGGATTGCCTATTGATCGTTGGTTGCGAGAAGGATTGAGAGAGTGGGGTGAATCATTATTAAGCATCCAGGCTTTGGAGACTTCAGGCTTGAAAGACCCTCACTTTATTCGAGAAAAATGGCAACAACATCAATCCAGAAAACATAATTTCGCGTATCCCTTATGGGGCATTCTTATGTATCAAGCCTGGTATGGTCGCTATATAGGAAGCCTCTAGATGGGAAGGACACGGGCAGGCGAAGCGTTTAAAAACCGTAAATGAGATGCTAAAACTTGAGAATAGGTCTATATTCTGATTTGAGGGATTATTTATTCTTTAAAAATGTATATGAAAGCATAATTTCAGACAGACAAATCTGCCAGGTTCTTGGCCGATTTTGCGCAGATGTGCCTAAAAAATGAGTAGATTTTGACGTAAAAGATTTTCAAAAATCTGTGATTGAGCAGAATATCTCTTCTGGACCATCGGAAAATCCTCATTTTGTAGTCCTTAACAAGAAAACATGATGTCGTATCTCGCAAAAATCCATTATTTCAATGTATTAAGGACGTATTTCCGTCGATCGTAAATTAATTATGAAGACGCTTCACACTAGATGAACTTGATTTTTAGGGAAAAACAGAATACAAAAGGAGCGAGGTGTTTTCCTAGTAAGAAAACGTTATTTATTGAATAGTTAACTAAAAAATATTTTAACGACGTCGTATTATCAACCCTATTTATCTTAGATTTGGAGGCAAAGTATGAGAGAAACTTTTTTTTTGAAGCAAGGTTTTGCTTTTACCTTCAAATTTATGTTTACGCTTCTTTTTTTAGGTATTGTTCATGAATCTTGGGCGGTGAAGCCGTTTGAATCCACGGGTGATGAGAGAGATCAAGAGGAAAGAGAAGGTAGGAATACTAAGCGTCAAAAAATTGACTTTGGGTGTCACCAAGAGGAAATCCAAGCAGCCATAAAAGAATCATCAGCCCAAAAGCTTCTCTTGTTGTATGGAAGTTGCAAAGAAACAGACTTTAGTCCTCAAAGGTGGAAAGAAGAATGGGTGACTTATGTCGAACACACAGAGCGTAAGAATGGCGTGTTATGGAATACAGGAACCCTTGAAGATTATGGAATGAATTTAAGGGGCTTGGTTTTTTTAGAAGTGGCATTGAATGAACCTCATATGCAGCTTTTAAAGAATGTCTTAATGCCTCTTAACGGGATACCAGATGAGCGATGGGATGAAGAGTATAAGGCCTGTGTGGAGAAACTCAGAACTCTTGTGGGACGTCATCACTACTTTAGGCGCACAGGAGGGCTTTACGGACTCATAGCCTCATCAGGGTTTAAAAATCCTATAGCTTCTCTCGTATTTTTGGGCGCTTTTAGGTCGGTATGGGAGGATGCTATCAATCCCCAAAAATATCCTCCTCGGGTTACTCTTTCAGAGCAGAATCAGGAGTGGTTTGAAAAGGCTCATGAAAGAGTGAGAGGGCAACTTAAAGAGCAAAAAGAAGTTCTGCGGACTTTCTTATCGGATGTTGATCCACGTTATGTAGATTTGAGTGAAGAAATTTGTAAGAGATCGGGATATTGGGTAGACTCTGAACGTGAAGAAAAAGAAAAGAGAGCTATTTTTGATGAAAAAGGAAAATTGGGGTTGCCCTATTATTCGATTCTTTCAGGAAATGGTATAGGTGCTCATCTAAAGAATAAAACCTCAGTCGAAAGCGCTTTAGGGAGGATCTCTTGTTATTTGGAGGCTTGCGAGCAAGAAGATCCGCGTGGTGGCTATCTTTATGCGGCTGAAGTTAATTCTTGGTTCGATGAGCTGCCAGCGGACATTCAGAAGCTGGG
The DNA here is from genome assembly GCA_018401675.1 of Alphaproteobacteria bacterium. Lineage (GTDB taxonomy): Bacteria > Pseudomonadota > Alphaproteobacteria > 16-39-46 > 16-39-46 > M30B67. The sequence continues at coordinate 37,257 of JAGYKM010000005.1, read as the reverse complement.
TTTGCCCGGACGGATAGCCTCTATTAAGATGGGAGACCCTACGGCAATTGCTGATTGGAAACACAGATTTTGGGAGTGGGATCTTCCCCGAGAAAAGCATGGGGCAAAGAACCTACTAAAAACTTATGCTGTTCGGTATGGAAAAATGCGTCAATATTTCGATAGAGTTCAAGGAGAGTGAAGATATTTAGAGAATATATCTATTTGGTTCTTATGTTAGGGTTAAGTATTTCTTGTGTAAACGCAACTCAGATCAAGATTTTTGATGTAGGTCAAGGCAATTGTGTGGCCATAAAACATGGAAAAAAGGTGCTTTTGGTAGACGCAGGATCATCGGAACGTGCGTTTTTAGTTGCCTACCAGCAAGCCTCTCAAACTGGTAAAGTTTACAAAACGAAAAGTGCGAAAATGCAATCAAAGGAAAAAGAAGGAGACTCCTCTCTAGATAAGGCAACCTTTGAGCAAGAAGAGGCTGCCATTGTTTCTTCCCAATCTCCGAGTAGTGAAGAGTCAGTGAGTCCTTCCGCAGTCACTGTATCGACCTCAAAAAAGTATGCCCTAGATTTAAAAAGCTCTATCCGAGAATTTATTGAGAGTGGGGATATAAAAGAGATCGTGGTTGTAACCACTCATGGAGATAAAGATCATATAGGATGGCTGCCCCAGATATTTGATGAAACTTTTGACCAAATGGATCGCTTAAAAGCCGTCATACTCAGTGGATTTTCCAGAGACTACGAGTCTTTGAAGCAATGGCTTAGTGGGCTAGGCGATGATCGGATTCTTTATACTGGGACCTACACAGGACAAGCGGGATATCCAGAGGGCTTCTCTACACCTTGGTCCTTGGGAGAAAAAAAAGAGGGTGCTGGGCCCGCAGATTCACCAGTAGAATCAGGGACTAAGAAGCGTCGTATAGAGGCAGTCAAGCCCTTATTTGCACGTTTTTATCATTCTGGGATTAGAGATAAAACAGAAAACGAAAAACGCATAGAAGAGGTACTTCTCTTTGATGAGTCAGTAGGAGTGGAGGTCCTCTCTATGAATTCTGGTATGGCTATGGATAGAGTCAAATCAGGTGAAGAGCCTGAAAGCTGGAATTTATCACGAGCCAATATGGATTCTAACGCAAATTCCTTGGTATTGAGAGTACAAAATAAGGAAGTAAAGGGTAAAAGTATTTTGCTTCCAGGAGATGCGGATGAAACAACATGGGGTCGCATTGCGGCACAAGGTCCAGTAGAACCTGTAACGTATATGTTACTTAGCCACCATGGGAGTCAAGAGCATGGAGCTACATCAAAAATATTATTGGAAATCTTTAAGCCAAAAGCTCTTTTTGTAAGTGCAGGACAACATAAAGGATATCACCATCCCGCTTTGTCTGTGATGGATACATGCCGTCAGTATTTAAAAGATTGCGTCTCTGAAACGCATAGGGTAGATGGCCATGCTATCACTTATTTTAGTCCCGAAAAAGTTAACGGAAAGATTGTTTATTCTTACCGGAGGCGCCTCACTAAACTCCCAATATTTTCCACCATAACTCAAGGTACTATGGAAATAGATTTAGAAGATAAAAATGATGGGATCAAAATAGAAGCATCGCGAGACAGAAGTAGGCTCTTTTCTTATGAAGAAAAGGAACAAAGAACTTTATTTTTGGCGAGCAGACTGCAGATTTTTAAAAATGAACAAGAGGCAGTGGACACCCTTAAGAAAAACAGCGCTGGCAAAGTTATTCTTTTTGAAGAAAGCGACACTTCCTCCGAAGCAGAGAATGATAAAACCGTAATTAAGATCTCTAACGAAAAAATAGAAACTCAAGTGGCAAAGGAAACTCTAGAAGAAGACGACCTAGCTCTAGAAACCGAAGACTGTTATTATGTATTACGGAAAAAAAATGACCAATTATTTGTGTACAATGTGCTTCCTTATGAAGAAGATCAAGAAGAGCTATAAAGAATATCAGAGTAAATAAATATAATGATAGCGCTCGAAGCATATGTTACTGAAAGTGCTGGAGGCATAAGCGTAAAACCCCGACTGAATCGAGGACTATTCATTTTTGCTTGCTGTTGGGGGATTTCCAAAAAAAACCCAGAGATTTTTAGGGAACTTAAGCTTAGGACTTTAGAGGAGTTATTTCGTCGAACTGAAGTTAGGATCACATTTTCTGTGAGCGTATGAGGGGTGATGGTGAAGGCAGATTTCTCTAGGACGCTAAGGGTGCCTCATGAATAAAAAAAGGTTCGGTCTCTATTTGGAGACAGGGTAATCGACTAACCCAAGATTTAAACGTGTCCCGTAAAGTTGGTAGAGAAAGTACGCCACTTGGAAGATTTTCCATATAAATTTTGTTTAGAAAATAGCCTGTAAGCTCTAACCCTTGCTCTGCTTGGTAAGGAGAAATTTTCTCAAGGGCAGAAAGCTTACCCAAGAATCCCGGGAGAGGGAGTAATCGGGGTGCATAAGAACCCGCTGCCTCTTTAGTCACGGCGCGGCCCGTAAGGGGGGACACAAGAGAAAGATTTTGAGTGGCCTGAGAAAGAGCGCATTTCTCGAGGTCTAGAGAGAACCCCAGTTCTTTGAGCAAGAGAAGCTCAAGAGAGATATAACTGATAATCCAAGAATCATCCGAAGTCATGAGCGTGTTCATAAAGGATAGAAAACCATCAAATAGACAAGGATGAGGATCTCTATCTCCCAAGAGATGATTAAACAGACCCAAGATGGAGGCAACAGCAAAGGGCTTTCCCGGGTGGAGCATCCATACTGTGGGCTCTCCTCCTTTATTGGCAAGGTCTATGGTTTTCCAATGCCCAAGATTTTCTTCCAGTCGAGCCTTCCAATTCAGGTAAAAGTGAGAGGGCTGAGGTAAGTTTTTCTGTCTTTGGGAAACGCCATTCCACTTTCCATGGTTTCGGGTAAAAAAACAGAAGATTTTCTTGTTTTCTTGCAAATTTCGGGCACTTAAAAGAATGCCTTGATCTGTCCATTCCATGGAAGCTGTCCTAAAATCATAAGTCTAAAAAGGATGATCAAAAATATTTTTTTGATAATTTTTTTGGTGAGGAGGGGTCAATGAGAGTTTTGTTATGTGGCGTTAAAATCCAAACCCCAGCTGGTGTAGTGCTCTTTGTTGCGCTTCCAGTTTTCGTCTACTTTGACAAAAAGAAATAAATGAACGGGAATGCCTAAGGAGGTTTGGATGCTTTTACGAGCTTGAATATTGATTTGTTTTATTTTGGTTCCTTTTTCTCCGAGGATAATGGCTTTTTGGGAATCTTTTTCCACATAGATAGTCTGGGAGATTTTAACAGAACCATTATTAAAAAGTTCCCATTGGGATGTTTCCACCATTAACGCATAGGGTATTTCTTCGTGAACAAGATCAAGCAGGACTTCCCGGGTGATTTCTGCGGCCCATAATCGTTCATTGATGGTGGTGAGCTGGTCGGCAGGGTAATGCCAAGGACCTTCTGGACTCATTTCTGAAAGGGAGCTGAGCAGCTCATTAACGCCCGTTCCATCGAGAGCTGAAATCATGTAAATAGTTTGGAAGCCATCATCTGACAATTTTTGAACAAGGTGCAATAAGGTTTCTTTTTTGGAAATGAGATCTACCTTGTTAAGAGCAATCAGTGTTTTTTGGTCCCGTTCTTTTAAAGAGGCCAAAATTTCTTCAAGCTCAGGCGTTATACCCTTATAGGCATCTATGACCAGAAGGGTTATATCAGCGTCAGCACCAGCACTCCAAGCGGCATTTACCATGGCACGGTTGAGTTTTTTTGTGCCACCAGAGCGTTTGTTTGAGGAAAAAATGCCTGGCGTATCAATAAAGACGAGCTGAGTATCCTCGACTGTTTTGATACCTATGATTCGAAATCTGGTGGTTTGTGCTTTCCGACTTACAATGGAAATTTTTCCACCCACAATACGATTTATAAGAGTGGATTTCCCGGAATTGGGAAGACCAACCATAGCAACAAAGGCGCATTTAGTTTTCATTATTAAGCATCCTTATCTTTGAGAATGGTGAGCAGCGCAGAGGCAGCTTGTTGCTCTGCATGACGATGAGACGAGCCTTCTCCCACGCCCATTTGAGAACTTGAGGCATCTTGGATAGTTACACTCATGGTGAAAAGAGGGTTATGGTCTGGTCCATCGCTTTTCAGGAGGGTATATTCAGGTAAGGGGATTCCTTTTTGTTGGCACCATTCCTGAAGACGGGATTTAGCATCTATAAGAGGCATAAGATGAGATCCAGCAAGAGCCCATTCCCAGTGAGCTAAGATGATACGACGGGCTTCATCAAATCCTCCATCAAGGTAGATCGCACCTAAGACGGCCTCCACACTATCGGCGTAGATAGAGTCAGGTAAAGGAGTATCTACCGGGGTGGCTTTTAAAACAGAAGCCACATCCCAAATCCGAGCTATAGTGGCCAAATGCTCTCTGCGCACTAAGGAGACAAAGCGCTTAGAAAGAGTGCCCTCTTCTTCTTGAGGAAACAAAGGCAGAATATCTTTTTCAATCGGCCGCCGCAATGGCTCTGTCCCTAATACCCGGTCGCCCAGAAATTCATGCGCTCCAAATTGGGGAGGTTTTCACGAAAAGCATAACTAGGATGCCTTAAAGCATCTTCCAACAGGAGTGTTATCTAAGAAGAATACCCTAGTTTTTTTGGAAAGCAGCGAGTGGATTTTCCATCTAGTTAATTAACTTTAAGAAACGATCAGAGGCGTAAGTTGAAAATCCCGACCATGGATGCCACCAGGTAAATTCACGGTTAGACCCATTCCTTCGGGAAAGCCAGTTAATGTCATGAAGACCACAAGGAAAGGTTTCGGAAATAGATAATAAAAGCTTTCCCAATAATATTTTCTTCAGGAACATAGCCAATCTGATGGGAACACGACTATTCATAATTGATCTCTGTTATCTCAACTACAAAATAATGTCCCTCAGGAACCGTAAAGGAACAGGTGGTGTCGAGGGAATCCATCTCCAAAGTTATCATCTTTCAAGATGGTGTAGTTGACGCCATTGGGCATGGTTTCTAGGTAGAGATGGTGTGGCTGACGCCAAATTCATCAGATAGGTAAGTCTTCTATTCTTGTGGGGAAACGGCTTCTCAAGACAATGTGAAAAACGCCTTCTAAGAATTGGACCCGATCTCCTGGACGACCTACTACCCGTTTGATGAACTGTATGCTTTTATCTTCTTTGGGAGTTTTTAAGAAACAATCTACTTCTCCCAATGCAGGTTTTAAAATCCAGAACGCGTCCTTGAATATATTCATGCCTAAAGGGAAGGAATAGCAGCTAAATCCATAAGACCATTTGGATACAAATAAAAGTCACCAACCAATAAATTTGGAATCTTTGAGTCAGAAGGGATGTGAAGGGTTCCAAATACAAAACTCCATAAAACCAAAGCGATAAAAAAAGATCCCTAGGGTTTATGTAATCAGATCCCAAGGCCTTTTTTGGATCCAGAGAAGGCATTAGCAGCTATGGGAATAGAAGGATTTTGAGCCATTACCAGTGTACTTTCTTGAAAATATAAATTAATAGTCAAAGAAACAAGCAGTACCTCAGTATATTTCATTGGAAGATAATGGGATAGGCTCAAAACGGTAAAAAGAGCGTTTTTATGAAAAATATACCTGTGAGAGAAAAATTATGGGCCTATTTTGAGTTTTTGACAAATTTCTGGCCTGTTTTAGGGCGAGATTTTAACATCCTCATAAGAGTATAGATCAGGAGAAAAGACGTTACCCAAGCTAAGAACGTTAGGGGAACAGAAGCAATTAACATAGGAATCAAAACGTCCCCATAGTGGGTCCATAAAAAATGAAAACTCAAAGGGGGTAAGTGGGCAAGATCTACGCTTGGGGGCCAAGGAACCCAGGGGGCTGAATAAGCCATGATAAAGCGTCCAAACTTAAACATCCCGAACCATATGAAGGGAAATGTCCATGGATTTCCAAACAGGGTTCCTACTAAAGTGGCAATGGAGCTGCCTTTGAGAAGAGAATTAACGCCTAAGGCCGCAAGGATTTGAAAGCCAATAAAGGGGGTAAAAGATGAGGCAACGCCTGTGGCTATGCCCATGGAAACCTCAAGAGGTTGGTCCTTAAGTCTTTTAAGGCGATATAGATAATAAAGCGCCGTGCGCTTCCATCCCATAACCGGCCAGCACATATGGACTATCTGTTGACCAACGGAACGCTTTGTTTTTCTTTTGAAAAGCGACATTTTTTGTCCTAGGTAATGCAAAATACGAGAAGTTCAACGGTTGCAAGAATAGTATACGTTCTGAGTCTGGGTGTAAATTATACAAAAATGTAATCTAAAGGAGAGAGCTAGATTTTCCAAGAAGTAAAACCGCCATATATCTCATAAACCTTCTCTATCTGAGAAGAGAGAGGTAGGAAGAGAAGCATAGTCCTTTTTGCACAATTTTTTCTCCTAGCCCATCTGTAGTGTCTGATTTGATCTTTAGGAGTTTCGTGGGAATAAGCGCCTGTGATCCACGGCAGAACTGGTTGAAGATATTTGTAATATCAAAGCCTAAAGGGAAAGAGGGGCGCATAATAGTTAAAAATTAATCTTCCTCTATCTTCTTAACCCTAGATACGGGTAACGATGTGGTCCATGGTAAATTATACAGGCCCTCATAATCGAAAGTAAGGGAGACGATTGATTGATATAAAGGGGAATATGTTACGGAGAATTAAAGATTAAAATATATATGATCTGAAATGAGAAGAAGGGAAGAGAATATCTAGAGTGCATGGAATAAAGGAGAGTGTAAGGTATTTGTGAACTAGTGGGGTTTTTTCATAGTTCACTTTAAATTAGAAAGAGGAAATCCGTCATTAATCTTAAAAGAAAATGGCCTGGCCTATTAAATTGACCCGCTAGTTTAAAAAAAGTATGAATGTCGGGTATGGTAAGTAACCCGAGTTGTATTTGATGAAAGGCCATGGATCCGAATGAATCTCTTTATGATATATATTGGCGGAACTATTCATGGAGCTCTTATTGAACTTCACGATATGAGATTTGTATGTGCGGATAAAATAGAAGATACATATAGCTCGCTTAAAAAAAATTGGTGGGGAAGTCCAGAAAGCCTCCATCTTGATGCTTGGGGGATGGTTAAATGCAATAGATGGCTATAGAATTGAAATACGAGACTTTCACCTCTGAGGAGGATAATAAGCTCTACTTTCTAAATCTAGGGGGATGCTGACAGAAGTGGGCAATTTACTGAACTTCATAAAAATATGCTCTCGTTCTGGCCCCTTCACCTAGCAAGGCCAAAAGTGGAGGCATAAAGCGTATTACTCAGACTGGAAATTCTCATCATCGTGACTACCAATACGAGGTAGAAAACATCTTCGCAATCCAAGGTGTTCTCAGGATAAGAGGCTATTTATTCATCTTATTCCTTGCAAAAAGAGATTCCTTTTTCCCTTTGTGTAAAACAGTTTTGATGGAAAAAACCCAAGACTTTAACCATGTTAGGTTAACAGAGAACAATGGGGACGATATGTTTATTGTGTGGGGTTCTATCTTGATTTTAGGGGGTTCTTACTATAGACTGCAGACAAGATTGTTTTTACAGATTGTAAGAGGAGGGTAAAATGGCACTTATGGATCGACGTGTTGGCGCAAAGCTGGAGTGAGGATGTTTCTTTTGACCTAGGGTTAGAGCCTATATGTTGAAGATATATAATTATATAGGGCTTGGACTCGTTCTGACGGGGCTTGTTGCGTATACTGTGGCTCATTCTGAGGTGATGTGGAATCTTCTTTTTGGAAACTTGATCATCTCATTGATGTGTATTTTTGCGCCTTTGGGGCTGGCCATTTATTTGCAAGTGAGATTGAAATCTATCTCTGCAAGCCGGGCACAGTTTTTCTTCTGGCTGTTCTCTGGATTGATGGGTCTTTCTCTTTCAACCATATTCATGGCTTATCAAGAAGCAAGCATTGCCCGGGTCTTCCTCATTACCGCCGGAATGTTTGGTGGTATGAGCCTTTACGGATATACGACTAAAAAAGACCTTACTGGCTGGGGATCTTTCCTTATGATGGGATTAATTGGGGTTATTCTTGCCAGTGTCATTAATTTGTTTATCGCCAGCTCCATGTTAAATTTTGCTCTTTCTTTGATAGGCGTGGTGGTATTTACAGGGCTTACCGCTTATGACACTCAGCGTATCAAAGAGTTCTATATGGCATCCGATAGCGATGAAGTTCGCATTAAAAAGTCAGTGATGGGCGCTTTGATGCTCTATCTTGATTTTATGAATCTATTTCTATCTTTACTGCGTATTTTTGGGGATAGGCGTTAAATCTTGGATAGGCTTTTTAAGCCAGAGATATGGAGGCCTAAACGTGGGGCATTCCTAGGGCACGGCTGAAGAGAGGCAAGACAAAGACTTAAAAGGAGGAGGCTGGTTAGCCTTCTCTTTTTTTGTGCCTGAGAATCACCCGACCGTTGAATCAGAGGGCCGTTGGGCCTCACGGGGGTAGCTTACTCAGGTGAGGTATGAGGGGGCTTATCTGCATCCAATGAGGTAGCTTCATTACGCTTCTTCAGGATAGATATTATGGGGTAATTCTAGAGAAGGTATTAAGAGTATCTAGATTTTGTTCTGGATGGACTTTCTAATCTATCTAACAGAGCTGGGGAACGTCCATAAAAAAAGCTTAGGTCCTAAGACCTAAGCTTTTTTACCACAATTGCTGTGAGATATGTTCAGTCCGAGGTAAGAAAAGTCTCACTCGGAATCTCTCATAGAGAGAAGCTTACTTTTCAGTAGGCGCCTTCTCTTTTTCTTTTGCCTTGCTTATAGCTGCTCCTAGGATGTCTCCCAAACTGGCCCCACTATCAGAGGATCCAAATTCAGCCATAACCCGCTTCTCTTCACTGGTTTCGTGAGCTTTAATGGACAGAGCTAAGCTACGGGTCTTAGGATCAATGGCGGTGATGAGAGCATCGACTTTTTCACCTTCGGCAAAACGATCCGTTCTTTGTTCATTGCGATGACGGGATAGATCATTTTTCTTAATGAAGCCAGGTGTTCCGTCGGCCAAGACCACATTCAACCCATTGTCTTGCAAGGAAGAAATGGTACATGTGACCAGATCACCCTTATTCAGTTTTGAAAAACCCTCAGCAAAAGGATCTTCAGTCAGCTGCTTAATTCCCAAGCCAACGCGCTCTTTGGAAATGTCAATATCAAGGATCTTAACGGTAACCATATCTCCCTTTTTATAGGTAAGAAGGGCTTCTTCTCCGGTTTTCTCCCAAGACAAATCTGAAGAGTGAACCATACCGTCAATGTCTTCGTTAAGCCCGACAAACAGTCCGAAGTCAGTAATATTCTTGACCTCTCCTGTGAAGGTTTGATCCACTTGGAATTCTGCTGAGAAAGAGGTCCAAGGATTGGACTGGCATTGTTTAATGCCAAGGGAAATACGACGCTTAATAGGATCGATGTCCAAAATCATGACGTCTACTTCTTGGCTGGTGGATACCAGTTTGCCTGGATGGAAGTTTTTCTTGGTCCAACTCATCTCGGAGACGTGGACTAACCCTTCGACGCCTGGCTCAATTTCCACAAAAGCGCCATAATCTGTAATATTAGTAATGCTTCCTTTGTGGATGGTGTCTACCTTGTACTTCTCTTGGATAGAGGCCCAAGGGTCAGAACCCAACTGCTTCATTCCCAGGGAAATACGATTGGTCTCTTTGTTAAACTTGATGATCTGAACTTCAATAGTTTGACCTATGGCCAGAAGCTCTGAAGGATGCTGGATACGCTTCCATGAAATATCAGTGACATGCAGGAGGCCATCGATACCCCCCAGATCAATGAAGGCACCGTAGTCAGTAATGTTTTTCACCATACCTGACAGGATTTGCCCTTCTTCCAAAGAACCAACAAGTTCATGGCGTGCTTCTTGACGGCTTTCTTCCAAGACCGCACGACGAGACACCACTATGTTGCCTCTCTGGCGGTCCATTTTAAGAATAATGAAAGGCTGAGGAACGCCCATAAGAGGGGCTGTGTCCCGAATAGGCCTGATATCCACTTGGCTGCCTGGTAAGAAGGCAACAGCGCCTCCAAGATCTACCGTGAATCCACCTTTAACCCGGCTATATATCACACCGTTTACCCGTTCAGTTTCAGCATGAGCCTTCTCAAGTTGACCCCATGCGGCTTCACGACGGGCTCTTTCTCGACTGAGGAGAACATCACCATTTCTATCTTCTAATTTTTCAATGTAAACCTCTACCAGGTCTCCCACGCGAATCTCCGCCTCATCGGCGTTAGATTGAAATTCTTTAAGGTTAATTTGACCTTCAGATTTCAAGCCTACATCAATGACGGCATAATCGTTTTTAATGGCAATAATGGTGCCTTTAACAACGCGACCTTCAAGACTTTCATGTTCACTGCCTAGAAAACTTTCGAGGAGATCTGAGAAACTTTCTTCAGTGGGGGAAATTGCGGGTTTTGCATTCATTGTGAATCTCTATATGGATTTAGGTCATAAATCTGGGCCGGTCTAAATAAGCACCAAGATGGATGACTTTTAAGGTTACTATTCAATCCCTCTACCTTACATTACAAGGAAGAGAGATCACTTACTCACTCGTTTTAGAGTCCAGGGCTTTTCTGCAACTTAATATGGAGAAGTAGCCATGGTTAGGTGCGAGACGCTTGGACAAGCGCCAAAACATCACGCAAGACTTCATCGGGCGTTAAATAAGAGGTGTCAATCAAAATAGCATCAGGTGCTTTTGCAAGCGGGGCTATAGCTCTTTCTTGATCACGCGTGTCTCTTTCTTCAAGCTCCTTCAGAACGTCGTCCACCTTACACATATGTCCTTTTTGATGCAACTCTTTCCAGCGTCTTTGAGCTCGAATTTTCAAGTCAGCTGTGACATAGAGCTTGAGCGGGGCTTCGGGAACGATGATGGTTCCGATGTCCCGGCCATCGAGAATAGCGCCTTTGTAAGGAGAGGGAGGATGGTAGGCAAACTCCCTTTGCATGGCTGTGAGATGATCTCGAACTTCTGGGTATCTGGAAATAATAGAAGCGGTAAGAGCGGTAGATTCCTCCCGTAAAATGGGATCAGAAAGATCTATATGTGCCATGGAAAAGGCAAGTAAGCGGGATACAACTGATTCTTGGTTTCGAGGATCAACGCCTTGGGTTAAAACGAAGAGTGCAAAAGACCGATACACTAAGCCAGTATCCAGAACCGCAAACCCTAAAGATTGCCCAAGATTTCTGGCGAGAAGGCCTTTTCCGGCTCCGGAGGGGCCATCAATTGCAATGAGTGGGGACACAATGTTCCTTCTACTTAAATAAGCTAAAAACCTAAATTCGGACGAATTTTTGTATAGCCTCAGTTCTCCTTTTTGTCAAAGGCGTTATGGAGAGATGTAAAAACTTCTCGGTTACAACTTTTGGAAGGACGTTTTGACTTCGGGATCCGAGTGAGTCTAAGAGATCTTCTTAACTTTTGGCTAATTATATGTTCCTATGAAGACATAGATTTACCATTATTGGGTGGATGTCCTGAAGGAATCATAAGGAAAATGAACTCTAAGACTCAAGAGAAAATACGGCCGATATCTATTGTTTCTCAGATAAAGGAACAGAGTTAGTCGTATTATCTGTACGGATCCAAAAGCGCCTTTTTAAGATGTGTAGTGAGCGAAGAATCGGGGATTGAGGATTTTTTAAGATTAACAAAAGACTTTTAACATGTGATAAAGAAAAGCGTGGTATCGCGAGCCACGTTTGATCGGAAGTCTATTGATTAAAAAACACAAGGTTGGATCTTCTACAGGCTCTGGAAAGAGGTAAAAAATGTCTAAGCAACCCGAAAATAAAGCTCCTAAAAAGCCTTCTAAAAAACCGATTCATAAGGATAAGGCGAGAGAGATGGATAAGGCTCAAGGGCCCGAAAAAGGCAGAGATGGAGAAAAATTGTCTTCTAAGAAAGGGCTGCACCAGGGGATAAAAACTTTCCCCACACTGCGTTGGTCGAACCGAAAACTGCCTTGGATTTTTTGGGTAGTGGCTCTTTTAAGTCTTTGTCTTATGGCGCTTGTATGGATCCATGGCCGGTTTAACGAGGTCCCCTCTCCTTATCGCCTGACCATTCCGAGAGTCCAGGCTAGCCAACAGAGCGCTTCAATAGAGTCAGATACGAAAACAGAACCCCATTCTCTGGCTAATGAAGAGAGCGTCCTTTCCACCTTGAGACGGCCGGTAGCGCTGGGGATTGGGATGATGGAAAGTCACATTTCAGATAGCGTTGGTGCGCCAAGGGACGTGGAAGTTATTGAGGTGAGAGGTGAGGATCTTGAGAAAGTCACTCCCGACGTGCTTGAAGAAAAGATCGCTCAAGAAGTCATTCAAGAGGTAAATCGTGAAATAGAGGCCTTAGAGTTTCAAATTAGCCAGATAAGGCAGAGTCGGGACGCATTGCGACAAAGAATTTCCTTAGTGAAAGATTTGATGGTTATCAAAGAGGTTTTTAGGCAAGGAAACTCGGTTGCAGACCTTTTAGATAAATTCACTGAACGGTTTTTGAATGCCCCTCCACAGGTGAAAGCAGCAACAGATTCTTTGACACTTCTTTTGAAAAAAACGCCTGATTATGATCGTATTTCTCCCTATGAGTTGTGGAGTTCTTTTCCACAAGTTCTCGATAGCATGAGTGTGGTAATTCGTCCCAAACCTAAAACCCATTGGGAGCGGGTGAGTCGATTTGTGACGGATCGAGTGAGTGTACGGCCTATGGCGTACGACAAAGAAAGTGGATCGTTGTGGCAACAGGTTCTAGAGCTTCAGTATTTAGCCCAAAAAGGAGATCTGAAGGGGATCATCCGGAATCTAGAGGCACTGAACGCAAAAGAAACCTCAGGCGTTAGAGAGTGGCTCGAAAAGGCTCAAAGGGCAGTAGCAATAGAAGAAGCATTTACAGGGCTAGAACAAACCTTGTTGGGTGGGTTTGCTCATAGAGAATAAGATTTAGAAGAGGATCTGGCTAATGAAAAAGTATGTATGGGGTTTGTTAGGCGTTTTAATGTGTTGTGGGGGATTTTACATATCTACCTTTCCGGGTGATCTAGTCATTACGGTGATGGGGTGGCGGTTTCACGCACCTTTGTGGCTCGGTCTTATCGGGATTTTGTTTATCTCTTTTGTAGTATTTCTGATTTTCTTAAGCGTTCGTTTCCTGTTTTTGTTGCCTTCCCGAATTTCCGCGCATTTTGCCACGCGGCGCATGAAAAAAGGACTGACTGTCTTGACCCAATTTATGACGGGTTATTATGCGCAAGATCACACAAATATGGTGAGTAAATGCGGAGAGCTTGAATGTAGTTTCCCATCTCCAGTGGTGGGGTTATGGTGCCGGGCTATGATGATAAAAAAACAACCCAACCCATCGAAAGCTGAACTCCATTCTTTATATAAAACCCTAAAAAACACTGAAGGGGGCAAGTTTTTAGGGCTTTATGGGCTTATTGAACTGGCGGATAAAGATCGAGACACTATTGCCTTCCGAAAGCTTCTTGAAGAAGCTTTCACGGCGTGTCCTTCCTCTGAATGGGCTAAATACCAATTGGTAACATTTTATCTAGAGGAGGGTGTTTGGGAAAAGGCTAAAAAATATATTGATATTTTGGATCCGAGAAGCTCTTTTGAAAAAGAACGAAAAAGTAGAGCTAAGGCACAATTATGGTTGTTAAAAGCTCATGAAGAAGGAAGACCTTCTTCTGAGAAAAAAGAATTCCTCATGGAGGCCCATGAGGCTTGTCCCACCTATGCGCCCGGGGCTATAGCCTTCGCGGAAGAATTAGTGGACAAAGGGAAGCGGGCTAAAGCGTTGAGTGTTTTGGAGGAAGCGTGGAAGAGTCATCCTAGAAGAGAGATAGGAGAGGCTTATCTTGCTCAAGCTCTTGGGAACGATCCTGTGGCTGCTTTTGAAATGGCTCGCACTTTGATTTCCTGGGCGCCTGAGGATAATACAGCCCGATTTCTCGTGATTAACGCTGCTTTGAGGGCTCAATTATGGGGAGAAGCAGAGAAATACCTGAAGGAGGTAGATTCGGTTCACGCGGAACCCAGTTACTATGAATTGTACGCCCGATGGTATGAAGAAAGCTGCCACGACCTCGAGAAAGCAAGATTATGGCGAAAAAAAGGATTAGAAAACTTGGATAAATCCATAGGGAAAAAGTAACTCTTTTGTTCCTAAATGCCCCGGAGAGTTCGTTAAACCGGAGACGCGCTTTTTTTGATTTTTCCTTTGAAGGATATATGTGAAGAAAAAGGTGTTCACAAGGGAGAAGAGTTTGGTATAACCAACTTGGAATGGGGTTTTAGGCGAAAGACGTTAGGAACCCAGTCAGAGCCGGAAGGCAGCAGCTGTACTTTCATTTTTTGGGTTAAAATTTCCATTCCGCTTTCCTTTTAAGTTATTCAAAAAGTGGTGTGTAGGGTGGTTTTCACAGAGCAAAAAGCTTCGTCCGAAGCACTAAAGAAGGAGATTGGGATCGGGGACTATCAAGTCCTTGCTCGTACCTATCGTCCTAAGAATTTTAGTGACATTATCGGTCAAGATGACTGTGTGCAAATTCTGACTCATGCGCTTCAGACCCATCGAGTGGGCCATGCTTTTTTGTTTGTGGGCGAGCGCGGGGTGGGAAAAACCACTTTGGCACGCCTACTCGCTAGGGCCTTAAATTGCACTGGGGAAAAAAGTCATAAAGGCACTGCTGGAGTGGAGCCGTGTGGGGTTTGTGTGTCTTGTAGAGACATTGACCAAGACCGGCAGATGGATATTTTAGAAATGGATGCGGCCAGTCATACCGGGGTGGATGATGTGCGGGCGATTATTGAAGGGGCTCGATATCGTCCAGCTACGTTAAGATATAAAGTCTTTATCATTGATGAAGTTCATATGTTGTCTAAGAGTGCCTTTAACGCTCTACTTAAGACCCTTGAAGAACCTCCTCCTCATGTTAAGTTTATTTTTGCCACGACCGAACTTCAAAAAGTACCTCTTACGATTAGATCGAGGTGCCAGTTTTTTAATCTCAAGAGGATGGCCCAAGGGACCCTTGAGGCTTATTTTAAGGCGATTGCCCAAAAAGAGGGTGTGGCCATCTCTGAAGGCGCTTTGAAGCTGATTGCCAAAGGAGCGGATGGTTCTGTTCGGGATGGATTATCTTTATTGGACCATGCTTTTAATTTTGAGGGCTCAACGACCACGAAACAAGAAATTAAAGAATCTCAAGTGCGCCAGATGTTTGGCTTATGCGATTTGAGTGATATTATTCAGCTTTTTACGAGGATTATGTCGGGAGATCAAGAAACGGTTCTTTCTTCCTTGGATGAGTATGTGGCTTTGGGCCAAGATCCCCAAAAAATCGTACAAGATTTGCTTGAGATTTGCTATCATATGACCCGCTATAAGTGTTCAGCTGCTTATGATCTTTCTTTTGTTCCGAAGGAAGTTCAGGCACAACTTAAAGGTCTTTCTTCCCAGCTTTCCATGGAGGTCTTGCATAGAGCATGGCAAGTCTTGGGTAAGGGGCTTGAGGAAGTTCGGTTGTCCTCCATGCCGGATCGTGCCTGTGGAATGGTCTTGATACGGCTAATGTTTCTCAAAGGGTATATTTCTTCTTTAGACTTAGGGCGAGGCAAGGTGGACTCCTTGGGAGAGGAGCGTCACGACAGCCAAGAAGACAAAAAAAAAGAAGAGCCTTTGCCCCTGGATATGGGGGCTCAGGGTGATGTAAAGAAAGAGCCAGTAGTTGTCTTGGAGATACCTAAGGGACATGAAGAGACTGTTTTTCGAGAGCAGACGCCTATAGTTTTGAAAGATTTTGAGCAAGTATTGGCATTTTTGCTCGAACATAAGGAAGTGCGTCTTTATACTGATCTTTATGCTCATGGAAGATTTGTGAGTTTGGAAGGTCACACCCTCACTTTAAGTCTTCAAGAGTTCCCAGAACGGGCCCTTTTGAAGCAGAAACTAGAAAAAGCCATGGAGAAACATACAAGAAAACCATGGAAGTTCTTCTTTCAGAGCAAGGCTCAGGCTTACCCCCGCCAGAAGAGCAAGCCGTTCTTTTGGAGAGCTCTCGTCAAGACTATGTGAGAAAAAAATCCTATTGTCCAAGAGGAGAATTTTTAAATGCCTTTCCTCAAGAGTAGTCATTGTAATCAACCGTTTAGAACAGGGTAGTATTATGCAAAATGGCGAAAATGATGAAGCAAGCCCAGGAATTACAAAAACAGATGGCTGCTGTGCAGAGAAAGTAGGTCAGTGTACCTGCGAAGGGATTTCAGGGAGGCGGCATGGTAAAAATCACTATGACAGAAAGGTGAAAGTAAAGGCCGTTAAAGTTGACCCCTCTTTATTGGTGCCGAGGATGGAGAAATTTTGGAGGATCTTTTAACTGCCGCATTTGCCGATGCCAAGCGTAAATCTGAGGCCCTTATGGCCGATGAGATGAAAAGTGTGATGGGAGGTATGGGTTTGCCCCTGGTCTCTCACTTCCTTTCTAGGAACTGCTTATTATGGGACCTTCTCTCTCCTTGACTCTCTTATCCGACACTTGGCTCCGATTGCCTGGTCTCGGCCCACGATCAGCTCGTCGCTTAACTTTTATCTTATAAAGCAAAAAGTGCGCAAATACCTCCCTTAGTGGATATTTTGACCCGAGCTTCTGAAGGTATTAAAACTTGTGTGTCTTGTGGCAATTTGGATGAGTGCTCACCTTGTGCTTACTGTATGGATCCAAAGAGAGACAAGGAAGTTTTATGTGTGGTGGAAGATATCGCTGACCTGTGGGCTTTGGAAGGAGCTGGTTGTTACAAGGGGGTATATTACGTCCTAGGGGGCACTTTGTCAGCGCTTGACGGCCGTGGACCAGAAGAATTGGGAATAGATAAGGTTCTAGACCGACTTCTTTCAAGTAATTTTAAGGAGGTGATTTTAGCTCTTAATCCCACATTGGAGGGGCAAACCACAAGTCATTATTTGACGGATCGTATCAGATCTCTCCCTGAGCTCGAAAAGATAAAACTAAGCCATCTGGCTTGCGGAATTCCATTGGGGGGAGAACTTGATTACCTCGACAGAGGTACATTGATGGCAGCCCTAGAAGAAAGAAAAACCTTCTAGGAGTCTTCTTGATTTTAACAAGAAGACTCCTAGACAGATTTTGTAGCGTTAGTGAGCTGCAGGCGCAGAGACAGCAGCGTGAAGAGTGGCAGCAGTCTTAGGATAGTGAGCTGTTAACTTGCTATCATTAAGAATCATAGAAATGAGCTCTAGATCTTCAAGAAGAGAAGCAAGCATAGCATCTCTGTAGGCGATGTCATTTTCAAGTTTATCCAATAGCGCGGTCATCTGTTGAGGATTTGTTTTGACGCTTGCAAATAACGCGGCAGTGATGGACGCGCTTCCTGCTGCTGAGGCTACAAGATCGTTCATAGCAACTGGAGTTAAAGCCCCTTGAGTGCCGCTAAGAGCAGTCTTCGTGTCCACTGAGCTTAAAGCAGCGGCTCTTGCCTCATTAGTGGTTCTTGCGCCAGAAATTGCGAATGTCTGAGTCCCTACACTGGAAGCCAAGATAATGACTCCGAGGTATAGAAATGAGTTATATTTTTTCATAATCTTTCCTTTAGTAACATGTTATTATTGACCTCTGGTTCGCCCTGAGGAAAGTACTTTTCCTAGTAGCAAGCTTCTCCAAACTCATAGAGATCGCCTACTGTCCATGTAGGAATCCTAACATTGGTCTAATTATTTGAAAAGGTTAAATCGTGGAAGAGCTAGTTTTTTTACCAGCTATGTATTTAAGGACACAAACGGGTGCTGGAGGCCAGAGACATGGATAAGAGTGCCGCAGGTCTCAATGATGGGTAGTGCCAGGTGAAAATGGGGCTGATAACAGAAGCCAAATTCAAAGAATTCTGGTAGCGGAGGAGGGATTTGAACCCCCGACACACGGATTATGATTCCGTTGCTCTAACCAGCTGAGCTACTCCGCCATAGCCAGAAACACTTTGGGATCAGCTGTTGGTTCATTATCCCAAAAACATATTCTGTGTCAAGGAACACCTTTCTAATGATGTTGACATTATTGGTGGAGTGAGGTGAGAATGTCTCCCAGTCACTGTGCTCCATTCCAAGGAAGGATCCAGTTTTTCAAAAGACAAAGATTAGATATGTGGGGAGAAAAATGGTTAATGATTCCAAAACTTCTAGACCCTTCATCTGACTTTTTAGCAGAATCCTTTCCCCAATTTGAGAGTTACTTTCAAAAAGTTTTGGGAGAAATGGATCAAGCCTTTCGTGACACTATAGGTCATTTAGGGAAGAGAAGGGGAAAATACCTCCGTCCAAAATTGGTACTTGCTTCTGCTAGAATTTATCAAAGTGACTTAATACAAGCCATTCGAATGGCTTGTATGATGGAGTTATTACATATGGCGACGTTACTTCACGACGATGTGATTGACCAAGGACGCGAGAGACGAGGCATCTCTACCGTGTGTGCACTATGGGGAAACAAGCAAAGTATTCTGGCAGGAGATTATTTATCCGCTTATGTTTATGGTATGGCCGTGGAACAAGGCTCCTTGGAAGTAGTGGCTATTTTAACTAATACCATCAAGGCATTGGTGAAGGGAGAGACCCTACAGCTTCAAGGAATTCCCTCTTTAAGTTACCCAGAGGAAACTTTTTGGGATGTTATAGATTGTAAAACCAGTTCTCTTTTTAAGGCATCGCTAGAGATAGGATCTATGTTTGGGCGTGGGAGAACTGAAGAGGAAATAGAGTCCTTAAGCCGGTTTGGCTTGATCTTAGGCAGATTATTTCAAGTGGCAGACGATTATAGGGACTATTTTTGTGAATCTGGGCCTTATTCAAAAACAGGGGGCCGGGACTTCTACGATGGTAAAGTAACACTCCCGGTCTTTTGGTCTTATCAAGAAGGTGGAGAGGAAGAAAAACAATTCTGGGAGCGTAGTTTTGGTGGCCTAAAAAGAACTCTCAAGGATTTTAATACAGCACAGCTGTACTTAAAATCCCCAAAGACCCTTTTGAGAATACAAAAGACTGCGGGCTTTCTTTTAGAAGAGATGAAAGGGATACTGAAAAGCAATTTTGATAAGAAAACGGCTCAACTGTACGAGATTTTTATGAGAATTGCCTATGAGCCTCTCGAAGCAAATTTTGTTTAGAGGTTTAAGCTTAGGGGCAGGAGTCGTGGGGTGTTTGATTTTTCTTTAAAAATTTGACCCAGCGTGGTTTCCTTTCTAGAATGACGTCCTGAAATACAGTATAGGTAGGGATGGTCTGGCGCGAGCTGCTTTTATCGGATGTTTCAAGGAGACTAACAACACAATGGAATCACTTTATTGTCAAGGTATGGATGGACTCATAGATAACTATCAGGGGTATTTTATAGATGTCTGGGGGGTAATCCATGATGGGGCAAAGGTTTGTCCTGGGAGTATTGAAGTTCTTGAAAAACTTCAACATTGCGGAAAAAAGGTGGTGCTATTGTCCAATGCCCCACGTCGTTCCTGGGCAGTAGAGGACCTTTTGAATGGCATGGGCGTCACTAAGTCCCACTATAATCATTTAGTGACATCGGGAGAGGATGCCTGGGCCTCTATCCAAGAAGATGTATATGTGATTCCGGAAATTAAAAAAGGTGCTGCTTATTTTATTGGGATGGATCAAGATCTTCATATGCTCCATGAAAGTGGCATTATGCGCACAGAAAATATGGCAGAGGCTTCTTTTATTTTAGCAACGGGTATGCCTAATTTGGGAGAATCTTTGGCCCAGTATAAAGATACGCTAGATGAAGGAGTCGAGCGGAATCTTCCTTTTGTGTGTGTGAACCCAGATATGGTAGTTCATATTAAGGGTGAAGAGTTCTTGTGTGCGGGGACGTTGGCCCATTACTATGAATCGAGAGGCGGCAAAGTATTTTATCATGGTAAGCCTCACAGATCAGTGTATGAAAGGGCTCATGCTCTCATGGGGCATACCCCTAAAGACAAAATCCTTGCCATAGGGGATTCCTTGCATACCGATGTAAAAGGGGCTCGTGGTTTTGGCATAGATGTGGCTTTTATTATGGGTGGTATTCATAAAAAAGAGATGTTAGATAATTCTCATCTAGAGAGAGAGGATTTGGAGTCGAAACTCAGTGCTATGGGGGAGCCACCGACCTATCACATGCCTTCCTTCGCGTTGTGAGTTAATCGTTTCGGAAAAAAAGTTTCTCTTGAGACGAAAGGACGTGGTGGGACTAAAATAGGATGGAAAAAGCAAGTAGGTAGTTATGCGTACCCATGGGATAACAAGATAATATAAGGAGCGTAGAAGAATGGAGGATGTATCCATGACTCATAAAACAGATCAAGCCGATGGCGTAGCTGACTCTCAAGGTATTAAGACACAAAGCGCTGGGAGCGAAGGAGCGACCATCTTGATCGATCAGATTCAACGGCTAATTCCCCACCGTTATCCAATCTTGTTAATTGATAAAATCATTAAAGCGGTTCCCAATGAGAGTGCCATTGGTATTAAAAACGTTACTTGCAATGAGTGGTTTTTTGTAGGCCATTTTCCCTCTCGTCCGGTGATGCCAGGTGTTCTTATTATTGAAGCCCTTGCCCAGACGGCAGGTGCTTTGGTTATGTTTAGTTCTGGGTTCGAATCCAAGAATAAACTGGTATATTTTATGTCTATAGAAGAAGCGCGCTTTAGACGTCCAGTAGTACCCGGGGACGTCCTCCAATTAAGAGTGAAAAAGCAACGCCATCGGGCGAATGTATGGAGATTTGAAGGGAATGCTTTTGTAGATGATCTTTTGGTAGCAGAAGCTACTTTTACAGCCATGATTGCAGATGAATAGAAGGATTTCATGAAAAATAACCTTTCCCAAGCCAGCTCTCATATTCATCCTACGGCTATCATTGATCCTGGGGCATCCATCCACCCTTCGGTGATTATTGGGCCTTATAGTATTGTTGACAAAGAGGTGACTTTGAAAGAGGGTGTGAGTATTGGGGCTTACGTGCATATTCAAGGGCGCACAGAAATTTGTGAAGAGACCAAAATTCATTCCTTCTGTTCTATTGGAGATCACCCTCAATCCATAAGGTATAGTGGAGAGGGAACAAGTCTTCATATAGGCAAACAAAATGTGATTCGGGAGCATGTGACTATCCACAGGGGCACAGTGGAAGGGGGCGGTATGACCTCTATTGGCGAGAAGGGATTTTTTATGGTGGCTTGTCATATTGCCCATGATTGCCGCATTGGGGAAGGAGTTATCATGGCGAATAATGCCACCCTGGGCGGGCATGTTTCCATTGGGAATTTTGCTAATATTGGAGGCTTGAGTGCAGTGCACCAGTACGTGCGTATTGGCCAGCAAGCTATGATTGGCGGAATGTCGGGGGTAGATTCCGATGTCATTCCCTATGGTATGGTCAAAGGAGATAGGGCTTATTTAGCGGGGCTCAATGTAATTGGGCTCAAGCGTCGGGGATTTTCAAGCACAGATGTTCACACGTTACGTTCAGCCTATCGGTGTTTATTTGCGCCGGAGGGCACTCTTGCCGAAAGGCTTGCCGATGCTGCTACTTTGTTTCAAGGCAATGAGGTGGTGGAGGATATTGTGCAGTTTGTATCTAAAATGACTGAGAGATCTTTATATCTGCCAAGGCATTGGTAGATGGAGTCTGTAGAGATAGATTCAAGAAATCCCACCCAGTCATTCTCAACTAGTCTTGCAGGAAAGTGGAAAGTTACAGGCATTTGGTAGCTCATTGTGAACAGCACAACATTTGCTTACCCATGTTGTGGTTTTAGGCCAAAATGCAGAGGTACTTTCCAAAAAGAGGCTGGTTCTTTTTCAATGAGGTGCTCTCTTAAGCGCACAAAGAAGAATCGTTCCGAAGGCCTTAAACAACAGAACTTGATTCTCGTAGCCAGATGATTGGGTCTATTAAAAGACACTTCTTTTGCTTCTTTGGTCCCTGATGTCTATACTTTAAGGTAGCAAAATTGAGAAGCTATTAGGAGATGATGGTCTTTGCGTTTGATGTCTCAATTAGAAAAGGATTTACTGTGGTGGGCATCAAGACATATATGAACAAGGTGGGATTTTGTTGTTAAAGGGTGCTTTGGGAAGCCACGAACCTGGTGAGACTATCCTTAGGAAATTCTAAAATAATGAAGATGGCCTTACAGTTTGCCCATACTGATATCGGACCCAGAGTCTGGTTGTGTGCGATGAAGTGAGCCCTTTAAGGAACCGAAAGATTAGAGGGGACAGATGGGTTGCTGGTGAGGTGTACTTTACAGACTGGGGACACTTAACGAATGGGAGCGCCAACTAGGATTTTTGGTTAAGTGTAAGCCTCATCAAGACACCAGAGTGGATCTTCCCTACCAAATAGGGCCTCGTACCATGGAATTATTAGCCTCACCCAGATTTTCAAGCGTGATGGCTCAGCAGGAGCTGTTTGATTGTAGATCCCGAGACTTGTAAATCCATCACTTGGATTCAAAGACCTTTTATCATGGGTGTGGCTTTATGACTAGAAGCAATTCTGAAGGCTAAGCCCTCCAGAAAGATCCTGCAGCTGTATTCTTAAGTGTGGGAGAAGCTTCAGGGAATTTAGTGGCATGTATCTCATCAGAGCACTTAAAAGCTATATACCCAGATATTAGGTTTTATGGGGGATTAGGGAGCCTTTGATGGCTCAAGAAGGATTGGTGTCTTTTATTTCCTATATGGGCTCTCTCTTACAGGGATTTTGAGATTATTGCAGCCTGGAGTGTTAAAACTGGTTAATAAGACCGTAAGGGGAGATTATCAAAAAGTCAGCCGGATATGCTGGTGACTATTGATAACCCGGCTTTAACTTTCATGGTAAAAAAGAGATTAAAAAAAACCTCCCTAGAAAGGAATTTTCTATCCCCACGTCCACTATGACATACAGTGTGGGCATGGCGTCTAGGCAGCTCAAAATGTGCTCAGTTTTTAGAATCATTTATTGGCATTCTTTCCCTTTGAGCCTCCCTACTTTGAAAAGAAGGATTGCATTCAACCTTTGTAGGGCATCCCATTGCTGAAGAAGATGCCAGATGATTTAGACCTTACACTCAGATAGAACGGCAGCAGTGATGATTCAGTTCCCACCTATGTTTGTTGCCTGGGAGTCGCGTCCAGCCGTCAAACGTCTGCTCCTATTTTTTGGAAGCTTTGGATCTATTCCTATGATCGTTTGGGGCCATTAAAGTAAGCCTTCCTACATTTTTAAGCTTGAAAACCAGAGATAGAATAAGATTTTGAGCCAAAAACCTCATTGTTTTTCCATAAGTAGTGGAAGGAGTCAGGCCAAGCAAAAGTATTTAGTAACTGCAAAATTAGCTTTAGCAGCTTCTGGTACTGTGGCGTTAGAGTTAGCCTGTCATGGCGTTGCTTGTGTCGATTGGATATAAAGTGAATAGAGTTTCCGCATTAGGTGGTTTCGAGGAGTGATTAAGGTGCCTTATGTGTCTATGCTAATTTGACCCAGTAAAATGTTTATTATATATAAACTATTAAAGAAAATTATGCCCCATCTATCTTATGTGGAGAATTAAACACCTTCTTAAAAGAAGAAGGAGGATGAGGGCTAGGCAAGAGCAAAAGCCTTTGTGAGTGGCGTCTTTACAGTCTCCCCTGGAAGCTCCAGTATGATGGCCGCTCGTAGTTGCAACAAGTATTGATATCTCGCTCAAAGGGTTTCAAAGGAGGTGAAATATGACCTATGTGGTAACCCAGGCCTGTATCAAGTGTAAGATATACAGGCTATGGCAGGAAGTCTACCCTGTGAATTGTTTTTCGAAGGAGAAAACATGTTGGTAGTGATCCAGAATCTGTATTGGTGCGCGTGTGTACCCAGATGCAGTTAGTGCTATTATTCCCTGATACAGACACACCAGCAGAAGAATGGGTGGCTCTTAACAAACCTATGCTCGTAGGTAGCTAATATTTTACAAAAAGTCCCCCTCAGATGTCAAAATGAGGGATATGTGGATAAATACAAAGCCTTCCAAAAATCCAGAGAAACATCTAGAGGCTAGAAAGCTTTCAAGGGATGACCGTCTTTGCGGCTAGTCAAATTTTCAGAATAGACTGACAGACAATAAGAGAAGAGTTCTTTGCAAAGGGAAAAACCCAGGGGTGCGCACCTTTTAGCACCTGTAGCCTTCCAGACTTTAGAAGGGAATGAAATAGGGTGGAGAAAAGTTGCCCCTTGCCTCATACATTCATCTCCTATTATCAAAATATTGACAATAGAGGGAGGGCGGTATACTCTTGTACACAGTAACAATAAATAAAAAGGCAGAGAAAATGAAAATATTTAGTATGGTCACTTTGTTAACCGCAGTGGTCACTGGACCAGTTGGAGTGCCGTTGACATTCATATGCTACAAATATTCGTCAAAAATACATGACGCGATGGATAACCAGGCCATTTTTACTATGAAGTCAATTGCTGGACGCCGTCAGATAACCGTTAGGGCAGTCAGAAGAGATTTATAAGAAGTGAAGAGCTGAGATATTCAGGACCCGGAATAGAAGGTACGCCCTGCCAGGCTTTAAAGATATTTTCATGATCGAAGGCACTTCCCACAGAATGACCCAGAGTGCTATGGAAGTATTGAAGGCTTAGTTTTGATCGGACTCATGGGAAAGTCTATAAAATAGGTACAGAATTGAAACTGAGTCCACGCCCTGCAGAAATAA
Source organism: Alphaproteobacteria bacterium (assembly GCA_018401675.1). Lineage (GTDB taxonomy): Bacteria > Pseudomonadota > Alphaproteobacteria > 16-39-46 > 16-39-46 > M30B67. Next base: position 12,355 of record JAGYKM010000005.1, on the reverse strand, counting down.
AAAACCTAGGAAGTCATGTAATTCTGTGAGATTTGATAAAAAGACAAAAATGCATTCTTTCTTGTTTAATTGGATCATTTAAAAAGCCTCAGAAGTGGTGGCTGTCCTGACTTAGAGGCCTGTCTTACAAACGGTATCTGCAGGATATCAGCCATGTCGTGTTGTCTTGAACTCTCCCAATCGTCATGCTTCTTGGCAGGAGTATTGAGTGGGAGAACTAAGAAAAACTCACATTGTGAAAAATGGTGACAAAAAGTTTCCTGATTAATATATCTTAGATATACCAACCCAACTAAGGAATGGAGTCGGAGGTAGGGGCTATTTACCTAATTTAACGTATAGTTCCATCCAGGCAGCATGAGTTTATTTTTGTAAAACATTTTCGAAAAACTTATTCAAAAACATATTTCTAGTGCTGGTCTGCTCCTAGGGGAGAGGAGTTCTAAAAGTCTCGGATCTATGGGCTTACCTCTCAGATAAGTGTATGACATCACAAGCTTTCCTAACTTATTCCAACTTTTGTTTCTTAGGGGTCATTAGGGAGCGTGTGGCCCAGTTGATTTGAGGTCGGTTCTATCTTGTGACTCTAACTACTTGATTTATTTTCGTAAGTAGGGCTAAATCTAAAGAAATTGAGTGTCTTTTTTGATGTTTTCTAGAGTAAGATTCGTTTGGGAATCTCAAGGTTAGGGAGCTTTGGTGGGTCATTTCTGATGAGCGCGAAAATGAATATTAAAGTGTTGAGGCCACGTTCATGAAGGGCAATAGGGTAATAGCCTGGGTCGTAGTGTGTTGTTTGATTTCCCAATGGGTAGGGGCCATTGGTAGCCCAGGGACGAGGACAACTGTAGATATTGGTGAGGACCGCGAACGGGAAACTCAAAGAGCCTTATCTTTGGGACAAAGAGGTAGCCTTGGTCATAGTTATAATGTTTCTTTAGCCCAAGAAACTTCTTTTGGTTTGCAAGGAGAGGGTGAGAGAGCGGGGCAAGCCCAAGAACAACCAAATAGACCAATGGAAGAGGACCCAAGAGTCTCATTGGTGGCTCACGAGGGCGCTTTCCTGGGAGAGGAGGAGGTGCATCGGGCAAAAGTTTCTATTTTACGGGTGGAGCAATCGTGGAGGCACTATGGTCGTTGGGTGTATTGGTCCCATATGGTGAATAGAGGTCTATACTGGATCTTTTTAAAGGATTCAACAGGTCATGATAGTGTTGGTTCTTCTATCGCTCAAGATAGTGGAGGCCATTTGGTGAATACCTCCATCCAAAGTAGAGATGTTCATATGCTGTTGGAGCCTTTATTAGAGGACCCAGAAGAAAATGAAAGAAGTCTAAGTTTTCTGCCAGGCCACCTTCTACAAAGCATGAAGGGATTGTTTCCCAAAGCCTGGGGACGTTTGTGGATTTCAGGAATGTCCTTCCCTTTTGATGAAGATGTGGTTCTCAAGCGCATACATGGCGTGAACGCATTTGTGGCGGGCATAGAAGAAGTTCTCATGGAAGGACTTCATTTGTTTTTGTTGGTGTTATTAGTTTCTCAACTTGTGTATAGCGCTCAAGAAGGAGAACCTTTTAGCAAAGTCTTAGATATCTTTTTTGTATCAGGAGACGATAACAGTATACGTGACTTCTACAGTATAACCTCGCCGGTACCACACGCTGGAGCTTTATGGACCATCCTATTGCTACCTGTAGTGTGGGGCTTGTATGGAGGGATTCAAGGCTATCGAACAGGGGTGGATCGAGAGCATAATAAGCATGCTCTCGATGTTTTAAGGAAGGGTCCCTCTAGTGTCTTTAGGGACTACTTCCGATGGAGTTTGCCCTTTTACGACCAAGAGCATGCCTTACATATCTTAAGTCGCTCCCTACTATGGGATCAACGGGTCTCTTTGGAAGAAAAAACAGACTATTTAGAAGCTATTAAGAAATATTGCCAAAAACATCCCGGCAGAGGTTTGATGAATGGGACCCATGTGTTTTACCAGGTGGTGGCGGGCATATCTGTAAAAGATATGGAGCATCTCTCACAAGAGGAGATAGAGGGGCTCTTAGATCTTAAAGCCAAAGCATTGATCTATCTTCAAGAGACAGGATTACGCCCAAGGGAAAAACTCCTGAGTCGTGAAATATTTTCTCAAGGGGTTCCAGCGTTATATGCCCGATATCTTTTATGGACCTTGGGTCATTATCCCAAAGTAAGTGAGACCATAGGGTGGGGTATATTTCGAGCCGCTAAAACAGCCCTAAGCTTAATATTATTCAAGACGTTGATCGAAGGCATTCTTGATATTCTAAACTGTCCTAGACAACCCGGAACCACTTGGACAGGAAAGACATCGTGGGCAGCGGATTTTACCTATGAGTGTTGGCAAGCCTATATGAAGGCTTTTAACCAAGTGCCAGGCCAACCTGCAGAGACGCTCATTGCATTATTCCCGCAATTTCATTTGCCTGAAGTGGTGACATTTGATGTATCAGGAAAGGGGATAAATGGGTCGGCGATGGCGCAATTGCTTCGAGGATTTAGACTCGCTCAGCCAGGAGTGTCCATTGGAGTATTTAATGGTAGTGGAAATATGATGGGATTTATTTCCCCTCAAGATACAGTGGATTTTTGTGCCGAGTTAAGATATTTGGAAGCGCTCGTCGTTCTGGATTTATCGCGAAATTGGATTGGGAATTTCGGGTCTAGGGGGATTCAATCCTTAGGCGAGGGGTTAAGGTATTTGCCTAATCTCCAGACATTGAATTTAGAAAATAACACACAGATTAGCGCTTCTGGGTCCATGGGCACCGTAGCCTTGGGAGAAAGCATGAGGCATGTTCCTCAGCTGAAAAACTTGAATTTAGCCATGATAGGGGTGGGCTATAGTGATTCGAAGGGAATAGTAGCCTTGGCTGAAGGTCTTAGCTCTGTGCCCAACTTGCAGACCTTAGATTTATCGGGAAACTTTATTGGCAGTCTAGATTCTAACGGAACAGTAGCCTTGGCAGAAGGTCTTAGCTCTGTGCCCAATCTGCAGACGTTAGATTTATCGGCTAATTGGATTGGCTATACTGATTCTAACGGAACTGTAGCTTTGGGCATAGGTCTTAGATCTGTGCGTGAGCTTCAGACGTTAGATTTATCGACTAATTTTATAGGGAAAACGGGTTCTGATGGTATTGCTTCTTTAGGGGAAAATTTACATCTTATTAGTAAAGCGAGATGGTTAGGATTGGATACTAATACACTGTATAACGCTTCACAATCATCACTAGAGAATTTGCAAAAGGGCATTGAATCCTTATCTAGTTTGACTACACTTAATATTGATCAACAAGCCCAACTCACTGGTGCGGGAGTAGCTCCACTCCCTGTTACTTTCCAGGTGCCACAAACGATTCCATTGTGGATGGCCCAAAATCTTAGTGTGTTTATTTATAGTCATGAGGGTCTGGGGCCCATAACCACTGATCTTCACCTCGTTCAAACGCCAGAAGAATTGGAGACTTATCTGAATAAAATTCCAAACACAACTTTGGAGTTAAATCTAAATTCTGTATTTAGGTCTTCTTTTGGTTTTATGGAAACCCTTTCTCACAGTTTACCTAGATTCTCTAACTTGACAACGCTTCGATTAGTTAACAACTATATTGGCAATAGTGGGTCTGAAGAGGTTATCGCTTTTGCGGGAAGCTTACCTTTTCTGCGAGAGCTAAGGACGTTAGATTTATCGAATAACATGATTGGCTACAGGGATTCCCAGGGAGTGATCGCCTTGGCGGAAGGGCTCAGATATGTTCCCCATCTCCTTATTTTAGATGTATCAGGGAATGTGATTGGTTATAAAGATACCCATGGGGAGATCGCTTTAGGAGAAGCATTACGGTTTGTGCCCCAATTGAAGAGCTTAGATTTATCAAATAATTTGATTGGGTATAGAGGTACTCAAGGGATGGTCGCTTTGGCCGAAGGGTTCAGGAATGTGCCTAGAGTTCAGACCTTAGATTTATCAAATAATCTGATTGGGTTGTCAGGTTCCAGTGGTGTTGTTGCCCTGGGGGAGGGGTTGAGGAATGTGCCGGAGCTCCACACCTTAGATTTATCAGGTGTTATGATTGGGTTGTCAGATTCCAGTGGAACGGTAGCTTTGGGGGAAGGACTGAGATATGTGCCAGGACTCCGCACTTTAGTTTTGTCCCAAAATGCGATTGGTTCGATGGATTCTAGAGGAATGGTATCCTTGGGAAAAGGGTTGGAATATGTTCGGGGGCTACAGATACTAGATTTATCAGGCAATCAGATTGGTTCGATAGATTCTATCGGAACGGTAGCCTTAGGGGAAGCAATGAAGGATGTGCCCGGACTACAGATTTTAGATCTATCAGAGAATGCGATTGGCTTGAAAGATTCTAAAGGAACGAAAGCGTTGGGGAATGGACTGAAGCATGTATTGGATCTCAAGGAGTTGGATATATCAAATACTATGATTGGGTTTTCAGGGAGCAATGGTACGGTGGCCCTGGGTGAAGGCCTTCAGCAGCTAGGGCGGCTCGAATTCCTTAATCTTGCGGATGACTATATAGGTTATCATGGGCCAGAAGGGTCACAGGCTATTTTGGAGGTCTTGCCTGTTCTTTTTGCAAGCTCTTTAGAAGAAGCTAATATCCAAGGAATGACAAATATTACCTGGAAGGAGGCTCAAAATGCTTTTTCTATCAGACTTGACAGGCAGCTTGAGGCATCATGTGCTACACAACGGTGTCATGGTGGAGCGATTTCACAACCTTCTTTTCACGAGTCTTCAGATAGGTCGCGTCTGCGTCGTATGATTGCTAATCTTGAGGGGAGTCCGGTAGAAATACCTTCCAACAGGAAGAACGGTACGATTATACCCGATGAAATCTTTTTCTCTGATTTCAAGACCTCTTTTGTAACCTCCGGTGCGTCACGCCTTGAGCCCCCAAGAGTATTGAGCATCATTCCTGAAATGTTAGGAGGTTTGTATTATGGTGTTAGACATGTTTTGACGCCAGTCTCTGAACCCATAGTTTCCATGGGGGGGAGTCATGCTGATTATCTGGAAGTAAAGGCCATTCCATCAGTCCGGACGGAGTACTCAGATGCCTCAGATACACTTTCCCCTAAAACAAAGAGTGATCCATTTCGCCCTCCTGAAGGCCCTGGATTTCGATTGGATGAGGTGATGACTGGGGCTGTGGCCTGGTATCTCGTAGGCAAGGCTGCTTATGAGTGGTGGTACCATTTAAGGGTGCCTGGACCAAGTATCGATTACGCCCCTCGACACGGGCGTGGAAAATGGGAAAGACACACCAATCATTTGTTTAAGAAAGCTAGAAAAGCACTAGAGGTGTTGGGGAGGTTTTCAAAAGATGCTGGAGAAGTGGATGAATACAAAGACGCTCTGGAGTGGCGAGAGGAAGAGTTTGAAGAGCTGAGGGTGCTCAGTTTACAAAAACATCCTTCTCAAGAAAGCAAGTCATTAGCGCCTTTGAAGAAGCGAGAGGATCTTGAAGAGGATATGCATTTTTTTTTGAGACAGTTGGAAAGTGAGCTGATGCTCAACAACGTTCAGTTTCTCAATGGTGTGTGGGTGAAGGGCTAATTTTTATAGATGACTTTATGAAATATCTCATCAACAAGTAAAATGGCCTTTTAAAAAAAATGATTATGGAAAAAAAGATAAACTTTTTAGTTCGACCTAATGGTCAAGCAACATAAAAAATGATAATTTTTTATGTGAAAGAGAGGTTATTCATGAAATTAAAATATGTACTTCCCTACGGCCTTACGTTTCTTATTCTTGTTGTTGGGGTTTTAGAGTCTAGAGGCATGGACCCAGAAGATGCGGATAAGAGAGAAGGAAAACTGCAAAGGCCAAAATCCGCAAAATGGCGGACACAGTCTGCACGCTCCCTCCCCGCAAAGGGCGAGGAATCACAAGAAGGTGCTGCCGGAGTGACACCAACTTTTCCAGGTGGTAAGGATGTTGTGACCAAAGAACAGCTTAGATCCATCACGGTAGATCCTGACAAGAGGTAGAAATTACCAGCGGCTATTGCCGACGAACTTTCCAGGACGGGTGCTTCAGGAGGGGACTTTTTTTCAAAGGGGTAAACGTTACTCCAGCTAAAATAGTTTTTGTCCCACCTCCCGTTATGTCAGATTATAAAAAATATTCAGATAGATCCATTTCATATACCCGCTTTGGAAACCAAGTCCATCTGTCTTTGGCACATTATTACCAATATCCCGAAGTTCTAGGGTTGGGAAGCGCTCAACGTGGGGTTGTGGGTGGGGATCATTGCACTGCGGCGGAGATATTCTAACTGGTTCAAAAAGCAGCAGAAATAGATTTATGAAATTCTGTGTTTTATTCTGTAGGGCATACAAATACTTTATGTAGGGTATTTAATACAGATCAAGACACTAAAGATGACTATGGGGTGGATTTCCCATCGCTTGGATTGATAGGGACATTAGGATTGACATGTTCTTTCAATAACATAACCTTCGAAAATGTACCTATCAGTCTGATAATGAATGAGGATGCTCTACACAATGCCTTTTACGCCTTAAAAAGTGGGGGTATTTTTTACGCTTTTCCGGTTCCTCAGGACCAGAATCTGCGGTCTATATTGCAAAAAAATCTATCTCAATTAGGGTTTACTGAAATTAAATTTAACCCCCAAGTCGTTATTTTCTGACCAAGAGTGCTCCAGTACCGTTTGGGTCTCTAGTGGCCTCAAAGCCGAAATAAAGCGACACCTAACCTTATTCTATTGGGACAGAAAGCTTGACAGAGATTCGGTGATGAGGTAAGGGTTTTGGTACTTCTGTGTGGATACGAGCCTCTTAACAATACAGGCGAAGCGCAGAGCTGGTTTTTATTTAGAGTTCATCAAAGAATTTAGAGGTTTTTAATGGCCAACCATTCGTCTGCACAAAAAGCACTTCGTCAAACAATAAAAAATACGGAACGTAATAAATCCTATAGGAGTAAAGTGCGGACCAGTGTTAGGAACATGGAAGTCGCCCTTGAGAAAAAAGATGGTGCTCAGGCCAAGGCAACTTTTACACAAACCACGTCGCTTTTGATGAAAGCTGTGGGAAAAGGTATTTTGAGTAAAAATCTTGTGGCTCGGAAGATTTCACGGATGAGTAAGAAGGTAAAAGCTCTAGAGTCCTAAACTAGGGTAAACTGCCACCGACTTTTCTATTGGTGCTTGGTTAATTTCCCTATTTTTTTCTCATAGTTTTCAACCAATACTTTTATTTATATAAACCCTCTATCTAGGGTCGATATTTTATTATTTTGTTTCGGATAAAAACTGTCATTTTAGTAAGAATTATAAGAAAAATTTCGCTCTTGTTTCTTCGAAGGGTGTTCGATATAGTTCTTCTCATCACCTCTTCCTGGTTTCGCAATAACCGTATTAAGCAGTAGTTGCGAACTGTTTTGAAAATTTAAACTATCCGGTTTAGGGCAGTTCATTGACTGAGCTGTTTTTTGAAAAAAGCAACGGGAGGATTCGCTTAATAAAAAAAGTAATTTCCAACGAGGTTAATCCCATGGATCAAGTAATGTTAAAAAAGACCACGACTTCACCACCGATTCTGGGGATAATAGAAGGGATGACTGATCCTTTCTTGAAAGAGACGACTTTGCGAGAAGAGGGGCTATCTCAAAATCTATGGGATTTAGTAAAACAGAAGTTAAAAAGTGAGTTTGGTCGTTCTACTTATGGGACTTGGTTTCAAGCTATGGACCAAGGCGGCATGAGAGATTCTAGACTTCAGCTTATTTTTCCGACTCCGTTTATTTCTGACTGGGTCTCTACTCATTATGCGCCAAAAATCCAACTTATATTAAAGCAAATAGCGCCTCATGTGCGAGGCTTAGAATTTTCAAGTGAAGGTTCTGTGACACCTCAGATTGCACCTTCTTTTTCTGTAATAAAGGGTGGAGCTGGCGCACCGAGTGAAGTCTTAGCTACGCAGCCTATGATAGTTCCTTCCTCTTTATCCGCGTCTTTAGACAGCCGGTTTACTTTTGAAAATTTCGTGGTGGGAAAACCCAACGAATTAGCTTATGCGGCCGCTATGCGTGTGGCAGAAGATAAGAAAGTTTCTTTCAACCCACTTTTTTTGTATGGCGGCGTGGGTTTAGGTAAAACCCACTTGATGCATGCCATTGCGTGGCGCATAGGGGAATTGCATCCGGAGAGACGCGTGATCTATCTTTCAGCAGAAAAATTTATGTATCAGTTCATTCGTGCCTTAAGAGATAAAAATACCATGGCTTTCAAGGAGCAATTTCGTTCTGTGGATGTTCTTATGATTGACGATGTGCAGTTCATTTGTGGAAAGGATTCCACTCAAGAGGAAGTTTTTCATACTTTTAATGCGTTAATGGATCAAAACCGTCAGATTATTGTTTCGGCTGATAAGTCGCCTTCAGATTTGGATGGGTTAGAAGAAAGAATGCGGTCTCGTCTCGGTTGGGGATTGGTAGCAGACATTCATCCTACTACTTATGAGTTGCGGTTGGGAATTTTACAAGCAAAGACCGAAGCATTGGGTCTGACTATGCCGCCTCGGGTATTGGAGTTTATTGCTCATAAGATTTCATCTAATATTCGAGAGCTGGAAGGGGCATTGACCCGTATTTCTGCGCATAGTTCTTTTGGGGGACGAGAAATTACCTTGGATATGGCGCAAGATGTATTGAGAGACTTGTTGAGGGCCAATGACCGCCGGATTCGTTTAGAAGATCTTCAAAAGAAAGTTTGTGAACGGTTTGGGGTAAAGGTTTCCGAAATGCAATCAGCGGTGCGCTATAGGTCGGTGGCCCGTCCTCGTCAAGTGGCCATGTACTTATCTAAGATTTTGACCACAAAATCCTATCCTGAGATTGGTCGGTTTTTTGGGGGGCGTGATCACACCACGGTGGTCCATGCTGTTAAAGCTGTTCAATCTTTGATGCAAAAAGATGATAACTTTTGTCAAGAAATTGAATTTCTAAAAAGAACAATGGAGCCCTAGAAGGGAGCGAACGGATGCGCGTGAATATCGATAGAGACCCATTTCTCAAAGCGTTACAAAGGGCAAAAGGAATCATAGAAAAACGCACCACGGTTCCTATTCTGTCCAACGTTTTACTCCGGTGTCATGGGAGTGAATCGTTGTCTTTGTCTTCTACGGATTTAGAAGTATCTTTGATAGAGACTATTGGGGCTCGCCAAGTTGAAAAAGTAGGAGCTACAACAGTTCCAGCTCAAATGTTGTTTGATATAGTGTCTCATTTGCCGCCAGGCGCTTCTATAAGTATGTATACAGCTACGGAAAAAGAAGGACGAGGGTCTGACGCGGTTTTGCCGCTCATGGTCCAAAGTGGAAAGTCTGTGTTTAGGTTAAATTCATTGCCTGCTGAAGATTATGCGGTTATTAAACAAGATCCTTTTCCGAATCTTATGCGCATTAAAAGCTGTGATCTATTGGGAGTGATTGATAAGACCCGGTTTGCCATGTCTTTAGAGGAAACCCGTTACTCTTTGAGTGGTATTTTCTTTGAAATTCATCAAGAGGGTGCGGGAGCATTTTTAAGGGCGGTGGCTACCGATGGACATCGTTTGTCTAAAGCGGAAGCGCCTTTACTTTCTTTTGAATCTTCTTTAGACGGCTCTTTGCCAGGGGGAATTATCATTCCTTTTAAGGCCGTTCAAGAAATCACCAAATTATTAGAAGACACTGATGAGGTGGTTTCGGTGTCTTTTTGTGAGACTGGAGTGAGTGTGGCGGTGGGAGATATGTTTTTAAGTTCTCGCCTGATTGATGGGGTATTTCCTGATTATCATCACGTGATTCCAGAGTTTCATCCTCATCACTTTAAGGCAAAGACCCACATTTTTAAAGAAGCGTTAGAGCGTGTTGCGGTAATGGCATCGGATAAGATGAGTACGATAAAAGTTCATCTTGAGGCCAATAAGCTCTTTTTTACGGCGGCGAATCCTCATTTGGGAACTGCCTATGAGGAAATTGAGATTAATTATGATGGGGCATCCTTAGAGATGGGATTTAGTGCTCGATATCTTATTGAAGCTGTGCGTCATATACGAGGTGAAGAGGTCACTGTTTTCTTCCAAGATCCTTCTTGCGCTATCTTAATGAAAGATGAGAAACAAGATCCGAGGTTGGATTTTGTAATAATGCCTATGCGGGTATAGGGCTTAAGAATGGATTCAATTTTCTGTTTTTAGTATGCCTTTTTCAACCCCTCCGTAGATGGGATAGGTGATGGGTTCATTTCAGTGTCGATTGCGCCGATTAATTCTTACAAATTTTCGCTCCTACTCTCATATTAAATTTGATTTTGATTCTCCTTTTATTGGTTTTGTTGGTGACAATGGGGTGGGAAAGACCAATCTGTTGGAAGCGATTTCTCTTTTAAGTCCTGGTCGTGGGCTACGCAACGCACGCTTATCGGATATGCTGTTGCTGGGTGATTCGAGAGGGTTTGAAGACAAAGGGTCGTGGAGTGTTTACGCAGAAGGAGATTTCCCTTACGGAAGTAGCTCTATTGGGACAGGGTTTGGACCTAAGAGTTCTGAAAAGCCAGAGCAAGACAAACGCACCTTGCGCATAGATCATAAAGACGTGGTGGGCCAAAGTGCCTTGGAATCTCTTTTCAATGTGGTATGGATGACGCCATCGATGGATGGACTTTTGGGGGAAGCCTCATCTGTGCGCCGTCGATTTTTAGATAAATTAGTGACTGGATTTATTCCCTCTCACCGCCGTCATCTGTATCGCTATGAACAAGCATTGAGGGAACGATCTACTCTTATTCGTGAGGGTAAGGGGGATAAAATATGGATGAAGACCCTAGAAGAGACGCTTGCCCAAGAGGGGGTGGCCGTGACTTCATCTCGTCTCGACATTATTCGTGTGCTAAATCAAAGTATGAGGGGACAAACAAGTCCTTTTCCTCAAGCAACCTTAACCCTTAACGGGTGGATGGAAGGAGTGCTTGAGCGTTCACCGGCCTTAGAGGTGGAAGAACAGTTTGCTGCAAAATTAGAGCAAGCCCGTAAGGATGATCCATGGATGACTCAAGGGGCTATCGGGCCTCAATGTGCCGATTTGGAAATTTTGCATAATCAAAAAAACCATCTCATAGGCTTGTGTTCCATGGGCGAGCAAAAGGCCATGCTTATATCCATTTTATTAGCCTATATGAATTTGCAGGTTCTCAAGAGAAACCAAACCCCTCTCTTTTTATTCGATGAAGGATTCGTCCATCTGGATGAAAAACGGCGCCATTACCTCATGGAAGCCCTGCGCGATCTTCACGTCCAGACTTTTTTTACCTCAGCTGATTTAGGCTCCGTTCAAGAGCTCATGAGCCCTGGCGACACTTTGTTCGAGATCGCAGAAGGCACTCCAGGATCTGGTGCTATGATAGCGCGAAAAATCTAAGCTAGTTCTTTTTAGTAATAAACCTCTCATGTCCTAAAGCCTCTATGTTGCAAACGCACAAATGTATGGGCGTGGTATTTAATGCTTTAATATCTATAACCTGAGTTCGACGAAAAAACGGCCTGAACACACTGAAATCATTGACTTTTTGGGATCGAGGGCATCATAATTCCTTGTTAATAGCAACAAAAACAGGAGTTTATGATGGTCCCCCTAGAAGAGATATTCTGCTCAATCGATGATTTTTGCAAGCATTTTACGTCGGAATCCACTCATTATTTTTTAGATACATGCGCTAAAACTAGGCCAAGATCATGCCAAATGAGTCTATCTGAGATTATGACTATTGAGGTCTTGTTTCATTTTTCCCACTATCGAACTTTTAAAGACTTTTACAAAGACTGCATCCTTGGCTCTTTGAAAACTTCTTTTCCTAAAGCCCTCAGTTATACCCGTTTTGTTGAGATTAAACAGTTTGCTCTTATGCCTCTTGCCGTTTTTATTCAAGGCCTTAAAGGTCAGGAAACAGGCGTTTATTATGTCGATTCTACCAAAATTGATGTTTGTCATAATTTGTGGATCTATCGTCATAAAGTCTTTAAGAACTTCGCAAAACGAGGAAAGACCTCAACAGGTTGGTTCTTTGGGTTCAAAGTGCACTTAATCATTAATAATAAAGGTGAAATTATGTCTTTTCAAATCTCCTCAGGAAATACTGATGATCGCAAACCCGTTGATTCTATCACCAAAAATCTAAAGGGATGGATTTTTGGTGATAGAGGATACATCAGCAAAAAGGTTGCTATTTCTCTTCAAAGTAGAGGGCTAGAGCTCATTACCACCTTAAACCATAATATGAAAAAACAAC
>JAGYKM010000044.1 GCA_018401675.1 Alphaproteobacteria bacterium | reverse complement strand
GATGCGGTGCCTGTGAGCCCATATTAAGACCTCGTGCTTTTGTTTTTCGGCCGCGTCCCAAGCCTTCACACGCTGCTCCTGCAACCATAAATACAACTCTTCCTCATGCGTCAGAGGAGTTCTCGCATTGTGGGACGCCGTCGTGACCCCATACGCATCCCCTCTCTCTGTGGGCTCAGCTGCTTCTGCGCCGCTTGGCACAGCAAGTCGCTTTCTTGCGAAAAGATCATCCTGCCCCCCCAAGATCGATTGCCTGTGTAGCGCTGTCGGTGCTGAGGCGTGTCCCTTGCGTCCGTGAGACCCCGATGCCCTTCACCGCATTACGTCCGGCGTATGAGCACACAACATACCCCATTACTACCACAAGAACACCTAGCGAAATTACTGTCTTATTCATCTCCAGACTCCCTTTTGTTTAGATTATTTTTATAATTACTTTTTTACCGTCAAGTACTCATAGTAAAAAAACTTGAGAAGCAGACAAACTTCTTCTGGGTCGCTTGTCTCGCAAGCGATCGATCAAGCGGTGACTATAATTTGTAAATCCTCCCAATACCTTTCTTTAGACTCTTTGACCTAAACCTTATGTTAGATTTTGACGTGGTCTTTGACAATTTTTTCAAGTACTTTTTCCAACTCATCTTGAGGCAATGGCACGTAATCTTTTTGAAGTTCATAGGTAATTTTATTTTTTACGTGGTCGGAAAATTCTTGGTTCAAGAGCCCATGAAAATGAGGGGCAGCGCATACAATAAGAGTGGTATATTTATGCTGTTGCAATTGAGAATCCACGAAAGTCGCCACTTCTTTTGCAAAAATGACCTGTTCTTTTTCATGAGGATCTAGGTCAGGCATAAACTTTCCGCGAGAAGACCCCATAGGCGCATTATAACGGCCCAATTTATCCGAAGAGAGATCATGAGATTTTAAACGGCTTTCCTCATGAGTCATTACTTTAATTAATTTGTAGTCCTTATGATTTTTTTCTTCAGGATTTTCGAAAGCTTGATATATGAGAGCCCGTGCCGCATTGGCGATTAAGATCCATGTGATTTCTTGTTTCA
>JAGYKM010000043.1 GCA_018401675.1 Alphaproteobacteria bacterium | reverse complement strand
AAGCTGATAAAGCCGCTAAAGAAGCAAAAAAAGAAGCCGATAAAGCCGCTGCTGAGGCAGCTCTTGAACCCGCCAAAGAAGAGATTCCTACCCCAGAACCTGTTGCTGATGAACCTGCTGCATCCGAAGCTCCAGCTGAAGAACAAGAGCAACTCGCCCCTGCAGAGGCACCTACGCCTCCAGTGGAGCCTGAAAGTGACGCTCCGGTGGCAAAAGAAGAGGCTTCAGCAGAGTCACCTGGAGAGACAAAAACGCCTGACGCCACTCCGGATGCTTAGGGTCTTATGATTGATCCAAAACATCTTGTTATGGTCGCCCGTATGCTGGGAGGTCATGGGATACAAGGCTTTATTAAGTTAAAAGTATTCCTTGAAACGCCTCAAGACCTCCTAGCCTTGACGCCCTTAGTGACTCAAGACCAAGAGACGAATTATGACATCAAAACTCTTTTAGAGCGGCCTAAAGTCATTTTAGGCCGTTTTAAAGGTATTACGACCCGTACCCAGGCTGATGATCTGAAAGGTGTAGCTTTATATGCTGATTCCCAAGAGTTTATTCCGCCTGATCTTGACTCTTTTTATGTAAAAGACGTAGTAGGACTGCCGGTTTTAGCTCAAAAAAATGGTCCTATTATAGCCACCGTCACCGATATTTTATCTCAAAAATCTGGCGATATCCTGACGTTGACCACCTGCACCACGCAAAAAGAAATCCTTCTGCCTTTTCAAAAAGAATTTTTTCCAGAAGTGGTATTATCCACATCTAAGAACAAGGGTTTTTTAGTGATAAATTCTGAGTATCTTCACGAACTCGTGGAAGGCTAGACCATGTGGCACGCAACAGTTCTAACCTTATTTCCTGAGATGTTCCCAGGCCCCTTAGGGTATTCCCTTCCTCAAAAAGCAAAAGATGCCCAAATTTGGGATTTAGACACAATCAACATCCGAGATTATGCCCATAATAAACATTCTCAAGTGGATGATACGCCTTACGGTGGCGGGGCGGGCATGGTTATGCGGGCAGATATTTTAGGCCAAGCCCTCGAAGCGAGCCAAACTCTCTGCCCAGCACCCCGCCCCTACTATTATCTGTCACCCCGTGGAGCTCCATTTACCCAACAAAAGGCGCAAGAACTAGCGAGTCACCCCGGCTTAATTTTAATCTGTGGGCGCTATGAGGGTATTGATCAGCGCTTTTTGGATCA
>JAGYKM010000042.1 GCA_018401675.1 Alphaproteobacteria bacterium | reverse complement strand
GACTTCCGCCATCCATACTCAGTCCAACCTTCTGAATGGCTTTACACTGCAATATAGATTTTCTTCTTTTTTCATTCAGCAGCATTCCGTTGGTAAGAATTTCAACCTTAGGGAAGGAGCGTCCCAATTGTTCCGTTTGGAGTTTATACCGATCTAGGAGAGCCAGCATTTCATCAAACTGGGGATGAAGGAGAGTTTCGCCCCCATTGTGAAGATGAATCACTTCCACCTTTCTAAAGCGGGGGTCACTGGTAATTTCATGTAAAAAGAGCTCCCAAGTTTCTAGAGACATTCTCTTTTTTGGTTGGAAGTGGTCTAAGGCACAAAAAGAACATCTCAAATTGCAGTAATTCGCCCATTCCACAAAAATCTCCCTCGTGCTAACGGTTGAAGTATCTCGATTCAATTTTCGGTGAAGCAGATAGCGATAGCCAAAATCTAAACCTTGTGCCCATTCAAATAGAGGTCTTAACAAAGAGACCTTTCCAAATCTGTGATTGATTGCATCGCGCAACTCCAAATAGCTCATGCTACAAAGAAAAGAGCAAGAGCTTCAGAAAAAGATGATATTCCTCAGTTCTGGAGGTCTTCTCTTTTTTTCTGAAAAACAAGACTATTAACCAAGGAAATGGCTAGGCTAAAAAGCAATGCGTATCCAAAGCTTTCAATTTGAAATCCACTTATCCACCGGGCAGCGAGTGAAATAACGAGGGCATTTATGATAAAGAGAAACAATCCAAAGCTAAAAAGGGTAATAGGCAAGGTGAAAAGTATAAGAAGCGGACGCACCGTTGCATTTAATACGGAGATAAGAAGGGCTGCCAATAATGCTTGCCACCACGGGTCTATGGTAACACCAGGTAAAACCTTAGCCAAAACCAACATCAGTAGAGCCGAAAATGTAAGTCGTACTAAATAAGGAGGGCGCGCGGTATTTTGTGCCATGAAAAGGATTTATACTGCTAATGTAAAGAGATCAACACGAGTAGATTTAATTTGAAGGGCTGTGATGAAAGTATTAGAAAATGGGCATACTCATTTTCAATGCATCTCACATCTTTAGTACCTTTCGCTTTTAAATTATAAGCAATGCGAAAAGCATGGATATTAGGCGTGGCAGTTTTGGCTGCAACTGCCTGCAAACAAGGTGAAGAAGCTGAAAAAGTAACAGAGGATATGAGTGTTCTAAGCGATATGCACAGTTATTCGAAACCAGAACAAGCAAAAGTTGAACATTTAGATTGGAAGGCAGAGGTTGATTTCAATGAGAAAGTAATCTACGCAACCGCTACATGGACTTTAGCCGACGGCGCCAAGGATAGGGTGATTTTTGATACGCATGACTTGAAAATTGAGTCTGTGGTAGATGAAGCCGGAAATAACTTAGTCTTTGATTTATCAGAACGAGATGAAACTTTTGGCCAAGCTTTAAGCATCGAATTGCCAGAGAATACGCGTCAGATTTCTATAAAATACGTTACTTCTCCCACTGCAAAGGCGCTTCAATGGACTGCCCCAGAGCAAACGGAAGATAAAATACATCCCTTTCTATATACACAGAGTCAAGCTATTTTGGCTAGAACTTGGATTCCT
>JAGYKM010000041.1 GCA_018401675.1 Alphaproteobacteria bacterium | reverse complement strand
ATATTGCGCCGGTTCAGATATTAGTTTTTGGTTTTATGAGACCACAGATACTATGTTCAGTGCTGACCCAGCCCTTTCGGAGATATCCCAAAATTGCTTAGATATTGCAAAAGGATACAAAGACACAATCTTCTTGTACAACCCATTTCAGCCCGGGGTCGGCCAATTACAAGCCTGCTATTGGGCCGGGGTACCTCGAATTGGGATACCAAGAGTCTTGTACAAACATACTGTGATGGGAACAAGTAACAAATTTCAAAAGTTAATATCAGATTTCCAAGAAAATGGGATTCCTTTTCCCATAGTCCATTGTGCTGGCAGCTTGTCTCTAGCGGCAACATTTGCATGTTTCCTCGAGTATACGGAAATTACCGTCTTCGGCGCTGATTTTAACACTGAGTATTTCTTCCACTACCGCAACGATTCCACAGCGCTCGCCCTCAAAATACGCGAGACCCTATTGCTAAATGGCCATGATAAAGTCAACAGAACGGCGCATGAGGCTGCTGCTTCGGTTGGCAAAAACGCCAGTGATTTTGGCCCTCTAGTCGAATCTTGGGATCAACTAACTATCTCAAACTTTATGGCTTTATTAATAAATTCTACTTCAAAAAAAGTGAAATGGAACTGGAACTCGCTAGGTTATATATGAATAAAACTATGGTTTTTCTTTTTACCCTCATGGTACTTTGCAAAAAAAGCAAATGGCATCTATTTTATCAAATAGGCTATAAAACTAAGAGCAGATTATAAAAGAAAGCCACTCTTGAATAATCTAAGTGTGTTGAAATTAACCAGTGGAACTTAGGAGGAATTGTGGAGCCTTTGCTTGAACACCTGCGCCGCGGAGAGCTAGAAGAAGCAAAATTAATCTTGAGAGACCGCAGTGATGCTGGTGTTTCAGGCCATTCAAAATACCAAAGCTTTTTTAACGCACTATTACTCGAGGCCGAAGGCAGATCAACCGAGGCATTAGTATTTTTAAAGGAGCAACTCCTATACACCCCCGACCACTATGATTCTATCGTTACTCTTATTAAAATCCTTATAAATAAAAAAGAAATAATTGAAGCTAAACGATGGAGCCAAAATTTGGCATCCAGAGTGAATCTCACGGAAGCCTCGTTTGAGCAAGCGACCGAACTTTCTATTCTTTTTTACAAAGCAGGTGACTATGACTCGGCTTCTAGCTGCCTAAATACCTTTGCAGAACTAACTCAAAAAAGTTATGACGCTCTTGATATTTTGGGGTGTATAGCCCTGAAAAGAAACGATCCGCAGAAGGCGCTCAAATATTTTAGAGATGAAGTTCAGTTGAGCCCGAACAGTGCACGAGCACATTATAATCTTTCCGTCGCGCTCCGACAGATCAGGTCGATCAAACTTGCCTTACATCATCTCGAAAGAGCAAGGGCCCTAGACCCGGTAGATTTTAACGACCTCACAGGCCTTTATTATTGTGCGTCGATATTAATGGACTTTGAGAAAAAGGATTTTTACGGAAAAGAGTTGATCGAAGGAAATGAACCTCAAATGGCAAGAGACCCATTTGCGTTACTCATGCTTACTGATGATGGTGACATCCTAAAATCGGCTAATCAGCACTTCGCGTCTCGCTATTATAGTAAAGCTAAATTCTTTCCACCTTCCAATAAGAGTCATATTCGGCTAGGGTATGTAAGCTCCGATTTCAAGATGCATGCGACATCTTTCCTCA
>JAGYKM010000040.1 GCA_018401675.1 Alphaproteobacteria bacterium | reverse complement strand
AAGTTCTCTTGGAGAGATGCCGAGTAATTCTCTCAACTTGAGATGACTGCAGTGGTGGTCGGTAGAGGACTCGAACCTCCGGCCTCATCCATGTCAAGGATGCGCTCTAACCAACTGAGCTAACCGACCGTGGAGGTGGAGACGGGATTTGAACCCGTGTACGGGGCTTTGCAGGCCCCTGCCTCGCCTCTCGGCCACTCCACCAGTTTTTATGGCGTTGCCATCTTATGGGTTGGGTTGATTAATCGTTATTTCAGGATTAAGCCATCCACCACAAATAAAAACTAATTGTCTTCAAGGCACAATTGAAGAAATTTTAATTTATTTAAGTCAAAGAGGCTTCGTAGATTCCTTGGATTGAGGTATCTAGGGTCGAATCAAATTCAGAATCTGATTGTTGCGCGCTTAAGCCCTCGCTTAAGGCACGTGAGAAGCTGGCAATTACGCCCTTGTTCTGAGCGAGCTTTTGGTTAGCGTCTTCGCGTGAATAACCACCAGAGAGTGCTACCACTCTTACTACTCTTGGGTGATTTACGAATTCGTCATAAAAGCCAGCGGTATCTGGAAGAGTGAGCTTTAGCATCACATTTTGGTTTTCGCTCAAAGCATCCAAATTGGCTTGAAGTTCTTTTTTAAGGATTTCTTCGGCCTTTGATTTTTCTGGGCTGTTGATATCGACTTCAGGTTCGATGATTGGCACTAATCCTGCAGCTAAGACTTCTTTACCTAATTCAAATTGCTGTTCAACAACCTTTTTGATTCCTGTTTCGTTTGCCAATTTGATGACAGAGCGCTCTTTGGTGCCAAAAACTCCGTGCGAGTTGGCTTTAGAGAGTCTTTCAGCTAATTGGGGGATTGGTTTCATAAGTTGAACTCCGTCAACTTCATTTTCAAGTCCGTTATCAATCTTCAAGAAGGGGACTATGCCTTTGTCTTCCCAGAGAAATTCGGCAGAACCTTTGCCGTCAATTTGACGATCCATGGTCATTTCGAAAAGGATTACTCCAATTACTCTTTTGTTGGTAAATGAAGGGGATTTGATGATTCGACTGCGCATTTGGTGCACTAAATCGAACATCTCTGATTCAGAAGAATATTCGCTCTCGTTGACGCCGTAGAGCTTCAAAGCCTTAGGGGTGCTGCCACCGCTTTGGTCAAGAGCTGCAATAAAGCCCTTGCCTGATTTCATTTGTTCAAATTGCTGAGCGTTCATTGATTCCTCAAGGTAGGGATTTTCAAGGTCAGCCTATCAAGCCAGCGTCGGTTAGTTGTTTGTGCCAAATTTCGGCCTTTGTGTGATACCTTTTGCTTGTTATCAGAATTCGTTCAGATAGCGGCGTTACCGTTAGCGAAGTCCGGTTAAATTCCGGCGCTGTCCCGCAACTGTAAAACCTTTTAAAGGTTAGCCAGGTCGCCTAATGGAAAACGTGAAAGACATCCGACCTCGGAAGAAGGTCGGGCCTTTAAGTGAGAAGTTACTTATCTGCCCACTTTCTTCCCTCTTATAAAAGAGGAAGAAAACCTTGAAAGAAAAAATCTCGCAAGTACTGATAGCGGTGGTAGTTTTTGCCGCCGTAGTTTTTGCTGGGATCAACTTTTTTCAGTCCACCGAAACTGAGCCACAAGCTCAAAACGAAGTTGAAGTGGTTGAAGAAGCAGCCCCAGCAGTCATAAGCACGTTTCCAGTTACCTTAAATTCAGCTGGTTTTGAAACCACGCAAATGTCCAGA
>JAGYKM010000004.1 GCA_018401675.1 Alphaproteobacteria bacterium | reverse complement strand
GGATTTTTTCCCGTGAGAAAGAGGGCTCGGCCCGTCTTAGGGTGTATGTCGTTTTGGATCATACGTGCACTAGAGAGTTTTCCCAGAACGCCTAGATTCAAAGTCATCGAATGGTCAGAAACCTGCGTATTATGTCGAGGGGATTTGAGTTGTAAAAGTCCCAGTCCACTCATAAGCTCTGTTTTCCACCCCCCTTTTTCTCGGAGAATTGAGTCTACTTCTCTTCCGTTAAATTCATCGAAAATACTTAAAGCATCTTGAGTGGGTTTTTCTGAGAGTGCTGCTAGGATTCTCCACGGCCATAAGGAGAGATGACCTAGACCGACACTCTCAATTTCTCTTGCCTGGCGTGCTTCACTTATTAAAGACTCGAGAGAGGGATGATTTATAGAGACCATATGGTTTATGAGAACGTCCATGCACCGTCTCCGTTTAGAGAGGGAGAATTCTTCGCTTGCAGGAAGCAAGGTCATGGATGGAAGATCGTCTATTTGGGGTAACGGACACCCGGCAGCTTCATTCGCCATAGAACTTCCTGTGAAGCAACCTTTCAAACTAGGATGGCTGTCCAATACGCAGTAGTGTTCTAGTGAACCTGAGGGGAGTGTTGGGTTTGTCGAAAAGGGGAGCTCTGGCGGCCTACAGGGACTTTGGCGTGCACAAGAAGCATTATCCTGTTCAGGAGAGTGGTCATGGTGGGGTGTAATCTGGCCTGCATGGACGTGTATATCTAAGAAGAAAGCTGGTAATAGTGCCAAACACCAGGTGGATACTATCCCTCGTTTTATTAACATTACACGGTCCCTTTTAAAGAGTTGTAGCCCATCTCATATGATTCGAATAAGCCATTTAATGATGAGTTAAAGGAAATTGCTACTCCCGTCAAGAAAAACTTAAGTTAAAATATGATTTAGCAAGAAATAATATAATGAAATGGAGTCTAAGCTATTGAATAGTTTGTCTCTATCGGTGGAATAGGATTTCAGAATCTGAAACTATTTGTTGGATAAAGAATCGAGCTTTCGTAGTTATCTCGAACTTCTTCTAGGAACCAAACTTAGATGCACATCCATGCTTAAGAATTAGCTGGTTGATTTTATGCATATCCTCATATAAAGATTGGTCTGAGAGGCGAAAATACAAAAAATTCTATATACATCATACTGAAATATTATAACAATTGAGAAAATTTTTGGTGGTTTATAAGTACGTATAAGAGGCGCTTATTAGATGAATATTTCTGCTATAGTTGAGGCGTGGAACGTTAAACGAGAGAAAGTTCCTCTCGTGTTTATGGCTATAGGGGCTTTTTTCTTTCTGGGATTCGGCTACTGGATTTATACAGAGTTTTCGACGCACCGTGCCTTGGAGGAGGTGAACCTAGACATCACATTGAGGAGCCACTTACAACGCATAGAACAAGCTACGGAATTAGATCTTAGCCGAATGGCTCCCCATGAAAAGATCATTTTACGCGCCAAGGTGTTAAAGTTTTTTCTCGAAAATTCGGCGGTGAGGAACCTATTTAGCTTGAAGTCGGGAACCTATGAGCATTATTTTTATACAAATGAGTCCCAGCGACTGTATGGACGCTCTCGGGTGAGTGATTGGAAAGAGGTTCCCGAAGGAGTAAGAGATCAGCTTGTCAAGCGGCCAGAAGATCTTAAGATATTTATAGGGGGAAACAAAATTTATTTTGGGAAAGGTCGGCGTATTTCAAACCAGGTATCGTTCCATTTGTTAATAAGCCAACCGTTGTCTGAATTTTGCAAAGAGTATGGTATAAAACCCCGCAAACTTTTTGTCAATGACACCACTTATGATGGGGAAACCCCCGTTTTTATATCACAAGCTGCCTTGGTGATGGCTGCGCAAAATGCCATACGAAAGTCAGCGCTTCAGCACTATTATGAGGTAAGGAGTCATGCCTTATCTTTTTGGATTTTGTTATTTCTTCTGATCGCGGCATTGGCGGTCTTTTCTTTCCGAAAGATTGTGAGGCGAATGCGGCTATGTTTTGATAATCGCTTAAGATCGGAAGTGGAGTTTCTTTCAGAAAACTACTCAGATATTCATCAAGATGTGCAAAATGCCCATGAAGAAATACAGCTTTTGAAACACAATGTATTTTTGAGTAGAATTTCTGATGAAGCGCGGCTTAAGGTTTTAGAAAAGATCTTCCCGAGCTACCCTGCCATTATGAGCAATGTACAAAAGCTCCAAGCAGGTATGATTACTGGGCGCTTGGATGAAAAAATGGATGATATTGTTTTGGGATTCAAAGAATCCATTGAACTGGTAGGTACAAAAAATAGAGAAGTCACTTTATCTCTTAAGTCACTTATTGAGGAAATCAGAGAGATTTTTCTAGGTGAGTTTTCTAAAAATAAGATCCAATTCAACATGGAAGGCGAAGATGGAATAATCGAGGGGCCGATCTCCAATATGTATTTTATTTTCTACTTTTTATTTAAAAAAATAGCCATGCATCTACCGCCTAATGGACAAATCCATATTGACCTTCATGGTGATTCAAAGATCCCCTATGTGGTGATTTCGGACAATGGGCTTTCTTTATCCCCTATAGAAAAAGAGAGACTTACTACCTTGATGAATCCGAGCAGTGATTTGGTCAAAGACCCTACTGAAGAAGAGTTTCAGTTAGCGTTAGATTATCTGGGGTGGAAAAGAGAGGTGGCTGGGACAAGTGATAACAAAACCATCACCACGCTAAGATTTTCTAGTTCAGGAGAGAAGACAAAATGCACACCAAGAACAAGAACTCAGCCGGAGAATGACGGCGCCTCGAACATAGTGTGCATTACGACAAAAAAACCTCTTTAGCCACCGTCTTTCATTTCTATGAAGGCAATAAGATCTTAACAGAAACTTTTTTGGATGAGCCAGTCGGCAAAACGGGGGTCGACTTCCTTATGAGCATGAGAAAGAGTGTACAAATATATCTCCCAGATGACGGAATGGGCTTTTTCTGCCGTAGGTGTAATATCTAATGTGTACACTCGGTCTTGAAAAATGTGAAATATTTTTAGGTATAAGGAAGCGTCCCACTCTAAGTTATCTCGCGCGCCTGAAATCCTCATACGCAATGCCGGAGAGGCATCAGCTTTGCCTTCAATTAGCTCTTTGACTGAGCATTCGAAGGCGGCAGCTATGGCTTGTAGGGTTTCTATTTTCGGATTTTTAGAGGCACCAGATAGTATATTATGAACGGCATTGGTCTTAAGGCCAGCTTTCCTCTCTAGAGCGTTGACACTGAGGTGGGTTTCGTTAAGTTTTTTCCGAATGAAGGTTTGTAGTGCGCTCATGATTAGTATCCTTATGGTGGTTAATTATCAGGTGTATATCCAAAACATATTATGAAGATGTAATGTCAAAAAAAGTAATTGATCGAAATAAAATAGTTAATTATCAGCAAGTTAAAATGCTACGGTCCAAAAGTTAAAATTTGCAATACATTTTTGTTCCTAATCGCATTATCTTTATGATATATGTTTAGCTAATTAATGAAAGATTGTCAAGGCAGATTTGCCATGATCTTCTTTAATTTATGGGCCACCCCTGGCATACAGGAAAGAAATGATACTAGAAAATATGATTAAAAATATGTCATGTAAGTTTAAAAAGATTAAGTTTTTAAAGAACACGATTTAACAAACAGAGGGAGATTCAAATGGAAAATGTCGTATATATGGATGCCTACAAAGCTGATTATTCCCAAAAAGCTTACGTACAAGAGCTGGTATGGCTTGAGGCCCACATACGTATGTTGACAGCAAAATCTGTGAATGGATGGGACCAGTTTCGAAGCGCTTTGTTAAGCACACAAAAAGATAGAGATTTTTGGGACCAACCGACTTGCCAAGAAAATTTACTCTCTTTGGCCTACAAAATTGATGAGAGGGTGGGTGAATTAACTCCTCTAAGCAACAGTGGAAATGTGAAGGAGCGTTTGGAAGATTTTCTAAGAGGCGTTGGAATGGAAGAGATCACTGTGCGTTGGGATATTCCATACTATCTGGATTTTCCCCTTATGGATGCGCCTCTTCGGGATATGATGCCTCTTTATCCAGAGGACATACTGGGGCTCCTCGTAATTCTTGATAGAAAAATCTTGTTTTATTCGGAAGAAGAAAGACAGAGGCGGTATATGAATACCCATAGGCAAATTATACAGTTTGAAAACCACTTCCAACAAGAAATAGTGCCCGCTCCCCGTCTTGTTCAGTCATCAAACCCCACAATCACGTCCTAGGACGCAAAGACATTGCATCTAGGTATGAAGCCTTTAAGGCCTTCAATGGAAACTAAGCACCAGTCTTTGGTGCAAGAGCTCAGACTTAGAAGGACATGGGTATCTAGCTTTGCGAGCTGCGAGCTATCCAAGCTGGATTCTTCGTAAAGGGGGGTAGGTAAGACAGAAAGGGTGCTTTTGAGTTTCCCAATCATATTTTTATTGATCCAAGATAGATCTCCCGATGCGTCTTGAATTTTATACCAATGCTCATAGCTTTCAAGAATCTGTACAGGTAAAAGGTGGGTGGTGTAAACCCACTCTATGGGATAGGAAAATCCAGGCCCACACCGCGCATTGACCTTTCTGGACTTCAACGAACCAAAGAAAGGAAACTGGGGCGCTTTCTTCTGATCTTGTTTGCAACTTGAGAGCAGACTACTACCAATGAAGACACCTAGGAGTAAGGTAGTACGCTTCATAACTATGAAGCCCACCAAGCTAGAATTCCGACGATAACGACACCTACAACAATCATAATATTTTTCCTCAAGGATGTTGGATTAGTAATTAAGGCATATAGCACAAAAGGCCATAGGTGCAAGTCACTATTTCCTCTGTTAATGAGGGGAAATTTTTGTTAAAGGTACATACATCTTGGGTTAAAGACTACCATTATTGACCTTGTATATTGTAAGACCTATAGGATATTAGTCGATGACAGTGAATTATAAAAATGAAGTAAGGATCAGCGTAAGTTTGATAAAGAGAGTATTTTCCTTCAAAAGCCTGATGGTGGTGTGTACCTTCGTACTATTTGTGAGTTCATGCTATGCTGGTGCCCCTGGATGGCAAGTTATTGCTCTCAACAAAGGGGCCCCATTTGTGAGTGCGTATCCTGTCCGAGAAGAAGGGACCTTTAGTCAACGCAGTAAGCCGCAATTGGCTATCCAAAAAACAGCTCAAGGAAAGGTGGTGGCTGTTTATGTAGGCTATCCTTTGAAGGAAAATTCTCCGGTAACCGTGACCATAGGTAAGGAAAAATTCAAGTTCTACTCTCATGGAGAGTGGGCTTTTGTAGATAAGGATGAAGTGGTGATTGGAGCTATGCTCAAGGGGCGTGACTTTATAGTAGAAGCCACATCCCAAAAAGGGACCATATCGAAAGATACTTATTCCTTGATGGGCCTTACAAAAGTCCTTAAAGAGCTTTCCTGAGCTTAGGGGTATTTTCATCTAATGGAGACAAAGAGCCAAAAGTCTTCCAGAGGCCCTTAATCGAAAACAGGTAATCCTAATAAACGTTTGACCATGAGTAGATTGGGGTGCGCTACTTCTTGCGCCCGATCAGTGCCATATTTAAGAATATCTTCTAGGTGTTTTCTATCTTCGAGAAGACGAAAAATGGTAGATCTAATAGGAGAGAGCGTTTCGATTAAAGCTTCAGTGAGAGCTTCTTTAAAGGGAGAAAAGGTCTTGCTTGAAAAAAGAGATACCGCCGTGGAAAGATCCGTGTCTGTAACGGCAGAATAGAGGGTCAACAAATTCAATACTTCAGGGCGTTGGTTCATTTCCTCAATGGTTTCTGGCATGAGACCGCCATCGGTTTTCGCTTTTTGAATCTTGAGCCGGATTTCATCCGGCGTATCAGTGAGATCGATGCGGCTATAGACGGATGGGTCCGATTTACTCATTTTAACGGTTCCATCGCGAAGGCTCATTACCCGGGGCATGGGCCCCAAAATTAGTGGATCAGGCGCGGGGAAAAAATCTGTTTTTGTTTGGTGGTTGAACCGAAAAGCCAGGTCTCTTGCCAACTCTAAATGTTGCTTTTGGTCGTGCCCTACCGGTACGTGGGTGGCTTTATACAGTAAAATATCCGCGGCCATTAACACAGGATATGCAAACAGACCAAGCCCCGCTTTTCTTTGTCTTCCCGGACTTTTCTTTAAATTGGGTCATCCTATTAAGCCACCCTAGAGGAGTCATGGTGGATAAAATCCACCCTAATTCGGCATGACCTGGTACAGCACTTTGTGGAAAAATAGCTGATTGATCCGGGTTAATACCGGAAGCAATATAGGTGGCAACCGTGGTCAAAATATCTTGTTGGAGCTCCAGAGGGTTTTGGGGGAGCGTAAGGGCATGCAGATCAACAATGCAGAAGAAACATTGATGGGTTTTTTGAAAGCCGACCCAATTTTTTAACGCACCTAAGTAATTACCCAGATGGAGGTGACCAGTGGGCTGGATGCCCGAGAGAACAATGTCCATAATGTGCCAGTTGCCTATAAGGTTAAGGATTCAAAAATATACAAGTATTTTTGAGAAATAGAAAGAGCATCTTAGTAAGTAGACGGATCTCTTTTAGGGAGATTGTTTTAGAATCATTGCTTTCAAATCATAAAGACAATTAAGGGCATCTTTTGGAGTGAGAGAATCAAGCGAGAGAGAGGAGAGTTTTTGTTCCACCAAAGAGGGACCTTGGGGAGATGTCTTATCGAACAAAGGAAGAGCGGGGCAGGGGGCTGAGAGTTCAAGGCCCAAGTGGGGAACGGTCAACGGATTTAGAAGAGGAGAGTCATTTTCCAAAGTATGGAGAAGTTCTTGGGCTCGTTGGAGAACCCAAGCAGGTAATCCTGCCAAAGAAGCCACGTGGATCCCATAGGACTTATCGGAAGGGCCCGAAAGAATGGTGTGAAGAAAAACGATGGATTCTTGCCATTCTTTTATGGCCATATGGGCTAAATAAAGATGCGGCAATGTGGTTTTTAGGGCTACCAGCTCATGGTAGTGGGTGGCAAATAGAGCCCGACATTGTATTGTGGAGTGAATATATTCAAGAGTACTTCGGGCAATCGCATACCCATCTTGGGTAGAAGTGCCTCGGCCTATTTCATCTAAAATAACGAAAGATCTTTCGGTGGCTTGATTTAAAATAGCGGCGGTTTCAATCATTTCTATCATGAAAGTAGAGGCTCCACGAACAATGCTATCTGCAGTGCCAACTCGTGTTAGTATTCTGTCCAAAAGCGGTATGCTGGCACTTGTAGCAGGGACAAAACAGCCCATGTGAGCCAATACGGAACAAAGACCTATTGCACGCATGAAAGTCGACTTACCACCCATGTTGGGACCTGTTATAATCGATATCTCCCCTAACGTTTGTCGGAATCACAGTGACAGCCATTGGCAATAAAAAGGTCTTTCTTGGTCTCCCCATTTGGTGACTTTTGCACACACCAATGTCTTCCTTCTTTAACCTCGAAGCTCAAAGAATTATCCACAATGGGTCGAGTAAAGCCCCCTTCTTGAGCTAAAGACGCGTTTGAAAGGGTTACATCTAACTCTGCTAAAGCGCCGGCTATTTCGCTCAGGGCATTTTTTTCTGCAAGAATTTCCTGACACAGTTGGTCATAGAGGGCTAATTCTCTTCAAGAGCATCGGGAAGAGGCGCTCAATAGGCGAGATTGGTATTCATTTAACTCACTGGTTGTGTAGCGCAAGGCAGAGCCGGTGGTTTGTCGATGGATGAAATTATCCAGTATTTTAGATTGATATGAAGGAGTTATTTCAATGTAAAATCCTAAAATGCCATTATGCTTAATTTTTAAATTACTGATGGAAGATTCCGTCTGTATTTTTTATTTCTAAGGATCGAATGTGTTCTGATCCAGAGAGTTTTAAGGCCCGGAAAGCTATCAAGGGTTGCATCGAAATGGGAACGAATAAATCCTCCATCTCGGGCTAAATAGGGGACTGGTCCTTCTAAATTAAGGGCAGAATCCAGGCTTTTTTTCAAAGAAGAAAGGGGATGGAGGCGTTTGAAAATAGACCCAAGAACAACAGGTAACCCCTCAGCTTTTTCCAATAGGGAGTGAACCTTGGTTGTTTGGTCTATGCCTTTAAGCAGACTCACTAAATCCCTAGGGCCTCCTCGGGCTAAGGCAATTCGTCCTAATAGTCTTTCTATATCCGGTGTATCTTTTAATAAAACGAGGAGACTGGAAAACATATCCGGGTGAGATTCCATCCATTCTACAGCATCTAACCTTTGATTGATGCGCTTTACATCTTTTAAAGGACCATGAACTCGTTGAGCTAAAAGACGAGCGCCTGGAGAGGTCACTGTTCGATTGATGGCCCAAAAAAAACTACCTTCGCGATTTCCTGTTAGCGTTTGGGTGAGTTCTAGGGTGCGACGGGTGGAGCCGTCAATTTCTAGAAAACACGAGGCGTGCAAAGATTTAGGTGTTTTGAAGTGAGGAATAGTTCCCTTTTGAGTTAACAAAAGATAGTCCAAAAGAGCACCTCCGGCGGCAATCTCTCCTGTAGAAAAGGAGCCAAATCCTTCCAATGAGTGCACTTGGAAGACTTCTTTCAGGCGGATAAAACCATGGTGAAAATCGAATCGATGAGTGGGAAGAAAAGAGATTCTTTTTTTGTATGGCGTTAATGCTTCTTTATTTCTTTCAAAGAAAGACTCACAGATCAAAATTTCTGAAGGGTTCATCCTGGAGAGGCAAGAAGCCATTTCACTCTCTTGAAAAGACTCTAGTAAAAAGTCGCCCGTAGAGATATCCACCCAAGCGGCTCCAAAATGATCTTTTTGAAAGAATAAAGCGCCCAGATAGTTATTTTGCTGAGGATCAAGAAGATTTTCTTCAGTCAATGTGCCAGGAGTGACAATCCGTACCACTTCCCGTCTTACAATAGGCTTTGCCCCTTTTGTTTTATTCTTTTGAGCTTCTTGAGGGGTTTCCATCTGTTCACAGATGGCTACTTTATGCCCCTGCCGGATCAAACGTGCTAGGTAATTTTCAGCCGCATGGAAGGGAACACCACACATGGGAATGGAATCTTGGCCGGTTTTTCCGCGACGGGTGAGGGTAATATCTAAGGCCTTCGATGCAATTTTTGCATCCTCAAAAAACAGTTCATAAAAATCCCCCAAACGAAAAAAAAGCAAGCATTCAGGATGGCTTTCTTTAAGGGCTAAATACTGGGCAAGCATGGGCGTTAGTGTCTTGGGTTTAGGAAGTTCTTTCATGTTTTCGGAAGCATCGGTGACCATGGGTTGTGTCCTTAAGGCCGGAAAATCAGGGCTTCAAGTGAAATGCAAAAATAAAGGTTAGGATTCGAGAACATGACAAAGGAGATAAAAGGATCAAACCGACCTTGAGAAGGCTTTGGCACTCAAGGGCAGGGGCGAGGGTGACCGGCCACAGATAAAAATCTCGGTTCCATTTGGGTGACAGCGTAGAGTTTCCTGAGGTAGCTTTTTTCTGCAGTTCACCAAACCAATTTTTGCACTCGAGAATATTAAAAGATCTGTATCAAATGAGAGCCTTTAAGGGCAAATCTAGGTCCACACTCCTCATCGGTCAACTCAATTTACAACTGCCCCAGCCATCATTTGGCAGTGACACTTGCTATGCGTTATCGCTTGACTTATCGCCAATCAATATCTAGGAGTAAAAGAGAAATAGACAAGGTCATAGCTAAGTAAGGCAGATGATAGCTTGAATAGTGTGGGCTGAGTGTAAAAAGGGGACTGTAAGTTTATGATTTTAAGATTTCTTAGCAGTCCTTTCCTGACGTGTTCTCCTATAAAAGAACTGTATTTGGGTGAAGAGCAAGATAAATTCCTAGACGCTCTCCCTAAAGCAAAGCCTCAAAATAGCGCCCCCACCAGAGTAGAAAGGCTTTCTAAGCCTAATTTGTTCCATTGACTCATTGTCAGGGTCCCAGTGCTTCTAGTTCTTTAGAGAGCCTTTGAGCAGTGTACAGAGACCCAGCCAGACCTGGTCTTGAGAAGTGAGATGAAAGGAGGGACAAGAATGAAAAAATCCATGACTGGGAAAATATGGCTTCCTGAACAAGTCCCTCCACTAAATGACCATGCACGTGGTATATCTACAGTCTTAGGATCTTTCTCTTTGATAAGGTGTTGAGGGGAAGGGTTTTCAGAGAATTCTCACTTCTCTTCTCAATCCGTTCCCTGAGAATAGAGTGGCAGCATTTATTAAACAGAATGAGATCGGTTAAGAAGCGCATCAAACCAAGAATTTTAATATGGTAGATGATCTTCCTCAGCCATCAGAACATAGGAGTTATTATGTCGCTATGGGAGCCTCAATGGATAAAGAGAGAATTAACGACGTCGGGACAAGTTCGCTGCGTCGAAGTAGGTTTTGATGAGGTGGCGGAGTATTATAAGAACCTAAAAGAGAAGGATATAAAGCTTGCCCATGCTTTCTTGCAAGTTAACGAAGGTGAGCACCTTAATTCTATAGTCCCCTACCGTGAATTGAGAGAGACTTTGTTAAGAGATGAAGCAACTAAAGGTCTTGTGAGAAGATCTCGAGCTCGCAGCTCTACTGCTCCAGTTTATGTTGCCTTCATGGACGCAGATGTTTTGTCTTTTAGGACAGGTAAAAAAGGTATCTTTAGTTGTTATGAAGAAGCTATATCTCGTAGCCAAGTTCCTCTTCACGGTCTAACCACGGGTTATACCATTTCCACTATTCAACATCCTTTTGCATCACTAGCCGTATCCTTTGATTTAGCGACAAGACAAGCTCTTTCTATAGTATTTCCTCTAGCTCCCTATTTTCCTGAGCCCAATGCCGCTTTACTTATTCTTGATGACCACGATACTTTAGAAGTTTCTTTTCCTGGAACTTTTCTGGATAACACTGCTAAGCGCGCTCAGTATAGGAGCCCTCAAGAAGTCCCTCTTCTCATCACCGAAGTTGTCAAAGTCAGATTTAAGGGGTCTAAAATTCAGGCTGGCCCGCATTTTAAATTTCTCTCCGAAGGCGCCATTGAAACTGAACTTCCTTGTCGATTCTTGCAAAACCGTAAAAAAAAGGATGGAACAAAAAATGCTAAAGAATTTAATGGACTATTCTCAAGTGAGGCAGGGAAATTTGAGGCGCTTAGCCATCAAGATCTTATACACGTTCGTAACACCTCTCAGTCCCACATGAAATCGAGGGATTGGAGCACGTATGTTTATAACTATCTAGGTGAATATATGGGATCAGATAGTGTTCAGCTTGTGGAAAATAATCAGCCTGGCGCCATTGTTAAAAAACGAAAAGATCAATTTTTAATTAGTATGTTTTCGACGCTTCACAGTTTTTATTCACCCGTAGCTGTTACCTTAAGGGAAGTAGAAGCGCATGGGTATAACCTTGTGGAATATCTATTTTCATTTGTTAAAGATTACGCGTCTATGACTTCTAGGAAAATCTTAAGGGTAACATATGGAGGGGATAGTGGATCAAAAGTAAAAAGTACAAAATTAACAGGAGATTTATTAAGGAAGCATATTAGGACATACGACGATTTCCTCAGTATTATAGATAAGTTTTATACCCAACCCATTGCTAAATTCGTTGAACGTGCCTCCCAAATATGTGGCATGGCAGAACTTCCTATAATTATTCGGTATGTTCAATTAGTACCCGTTTCATTGCCCAAAATTCTTACTCTTCAACCATCTGAAAAACCTCAAGAAGTGAAACAACCATCAGCTATTCAATTGCAGTTGTCTGGAGTTCCAGCTGGAACGAAATCCAGCACTGGCGATGGTGCAGAACAAGCAGTAGAAAGAGCAGACCAGCTAAGACGTCAACCAACGATAGGTTATCTAGCTGTTAACTTAACATTACCAAACGTAAAAAAATTATTGGGTCGTTTGAATAGGAGATGTGCTTACGCAACAATTGATGGGTTTGCAGGTGTTAAGGCAGGTAACTCATGGAGAGTGGTAAATAAAGCTAAGACCCTATCCTCAAACGTAAAAACAATATGGACTAAATTCTCTAGTTCTACTTGGGATCAAGTGCTCACTGGCTTAAATTTGTCAATGCAAGATTTAACTCATGTATTAAATGCCGATATGAAAGGTATACAACTTGCTAAGGATGGTAGCTCTAGATTTGTAGATGCTTTCTTCATTTTAGAAAAATAAAAGGGCCACCCATTCTACCATCAAGTACAACAAGGCACAGTGAATATTGATTCACCACTGGATTTTCTCTTAAAGGTCGTTGATGGGAAAAAAGAAAGTCGAGGAGAGATTTAGAAGGGGACAATGTGGGCATCGAAACTGAAGGCCTATACTAAGTACTTAGGAAAAAGAAAAAATACTTATTTATAGATCATATACTTCCTTATGAAGAAGATTCATAAGAACCTTAAATATATCTTCAGTAATCCATGAATTCCCCTCCTTCATCTTGGAACAAGCGAATAATATTTCCTTTATGTACTTTTCTTGAAGACGCTTCTCCATCACTAAAGATAATCCAACTGGGTGCGAGAGACCCAGTTTGTTTTATTAATCTCCGATGACTCACAAAAGAATCAACTTCTTCTTCGCGCCATCCGAAAGGATTAGTCAAAATGGTAATAAAAGGAGGCATGCCTAATTCGGGAAATAGAAGATAGGATTTTTCTGGCCAAGAAATAGGTTGGGCAAAACCCATTAAATGTCCGGTGGTGAGTTGTCCTTTTAAAGAGAGGGCGCAATTGAGACTTAACAAAGCGTGGCCGGATAGGAGTGGAGAAAGAGCTTCGAGGACTCTGGTAAGTAAAAATTCCTTCGCAGAGACAGAAAAGTTTTGAAAAAGGAGAGGCTTTCCTTTCTGAAGAGCGATTTTACACAAGTCTAGAGAGGCAGGCGAGATACCAGGAGAGATGCTTGCTGGCGACAGAGGAAATGGTGTTACGAGGGATCCCAAAGAGGGGTTGGGAAGAGGTACATCATGAAAATGCTCGCAAAAACTTCTTAAATCTGCCATGGCCAGGGGTGACGTGTTGGCCCACAGAGCTTCCGTTCCATTTACATCAGGACAAATGAGCCCTAAATTTTTCTCGGAACACAGCAAGGCCACGGGTAAAATGCCTGGGGTAAAAAGGAGAGATCCTTGTTCATCTAGGAGTCCACATAGAGCGTATTCTTGAGAAATTGATCTGGGAAGCAAATCCAGGGTGATAAAAAATCCGATGGCAACAGGTAACAGAAGAAAAGGCATGTCTCTATCTGTGAGAGGTTGAGCGAAACCAGGTGACAGGGGAAACGTAGCCTCTGTGGAAATAGTGATGGTGAGCGCCATGGTGGGGAGAGACAAGGAGAGGTTTTTAAATAGTGCCTGGATGGATTGCTTAAGAATTTTAGGACGGGACAGTCCTTTAAAGAGGAGACCACAGGGAAAAACTGGTGCGGTCATGGTGATGGTAACAACTTTAATACCTAGGGCCGAGGGAATATAACTTTTAAGAACCAGAGGTCTCGTAACATCGAAGGGCATGGAATGTGACATTATAAAATGGGTAAATAAATAGGCAACTGCATTTAAAAAGAGGAAACTAAGGGGTCAATGAAGAAGACAGCCCATGTTCTATAGAGTCCCAGATCTTGGCTTGGGGGTGAGATCCATAAAGATTTTGGAGAGAAACGAGTCCAGTGGGTGAGGTTACATTAATTTCCGTTAAGAAAGGCCCAATAAGATCAACGCCCGCAAACAAAATTTGTCTTTCTTTGAGAAAGGGGATAAGACGGGAAACAATTATTAGATCGGAATCAGAAAGCTTATAACGCTGTAAAGTTCCCCCAATGGCTTCATTGCTTCGGAAGCCTTCTTGAGAAAACCTTTTATAGGCCCCAAGAATTTTTCCGTCAAACAATAGGACTCTGGTATCACCTTGGTTTATTTCGACGAGATACTTTTGAAACAATAAAGGAGTTTGGGATGTATTTAAAAGGTGGGTTAATAAGGACGCGCAATTGGGATCGTTTTCTTTTAATAAGAATATATCCCGTCCAGCTCCATTATAAAGGGATTTACAGACAATCGTCTTATGGGTTTTTATGAAAGTAAGAATTTCTTTCTCACTGTCAGAAATGAGCGTAGGGGGCATCAAATCAGGAAAAAAGAAAGGCAGTATTTTTTCAGGCGCATTGCGTAAAGAGGAAGGATTGTTAATGACCAATGTCTGTGTTGGCAGAAAGTCTAAGAGATAGGTAGTGGAAATATAATGCATATCTACTGGGGGATCTTGTCGGATGAACAGAACATTAAAGAAAGATAGGTCTAGGAGCTGGAGTGGCCCGAGTTCATAGGACATAGAGACGGGGGTATTAGCAGAGGGTTTAAAAAAAAGTTCGTAGCCCGAAGCTGTTAATTTAGGCGAGTGAGCCGGAGAGGTAAGACAAAGCTGGAGGGTGGCTGGGGTAAAGAAAAACACTTTATGCCCGCGGGCATAGGCTTCTTGAGCTAGAAATAAGGAAGTATCTCTGGTTTTCTTCAAGCCGGATAAGGGATCAGCTTGAAACCCCACGTTAAGAGTCATAAAAAATCATCCCGGGTCGTTAGGTTTAAGAAGGGGACTAAAACGAAGGAGGAGGTAAAGATTCTTCGTGAATTCCTGAAAGGGAAGAGCCTATAGTGCTTGGTGAAGAAGAGCTAGGCAAATAACTACGAGCTTCCTCTTTGGTGAGGTGCAAGGCGTCAGAGGTTTCTTCATAGCCTGGAGAAAAAGGCCCTTCTGAAGACGAATCCTGGGGAGTGGTAGGTTGAGGAGAGGAAAGTTCATGCGGGCTTTGGGCTTTAAGTAAAAGATGGTTGACCACTTTGGTCACGCCCCGTGTGGATTTACAAATTTCCAGGGCTTGTTCTTGCTCTTGGATATTAGTGGATATACCGAGGAGATATACCACGCCATTTACCGTTGTGACGCTATAATTATTTGAAGGGAAGTCTTGAGAGGTGAGCATGATGGTGCGAATTTTTGTCGCGATCCACACATCTTCGAAAGCAGAAGAGGTAGAAGGTTCTGGGCCCACAATAATTTCATTGATTACTTCTTTAACTCCTGTGGCTTTCCATGCCAGTTCTATGGCTTTTGCTCGTTGACTGTCTGTAGGCACATATCCCATGACCATGACCCGCCCATCTTGAACGGCTAGCAATACGTTTCTATAAAGATCAATGTTGTCATCAAACCAGTAGCCATTAATTTCCGCACGAATTTGGCTATCGGTAGCAGCCCCCTTTAGGCCGCGTTCTTGAGTAGCCATATCAATGGTTCCAACACCGGCGCCAAAGAATAAAAGAGGTGCACACCCAGGAAGACCGGAGAGAATAAGACAGAGGCTAAGAGGGCGAATGAATCGTCCGGTAAGAGATGACGCTGGCATTGTTAAAGTTCCTTCATGAAAATGGAGGCCAGAGGGAGTTTCTCGTTGATGCCGCTTGAGCACCTAAAAGCTGACAGAAGTTATACCTATACCAAGTTTTTTTTTGAAAACCTAGTGGTGGGAAGCATAAAAAGTAGGGGGAATATCCATAGTTTTTGGTAAAGGCAGAATTGCCTTGATAATTTTGATAAAAAACGATGAAGGACACTTCAAGAAGCCATCAAATCAGTCTGGCAGTCGTCATAGGCATGAGCTGAATTTGTCCGTGACATCATAACAGCTTAGGTTTTTTCTAAGTAAATAGGGACAAGCTTTACTGAAGTTACCGAAAGGATAGATGCGAAAAATATGGGTGTGTTTTGAAGTTTATCACCATAGCGCGGGTGCAATGGGGAATTTTGCTTATACCAAGCATTCAGCCCGGGGGATAGAGAATTGGCTTCATTGGAATTTCATAAAAACTAAAGAGATTCTTCGCTCTTTAACGTAAGAAGGTGACTTATTTTTTGTCACCAGAAGAAAAATCCCTCGGCTAAGGTTAGAAGGAAAAATCTATGAAATATTTAATGAGTTTGGTCGTTTTGAGGGTTTTAATCACCTGTATCCAAGCCGTTGTTGCGGGATATACGAAGGGTGGTGGTGATGAGACCATTTTTTTTTGCCTTAGAATAAAGAACGGCCCACGAAAGACCCAACAGAATCATGATTCAGCGTAGGACTCTCTCTATGACGGGTAACGCGTATGATTAGAGTAAAAACAAACTCGTTACTGTTTATCCCAATTCAAGAGATATGATATCAAGTAAATTTAGGGGTGTTTTTACAAAAGGATCAAAGACAAATTTTTTAATAAAACCGAAATTTTGACCAGAATCCTAATCTAAAGTAAAAAAAATAATTGAAATGCCCATTCAAAAAGGGAGATCAAGAGTTCATACTGAAAGAGTGTGGACGGATGTACCAATGATCTGTACTATTTAATCGGTGGGAAACAAGAAATCCAAGCGGTTTTTATTGCTAGAGCCTCAATAGGGCCATGGGACAGTTTGTCTGAAAGAAAGATGGAGTAAAAAAATATGGTACCTTTTAACGAGTCTGTTTTCAAAAAAATGGCAAATGCTTTGCGTTTGTTAAGTATAGATGCTGTGGAACAGGCAGCATCTGGTCATCTTGGTTTTCCTATGGGTATGGCTGATGTGGCCACGGGTCTTTTTACCCATTCGTTAAAGTTTAGCGCATCGGATCCTCAATGGTTTAACAGAGATCGATTTATTTTATCTGCTGGCCATGGTTCTATGTTGCTATATGCGCTGTTGTATCTCAATGGATACAAAGGTGTAGGCCTAAATGATTTAAAGTCGTTTAGGCAATTAGGATCAATGACTCCAGGTCATCCCGAGTATGGGCATACCCCAGGGGTGGAGGCCACCACAGGACCTTTA
Source organism: Alphaproteobacteria bacterium (assembly GCA_018401675.1). Lineage (GTDB taxonomy): Bacteria > Pseudomonadota > Alphaproteobacteria > 16-39-46 > 16-39-46 > M30B67. Next base: position 93,918 of record JAGYKM010000004.1, on the reverse strand, counting down.
GGCCAAGGATTTGCTAACGGCGTGGGTTTGGCATTGGCAGAAGAAATGATGCGCGCAGAATTTGGGGGCGAATTGGTGAATCACAAGACCTTTGTCATGGCTGGCGATGGATGTCTCATGGAAGGCGTTACCCAAGAAGCTCTTTCTTTTGCTGGTCATTATGGGCTTTCTAAATTGACGGTTTTATTTGACGATAACCATATATCTATTGATGGAAATACGGGGCTGAGTACCTCCGAGGATACTCTGGCTCGATTTCGTGCGGCAAATTGGGATGTATTTTGTACTGACGGCTATGATATGGAATCTATTAAAGAAGCCTTGGATAAAGCTGAACAGTCCCAAAAGCCATCTCTTATCGCATGTAGAACCATAATCGGGTGGGGAGCACCAACTAAACAAGGCTCTGAAAAAATTCATGGGAGCCCTTTGGGCCGCGAAGAGATTGCTAGAACACGTGAGGCGCTAGATTGGCCCCATGATCCTTTTGAGGTCCCGGAAGACTTGGTGGCGTTGTGGAGAAAAAATGGACAAAGGGGAGATGAGGGCAAAAAGGCGTGGGAGCATACTGTTAATACGCTTTCTCCTGGTAAAAAGGCTGCTTTTTTAAATCGTTTGCGAGCGCCTCTAGGGGGAAGTGAATGGAAAAAAGAGCTAACACTTTTTAAGCAGGAGATCTTAAAAAATTCCCAGTCATCCATGGCGACGCGAGTTTCTTCCGGAAGAGTTCTTGATGTTTTGGTAAAAGAGATTCCAGCCCTGGTGGGGGGATCAGCTGACTTGACGGAATCTACTAACGTCAAACCCGCCTATATGACATCCATTAGGCCTGGGGATTTTCATGGTCGGTTCATCCATTACGGCGTCCGAGAGCATGCCCTGGGCGCCATCATGAATGGGTTGACGCTCCATGGCGGATTCATTCCTTATGGAAGTACCTTTTTGGTATTTAGTGATTATATGCGTCCAGCTATCCGCCTATCGGCTTTAATGGGTGTTCGCGTTATCTATGTCTTAACCCACGATTCTATTGCCTTGGGAAAAGATGGGCCTACCCACCAGCCTGTAGAGCACTTAGCGTCCTTACGGGTTATTCCTAATACTTATGTATATAGACCAGCTGACTCAATAGAAACCGCTGAATGTTGGGAATGTGCTTTGGAAACTGTTGACGCTCCTTCCATCATAGCGCTTAGCCGACAAGCGGTTCCCTTGTGTCGAAACTTTGGCGCGGAAAATATGAGCCGGTGGGGTGCGTATATCATGAGAGAAGAAATTAACCCCTTGGGCTTAGTGATTGCGGCCACAGGATCAGAAGTTTCATTGGCCCTAGAGGTGAGGCGTATTTTGGAAGAGGGAGGTAGGGGAGTGCGGGTCATATCTGCCCCTTGTCTGGAGTTATATAAAAACCAAACCGAGGCATACAAGCAAACCCTTTTTCCGAAAGGCATACCTCTTTTTTCTATTGAAGCGGGGGTGCGGGAAGGTCTATCGGCTTACTTGCCTCCTGTGCGTGAGCATTTTGGGGTGAGTGGGTTTGGTGCTTCCGGTCCAGGTGCGGACGTTATGGCCTATTTTGGGCTGACTGCGGATGCTATTGTAGGGAAAATACGTGGCCTTCTGGACGACGGTCCAACTCAATGAGGCGTTAGCCTTCCTTGAGGGAGCACGACAATGGTTTAACAGCAAAAAGAGGATACACCATGACATATAAAGTCGGAATTAATGGTTTTGGGCGCATCGGGAGATTGGTGTTGCGGGCGTTCCTAGAAGCTCGAAGCCGAGATAAAGGGGCTTATCCAGGCATGGAAATCGTGGCTATTAATGATGTAGGGTCGTGGGAAGAGAGCGCTCTTTTATTTAAATATGATTCTATCCACGGTACTTATCCAGGGGATGTTACAATAGAACAAGATGTCTTGAGAATCGAAGACACGGAGGTAAAGGTTTTGGATGAAAAAGATCCTTCAAAATTGCCTTGGGGTGACTTGGGGGTGGACTTAGTGCTCGAATGTTCTGGTTTCTTTACCCACCGGGAAAAAGCTTATCTTCATTGTGGCTCTGGGGCTAAAAAAGTCTTAATATCAGCGCCGGCACAAGATGCAGATGCCACGGTGGTTTTTGGGGTGAATGACCATACCTTAACACCCAAAGATTTCATTGTATCCAATGCCAGTTGCACCACTAATGCGTTAGTGCCTGTGGCATATATCTTGGACAAAGCCTATGGGATCGTTCAAGGGCATATGACCACCATTCATGCCTATACGGGAGATCAACGATTGGTGGATGGATTCCATAAAGACCCACAACGGGCTCGGGCAGCTGCTTTATCTATTGTTCCTTCAGCCACGGGGGCGGCACGTTCAGTAGGGCTTGTTCTTCCTCATCTTAAAGGCCGACTGGATGGTATGGCTTTGAGAGTTCCGGTGCCTAATGTGTCCGTAGTGGATTTGACATGTTTGATGGAGAGGCCACCCGAAGGAGAGGCAATCAAAGAGTTAATGAAGCTGGCGGCTAAGGAAGGGCGGCTGAGGGGTGTTTTGGAAATTAATGAATTGCCCCTTGTGTCTGTAGATTTTAATCATTCTCGGGCCAGTAGCATTATAGATTTATCACAAACTAAAGTGATGGGATCTTTGTGTCGCGTGTTGGCTTGGTATGATAATGAGTGGGGTTTTTCCAATAGAATGTTGGATACGGCAGCCAAGATGAGCGAAGTGGGGTGATGAAGGGAAAAACAAAAAAAGTGGGCAAAGAGGTTCTACCAAGAGCAAGTTTGTCCCGCTAGTTAAGGAGGATAGATCTATTGGTTCCAATCCAGGGCAGTATTCTTAATTTTATAAAATTAAAGAGAAAAATAGGATTGGTTATTCAAAGAAATATAAAATCCTTGGGAAAATGGGCCTTTTCATGTATACCCTTAAGCATTAAGACGACTGAAGGGACGATAAGGTTACTCGGACCGTATTAGAGGTCAACACTTAAAGTGAGAGTTGTGGAAAGGTAAGTAGGATTTAGATGCAGATTAGAAATATTGCCATAATTGCCCACGTGGATCATGGCAAAACTACCCTTATTGATGAGTTGTTAAAGCAAAGCGGAACTTACCGTATGAATGAGACCGTAAGTGACCGTGTCATGGATTCTAGTGATCTTGAAAAAGAAAGAGGAATCACGATTCTCGCGAAATGTACCAGTGTGATTTACAACAACATCAAATACAATATTGTGGATACCCCAGGACACGCAGATTTTGGCGGAGAAGTCGAACGAGTGCTTTCAATGGTAGATGGGGTTGCGTTGCTTGTAGATGCTTCTGAGGGGCCTCTCCCGCAAACTAAATTTGTATTAACAAAAGCTCTGAGTTTGGGGTTAAGACCCATAGTTATTATTAACAAGGTAGATCGGTCTGATGCCCGCGTGGAAGAAGTGCACGAAGAAATTTTTGATTTATTCGTAGCTTTAGGTGCTACTGACGAGCAGTTAGACTTTCCTCTGTTGTATGCTTCGGGTCGTAATGGGTGGGCTGTTCGATCCTTGGAAGACGAGAAGCGAGAGAATCTATTGCCTTTCTTTGATTTGGTTGAACATCATGTGCCCGCGCCCTCAGTTGATCCCGATGCGCCTTTTGCTATGCTTGCTACCTTATTGGATGCTGATTTATATTTGGGTCGAGTTTTGATCGGAAAGATTTATAATGGGAAAGCCACTATCAATATGCCAGTAAAAGTACTGGATAGAGAGGGTAATCTCAAAGAACAAGGGCGTTTAACAAAGCTCTTTTCTTTCCGTGGCATTGAGCGGGTGGCTATTGAAGAATCGGTGGCAGGAGACATAGTGGCGGTTGCTGGGTTGGTGGATGCATCAGTTTCAGATACTTTGGGTAGCATGGAACTTTCTGACCCCATACTTTCCACGCCTATAGATCCCCCTACTATGGCGGTAACCATAGGGGTTAACGATTCGCCTTTCGCAGGAAGAGAAGGTACTAAAGTTACTTCTCGAATGATCAGAGATCGTCTTTTTAAAGAGGCAGAAAGTAACGTCGCTATTGCGGTTACGGAGACGGGTGATAAGGATGCTTTTGAAGTGGGCGGCCGTGGGGAACTTCAATTAGGCGTGCTCATCGAGACCATGCGTCGTGAAGGCTTCGAGTTGTCAGTGTCGCGGCCTCGTGTGGTTTTGAAAAGAGAGCCCTCAGGTGAAGTATTGGAGCCCATAGAGGAAATAGTATGTGACGTAGATGAGGAATTTAGCGGCTGTGTGGTTGAGAAGTTGTCATTACGTCGGGGTGAGATGTTAGATATGCGTCCTTCAGGTGGGGGTAAAATTCGTTTGATATTCTTAGTTCCATCTCGGGCGATGATAGGATTCCAGAGCGAATTTCGAAACGATACCCGTGGAACCGGCGTTTTAAGTCGTATTTTCCATAGCTACAGTGCTTATAAGGGTGGAGTAGCTGGAAGAGAGCGTGGGGTATTAATTTCCACAGAGAGCGGCGAGACAGTTCCATATGGTTTGTTTCATCTGGAGGATCGAGGGATATTGTTTATAGGGGCCAATACAAAAGTATATCAGGGTATGATTATAGGGGAGAATGCCCGGGGCAATGACATGGAGGTGAATCCTGTCAAGTCAAAACAGCTAACAAACTTTAGGGCCACGGGAAAAGAGGAAGCTGTCCGCCTTACGCCTCATAAGCAGATGAGCCTAGAGGAGGTTATTTCTTACATTCAAGATGATGAACTAGTAGAAGTGACGCCAAAGAACATCCGACTGCGCAAACGATATCTGGACCCAAATGTGCGTAAACGAGAGGGCCGCAAAAAAGAGAACTGACGATTGGGAAAATGGGGCTTGGATATAATAATGGGATGTAAAAAACTGAAAACAAAACCAAGAGATTAGAATATAGTTACTATTTCGGAATGTATATATAAAATTCTTTCGTTCCAAATGAATAACTCAATGTGTGTAATAAAAAACACAATTTAAGTTATTAAAATTTGTTATTTATTATAAGGATACAGTGATCCTAGCGGGGATCCTTCCTAAGTGCAGATTCATTTTTTAGAGACCGCAGAAAAAAGAGAGCTTCAGATTTTTTTTTTCTTTTTTTTGCACCGGGCCGGTGCATGGTAGGGATATTTTTGCTATTTAAGTAGGTATAGCTTAAACTTCATTAAGTCTAGGTTTTGGCATAGGAAAAAGAATGAATTTGAAAGTAGTGGAAAATTTTGTGGCATCGGAGCACTCGGCTCGTCAACGAGGAGAACGTTTGAAGATTTGTCGAATCCGTCATGGGTACTGTATGCGAGAGTTTTCCCAGAAATTAGGTATCCCAGAATCAACACTTTATGCTTGGGAGAAGGGGAGATCTCCTTTGAGTCTGAAAGGTGCCAAGAAAATAATTTTATTTTTAGAAGGGGCATTGAGTTCGGGGAGACTAGAGTGGCTTATGTATGGAGAGTCGGCTCTGCATCCTACTATTCCCCCGGAAACCTCTGATGACATATTAGCCATTAAAGATGTGAACTACTTTATCCAGTCTCGGCATCATTCGGTGGTGAAAGTGGTTTTGAATGACTTGCTTAGTCCTTGCTTATTGCCTGGAGACTATGTGGGCGGCATCAAAAATGGGTCTCGTAACTTTGACAAACTGGATGGGGTATTGTGCATTGTTCAGACCACCGAGGGAGATACTTACTTTGGCGTGGTGGGCGTTACACGGTTGGAGCTGAAGCTCTATTCTTTACATAACGAGATGCTACAGACTATTTCCGTTGATCAGGTAGATTATGTTGCGAGTATTACTTGGATACGTAGGAAAGATGCAAGACTAGCAAGCTGAAAAGAAATAATTAGGTGGAAGCCTTAAGGCAGGAGCAGAGGTAGATTTTCAAAAGAAAACTCTCTGAGAGGTTTTCCTGGACTTTATATAAGTTATATTGTATTTATGAATATTATTTGTAATATTATTATTTATTTTAGATGGTATTTAGATATAGAAAGTAACATTAGCTATGCCGAGCTTTTACGGAAGATGGGGGGAATCTTCCTTACAGACGCAACCCGTGTGTGTGGAGCGTTGCGAAATCATTAATCGGATCTTACAGCATGGAAGGAGTTTTCCCTGGGTATTTTGGGAGCTATGGTTCTTTATGCCGGAACAAGATACTTTTTTTATTTTGCAAAAGACCCTTTTCCAAAAATGTAGCTTGACGCGGAGTATTGACTATTTGGGTAAAGATCCCCATTGGTCCATAATGAATCAGCCTACCTTTGGGCGTATTGTCCCTTGGAGTACGCTTCCTAAGCGGCACATTCCTGAAGGGATGACGGGAGTTTCTCTTTTTTTACAGCACAAAGCACGATGTATTGGCTACGCCAAATTAGGCATGGGTGGTGCGAGTGAGGAGATTGCGCCTTGGGGTGACGAAATCTTTGTGGAAAACTTATCCCATTACAAAATTGTTTTAGAGAAAGAGGTAAGAAGCCTCATGGATTTACAAATTCAGGAAGGTAGAAACGTATAGCTGAAAAGAGAGCGTCCATTTTTTTTGAGCCAACCTCTTGATGCTTTGTAGTCTGGATCTAGTTCTTTCACGAGAAGCCAAAAACTCTTTTGATGATTCATTTCTTGTAGGTGGGCGACTTCATGGGCACACACATATGAGGCTACGTGCTGAGGGGCAAAAAGGAGCCGCCAAGAATAAGTTAAAACTTTATCTTTGGAGCAAGTCCCCCACCGACTTTTATAATCTTTGATTTTTACTTGCAGAGCTTCTTGTCCAATTTGGTGGGCGAATTTCTGGCTCATGGGCAAGAAGAAATTGTAAGCATGGTTTTTGAGTGCTTGTTGGGCAATGCCACCGAAGTTTTCTTTATGGGGTGAGCTTATAATAAACTCTTTATTTTTCATGTAAAAATGGGAACGAGTATCTTCACAAAATACAAACTGGTGAGGCTCATCAAGAATACTCAAGGTAGTACCGTCGTTAATATAATAAGGGTTCAAAAATGCCGAGCTCATATGTTTCAAAACCCACTCCGCTTGGGAGGCGATGAACTTTGTAATAGTCTTTTGAGAGGTGTGCCACGGTGCCGTAACGTGAAGTCTTTGGTGGGAGACATTCACGCGTAAAGAGAGTCGTCGGCTATTTTTTCTGTGGGAGAGAACAAAAGGAAATATATGCTCTCCCATGATGATAGTGCCTAACGCAGTACTTTGAGGGAACTTAATATCAATAAGGATAGGAGAAGTCATTGTGATTTTCCAAAAAGACTCAAAAGGGCTAGGCAGTCTTTGTTATAACAAATGGGGGAAAGTCTGCAAGAGTCATGACGAATTTGGCGCACATCTGCATGGGGTATTCCGTCTTCTGAGATCTTGGCACTAAGTCAGCCATTGTAATCCAGAGTAGCAAGCTCCCTGAGAATAAAGGATAGGGTCAGCCTTTATAGGTGCCGTGCATAAGGAGATGCTATTTTTCTTTTAAATGTCTATAATAGAAAAAACAACTAACTATAATAAGGGGGCCATAATGACAATAAGGAAGGATACGTTCAGGAAAAAATTGAGAGTTCAGCGGGCTAAAGGATGGTTTTTCCTGATGCTTGGTGTGTTGGCATTTCCAATAACCGGAAGGGGTCATGAGTCCAATGACGAAGTATTTCTAAGGGACCAGCGTCATGCCGCTGTAGATGGTTTTGTTTGTAAGACTTTTAAACAGAATTGCCCCACAAAAATTGGTCAGAGTCCTGGACATTCGGGAACAATAGTTCTTTGGCAAGGAGGTCAAGAGCAGAAGCCATCTCTAGAAGTCCCTGAAGAGTCAGCAGAAGAGTAAAAGCTGAGTAGTAACTATAGCTACGTATAGAAGGCCATTGCGCTCATCTAGTCTCTAGTAAGAGTGACCTCACGAAGCTCTTGTGGGTAAAGGTATGAGAACCTAATGCGTCCATGGGACTGCCAGAATCTCTCCATAGAAAATGACAAAAACCTATAATCTGGGGTTAAGAGAAGGGGAATTACCGCTCGTTCAATAGCCAAGATAGTGGGTGGAAAAGGATCCGCTAGACTGACTGTGAGGGGCATGGCACCCACATTCATGCAATGTTATTTGTATAAAGTGAAATATTATTACATTTTTTATTATTTTTGCTATTGACCTAAAAAAGGAGCCACGCTACATATTTTAAATATTAAAAATACGTATAAATACTATTTAATATAGAATTGGAGCTGGGGATGTTTCATAAAGACAGGATACTGTTTGTCAGATATATTATTTTTTGCACATTAATGTGCATGATGTCTGGTGGAGAAGCAGGGGCTGATCCCTTTGCGGCCATCGCGGAAAAAATAAATATTACAACTCAGGGAGTTTTGAAAATCGGGACGGTGGCTTGTGGCCTTTCAGGGGCTATCTTACTACTTCAAGCTATTTTTGGGCGTATTAACTATCGTTGGGGTATTTCCTTAGTGGGGGCCGCATTGTTGATGGCTTCTTTCGAATTTGTCATGCAATTTATTATTGGTGCAGCATGAGTGTCCTAGAGCCTGCCACTATTCTTACTTTGATTTCTCATCCTACGCGAATTTTGGGGATGATCCCTCAATTATTCGGGTGCACTATTTTTGGGTCCTTCTCCGTGGGGATTATTATGTCTTGTGTGGCCCAAGGAGGATTTCTTATCGCTTTCCTGGCATTGATAGTGGGTACAGGATTTTCTTTTTGGATAACGCTTAAAGACGGGGATTGTCTGCGCATTTTATGGGCTCAAAGGTATTTTAAGAACAAGCATAAGGCCCGCCTTCATCCCCATATAATGCTCTATCGTGGGTGAGGATTTCCGTGTCCTTTACTAGTACTTTTAGCGCTATAACTTTTCTCACCCTAGGTGGTTTGGGCTTTGGAGTTCTTTTAAAAAAACTCTTGCAGTGGCAGTTTAAGCTTTCATATATCTCCGACTATCTGCCCTTTGATAGCATTCTGGAAGACGGGAAGACCATTCACTGCAAAGACGGAACATTCGTCCAATTTATAAGAATACAAGGCCCTAACCAAGGCGCGTCGGGAGCTGACGATGAGGAAAGTATTTTTCAAAAAAAGAAAAACTACTTTGAGGCCATGGCTTCATTGGGAAGCCCTTTCCGTTTGTTTACAAGAAAAAAACACCAAGAGGTACCCTTGGATGGATCCTCTTTGTCTCCAGTGATGCAAGAGATTCATAGGCGTTGGGAGGACCAATTTTTGTCCTGGCAAGATATAGAACACACTTTGATTCTCCAAGGGGCTTCAAGAAAAATCCTGGAAGATAATGTGGCGGCAACGCTCGACTATCTTGATTATTTTAAGCCGGTTATTCTAACCCAAAGAAGTAATCCCAGTGATTCTGGATCCAGCCCTCTGTCGAGCTTCTTGGGAGAAATGGTCAATATACGACCAGACGCCTTACCGGCTTTTGGGAGAGAGGTCAGTGAAAAGATCTCAGCTTCAGATATTCAATTTGATCTTAAGTCAGGTTTTATCCGTATAACCCAAGACCAGGAGAAACGTATTTGGAGTGTGCACTCTTTAAAGAGTTTTGGAGATAAAATTTCTCCTGAGGTTTTTCAAGATTTGTATAAATTACCTATGGATTTTGAACTGATGCATTTTTTTCAAGGGATGGGAAAATACCAAGCAACAACTCTTTTGAAGTATCGATCCCGACAAGAAAACATTTTTTACAAAAATGCCTTTAAAACAGCTCAGTTTGAGCAAGCCATCGGAGAAATAGATGGATCTAAGGATGCTTTTTATGAGTATCAGGGTCTTGTGTTTTTGAAAGCCACGGATGAGGAAACATTAACCGCTTATGGTGAGATATTGAGAAGAGTGTGCATACAGTATGGTATGCGCATGATCCAAGAGTGCGCTGCCATTGAATGGTATTGGTTTTCACGGTTTCCCACCTACGATAAGGCCTTAAGACCTAGGAATGTGTTTGCACGGAATTTATCTTTTTTGTTCAACTTTGAGCCTTCATCTTGCGGAGAAGAAAGGTCAGACTGGGGTCAAGGTGCCTTGCGGCATTTTTGGACTTGGGACCGTCAAAAGTATGCCCTCCAAGTTCACGTTGGCCCTGAAGATGAATCCTTAGCTCACACGCTTACAGTGGCCCCGAGTCATGGGGGGAAGACAACTTTCTTCCAACATATTATTGGGGGTGCTTTGAGACATAAGGAGCTCCATGGGTATATCTTTGATCGATTCTGCGGCACTGAAGTATTCACACGTTCCGTAGGGGGCACTTACATTAAGTTTGACGGCAATCTCTCCTTAAATCCTCTTTTGTGCGATCCAACCCCAGATAATATTATGTTTCTAAGGCACTTTTTAAGGCGGCTGGGAAGTGTGGCTCAAGATGATCCTGGGGAAGATATTGAAAGATTCCTCAATCTTCTTTTTGAAGTCCCTCCTCAGGACAGAAGTTTAGCAAAACTCTACAAGAGTGCCTTTCCTGCAAATTCTGTTCTGAGATCCCATATGGCTACTTGGGCCCAAGGGGCCAACAGTCGCCTTATTAACGGTGTAAAAGATGATCTGGATTTACATTCTTCCCAGTTGGTGTCTTTTGACATGACCTCTTTACCGGGGGATAGCGGCGTGATGGAACCTATGGTGGACTATATTTTGAATAGAATTAGGTCCCAAGTGCGGCAGCATAATTTCCCTCATATGATATTCATTGATGAAGCGGCTCCTCTTTTGCAAGACTCCCATTTTTGTGCCCACGTTCAAGTGCTCTTGCGCGAGCATCGGAAGCTGAGGGGCTCTGTGAATTTATGTTTTCAAGATGCTCAGTCCATAGCCCAAAGCGGGATACGCGATACCTTGTTGAATCAGTGCCCTACAGTATTTCTGTTCCCTAATCCCAAAGCTCGTCAACAGGATTATGAAATGTTTAATTTAACGGAATATGATTGGAATTTTATAAAAAGTACTCAAAAGCGCTTTAGCTCCTTATCACGAGGCGTGCTTATCAAAAGGCCAGAATCGTCAGTGGTGGTGGATGCTAATCTATTGGCCTTGGGTGATTTTCTCTACCTCTATAAATCTGGTCTTTCGTTTCAGAAACTAATGCAGAAGATGGTGAAAGACCATGGTGATCACAATTGGGTTGGGCCCTATTTAGAGGCCTGTTCTCAAGGAAAAATATCATGAAAAGACTAAGAAGGTCAAAAATATGCAGCAGTGTGTGCTTACTAAATATGCTGTGGTTGTATCCTTTCAAAAGTCAAGGAGTCCCTTCAGAGGTGTTTGACCCTCTTGTCTACACGCTTTGTGAAAAATTACTTTCATCCATGAAGGGACTTAAAGAGATCCAAAAAGAAGTGATTCAAAGTGTTTCTGACGTGGAGACTATTATGGGATCTCAGATTCCCTTGAATTATGGAACGATCACAGCCTACGTCACCCGAGCGAAATCTTTGGAAAAGACTTTTGCCAGATGGATTCCTAAAGTGGGCTCCATGTCTTCCCAAGAGACCTCACAGAGTGTTAGAGAACACCTTTCTCGACTTATGCGAATGGATTCAATAGGCTCTGATACGCCTACCAGTCATCATTTATTGATGGCAGAAAGAGAGGCTCTGTTAAGGGATCTTACCTTGAATGCTTTGACGCTCTCAATTCGGAGTGGAGCCCTCATAGAGCAAGATTACGGTAAACTGGAAGAAATTGCGAGCCAATCCGCCCAGGGCCGAGATTTAAGGAGCGATGTAGGGCTGACCAATAATCTCCTCATGCTTCTCATTCATGAAACCATACAGATGAGGGTGGCTCTGACGCACATTATGGGTGTTTCAGCTAGTGATACTTTAAGGCATTCCCCTCTCTTGCTTAGAGACGAGCCCAGGACATCGCCTGGGCAGGGGGCCGACTTTCCTTGGGGGCAACTATCGTGAGCCTGATTCAGCCAGATCCTCGGTGCTATGTATGTGAGATGTATGGTGCCTTCTATGAGTTTAGCGTGGTGTATGGAAAAGATGTGTATATGCACCTCCTGGATCCGGTGTGGATACTTTTTAAAGCGAGCCTTGGGGCTTGGGTGGCCTGGCAAATTCTGTTTCATCTAATCTTAAAAGCAGATTTTGATCGATCTTTGGTTTTAAAGAATCTCGGGTTGTTTTGTCTTATGGGTATTTTGTTAAAAGGATCTACTTTCTACTGGGATTTTATGCATGAACCTTTTTTGAAAAGCGTTTCAGGTATTGCACAAGTTATTATCATGCGGAGCGGAGCGTCGATCCAAACAGCAACTTTTGAAGGCGTTCTTTCCTGCGTAGACGGGGCATGGCACAAAACAGTATTTCAATTGTGGGGCCTTCTCTTGGAAGAAGCTGGATGGACCTCCTGGAAACCGTTTATAGCGGGAATTATTTTTATTATTCCCTATATGGCCACTTTATGTATTTTTTTGGCTGTTTTGATAGATTTTGTTTTCTCAATTCTCATAGTGACAGCTATCAGCCCGCTGATTTTTATCGCTCTTTGCTTTGAAAGCACCCGAGGTATGGCCATCAATACTCTTCGGATTGGCGTTACAGGTACTTTTACCCTTCTTTTTTCTTGTCTTGCCATGGGGTTTACCTTGGCAGTGTTCGAAAAATTTGCCCCCCTCATCCCGGTTGGAGGGGAACAGGCTGCGGGGAATATAAGTGGATTTATTTTCTCTAAAGCTTACTGGGCCATTTGGATTTTGGGATTTATATCTGGGTATTTCCATTTGAGGGCTCGATATTACGCCATGTATGTGGCGGGAACATTTTTAGGAAACAAAGGAGGGGCTAAACGCTATGGATGGGCTTAATACGAGAGAAACATCTAGGAATATCCGTTTTACCTACAAAAAAACATGGCGACAGGTTTTCCCCATAGGGATAGGTATTTTGCTGGTGAGTATGGTGGGATGCTCAAGTCAAGAAGAAGAGGTGGTGGGGGTAGGGTCAGGTATAGATGAGTTGAAAGAGTCAGTATGTCCCTGTGGTGATGTATTCTACAGAAATGGTATTTGGCTTTCATGAAAAATTTAGTTGGATCGATAAAAGAGCAAAGAAAATATTTTATGAATTTAATTGTAACTGTTTTTAGGTTACATAGACATAAGAGAGAGGATGCTATATTGCCCTCTCTGGCCAAAGGGCGTCCCTTGGAAACTGGACATGCTTATCGAACACTATACTGGATATGTAGGCTCCTTGGGGTATGTTTACTTGGATCATTTATAATAAATTTTTGTTTTTGTATGTTATTTTTTGATCTATTCCCTCTTAAAAAGGTAGAGCCTTTGTTGGTTACTTTTTCTCCTCAAACAGAACAAATCGTGCAGATCGAGCCTATTGCCACTCATACTGAGGGCTTTGCTCTCATGGTTGAATCCTTATCGAGAGAGTATGTGAAACTGAGAGAAGATATAGACCTTCAAACAGAAGAAATGAGATGGCAAAAAATATTTAATTTCAGTGCTCCAGAAGTCTTTCAAGCCTTTAAGCAACTCATGTCTCGGGAGGGCGAGGGGCTATTTTCGAAAAGAAAAAACCGGGGGCTTACCCGGCATGTTTCAATTCGGTCGGTGGCTACCTTATCAAAGCTACCCTATATCGTTCAAGTTGACTGGGACAGTGTTGACTACGAGAATGGCGTCAAGACCAAAGTCCAAAGCTGGGTATCTACGCTGACCATCAAATTTGAAACCCACAGGGTGAAATTTGAAGAGCGTTACCATAATCCTTGTGGATTTTACGTGACGACCTATGGGGTGGGTGAAAAATCGCCTCAAGGAGAGCAGAATGATCCTCTCTAGAAGGTATCATCTGTTGGGCTTAGGCCTTCTTTTTCTGTTGTGTGATGGGGAGGTAAGAGCTCAAACGGAAGATCTACCTGACCTTCCTGTGGAGTTATTTGAGAACACAACTCTTTTAGGGCAAGATGTGAGTGAAAAGTTGGAAAGGCCCGAGAGCATTCCTTTAGGGCAAGTTCAAGGAGCTTGGGATAAAGCGGCCCCCAACGACGGGGTATATGTGGTGGAATTTAAACCGGAGAGGCTAATCAAAATTAAGGCCCGACCTTTTATGATTTCCACAGTAATTTTGCCTGAGTGGGAAGAAATTCAAGATATTCTTATGGGAGATGATCATCTGTTCTTAGCAGAGAAAAAAGCATCTCACATAGTCAGTATCCTGGCCCGCAAGGAGGAATGCGATACCACCATGACGCTTATCGGAGCCAGCGGATATGTATATGGATTTTACATTCGGTCTGAGCCTATTTTAAGCATTCATATTCCTGATGTGGTGGTCCACGTTAAGGCTAGTGAACCCCTATCTTTAGTCAAGAAAAAGGAAGGTTCCTACCCAAGTAAACACAAGGTATCTTTTTCGAAGGCAGAAAAAAAATCCAGTGAGTCTGACTATTTGGAGACCTTGCACCCAAATCTTGATGAGATTTCCTTTGCCTTTGAAATGTCAGCTAAAGACCAAGCATCCATGAGCATAGCGCCTCTTCATGTCTATTCGGATGGCTTATGGATATGGCTCGATTACGGAAAAAAATGGGATTCTGTAACTCTTCCCGCTGTTTACAAGAAGGTAGATGGCGTGGATACCCCGGTCAATACAAGAGTGGTGGGCACAAAGATTGTGGTTCAAGGGTTTGGACCCCTCAGCCTTAAAAGCGGAAAGAAAGTGGTATGTATTGAGCCCATGGAGGCGTCTTAAATGGCTTCATCTCGAAAAACGGATACAAGATCAATCCCAAAACATACCTGTGCAGGCAAGGTGGTTGGTTTACTTTTGGTAAGTGGATTAGTGGGGTGCTGGGAAGAGCCTCAACACAAGAAGGCTGTTGGGACCCAGACAGGGACTCAATCTCTCTTGGCCTCTCCTTTTATCTCCCAAAGACTTCATGAGATGCCAGATCCCCCCAAGGACAAAGTGGTGGAACAAATACAAGAAGAGAGCCAAGAGTGGCAACTTGAACCTGCTCAAGATCAACCGGAAGTAGCTTTTTCAAAGTCAGAAGAGGTATTTATGCCTTATGAAGTGGAAATGGCTCAAAGGAAACGGGAACAAGCACTTCAAGGGCGGAAAACTGTATCTCTTACAAAAAAACCTGAAAAGAAGACGTCATTTCCCGTGGATCCTGACTATAAAACTCACTTGCCATCCATCGGTGAAGATGTGTCGACTTTTCCTGTAAGGAGTGATCGGGTTTTGACGGCGGATAGATATATTCCTATTGTTCTCGAAAACAGCATCAATAGTCAGATGGGAGGGCGATTTATTGGCATAGTGGATGAGCATGTTTTTGCGAACCGGGGCCGCAAAATTATTCTTCCCAAAGGATCACGACTTATTTGCGCCTATGAAAGTTTGTCCGGTGAAGGACATTCTCGGCTGATCGCTACGTGTACCAGAATATTACGCCCTGACGGCGTTAACGTGGTGCTAACAGATTCTTATGTGGCAGATCATATGGGTCGAAAGGGCATTCCGGGATCGTTGAATCATCGGTTATGGGATAAATATGGAGCTGCGTTTGTTTTGGCAGGCCTCTCTTCCTTAGCCGCTGCTGGCACGCGCAATAATTTGCCCAGCGTGGTTCAGCAAAGCACAGGAATGCTTGGTCTACAAACAGCCCAAATGACAGCGCAAACCCTTAAAGAGACCATCAACATAGCACCAGTGATGGATGTGGCGAGTGGTTCTCGATTGCTCATCATTCCTATGAACGATATCTGGATGCGTGGGGTGGACCAAGCTCACTGACGAATGATCTAAAAGGACTTTTTTCTCGATAAATTGAGTTTATAGATAAGGAAATATTTATGAGATTTCGCTGGGCGCAAAAGGGCATGAAGATGGTCTTCATCTTAAGCTGTATGTTGGAATTTCCAGCACAAAAGGTGATGGCTATTGTGCCAGAACATCTCTTGACTCATCCCCTTATTGAAACCATGGTGGGCACCTATTTGTTGCCTGGACAAGGAGAAATATTAGGCCAATTCCGTTTGCCAGGGGATGCAACTTTAGATGGGACATCTCCCGTACGGGTTTTTGGCCGGTATAAAAAATTTAAAAAAGGATCTTTGGAGGTGATCCAAGTTATTTGGACCCAGATAGGAAAAGAAGTAAATAATAAATTGAAAAAAGAGACCATTAAAAGTCGTATTGCTTCTGTGATTCCCTATAAGGGATCATTTTTGGAAAAATCCACTGCTTTGGCGCTAAAAGGAGATGAAAAAGAATTTATTCACCAAGTTCGTCAGTTTATTAAAACCGACGAAATGTTGCCAAAAAGCCTTAATCAAGAGGGCCAGAAAACCATAGGCGCTGAAAAAGACCAAAATTCTTCCTCTTCAATTTCCCCAGAAAAATCTGGATCAAAAAAAGACGATTTCAAGAAGCCCTCAGATTCAAAATCGCAAGCCATGAGAGACGGTGGTGCTTTGGGTTTGTATGCACTGAATCCCCTTGAGCAAGAAAAAACAAAAGAGCCAGAATATCGATTTGTGACAACATCAATTTCTCCACCGACAGCACCAATAACCTCTGTGTCAGAAGGGTCAGTTACCCACGAAGGTGATGGTATCCCAGTTATTCATTCTGGGTGGGAGATAAGAGGGTGCGTTCCAAAGATCGATTTTGTTCGCGGATGGGTGAGCATCCAAAAAAGGAAAATTACCTTTGAAAACGGACAAGAGATAGAAGAAGGGCCTTGCGAGATTTCTGAGGAGAATTACCCTATAAAATATGAGTACCGAGAGTGCCCCGATCTAATAGACCGAGAGGACGGAAAAGCCTTTCGACAGTACACTCGATTTTGGGTAGATGGAACTGGACAAATAATGGCCTTGGATCAAGTGTGTCAAAAGGATGAAGAGCAGTCTTTTATAATGAGAGAAGAGCCAGAAGGATGTGGTTTTCTACCTGATTTTGATGGGATGAAAGCGCAGATTCAGACATCTTTGGTTTACCGTAACCCCCAAGGCACCCGCATAGTGGTAGAGCCTTGCCGACCTAAACCCGATGCACCTTTGTTGGACATTCAAAAAGAATTCAAAGGGTGGCGTCACGATTTTGAACTGGGATTTTCTTATAAACAACACCGTTTCACTCTGGAACAAGATGGGGTGCTCCATTACTTATCTCCCCAATTGGAAGATAGTTTGGCTTATCCCCATGAAAAAACTACCCAAACTTGTTCATTATTTCAAGACCCGATCACGGGAGAAAGTTTTGTGCAAGAACGACTGTATTTAGAAACGCCTGAAGGACCTGTGTGGATTTCGGAATGTAGGGTGGGTGAAAGGCTTATGGAAAGCGAAGAAGGATGCGAAGGCTTATTTGAGCATAATTTTGAAACGCACTCTTCGTGTTCTTATACCCGAAAGTACTATGAAAAGGACGGTCAAAGAATTTATATGACGCCTTGTCAGGTATCAACACAGATCTACCCTCATTCAAAGCGCATCGTGGATTATCTTCATAAGGATGAGGAAAAGAACTCTTATCCAAAACTTCAAACGGTCTTGAGTCCTCAACGAGGAGACGAGATTATTATCCGGACCATTCAATCCCAAAATCCTCGAGCCGCAGTGGCTTATGTTTTGGAAAGCACTTTCAAAAAGCCCATGACGGAAGAAGAGACTTTTGAAGGGTGTTTTAAATTAACGCCCTTGAGCACAATTCAGCGTTATATAAGAGGAGATGGTAGTTTTTATGAAGAAATGGGTCCAGAGAGGACGATTAAGAAAAGTCGTAATTTATGCATTAAACAAGAAGAAACCCGTACGCGGTCTTTTTCATCCTGGGGGTTGTGGGATATGGGACGGAATATCCCTATTCCCGTACAAACACCTCTTGATCCCCACGGGAGTACTGAAGGGACGCTCACCTGTGCCAGCCTTTTTGCCCAGCATGTCCCTCATAAATTTCCCAATATGTTTATCAAGCTTGTGCACACCCAGTCGGTAGAGAAACGACTCAACAGGAAATATCCAGGTGGTCAGATCCAATCGGGTGCCTGGACTCATGTCTCTGGCCCCCATCAAGTACGCACCGAAATCTGTCGATTATGATTGCTCCAATAAGCCCTCTTTTAGGGAGTCTTCTGAGGCCGTGGGAAGGTTTTTTGGACGATCTAACTCTTGTGGAAATTATGGCGGTAAAACCAGGTGAGTTTGTGTTAGAAACTCATAAGGGGGAGTTCCTTCATCATTTAGATACTCGGTTAACACTGTCCTATTGGGAGGGCTTAATCCACACGTTGGCCAATGAACAAGGCCTTGAGTTTAAGCCTGAAGGTCAAGGGTTACTCGCTGCTATTCTCCCCGATGCAAGGCGAGGAGGATGGCACCGATTTGAAGCCATGTGGGGAGACCGAGTCCAAAATGGCATTAGTGTATCGGTTCGGCTGAGACGTGTTCAAAGCCGTACCATGGAAGATTTTGGGCTTGAGCAATCATCAATTCTGTCTTTAAAGAAAGCCCTCAAAAAGGGGTCTTCTATGCTTATTTCTGGAGGGACGTCCTCAGGTAAGACAAGCTTACTGAATATATTGGTAAAAGAGATTCCCTTAGACAAACGGATAATAACCATTGAAGATACGCCTGAGTTAGACTTACCTCACCCCCATTGGGTCTCCTATCGTGTTCCCCGCTATGCTTCTTCACGCCACCTGAGTTATCAATCCTTGATTGATCATGTGGTGCGTATGCGTCCCGATATTCTCATTACGGGCGAGATTTCGGTGGATAATTGTTTTCCTATTTTAAGATTACTGAATACAGGTCACAAAGGCTTTATGTCCACACTATTCATGCCAATTCTCCCCAAGCAGCGTTAGATCATACGTTCCAACAAATTTAATTCTGAGTGGTCATGATACCTTCCAAAGTGGACCCTATTTACGGAGCGTTTTAGACAAAGTGATTCAAGTTGATAAGCAAAGTGATGGGAAACGAAGAGTGACTGCTATTTGGGAAGCAAAATAACCGTTTATCTGGTTTAGAAATGTAGATAAGGTAGTCTCTCAACAAAACAAGGGTATAGGGCGTTAGGGGTAAAAGGGCCTATCTTGACTCTATAGCCGATAGACTGAGTCCATAGGATTAAGAAAGATAACAAGTATGAGAATTTTTAAACGGGTAAAACTTATTGGGTATGTTTTTTTGTTTTTTAGCGTGTTGCACTCAGAAGGAAGTTGTGTTTGGAGTGAGGAAGTTGATGGGTTTGTGGAGAACGGACACGGTGTTTTGCGTGATACCCGGACTGAGTTGAAGCGTCCAGGTGTGCCTTTTCATGTGGCTCTTGGGATTCTTGATTTTATTGAGGCGGGAACAACAAAATACGGTGCCCAAACTCTAGCTTCAAGCTCTCATACTGCTGAGCTCCTTATTGATGTATGTGATGTTGTCAATCTGCAGCACCCTGACTTCAAAAAGCGTTATGATATTTTTGTTGAACAATGGGTAGACTCTGTACAGCTTCCCTTTAGTTTATTTACTTTTGATCGACTTGCCCAAGTGTTTCATTACCGTACAAATCTTTTTGAC
This sequence comes from Alphaproteobacteria bacterium, assembly GCA_018401675.1. Taxonomy (GTDB): domain Bacteria; phylum Pseudomonadota; class Alphaproteobacteria; order 16-39-46; family 16-39-46; genus M30B67. Next base: position 74,310 of record JAGYKM010000004.1, on the reverse strand, counting down.
GTGGCTGAAGGGTCATCCTATAGCAAAATAATTGGGAAAATTATTGAGGAAGAATTACCTATTCTGAGAACTGTTTTTGGCTTGGTGCACGATTTAGAACTTGTGTATGCAGGACACCCTTTGGCGGATCCTATCCATGAAGTTAAGGTGCAAGAGCTCAAGAAGTTTGTTGATCTTGCTACGTCATTAGCAGGTGGGCCTAAAGCTGCAGCCCAGAAAGAAATAAGGGCTATAGTACCAAGTTCTCAACTGAAGGGGCTCAGGGTTCTTTCTGCTATGGCTCATGATTATCTCACTCTTGGCCGGATTGGAGATGAAGTGAGTATTGTCATGGCTATTCCTGAGTTTACCCAGGTTGAGCAAAGAGAGGCTTTTCTGGCTGGCATGATCCAGATTGGTGAACTGGCAACAAATAAAAATCTCTCCAGTTTTGTGCGTCAAAAAATGCCCACCATCCCTTGGGTTAAGTTGGTCCATTTGAGAGATGCGCTGGAACACCAAGATGAACATGGATTTAGTATTTATTTTGAAAATCTTGTGGGGGGACGTGACCCCTCAATTAATTTTAAAAAGTGGCAATTAGAACTGGAAACTTTACAAAAAAGAATCTTCGAAGCTAAGCAGATGATTTGGGGAGATGACCCTAGGGTAGTTTTTGAATTGTGGTTACAAAATGAATTGGACGGCGCGCCTGTATATGGTGTTAGCGCCCGAACGCCACAAAGTCCTTCTCTGGAAAAGCCCATTAAAAAAATCTTTCGCCAAACGCCATTATTTAAAGAAGATGCTCTATTGTGGGGAAGGGGGATAAGTGGACAAATCCAAGTCACGTATCTCTTGCTGAAAAAATTGGATGCGAAGATCCAAGCATTAGAGATGCTCATTCCTACCCAGGCGGATTCAAGGCAATCTCAGAAGTTTCTAGATGGATATAAAGGAGTAAAAGACTATCTGTGGCGTCGTCTTATCAGTGGGGCCATGCATCTTCAGGAGGTAGAAACGGATCTGTTAATAAGGGTGGCCCAGGAGCATTTTGATACGCCCCATATTGCATGCTTTTGTCTTGGTCTCTTAACCATGGATCAAGCCCATCTGACACCATACCATAGCAATTTATTTGTGCACGCGTCGGTAGTAGCTAAGTTCGATTTCAAGCTCTGTCTGCTGTCTTTAACCGTTTCCGAGCAGAGATGCTCATCACCCAAAATGTGTGCAGCAATTTACCCTTGGATAACGCCAAGGATCTGGACCAACCTGCCCGGAAAGAGCTTTATAAGGCTATGTTTCAGCGAACCACAACCCACCTGCATGAGCTCGCTCATGGTCCTGGTTTTAACGAGCGTATGGTTCAAGAAGCACTCACATTACCGACGAAGTTTGCCTTTTATAAAAGATTAGAGTCTGATCCGAAAATGCAAGCATTGGAGAAAGACATAAGCCAACTTCACGCAACACACGCCACTGTAGATGAATATGGATATGCCAACTTAACAGAAATGGGTTTGGAACAGCTTAAAAAACTAAAGAAAATGAAGCAGCTAAAGAAGCTAAAATATCCATCAGCCACTGATCCTGACTTTATTGAATTTAGTAAAGAAGCCATGAAACGTTTTTATAAAATAGCTCATGAGGTTGACTTGCCTAAAGCAATTAAAGAAAATCCCACCTCGTACCTAGCCTCTGTATATTCCTTAAGTGTAGGTGTTGGCGCTCTCAAAGGTTGGGTTGCAAGAGAAGCTGTGGTTCCTGAGTCTGAAGCAAGAATGTGGGAAGCGATGAGGGAGGAAAGAAATTTTATCGCCCATGGGGATATTTTTCGACAAATGAATGGAATCAATTTAGCTCATAGCCAAGTGCATCTTCTTGCAGATCACTTAGAGGGTTGCGGTGCGCTAGATTTTACTTAAAGGGTAAAAAAGCCTATCTTCATCTCTAGAGGTACGACTTTTTATGTATTTGATAGAGAATCGGACTCTGTGGAACGAAATTCTAGGAATGAGCTCTTGGTATTCGGATCTCTATGTTTCCCGTTATTATTTCTTTAAATGGAAGATAGCAACAACAGTATTCTTGCTTTCGTTTTTTTTTGCTGCGGAACTAGTTACGGAATGACCCGAACCATTTCTGATTGACAGCGTGTAAAAAGAGGGACAACTATTTTGCAAATACCGGCTCGCTTTTTTAATAATCTTCCTCTTGTCTCTTTATCGACACCTGATAATTTAGAGGCCGCTTTTTGAATCATCATGTTTTGTTCTGGGGAACGTTGGAAACGAGCTTTAAACGATGTTGCCACCACTCCTGCCCATAAGAGGTGGGGGCGACCAAAGTAAAGGCTATGGCCAAAACACCTGTCGAAATGAGTATCTTTTTCATGGACAAACTCTCTGATTTGTTAATTTATTATCATTGGGTCTAATTGTATTATAACTGTTTCAAAAGACAAGCTTGAATCAAGTTATGGATAAGTTCGACTAGACAAAAATACTTCGATAACTAGGCAAGTTCGTCTTCTTAGCTCTAGAATTCATCATACAAGATCATTAGGTGCACTAAAACTTTTATAAAATTTCTGTTTGATGCTTGTTCGAAAAGAAAAGTTTCTAAGCGCAAAAACGGCATCAAAACCAGGGATTCCTCATCTTTGCACGCCAAGCGAAAACAGATTTTTAAAGGGCATAACGTTCACGGCCACACTAATCCGTGCGCGCTGCACCGTTGTTTCAAATCCTATGAACGCGCACCCTCATAGGGCCGACCCCTATGGAGTACATTCGTACATCTGTTCTAGAGGTCAAACGGTCTCATATGAAATGAACTCCTACAGGTATTCCACAAGAAAAGCATGAGGCAAAGAAGCTACTAAAAACTTATGCCATCAACTATGGCACAATGCGTCAGTATTTTGAAAGAGTTCAATAAGAATGAAGACTTTCAGAAGCTGCAGCTATTTGGCGCTCATATTAGGGTTGAGTGTTTTACACCTTATGAGTGACATTCTGGTGCAAACGGCTTGCAAAAAACATCGATTGAGCAGATTATCTCTTATATAGGGGCCCTCATAGACGCCTTTTTTCTACAGACAAACATGAAAATATGATTCCCTCGTCCCCAAAGTCCAATGTTTTTCATGGGGTTAGGTCGTTTTTTGTCGAACGCCGGTTACAATAGACGGTTGGAGAACGTCTTCTTCAGAACTGTATTTTATATTTAGAAAACGTATGGAGCAGAAGTATGAGAAAAAGTAAGCTTGGCGAACATTTTTTTTCTTTTGCCGGTAAGGTTGTGTGTGGACTTATGGTTTCGGGTATTGTTCATAGTTCTTTGGCCATGGACCCTCTTGTGCCCTATGGTGATGGGAGCCTCGAAGAAGAGAGAGGAGAGGCAAAGAGTCTGAAAAGTGAATTTGTATCAGTCCAGGAAGAAATCCAACAAGCCGTAGAACAATCTTCCTCTTATGATGCTTTTGCTTTGTATACCCGGCTCAAAGAAAAAGACCTCACTTCTCAAAGATGGCAAGAAGAATGGGAACATTTCACCCAGCGTACCCAGCGGAAGAATGCAGTGGTATGGAGCGTCGAAGGTCCCAAAGTATACCAAACGAACTTATGTGGGATTCTTTTTTTAGAAACAGCTGTGAATGAACCGCATATGCAACTGGTAAAGAATATCTTATTACCACTCATAGAGGCTTCAGGTGCGGCGTGGGATGAAGAATATAAGGTATGTGTGGAAAAGCTCGGAAACCTTATGGAGCATCATCACTACTTTAGGCGCACAGGAGGGCTTTATGGACTTATAGCCGCTTCAGGTTTTAAGAATCCTATAGCTTCTCTCATTTTTTTGGCAGCCTTTAGGTCAGTGTGGGAGGAAAGCTTAAGCGCTCAAGGAGGGGATAAAAGAAGCCTCTCAGAGAGAAACCAAGCTTGGTTTGTAGCGTCGTTGGAAAAAGTGAATGGACGGCTGAAAAGTCAAAAAGCTACACTGAACCAATTTTTAGGGGATGCGGATCCTCGCTATGTGGATATCGATGAAAAAAGTCTTGAGGACTCTGTAGCTGAGGGAGATCCTAAACTCGAAGAAAAACACCAAAGGACTCTTTTTGATGAAAAAAGACGATTAGGATTATCCTGCTATGCAATTCGTTCTGGAAGATGCATAGGTGAACACTTTAGGGGCGATGATCTCTCAGAAAGTAATCTACTAGAATCTGTTCACGAAGTGCTTGCATGTTGTGAAGAGGCTTTGGAAGGAAGGGATCCCAGAGGAGGCACTCTTTATGCTTTCGGGGTAAATGGTTTTAGGAAAATCCTGCCAAAACATCTTCGACAATCCGCTCGAAACAAACTCATTGATTCTATAAAATTAGGAGACCTTGGGGCCATTACTGTATGGCAAAATGAACGAAGCCAATGGATCAGCCGAAAAGAGAAGTTGTGGGCAGAAGACCTACTCCATACTTACGCTATCAACTACGAAAGAATGTGCCAATTTTTCGAAAGAGTTCAAGGAGAATGAAATTTTGGGAAAATAGGTCGCTCTAGTCTAACCCAGGTTCTTAGTTTGGTAATGAGTTATTATTGTAGTGAACTATAAAAGAACAATCTCCGAAGGCAAACTTGAAGAGAGATCCTATAATGGGAGACGATGGAGTCTCTAGTCCTCTTTCCCGTGTTTCAAACGCGAAAGGATAAAGAGAACTTTCTTTAGTGGCCCATGGATCTGGATCCTATAATACATATTCCAAGGCACGTTCAAAAGGAGATAAGAAAAGAACGTGGTCGTAAGCTCTCGAACTATAAGTCACCCAAGAGCGCTTCTTTCCAATTCTTTTTAAAAGCAATTCTAAGTCATTGAATTGAGTGTTATTCATGAAGGGAGCCACATTTTCCAGTTGGTTTAGTAAACCTTGTTTATCAATATATTCAAGAGGTTCATCCCAAAACCCGACGCGATCCTTAAGTTCATAATAAGTGAAGAATTGGGTCACGAGAGGAAGGGGGTCTCTCCAAGCAAGAGGGAGATGATGGGCTAAGGCAAATTTATTTCTAATTTGGAGAAGCCGAATTACTGATGAAAGCGGGGTATAAACAAGAATTGTTTGTACACTAGGACGATGCATTTTCCAAAATTCTAAAAGAGAGGGTCGAACGGCGGAATCAACAACCACTGGGACCCCTGAACTATTGTAAACATAACTTGTCTTGATGGCTTCCCTCCAAGACGTAGAATAGATAGTTTCAAAATTTTTATGGAAGGAGGTTTTTAAATCTGTGAGATTGCTTTCCAAGGAAGTCAGTTCACTAGAGAACTGTGGCTCAGGTATGAATTTTCTACCAAACGGATGCGTTGGATCGAGTGGAGAGAACATATAATATAAAAGAGCATCCCCCAATTTTAATCTACTCATTTCATAAGCAGCAGGATAGGCCTCCTTAAGAAAACTAAAACAGTGTCCGAAGAAAATTTTATCAAATTCAATAACGATGAGAGAAGGATTACTTTGTTGCATCCCTCGGCACAATGTAGATTTACCGCTTGAGCTCACTCCTGTCAGAAGAAGCAAGGGGGTATTTTGGGCGCACATGTGGGAGAGTTCAAAATCTCTATACTGGGTACGCAAAGACACTCTAAGATGTTCTTGGTAAGCTAAGTAGTGAAGAATTTCTTGAACGACTGTCTCTGGGCTCTTTTCTTGTACGTCAATCAGATGATCATATTCATGCTTATTGTAAACATAAATGGTTCCTGAACTAAGGGCATCCAGTTGGCATAGTGGATCTTGAGGATTGAATGCATTACTCTCGTGAAGTGCCGAGCCATAAACCGCTTGTACTAAATTGCATAAGCTAGCTTCAGGAACCAGTTCGAGAGGCTGACGTCCTTGCAGGGGCGTATTGGAAAAAATAAAAACCTCTGAAAGACGATTTACAAACTCTTCCGGAGGCCGATAATGAGCAAAGTTGTTTTCCCTAACGCCAGCCTCATTGCGCGCCAAAAATCTAGTGACTAGAGTCTGAATCGGGCAAGTGAGCATAATTCTATGGGGATTTAAATTTTCAAAGGCTCTTAGATGAACAGTTGAAGTGCGAATGCCAAGAGAAACAGGAAGACGTAAATCGTGGTTTTTAGATGCTTCTTGCTCCATTACAACAAGTTTGTCTCTGTTAAATTTGTCTTTTTGCGCTCGGAGATCTAGTTGGATGGTTTGGAGAATCTCTTGAAGTTCTTGGGGTAGGTTTGCTTGATGGACGTGACTGCTTCCCAGCGCGGCACTGAACAAAATATGGAAAAAACTATTTCCAAAAGAAGTCCTTAATGTGCTTACCGTTTGACTATCATACTTTCTTAAAAAAGAGTTAACTACCTTATTGAAAAAAACTACATGTTCCAAATGAGATAAATCAGGAAGACGCTGGGACAGAAGACGTAAGGAGGTAGTTTTACCACATGAACTAGGGCCCATAAGAACCAATGGTTTCTTGCGAAGGGAGTTAGTGGCCGCCGCAGCCCACTCTTCAAGGTCCTTATTCTCTCCTGCAAAGGCCCCTAGAGATAAAACAGAGAAAATGAGCAAAAACATAAAGATGAAGGCATTACGTTGACAGTGCATTTTTGAAACCTACTTGTTAGAAGTGGAAGAAAGGATCGTATTAAGATGGTGGGCGACATGACAAACTTCTGTGGGATCAAAAATTTCCCGATGACTGCTGGGAACAGGATAGAAAAGGATTTTCCCATCTACATAGGGCTCCCATGAGGCTTTTACAGAAGCTAATCCAGGAATAAGATGAACCGTTCCTTGGAAAATTTGGGTGGGCCTAAAATTTTGAGCGAGCTTTTCATTGGATTGTAATTGATCTAGGACAGCTTCCCTTCTGGACTCTAAGTTAATACGTTGGTCCTTTAGAAATTTGTGCTTCAGGAATAAGGTATCCTCAAAATCAGATGGAGACGCCACTTTGGTGGTGACGTCTTCAATGAGAGAGTCAATAGAATAAGATGATCTATGCTACTTCATTTTGCTAGAAGAAGACAGCCATTCCAAAGGCAAGAAATCCACCAAAGGACCATCCACCCAGACTAAATGTAGATGGTGCAAACCCAGAGATCTCTTTTACATAGGCTTGAGCCATTTCAGAAATGCTAGGATAGGTAGGGTTCTGTTTCCCAAATCTTGGGTTATTAAAACCATAGAGGGGGCCTTGAGTAATAAACTTTAAAAGACTTAGATAACAAAAGAAAGGCCACCCAGGGGATGAAGCAAGAACAGAAGGACCTGAGACCATCCTTTGGATAGGAAAGATGGGTTGAGGGCCTATAGACACCGCCAGACTCTCTATATGTCGAGCAAAAGAAAAAATAGTGGGATGGGTAAACACATCCGTAACATAGAATCTTTATGAAGTTGGTTCTCGAGTTGAGAAATAAGGCGCATAGCTGTTAAGGAGTTCCCACCAAGGTTGAAAAATTATCATCTACAGAAATATTCTGGGTCCAAGGACCCTCTTCCAATTTTCCAGAATAAGATACTGAAGATAATTGGTTGGGTGGGAGATAGTGGTTTGACTTTTTGCTCAGAAATGAATTCTTTTGGAAACGAAAGGGGGTCAAGTTTTCCTTTGAGATGAAGAGGGATTTTATTGAGGAAAATAAAAGTCGAAGGGATAAAATAATCAGGGAGCTCGTCGGATAGCATTTGTTTTAAGGTCTCAATGTCATCCATGAGGGATGGTCCTTTAAATAGAGAAATTTTTTCTCCTGAGGATGCATAAAACGTCGGTCCTAAATCATAAGAACAAGCTCTATGTGGGGTAGGCACAATGAATGCAAAAAGGGCCTTATCTCCGTTGTTTTCACAGGAGAGAAAAACTGCGCTGGTGGAGACATGTGTGCCTCTATTGAGCTGAGCCACAATTTCACCAGGCTCAATTCTGAAACCTCTAATTTTGATTTGGTTATCGACCCTGCCTAAAAATTCTACTGTCCCGTCAGATAAAAAACGGGCCAAATCTCCTGTCTTGTATAACCTAAGAGAATTTTTTTGATTAAAGAGAGAAGGCGTGCAAAATGGATTTGGAATGAATTTTTTGGCTGTTAAGGAGGGATCATTCAAATAGCCTCGCGCCAGTGCCATTCCGCCTATATAAAGTTCGCCTGGAGCAAAAGGAGGCAAAAGAGTTAGATCGTCGTCGAGAATGTAAGCTTGTACATTGATAATGGGTTTTCCAATGGGTATTGTTTTCAAAGAAACCCTTTTGTGGATAGATGAGTAGGTCCATTGGGTAACATGGATTGTTGTTTCTGTGGGGCCATATACGTTCGTAAAAGTACAGCGCGGGAGTAGACCTACGAGTTGTTTGAGGTCTTCCACTGACCATGGTTCACCGCCTCCGATTAGGTGTTCTAGAGATCTTATTTTAGTAAGAATATCTTTTTGAGCTAATATGCTCCTCGTGAGGGAGGGGCCTGCATGAAGCGTTTTGATGGCATATTTCTGTATGATATCAGAGATCCTCTTTGGATCAGCCATTTCTCTGGAGTTCAAAAGAATCAAGGTCGCCCCTTGGAGTAAAGGCCATAGGGTAGTCCATAAAGACGGATCGAAGGAAAAAGACACATTTTGTAAAAAATATTCTCCCGGTTCTATAGAGATAGAGGCATTTAGGGATGCCAAGAGATTCTCTAGGCTACCAAATTCACATAGAACACCTTTGGGTGTCCCTGTAGATCCTGAAGTGAATATTAGATAAGCTAAGTGGGTTTTCTTAGAAAGAGAGGGAGGGTTTGTACTTCCCTGTTGATTAAAAGAAGACCACTCTTTATCCAATATAAATAGGTCGCCTCTGTACTGAGAAAAAGTATTTTTTAAAGAAGCGTCACTCAAAAGAATGGGCCACTTCATATCCGCAAGAAGACCCATGAGTCTTTTTATTGGATGGTTTGGGTCCAAAGGCACATAGATACCTCCCGATTTTAGTATTCCGAGAAGGCCTATGACTGCGTATACAGGATCTTTGGTAAGCACTCCTACAAAGGTCTTAGAAGAAACGCCGGATTGTCGGAGGTGGTGGGCAAGTTGGTTTGCTTTTTTATTCAATTCGGAATAGGTGAGAGTATATTTCTTATGAATCAGGGCTATAGTAGAGCCATATTTTGTAACCGTATTTTCAAAGGTGGTGCATAGATTTTCTGGGTCTGGGCTTTCCACGACCTGGTTAGGGAAAATCATCTTATCTTTCATCTCAGGAACTTTTTTCCGAGATAAGTGGGAAGGAAATCCTTCACTCATAAAAGGAAAAGAAGAATCTAAGTTGGTGGGAACAAGATTTTGAAAAGATGATCTAAGTGACTCGTAAGAGCCTTTATTATTTTTATCAAAATGTTCTGTTTGATAGTTAAAATTGAAGACGATTTCCCCCTCGTCTGACAACAATGGTGAGAGGATATTCTGTTTTTTCTATGCGCCTATAGAGCGTATTTTTAATGCCATTAGGATAAGTAAGGTCGTTTACATTTTTCATGTACTTTTCGTAAACAAATAGAACGTCAAACAGATGAGATCCAAGGCCAGACCAGGTTTGAATATCTGCTAATGGTACATAGGCATGGGCATTTAACTCTTGAATTTGGCGTTGTAACTTCTTTAAGAAAGAAGAAAAACTTTTCTTGGGTTCAAAAGTTATGCGTAGGGGTAGAGTATTGATAAATAAGCCAACCATTTCCGAAACGTCACTCAGGTCAATCGTTCGACCTGAGAATGTCATGCCCATGATAAAATTATTTTGATATAGAAATTTAATAAGAAGAGCTACCATGCCTTGGAGCAGTGTATTGAGCGACAGATTGTTATTTTTTGCCCATGTTCTTATATGGGCTGAATGTTTTTTGGACATTTTTAAGCAATAAACATCATATTCTTTTCTGAGATTTTTTCGAACAATTGATTTAAAGCTGAAGCGGCTAGGATCAGTAACTCCACTTAAATTTTTCTTCCAAAAAGAAGCTTCGTCGTCGAAGTTTTGTTGGTTAATCCAGTGTATATAGTCTCTATAAGGAGGGCGCGAGGGGAGATAGATTCTTTTTTTCCTTATCAAGCAGTCATAAAAACACATCAGTTCTTCCAAAAGTGTCGCTGCACTCCAGCCATCAATAATTATATGATGTCGGGTCCAAATGAGAGTGTAAGAGAGAGAGCCTGTTTGAATTAAGGTTACTCTAAAAAGTGGGGCTTGGTTTAATTCAAACCCTTTTTGACGATCTTCTTTGAAAAAAGTCTCCATTTGTTTTTTTAGAGCAGTTGGAGGAAAAGACATCCAATTCAAAAAGACAAAGGGGATTTTTAAAGACGTTAATACATATTGAACGGGGGTTTCCAATTCTTTCCATAAAAACCCTGTTCTCAAAATATCATGCTGATCCGTTATGAGTTGCCAGGCTGTTTCAAGTAAGTTTGGATCCAACACTCCTTCTAAATTCCATATAGATTGAACCATGTAGGCATCAGAATTTGGGGCATAGAGGCTATGAAAAAGAAACCCTAACTGCATAGGGGTAAGTGGATAGGCTGTGTCTAGAAAAGGGAGATTGATGAAATACTGATCTATTTGGTCTTGAGTAAATTTCACAAGAGGGAAATCGGAAGGGGAATGGGAAGATGATGTTAAGGTGCAGCAATGATCGATTATTTGCTCAAGCCTAGAGACACAATTTTCCGCAATTCCACGCACTGTTTCTTCAGTGTAATGATTTTCACTATAGCTCCATGTGAAGGTGAGGTTGTTTTTCCGGATTTCGGCGTCAATACTCAAAACATGAGGCCAAATATTCAGGGGAGAAACGCAGTGGGAGGGAAGCACTTTTGATAAGCTGAATGGGGCATCAGCGAGAGATATTTTATTCCATTGACCTAAGTAATTAAAACTAAGAGAGGGAATGGGGGAGGTTAAAGAGCATTGTGTCTTATGGAGAGTAGTAAGGGCACTGTAGGCGATTCCCTTTTGTGGTATGCCATGTAAAATTTCTTTTATGGTTCGAATGGCTTGAGGAAGATTATTCGGATCTTTTAGAGAGAGATTGACAGGAAAAATGGTGGTAAACCATCCTAGGGTGCGTGTTAAATCCATATCTTGTAGGATTTCTTCGCGCCCATGGCCTTCGAGGGTTATGGAAAGATTATAAACTTTAGTCCAATCTCCTACCCCTAAAGTAAGGGCGGTGAGAAGAATGTCGTTGATCTGAGTGTGGTAAGCTTGAGGCACTTTCTTTAGAAGGGAGCTGGTTTGTTTGGAGGAGAGAGAAATAGAGATCTGCCCTTGGTTGCAATTGGCATTATCTCCATTTTCAAAATCTGTGGGCAACGGTTGAATCAATTCTTCAACTGCCTTCCAGTAAGGAATTTGCCTTTGTGCTATGTCTGAGGACGCATATTCTTGGAGGATATGGCCCCATTGGCCATAAGAAACGGTTTCAAGGGGTAAAACAGGATTTTTATGAGACGTGAGATCTTGATAGATGCGGGCTAGATCTTCTATGAGAATCCGCCAAGATACCCCGTCAATAACCAGGTGATGAATAATAATCAGTAAACGGAGGCTCTTTAGATCCCAGATTAAAAGCAACGACTGACAGTAAAGGGCCTTCTGCAATATTTAAGCTAGCCTGATAAGAGGGCGTTAATTTCTCTATATGAATGTTGCTATCAGAGGAAGACAGATTGCTCAGATCAATTACCTTCCAAGAGAAAACTGTACCTTCCGATGGGTTAAGTTGTTGATCCCAAGTCCCAGGAGTCTTTGGTTTATACTTACATTGGAGGATGGGGTGAGCCTCAATGATGAGCTCAAAGGCTTTGTGGATAAAAGTCAAATTACACCCGGGCGAGAGATTAAGATAAACCGCTTGATTGTAATGATTTATATTGCGCAAATTTCTTTTGAAGAACCAACTCTGAATAGGTGTCAAAGGAAAGGAGCCATGAGGGCTGCAAGGGACCAGTCGTTGTGGAGAGGGGGGTAGTGTAAGACGGGACACACGACTCAAGGCGGCAATTGTGGGATAACTAAGTACATCCATAGCTGAGAACAAAATTCCTTGAGTTTTTGCTTGGGCAATGAGTTGCAAACTAATGATGGAATCGCCGCCTAAGCTAAAGAAATTGGTATGCATTCCTATAGAGGGAAGGTTAAAAACAGAAGACCAGATAATGGATAATTTCTTTTCGATATGAGAATCGGGCTCTTCACCCCTTGAGGGACTGGAGGTAGCTAGTGAGATATGCTCGTGCAGATCTTTTTTATCAATTTTTCCGTTGGTTGTTAGAGGAATTGACTCAGTGAAAATGAAATAAGAAGGCACCATATAAGAGGGAAGGGATTTTTCTACATGCTTTCGTAAGGTTTCCGATAAAGCAGCCAAAGTTGGTCCCCTAAGTATGGGAACCTTATTTCCCAAGGAAGAGGCATTTTTTTTTCTTATCTTATTTGTCTCTCTAATAGTGGGAACCAGATAAGTGACAAGTTTATTTATACCGGAGGGATCTTTCCAGGAGAAAACCGCAGAAGTGAGAATCTTTGAGTGAGTGTTTAAGTACTTTTCTACTTCTCCACACTCAATTCTATACCCCTTTATTTTTATCTGCTCATCTGTTCTGCCCAGAAGTTCAATGGTACCATCAGGTAAATAGCGTCCCAGATCACCAGTCCGGTAGAGTCTTAAAGACTGAGGATTCTTATGGCTCTGGAAGTTTTCTTTGAGAAGAAAAGGATTTGGGACAAACCTTTCAGCAGTGAGGGAAGGTTGATTTAAATACCCGCGTGCTAAACCGGCTCCTCCGATATAGAGCTCTCCGGTTTCACCATTTCCTACTGGATCCATGGCAACAGTGAGTAGGTATATATGGGTATTTGAAATTGGTTTTCCAATGGGGACTGTTGAAGAATGCCTCCTATGGTGAGGTGGTATTGGAAAAATGCAGCATCCCACACAGGCTTCCGTTGGCCCATAGTGATTAAAAATAGACATAACAGACAAATCTGATGACGAAAAAAAACTATCGATATCCTCCCATGAAAGCGATTCCCCACCTAGAAACAAAGATCCCTTGGGTACAAGGGACGCCTTAATAGAAAGAGATTTTTTAAAAGCTTTTAGGTGGGATGGGGTAAGTTTGAGAGCGTTTAGTTTATTTTGTTCTAAGAAAACGGAGAGTGATTCTAGAGGGGTCTGGGTCTTTGAGAGTATATAAAGGGAATTCCCCTGTATAAGATTTAGAAATAAAGAGGTAACACTCATATCAAAAGCGACTGACGAGTGCAGAAGAGACCCTCCCTCAGTAAAAGAGCAATTATCTCTTATATGAAGTAAATAGTTGGCTAAGGATGCGTGCTCTATACACACCCCTTTTGGGGTGCCGCTAGACCCGGAGGTATAAATTATATAAGCAAGCTGTCTGGGAAGAATGTCTATGTGAAGATTGGTGGCGCCGAATATTTCATTTAGATTCAAAGGAGTTCGTAAAAAGACTGGAGAGCTAAAGGGTTTTTCCCATCCAAAGAGCGTTTTCATAGATGAATTAAAAGACAGGGCCAAAATGTGGATAGCGTGCTTCTTGAAGATGTTTTTATACCCAGGACTTATAAGGAGGATCCGCGCTGAGGTGTCTTTGAGAATAAATTCGATTCTTTTTAGGGGAGTTGTTGGATCTATGGGAACATAAGCAGCCCCAGCTTTAAGAACGGCAAATATGCTGATGAGCAGTTCAAAAGAAGGATCCAAGACTAGAGCCACTCGATCCTCTGCTTTAATTCCCAAACTGGTTAAGTAGTGAGCCAGGTGGTTTGAGCGCTCATTGAGTTGAGCATAGGTTAACGAGTCTGTATTAAAAAAAAGGGCAGTGTTATCCGGGTTTTTTTGAGCCTGTTGTTCAAAAAATTCGTGGGTCAATAGTCTCACAGGAGCTACAAGAGCTTCGGGGTGCTTAATTTGTTTTCCGCTGTATGTTGGGTTAGTCATATAGTAAAATAATCCAAAAGTAGGCCATGAATATAATAAGTTTACGGTAATTCAATAGAGAATTATCTAAGTATTTTCTGTCTGATAGGACTGAAGAGCTCCATCAGACCCGGCATTCCATAGTTTTTGATACAAGCTGTTTTTACTGTAAAATTGATGATGGGTTCTTGTGCGCATAAGAGTTTTTAAATCGCCTTTTATTTAAGACAGTATGTCGCTGGGTGCAGTCTAAAATCAAGAGGTCGTATGGAAATGCAGATCAAAGAGGTAAAAGATCTATCTTCGCTGCTAAAATAAAATCACTTTCTGAGAGTCCATTGATCTTGTGAGTCCATAGTTCAATTTCACAACTCCCAAAAGAAATTTTTATATCGGGGTGATGATTTTCTGCTTCGGCCAGAAGAGTAATTTGATTAGCAAAGTGCATAGCACAGACAAAATCCCGAAAGATATATTTTTTCTGGAGATGACCCGCAGAATTTATTGTCCACAGGGGGTCTAGTCCTTGAAGTAAAGCATTGCTCAGCACATCCTCTAGAGGGCTCTCTTCCCCTTGGCAGGGCTTGCAAGTTTTGTTGAATAATAGGGAGGAGGAAGCACTGTTCATTTTAATTTCCTTCTTATAAAGATTCTATATTAATATTTGTGTAGCGAGACTGAGTTTTGTCTAAGGAAAACGAGGGAGGAAATTCTCCCAAATCATAGGCAATCTCCATTTTTCTTTTTAGCAAATCAAGATCATCAAGGAGCCCATCAAGCGTTGAGAAATCTTTGAGAACATAATAAATATTTTGAAGTATATCCGCTCTATAGGGAGTTCTAAAAATTTGAACAGTGTTGAACAGTGGACGTTTTACCTTATGGCTTTTTAGAGAAAAGGAGGATTCTTTAATAGAAGAGAGGAGACTGCCGCCGTATATTTTCAATTTTTGGGATTCTAAAATTAACCCTGTTTCAAAGGTAAACCAAAAGAGGCGTTGGAGAAATTGGCGTTGTACTTTGTCTAATTTTAAGCCATGGTGCCCAAATTTTTCGAATAGAAGGGCGTGACGTTTATCGAGTAGAAAAGGACAGTGGCCAAACAATTCGTGAAAAATATCTGGGTCTCGTGATATAAAAAGTTCACTCGAATTTCTCAAATATGTCGTGGACGGAAAAACACGCTGGGAAAGAAGTCCAAAAAAATCGTCCCCATCAATTAATCCAGTAACTTCTGCTATACGCCATCCCGCTTTTTTAAAGAGCGTCTTTGAGATTTCTTCGAGCTGGGGGATCTGATTTTGCGGTAAAGTGAGATCAGAAAGATTTTTTAAAAATCGAGGATGGGCAAGATCTTTTAGGTTTTCAGTCTGGAGGGTATAAAGTCTCTCCCAGGTTTTATGGTCATCAGCGCTATAGGAAATAATTTTTTTTATATCTAAATGGCGTAACTGCTTCTCCAAACTTGATTTATCGGCTGCTCTGTGCATAGAATCCACCTTTAATGCAATAGACATAAGATGATGTTCAAAAATGAGAAATTACCAAAAAAGACGATCACCCTCTGATAATAGAGAGAAGAGTATCACTTTTTTGAGGGCTTCGGAAGAGAAACATTGCTGATGACTTCTTTGTCCCACGATAATTAAGATGGTTTTACATTAAGAGAAGGCGCCAAGAGATGAAAGAACTCGAGGGATGGAGCGTTGTTAAAAGCTTGGAAGGAGACTACTCACTTTGGTCTACAAGCAGAAAGATTCCTTGGGGGTGGGAAGAAGTAGGGTTCTCGGGAACCAAAGATCAGTGTCTCCAGTATATCGAATTAAATTGGAAAGATATGACCTTGAAAGAGCTAAACCCTGAGCTAAAATGAGCAAGGGTTCTGGGTGTGAAGGAGTCTGGAAGAATCTAAGGAGATTAAAAACAACCTTACGACATACTCTTTTTGGAACTCAAAAAAAATCGTAATATTCGTAAATCATGGTTTCACAAATCAAAAGCTTCCTATGCTCTGTAACGGTAACTGTTTCCCTATGGAGAAACAGTTACCTATGTGGATCTCAGTCTCTCCTGAAGGGTGCTCATGTCCATTCTGGCCTTGCAAATAAGTCGATTTCGAGCTACACGGAGAGGTGAACGATCCTTGGGATAAGTCAGCTAAAGTAAGGATGAGCGTCTTTCCTGTGCAAGTTTAGAGAGTTATTGTGGAGTTTGGTTATGACCATTCAGTATTCTTTTATTCGGGAGCTTTTGGATAAATTAGAAGAGCCCTTGGGCGTCTTCTCTATGGACATTCCTTCCTTGGATAATCTGTATAGTGCTTTTCGCATGATGTATCTGATTCGGCGATTTGAAGAAAAAGCCGGTCAGCTTTATGGCATGGGTCTGATTGGGGGCTTTTGTCATATGTATATTGGACAAGAAGCGGTGGTGACAGGCTTTCAAGAAGCCGTGAAACCCCAAGATACCATTATTACCGCCTATCGGGATCACGGCCACATGTTGGCGGTGGGCATGTCTTCGGCAGGCGTTATGGCGGAATTAACGGGAAGGTCCGGGGGTTATTCCAAGGGTAAGGGCGGTAGTATGCATATGTTTTCCGTGGAGAAGAAGTTCTACGGAGGCCATGGTATTGTGGGAGCTCAAGTCCCTTTAGGTACAGGGCTGGCTTTATCCCATCAGTATAAAGAAGATGGGGGTATTTGTTTTACCTATATGGGTGACGGGGCGGCTAATCAGGGCCAAGTTTTTGAGGCTTTCAATATGGCGTCTTTGTGGAAACTTCCTGTTTTGTACGTCATTGAAAATAACCAGTACTCTATGGGGACGGCTATAGACCGGCATACAGCGATTCCTCAATTATATACTCGAGGTGCGGCTCAAGGTATTCCTGGGATCCAGGTGGACGGAATGGATTATGTGGCAGTTCGTCAAGCGGCCTTAGAGGCGTCTGCCTATGTGCGCTCTGGGAAAGGCCCATTTATCATTGAGGCCAAATGTTATCGATACCGCGGCCATTCTATGTCAGATCCTGCTACTTATCGTAGTAAGGAAGAGGTGGACATGGTGAGAACGGACCAGGATGCTATAAAGAAGCTTGAAGAGCTCATTTTGAGCGAAGGGGGCACGGAACAAGCTTTGACTCAAATTATTAAAGAGGTCAAAGGGGAGATTGATGAGGCCGTCAAATTTGCTAAAGAAAGCCCCGAACCCGATCCTTCTGAGCTTATGACAGATATATACTGTGAAACCTTGGCCTAAGAAATTTGGATGAGTGGATTTTTGGCAATTAATTAGAATGGTGATTCCCAATGAATGACAGAAAAATGATGACCGTGCGAGAGGCCTTAAATGAGGCTATGTGTGAAGAGATGGAGCGCGACTCTAGAGTGTTTTTAATGGGAGAAGAGGTGGCTCAATACCAAGGGGCTTATAAAGTGAGTAAGGGTCTGCTTGATCATTTTGGTCCTAAGCGGGTAATAGACACCCCTATTACTGAAGAGGGGTTTGCAGGACTTGGGGTAGGCGCAGCCTTTGGAGGGCTACGGCCTATTGTGGAATTTATGACTTTTAACTTTTCTCTTCAGGCTATTGATCAGATTATCAATTCGGCTGCCAAAACTTTATATATGTCCGGTGGACAGATGGGATGTCCCATGGTGTTTCGTGGGCCTAATGGACCTGCGTCCCGGGTGGGAGCACAACATTCTCAATGTTTGGCCAGTTGGTATGCACATTGCCCAGGACTAAAAGTAGTTTCGCCTTATGACGCACGGGATGCTAAAGGGTTGTTGAAGGCCTCAATTCGAGATCCCAATCCGGTTATTTTTTTAGAAAATGAGTTGCTTTATGGTCAGTCCTTTGCAGCTCCCGAAGAGGAAGATTTCGTGTTGCCGTTGGGCAAAGCAAAAGTCATGCGTTCGGGAAAAGATGTTACCATAGTAGCTTTTTCAATTATGGTGGGTCATGCCTTGGAGGCAGCTGAGATTTTGGCTCAAGAAAATATAGAGGCGGAGGTGATTAACTTGCGCTCTATAAGGCCTTTAGACATGGATACTATTTTGGAATCGGTACGAAAGACCCATCGGTGTGTAACCGCAGAAGAGGGCTTTCCTTTTGCTGGTGTGGGTTCGGAGATTTGCACTCAATTAATGGATAGGGCCTTTGACGATCTAGATGCTCCCGTGTTGCGCATTGCCAGTAAAGACGTGCCTTTGCCCTATGCGGCTAATCTAGAACGCCTGGCCCTTCCCAAGGCTCATGATATTGTGGCAGCGGTGCGTTCCATTTGTCTTTGAACAAGAGCAGCGAATCTTTGAGGAAGAGAGCTTTCTTTTAGATGCTTCAACTGGTATCTTGGGGCCCATCGTAACCGCTTCATACCCTGATGACATTTTTCTTATACGGATAGGGAGATAGATATAAATGCCAATAGAAATTCTAATGCCTGCTTTGTCACCGACGATGAAAGAGGGGAACCTCGTAAAGTGGTGTAAAAAAGAAGGAGACAAGGTTTCTTCTGGAGAGCTTATTGCGGAAATTGAAACCGATAAAGCTACCATGGAGCTGGAAGCTTGTGATGATGGTATTTTGGGCCGTATTCTGGTTCCCGAAGGGTCTCAAGCGGTATTGGTAAATGAAGTGATCGCGGTTATCTTTGAAGAAGGTGAAGACGGCACGTCCTATGAACCTTCCAAAGTTGAACTTGCCGTTGTGACCTCTTCACCCACAATTCACGTAGGATCTCTTACAAGGACCCAAGAGCCAATTCAAGGTGATGGACCAAGTGAGCGTCGAAATGAGGATCAAAAAGGTTTAGTAGAACGTATTAAAGCGAGTCCTTTGGCTCGGAGAATTGCCCAAGAGAAGGGCTTAGATTTAGCTGATATTTCGGGGAGTGGTCCACGGGGTCGCATTGTACGCAAAGATGTGGTGGGTCATGGGCAAGGGTCGGGGCAAAAGAGGGCCCAGCCTGGGTCATCCCAGAGTGCCTTTATCGAAGTGCCTTTGTCTTCTATGCGTAAAGTGATTGCCCAGAGGCTCACTGAATCCAAACAAACCGTTCCTCACTTTTATGTGAGCACAGACGTTATCATGGATGCTTTGCTGACGACTCGGGCTCAGATTAATGAGATGTTAGCGGCAACAGGCGAAAAGCTCTCCATAAATGATTTTTTTATTAAAGCCTGTGCTTTGGGGCTTCAAGCGGTTCCGGAGGCGAACGTTTCGTGGCATGACACTGTGATACGCCAGTACAGATCTTCAGATATTTCTGTGGCAGTATCTATTGATGGGGGCCTCATTACCCCTATTGTGAGAGAGGCCCAGACAAAGTCTTTACGTGAGCTTTCTGCTGACATGAAAGACCTCATAAAACGAGCTCGAAACAATAAGTTGGCGCCTCATGAGTATCAAGGTGGGTCTTTTACCATCTCAAATATGGGGATGTATGATGTCTCTTCTTTTAGCGCTATTATCAATCCGCCCCAATCGTGCATTTTGGCCATTGGCGCGTCCCAAGAAAAAGTGGGTGTTATCCATGGAGAGATTAGCAAAATGTCTCAAGTGTCTTTGACTTTGTCTGTGGACCATAGGGCGGTTGATGGCGCGGTAGCGGCGCGATTCTTGCAAGAGGTAAAAAAGCACATTGAGTCGCCTGTCCGTTTACTCAATATTTAAGGAGATAATGAAAATGACAACATACTCAGAATCAAAATTTGACTTTGATTTTTTGGTGATTGGCGGTGGCCCAGGTGGGTATGTTTCGGCTATTAAGGCTGCCCAAAGTGGTATGAAAACGGCATTGATTGAAAAAGAAGATTTGGGGGGCGTTTGTCTCAACTGGGGATGTATCCCCACAAAAGCCCTTCTTAAGACGGCTGACCTTTATGACGGATTAAAAGAATCAGATTCTTTTGGAATTGAGATAGACGGGAAGCCCCGAGTCGATTTAAAAAAAGCGGTGGCGCGGTCTCGAAAAATATCCCAAGGTCTTAAACAAGGCGTTACATTTTTATTAAAGAAAAACAAAGTGCACGTTATAGAGGGGCACGGACGTTTTAAGGATCCTCATACAGTAGAAGTGACTTCAAAAGAGGGAAAAGTCCATAACGTTACGAGTAAAAATGTGGTTATAGCCACTGGGGCTAGACCAAGAATTCTTCCCCAGGAAAAAAATTTAGAGTCTTTTTTCTGGTCCTCCAAAGAGGCTATGCTTTGTGAAGATCTCCCTAAATCATTGGTCGTTATCGGGTCGGGTGCTATTGGCATGGAGTTTGCCAGCTTTTTTAATGCCCTGGGAACTAAAACCAGTGTGGTAGAGCTTATGGATCGGATTCTTCCTCAAGAAGATTCGGAGATTTCAAGCTTAGCTCAAAAAGCTTTTGAGAAAAAAGGGATAACTTTCTATAAGGGGTCTACTTGTGAGAACTTCACCCGAGAGGGCACTCGGATAAAGGTGGAAGTGGTCACCAAAGAGCCAAAAACCTCACATACGATTGTGGCTGATAAGATATTAGTTGCTATTGGGATTGAGGCTAATTCGGGAGATTTGGGCCTTGAGAACACAAAGGTAAAAACCCATAAGGGTCATATAGTGACCTCTGGGTTTTCTCAAACAGATGAGCCGTCCGTATTCGCCATTGGTGATGTGGCAACCCCTCCTTGGTTGGCTCATAAAGCCTCGCACGAAGGTCTTATTTTGGTGCGCCATCTTATGGGTGAGCGTGTGGATCCTTTGGATGTAACGCTGATTCCGTCATGTATCTATTCCTCTCCTCAAGTAGCGAGCGTGGGTTTGACCGAAGCTAAGGCAAAAGAGATGGGGTACGAAGTAAGGGTGGGTGAGTTTCCATTTCAGGCCAATGGAAAGGCTCTGGCATTGGGCAAATCTGAGGGCCTCATAAAAACGATATTTGATGCTAAAACTGGCGAGTTATTAGGGGCTCATATGATTGGGGCAGAGGTGACTGAGCTAGTCCAAGGGTTTGCTATTGCGCGCACTCTTGAAGCGACAGAAGAGGGCTTGATGGAAGTTATTTTTCCCCACCCCACCCTTTCAGAAATGATGGGGGAGTCCATCCATCATGCCTTTGGCCTTGCCATCCATAGTGCTTAGAAGAACACTTCACTGTTATTTGAGGGAAGTCAAGAAGAGGGGTTTTTATCCTCTCAAGAGCCTGAGGAGGTATTATTTATGACGACCAACGTTCAAAGGGTAAGACTTGAAGACCAAAAGACCGTTGACGAGGTGCGTCTACAAGACGGGGGGGATAAAAAACCGTCGTGGATACGCGTTCGTGCGCCTGTGAGTCAGGCTTATCACGATACCAGAAAACTCATTAAAGACCTGAAGCTCAACACAGTGTGCGAGGAAGCCGCGTGCCCAAATATTGGAGAATGTTGGGCTAAGAAACACGCGACAGTGATGATTTTAGGCAGTGTCTGTACCCGTGCTTGTGCCTTTTGTAATATTAAAACCGGACGTCCCGATCAATTAGATCCTCATGAGCCGGAACAAGTGGGACGGGCGGCCCAACAGTTGGGTTTGGCCCACATTGTGATCACTTCAGTGGACCGAGATGATTTAGACGATGGAGGGGCCGACCATTTTAAAAGGGTCATAGAATCTATCAAGGCCCAAGCGCCTAACACCACTATAGAGATTCTGACCCCTGATTTTCGAGGAAAAAAAGGCGCTTTGGATATTATTTTGCAATCAGCTCCCGATGTGTTTAACCACAATCTTGAGACCATTCCCCGGTTATATCCGAGTGTGCGTCCCGGGGCTCGGTACTTTAATTCTTTGCAGTTGCTGGCTCAAGCCAAGCAGAAAAACCCCACTTTGTTTACTAAGTCTGGGTTAATGGTGGGTTTAGGAGAAACCCGGCAAGAGCTTTATCAAGTAATGGATGATTTGCGTTCCGCGGATGTGGATTTTTTAACCATTGGACAGTATTTGCGTCCCACGCCCAGCCATCATCCCGTGGTTAGATATATTCCTCCAGAAGAGTTCAAGGACTATGAGAAAATGGCGTGGGGTAAAGGATTCCAGATGGTCTCTTGTTCTGCCCTTACCCGTTCTTCCTACCATGCGGGGGAAGATTTCCAGAAGCTAAAGGAATCAAGACGGCGGACTGCTCCGTAAGGCGCTCTAGTGGTCGCGTCCTTGCATGCCTATAGCTCCACAGTTTTGTGTGTTTGAGCAAGACTCAAGCTCATATGCGAGGGGTTCTGAGGTACTTGCGCTGGCTAGGTCAGCTTCTTTACCGGGAGACACATTGGTAGACGCACGAGGAACAGGTTCGGTTTTTGTTCCCCAAGTTGGAGAAAAAGACACCCAAATTGAAAAACTTAATCCTAAAAAGGCTAAGGGCAAAGAAAAGTGTTTATTCATTTCATTGTTCCATTTACGAAGTTGAGGAATGAGCATGATTATAAGCTTCTGTCACGGTATTAGAGTCTAGGGCTTTAGGGGCTACGCCGTTAGAACTGTCACCTACTTTCTGACACTGTTGTCTGCTTTGACATACCATGAAGTCGTTATAAGCGTCCGATGATTCGCTCGTATCGGGAATGACGACCACAAGCAGAGCAAAAACAAAACTCGCACAAGGGAGGCCTAATAGAAATTTTGCGTTCATAAAAGAGTTCCTTTCTTCTTATTGTTTTTTTTAGTATAGCCTAACTATTAACAAAAGAAAAAACTATTTTTGGATAATCAAGCTGGGTAATGAGGGGAAAACCCTATTCAAAAGATAAAAAGAAGAGACTTCCCCGTCTGTCTACTTTGTTGGAACCCATTGCCTCAGTGTAAGACCTGTGGGATGGGTGCACTATTTGATCAATAGGCTGGAAGGCGGTATGGTAGGTTGTCTGGGCTAGAATAGATAAAAGACAAGATATTTGAGGTATGATTGGGGGTGGATTGTCCCAGGGCAGAAAAGACGGAGTCTTTTTGGCAATCCAGGGAGGGTTTTGTGGGGATAAGTAAATAATAGGGCGCATATGAAGCACGAATCTGCAGACAGAGCATTGGGCATTTATAAAAGGGGGTCTCGAGAAATAGGGTTTCCCAAAGAGTTTTTATTCACCCTTGTCAAAGATGTCTCTTCCTATCCAGAATTTGTTCCAAAGTGTCACAAAGCGTTGATAAGAGAAGGAGGGGATGACCATTCTTTTTGTGCTGATTTAACCTTAGGATCTGGCCTCTTTCAAGTCACCTACCCATCTCAAGTGGTGTGCGTGCAAGGGGAATCTATTCGGAGTACTTTGATCTTTGAATCAGGAGGTATCTTAGAATTTTTAAACAGCCAATGGCGTTTCATCCAAAAAACCCCTGATATAACGGTGGTTCATTTTGAGGTTCATTTTAAGCTCCAGTCCGCCCTATTGACGGGACTGGTGGGTTGTAAAATGGATGGGCTTATGGTCACTATGATGGACGCTTTTGAGAACAGAGCTCAGAAGCTATGGTGCCAGTATGAGAAAGATCAACCTTTATGAATTCAGATAGTCAAGACTCCCAAAAATCGCTTAAAGGCCAGAGATGGACGTTGCCCGTTTTGGATGAACGGTTTGCTCTTTCAGTGTCGCAAAGATTGGGCGTAAGTGACTTGGTCAGTCGTATACTGGTGGCACGGGGGTTCGACGACATAAACAAAATTGAGAGATTTTTGTCCCCTTCTTTGAAAGATCAATTACCCAACCCTTTTTCATTTAAGGGGATGAAGGAAGGGGTAGATCGGATTATTCGTGCGCTGGAGGGTGGTGAGCCCATTATGGTATTGGGAGATTATGATGTGGATGGGGCCACTTCCACCGCTCTTATGATACGTTTTTTTAGAAAACTAGGGGTAGAGATCCAGTTTTATATACCGGATCGTTTTAAAGAAGGATATGGTCCTAAAACATCTATTTTCAAAACCTTTAATGAGCAGGGCATCAAAGTTGTATTGACCCTGGATTGTGGGACAGCTTCTTTTGAGCCTTTAGACTATGCCCAAAAATGTGGGATTGATGTGATTGTGATAGATCATCATTTAACCTCAGAAAGTGTGCCACCCACTTGTGCGTTAATTAATCCCAATCAACCTGAAGAGACGACCAATATAACGCAGATGTATGGCCACATGGCAGCCGTTGGCATGACTTTTTTATTCCTGGTAGGGCTTAATCAAAGACTCAGAGAGACGGGGTGGTACAAAGTTCATAACCTGGCAGAACCAGATTTGAGAGAGCTCTTAGATTTGGTGGCCTTAGGAACGGTATGCGATGTGGTTTCGCTAACGGGGATAAATCGGGTTTTTGTGACCCAAGGGCTTAAGATTCTTAATAGAAAATCGAATAAAGGACTGACGGCTTTATCTCAAGTGGCGTCTTTAGAAAATGAGATTACCGCCTATCATTTGGGTTTCATTTTGGGGCCTCGCATTAATGCAGGGGGGCGCATTGGAGAGAGTACATTGGGCACACGGTTGTTGTCCACTGAGAGCGAGCAAGAAGCCTATGCTTTAGCTATGCAAGGCGATAGCTTAAACCGTGAACGACAAGAAATTGAAACGGCTCTGTTTAAAGATATTTCCCAAGATCTTGAAAAGCGCTACGGAACACCCGATCAAATGCCGGAAGTCCTGGTGGTATCTGGGGAGGGGTGGCATGGAGGGGTTATTGGCATTATCGCAGGACGCCTGAAAGAGCGCTTTCACCGGCCCACTTGTGTTATTGCCTATGAGAATGGTGTAGGCAAAGCATCGGGGCGATCGGTATCAGGTATTAACCTAGGTCGACTTATCCACGAGGCAAAAGCAAAAGATCTTTTGATAGATGGCGGTGGTCATTCCATGGCTATTGGGTTTACCATTCTTCAAGAAAAAGAAAATGAACTGGTGGCGTTTTTATGTCAAACAGTTCAAGAAGGTGGAGGATTGGAGATTCCACAGTTGAGCGTGGATGGGATGTTGAGCTTAAAGGGAATAAGTGTTCCTTTTATAAAATCTCTTGAAGCTTTGGGCCCCTTTGGCATGGGGAACTCTACCCCTCGTTTATTATTGAGCCGGCTTCACATTACTGCTCCCCAACTGATTCAAAACACCCATGTGCGGGTTCGCCTTCAAGGAGAAGACGGCACTTGCCTGGAGGCCATGGCCTTTCGTGCTGGCCAGACGCCCTTGGGAGAAGCGCTTTTGCGAGGGAGAACTGAGAGGCCTATGGACGTGGTGGGCACTGTCCGGGTGGACACATGGCAAGGGCGTGAAAAAGTCCAAATGATTATAGAAGATGCGTGTTTCAGTGGGGTTGGAGGTGAAATAGGCGTTAAGTCTCAATCAAGAAATCTTACAATGGCTTAAAAAGGCTGAAGAATTATGGTGGAGCCATTGATTCGAATGGGGTATAACTGAGTCAGATCGTCGCTAGCAAAGGAGTTTGAAAAAGTGAGCAGAATAAAGGGGCTATTATCTTTGGTGGCTATAAGTATTGGACTCATTTCATTCTCAGTGGAAGGAATAGAAGTTGCACCGGTAGGACTGAAGGTAGAAGACAGAAATAAACATTTGTATGCGTTGGGAGATATCCCTACATGCAAAGAAGCCTTCTTTGGTGATGAAAAAGTTTCTGATAAATGCCGTGAAGAACTTACTGTGGTTGAGGGTCGAGTAGTAGGAACAGAGGCGGCTATACATCGTGACATCGAAAAGAGACCTCTTAGAGAAGACGGATTTTTAAAAGAAAAAGCGGAAGATCGTTTAATACCGAAGATTGATGGAACGAAAGATAATTCTACTAAGGTGAACCTCCCTTTAGAAGTAAATAGAATAAGGAGTGAGGTAGAACAGGCTCATAAAATGTGGGTAGACAAAAACTCCTTGAAACACCGCCGTGCTTATAAAAATAAGAAGCGAGAACTGGCGAGGCGTTTCGAAGAAAAACGTCGGGCTCTCGATAGTTCAGAAGAGCTAAGAAGGACTCAATTCGGTAAAGAAGAAATAAGGGAGGATTAATAATGCCAATTGCAACCTGTATGTCGGCCCAGTGTACTTGTAGTATGGGTACGGCCCCAAGCGTTCTTACGGTGCTGCCTGTAAATGAAACCACCACAAACGGATTGCCTGCAGCCACCATTATGGATCATGCACCTATGGTGAATGTTATGCCCTTTGCAATGTGTATCAGTCTGGCGAATCCTGAGGTTGCGGCAGCGACGGCAGCGGCTTTAGGTGTATTAACGCCAATGCCTTGCATACCGGCCACGAGCGCTCCTTGGATAGCTGGTGCGCCTACGGTGACCATTAAGGGCTTCCCTGCCTTGGCGAATACTTCTATATTGATGTGTAACTGGGCGGGTGTTATCGAAATTGTGGATCCAGGAGAAGAGGTGGTTATGGTCCCATAAGCGGAATTTCCATGAGAAAAACCAATGGGTACGGATTGTAAATTGAAATGACGTGTTGTTTTCTAGGAAAGACAAAGTCATAGTGAGAGGCTTAAGGATCTATTTTTTTAACTTCCTTCAGGTTTGAAGAGGTTGGGGGGCAAGGAAACTAAAGACGGTCTCTTAGCATTTATCGAAAATCGGCACGAGAAAAAGGAAAATAGGATGGATTGTCTTTTGCAAGAATATGGGTACCCAATCTTAATACTGGGTGCTTTGTTGGAAGGGGAAAGTGTTCTCTTGCTCGGAGGAGGCATGGCCTATTTTGGGTATTTGTCCTTACCGCTTGTGATTCTTGTATCTTTTGTGGGAGCTATTATTCATGATCAGCTTCTTTATTTTGCTGGACGTCGGGGTCTCACTTTCTTTTTGAGGCGTTCTGAGGCTTTGGAAAAGAAATCTCAAAGGGTTTTTCGTCTTTTGAAGAAGTATGACTACTGGCTTATAATGGGATTCAGATTTGTGTATGGGTTGCGGACGCTAACCCCTATGGTGGTGGGTGCCAGCGGTCTGTCTATCAGAAGGTATACCATTCTAACAGTGACTTCGGCGGCTTTTTGGGCCGTTACGGTGAGTTGTGTGGGTTATGTATGTGCTACTGCTATCGAAAAACTTATTTCAAGGTTTCATGACTATCAAATCTATTTGGGAATAGGTCTGTTGATTATTGTGTTGATGGTCGCCATTTTCTTTTTGGGCCGTCATCACGTTAAGAAAAGACGTGTAAGAAAGAAGGCTCTTCAAGAAAATAAGAATTCTTGACCCGAGGGGTGGTTTTTTTCAAGAAGCTGAGGTGATCCTTGCCATTTCATTGAAAAGCACGTATCAAAATACGAACTGTTTAGTCTTTAGCTAAGTTATTTATAGGTTAGAGGGTTTAACGTTAAGGTGTAAATAAAGAGGAATTATAAGAAATGTTTGCAAGACTACTCGGATTTTTATCAGCGGATATGGCAATAGATTTAGGTACAG
Source organism: Alphaproteobacteria bacterium (assembly GCA_018401675.1). GTDB lineage: Bacteria > Pseudomonadota > Alphaproteobacteria > 16-39-46 > 16-39-46 > M30B67. Next base: position 46,916 of record JAGYKM010000004.1, on the reverse strand, counting down.
CAAATACTTTGGTTTACGTATCTGGCAGAGGTATCGTATTAAATGAACCTTCGGTAGTGGCCATCACCACGGTAAAAGGCAAACAGCAGGTTTTAGCTGTGGGCAACGAAGCGAAGCTTATGGTGGGGCGTACTCCGGGAAATATTCAGGCCATTCGTCCTCTTAAGGATGGGGTTATTGCAGACTTTGAAGTGGCTGAAGAGATGATTAAGCATTTTATCCAAAAGGTTCATAATCGTCGCAGTTTTACCAGTCCTCAAATAGTCATTTGTGTGCCCTCCGGGTCTACAGCTGTGGAGCGGCGTGCCATACAAGAATCCGCAGAGAGTGCTGGTGCCCGACGTGTATATTTAATCGAAGAACCCATGGCTGCGGCTATTGGGGCGGGCCTTCCAGTGACAGAACCCACAGGGTCTATGATTGTGGACATAGGAGGGGGCACCACTGAAGTTGCTATTTTGTCTTTGGGGGGTATTGTATTTTCCCATTCTCTCAGAGTGGGTGGGGATAAACTTGACCAGTCCATTATTAATTACATTCGACGCCACTATAGTCTTCTCATAGGCGATTCTATGGCGGAACGGGTAAAGAAGGAGATCGGGGCGGCTAAGATCAATTCTCCTGAAGATATTCTAAAAATGCATATTAAGGGTCGAGATCTTATCCATGGTATACCCAAAGAGATAGAAATTGATACAAGAGACATTGTGGAAAGTTTGGCTGAGCCTATGGCCGAAATTGTAAACGCTGTAAAGTTGACTTTGGAGACCACGGCGCCAGAGTTATCCGCAGATATCGTGGATAAAGGAATCGTGCTTACGGGTGGTGGCGCTCTTTTGCGCAATATTGATAGCATCTTGCGTGATGCCACCGGATTACCCGTTTCTTTGGCAGAAGATCCTTTGTCTTGCGTTGCCTTAGGGACGGGCCGGGCTCTTGAGCAGATTAAAACCCTTCAAAGCGTACTTATCAGTTAGTACCGGTTTTCTTGTAACCTAGTTGGTAGTGAAATGGCGGGAATCAAAAAAAGCATAGGTGTTTCTGCCCGATCAACGCGCCATTTTCTTGGAAAACGTGTGCGAAAAGTGAGTTTTTCTGCTCACTACAAAGGGACATCACGCAGGGGAAGGATTTTCGCAGCTATGGCTGTGGTGGGTCTTCTTCTTTTTGGCTCCGGTTTATTCATCTCTTTCTTTACTTATGTGAGATCTTCTTGCATTGATTACTCAGCCCCTTTTCTGCGTCTCGTTTATCGAGGCACGACCGCTGTAGATAAGATGAAACTTTATGTAGCGGACGCTCTGGAGTTAATGGAAGATCCTACAAAATACCAAGGGATGCGGCTGCAAAAGGAAGTGTGGGAAGCGCGTTCAAGAAAGTTGGCCTATGAGAATCAAAGATTAAAAAAAACCCTCAATCTAAAACAAATACTCGTTAACCAAGAGTATGATTTTAAGCTTATAGGACAAGTTGTTGCCCAAATTCCCCATCAGTATGGGCGTATGGTGATTATCTCAGGAGGGGAACCCCAAGGGATACTTCCAAAAGATATCATTGTGGAAGAAAAAGGGTTGGTAGGGCAGGTGTTTGATGGGGGAAAGAAAATTTCTCGAGGGTTGTTGCTGACGGATCCTCGTTCACGTATCCCGATTATATTAGATCCTTCTGGGTACCAAGGGATAATGTCTGGAGATTACAGCGATTTTCCTCTCTTGAGTCGATTAGAAACCTCCTTGTCCTCAGGGGAAGATCTAAACGAAGAAAGGGTATATACCTCGGGCGTAGGCGGCGTATTCTATGGGCGTATTCCTATAGGGAAGGTTTTCAAAGATCGTATGGGTGTTCTTCGAGTAAAACCCGACGTTGATTTTAGCCTTCTGGATGTGGTGGGCATACTTGAAGCGCTTCCGTCCGATGCTGGAGAACGAGAGGTGGCCTCATGAAGTCGCCCAGAATTAGTATAGGAGCATATGAAAAGTAGTGGGGATAGAAAGGAAGCGTTTTTTTTTAAAAAAGTCAAAAAAATATGCCTTTAGGATAGCCGTAGCCCACGTTTTTCCTACGGGGACATTTCTCGGGGCTTTGGGTATTCGGTTTTTAGAAAACTGTTTTTTTACAAACTATTCCGCTGAGGTGGTTCTTGCTGTTTTATTTTTTTGGGCTCTCTATCGTCCTCGACTTATTTCTTTTACAGTTTTGATCTTGCTAGGTTTATGGCTTGATATAATGGAAACAAGCCCTTTCGGTTGGACCTCCTTTATCTGGACCTTTTTTGGATTTTTGGTCTGGTCCCAAAGAAGACTTCTGATTAAAGCGCCTTTTGGCATGATATGGGGGGCATTTTCTATACTAGCTTCAGCAGTAATTTTGATGAATGGGGTGGTATTCTCCTTGGTCTATGGGTGCCCATTTATGTTGGGTAGAACGGCCTTAATTATCTTGACTACTGTGGCCATTTATCCAGGGGTATTTTGCTTATTAAGTTATGGCGACCGAAAAATTGTGAGTGGGATTTTCCAAGGGGGATCAACGCCCAGAGGGGTTGTGGATGTTCAAAGTGGGGCCGGATGAAGGACAATGAAGGGAAGAACGTAACCCGACGGACGGTGATGCTTGCTTTGCTGGCAGTGGGGCTTATGGCAATTCTTATAGGCCGTTTAGGGTATTTGCAGATATTTCAAAACGATCATTATGCTCACCTTGCTGAAGGCAATCGCTTAGGTATGCGGGTTTTACTCCCTACCCGTGGGAAAATATTGGATCGGTTGGGGAATGAGTTGGCCAGTTCTCGAAAGACTTTTAAACTGACAGCGATCCCGGATATGACTTTCCGTAAAAAAGACTGGACAGAACATCGGCAAAAAAAGCTCAGTCAACTTCTTGATATAGAAGAACATGAATTAGAAGAGTTAATAAAGAAACACCGCCACCGGCCTGGTTTTTTGTCATTGGTGTTGAAAGAAAATCTTTCATGGGAAGAGGTTGCTCGATTAGAAATGGACTTGACTGATTTTCCTGGAATTCAGGTGGAAGAAGCCGTGGGCCGTTCTTACCAGGAGGGAAACCTGTTTGGGTCAGTAATGGGGGCTTTAGGACCTATGAGTGAGGCTCAAATGGAAGGAGATAGGTTATTGCTTCATGCGGATATGCGGGTGGGGAAGAGCGGTATTGAGCACGCTTTTGATTCCCTGTTAAGGGGGAAAGTGGGCCTCCAAAAAATAGAAGTCAACGCGCGGGGCAAGTATGTACGGAACCTAGATACTTTGGAAGCTGTCCCTGGGACGGATGTGACGTTGACTTTGGACCTCGAGTTGCAGAGGTTATTAATGGAGGAGCTATCGGTCTTTCCAGCGGCCGCAGGGGTGGTGCTAGATGTGCATTCTGGTGAGATTTTGGCCATGGTATCCCAACCTTCTTTTGACCCCACTCTTTTTGCCTATCCTATTTCTAAGGAGATATGGCATTCTTTGCAATTTGATCCTTTGAATCCTCTAGTCAACAAAGCAATCTCGGGTTTATACGCTCCTGGATCGGCTCTAAAGATGTGTGTGAGTTTGGCAGCTTTGGAGGCAGAAATTTGTACCCCGCAGACGCGTTTTGGATGTGCGGGGCAGTTGGTTTTAGGATCACATCCTTTTCATTGTTGGAATTGGAGGAAGGGCGGGCATGGCTCTATGTCCTTAAAAAACGCTCTCAAGCATTCTTGCGATGTCTTTTTTTACGAGATTGGAAAGAGACTTGATATTGATAAGGTAGCCCAGATGGCCGAAAAATTTGGGATCGGAGAGGTGTATTTTTCAGCTTTTGTCGGGCAAAAAACTGGATTTATGCCCACAAAGGCGTGGAAAAAAAGAAGATTCAAGGAAAAATGGCATTTGGGAGAAAGTTTGGTAGCGGCCATTGGTCAAGGATTTATGCTTGCTACACCTTTAGAGATGGTGGTGATGACTGCGCGATTATGCAATGGTGGTATGGCAGTGCAGCCTTGTTACACAAAAGAGCAGTGTGCGAGGAATCCTAAGCATCCCATAGATATTTCTCAAACAGCTTTATCCCACGTTCTTGAAGGCATGGTTGCGGTCTGTAACGAGCCTGGAGGAACGGGGTACGCTGGTCGTATCCAAGATCCAAATAAGGCCATGGCTGGAAAAACGGGGACATCACAAGTAAGACGTATCTCTTTGAAAGAGCGTGCTCAAGGGGTAAGAGATAACCAAGATATTTCATGGAAAATAAGAGACCACGCTTTATTTGTGGGGTATGCGCCCATAGAGGCGCCTAGATATGCGGTATGTGTCGTTATTGAACACGGCGGATATGGGGGCCGGGTGGCAGTGCCCATAGGGAACAAGATCTTACTGGCAGCTCAAAGTCGTTCTGATCCCAAAGAGAAAGAGGGGGAAATTCAAGAGGACCTAGAAGAAGGGGCTGATGAGTCAATAAAGAGGGAGGGCGATTTACCCTTTTATAGGGAAGAGAGGAAAAGCTTATGAGTGTGAGCGGTTTTTTTTATGAAAAAAGTAAGGCACTGATTCGGTTAGATTGGGGGCTTATTTTTGTAATGAGTTCTATTTTTGGGTTGGGATTATTAATGCTTTTTTCAGCATCGGGGGGGCAGTGGATGCCTTGGGCTCTTCCCCAACTTTTACGCTTTGGGTTAGGTTTCGTTCTTATGCTCGTCATTGCGACCACCAAGGTAAGGCTGTGGTATCAGCTTTCTTACGTTATTTATGGCATATCCTTGCTGTTGTTGGTGGCTGTGGAGGTGATCGGAGCCGTGGGGATGGGTGCTCAACGATGGATTAAGCTGGGGGTGTTTAATCTACAGCCCTCAGAATTGATGAAAATTGCTTTAATTTTAGTCTTGGCGCGTCTTTTGAGTGAGATTAAAGAAGAGCATATTGATTCATTAAAGAGGCTTCTCATTCCAGTGGGTGTGATTTGTGTCCCCGTGGCCTTGGTTCTGAAAGAGCCGGACTTGGGTACAGGGCTTCTGCTTTTGCTTATTGGAGGAAGCTTATTCTTTCTCAGAGGTGTGAAATCCTGGTATTTCAGTATAGTGGGGTGATCAGGGCTGCCAGTTTGCCGTTAGCCTGGCATTTTACGGGGATATCAAAAAGAAAGAATCATGACTTTTTGGAGTCCCGAGCGAGATCCATTAGGGGCTGGGTACCATATTGTTCAGTCTAAAATAGCCCTGGGGTCAGGGGGTTTTTTAGGCAAGGGTTTTATGGAAGGAAGTCAAAGTCGCTTAAATTTTCTGCCAGAAAAGCAGACGGATTTTATCTTCACTATGTTTGGGGAAGAGTTTGGTTTTCTAGGGGCTATTTTTTTGTTGGCCCTTTATGGAATTTTGCTTTATCAAGCCTTGAGAATTAGCCTCGAAGCGAGAAACCTTTTTGCGCGGTTATTGGCCTTAGGTATTGCATCCATGCTTCTTATTTATGTTTTTATAAATACGGCTATGGTCATGGGTTTAGTGCCTGTAGTGGGCGTGCCGCTTCCTTTGGTATCTTATGGAGGCACATCCTTGTTGACCTTGATGATGGCGTTTGGATTATTATTGGGTGTGGATTTAGACAGACGCTACGGCCGTCATCGGTCCTGAGAGGGATAGGAAAAAAGGTGAAATTTTTCCTCCGTAATCACAGCATTTAGAGGATGATCGTGAGGGCCATGGGGCAAATCAGCCATCAACCCGCAAGAAAAAGAAACCCCTACAATCATACACTGAGGCGTCAAAGATCGGATCTGGTACAAGGTTCTGTCGTAAAGGCCTTTGCCATACCCAAGGCGATGACCTTGGTGGTCGTACCCTAAACACGGAACAAAAACCACCAAAGGGCGCCCTAACTCCAGATCAGGACTTTTGGGCTCAAGAAGGTCTATGGACGTAAGGTGAGGATTGGGGGCTAAAGAGGTAGGTGGGGTCCAAGAGCCAAAAGAAAGGGGAGATTGAAAGGAGAGTATTTTGGGTAGACCTATAGAATAAGAGCGGTGGTATAAGGACTGAAGAGCAGGCCTAATATCCGGTTCTGTAGGCAAGGGCCAAAAGCCATAAAGGAGACACGGGTGTGGAGTGTAGAGCTCAACGAAAGACAATAAGTGGCTGTTGAGCCCCGGCGTTAACACCGATGTCTCGTGACTTTTAAGAAAAGCCTCACGCTTTTGAAGAAGCCTTGAACGAAGGCGTTTTTTTTCAAGAATCATTAGGTGCAAACTAAAAAGAAAAAAGCCGCAATGGCCGGCATCTTTGTTGTATCCCGACGTGGCCCTTAGAAACAGGGGGAGGTCACATGCAAACACCACGATGTTTACAGAAGCAACTTCCAATTACAAACTCAGGCCCCTGGAATAGTAAGATAACCGAACCTTGCAGCCTTATCCTTAGCCTAGTCTTCTGATTCCAAGAGTGCAAGAAAAATGATAAACAAAATACAAGTCTGAGACAATCAGCCCATAGAGCCAAGGAGACCGTTCCAAATTGGGTAAAGTCGTAACCAAAATTGGGAAATTGATAGGTGTTTCAACAAAAGGGTAACAGACAGTAACCGCTTAAAAAAAAGATCATAATGGGGCTGTAAGTATTTTTGTTGCAAATAAAAAAAGCCCACTGTATACGTCATGAAGATCGCTTCTAAAGGGGGAGTTAATTCGTAGAACTTTGGGCTGAAAAAGCCGAACGTTCTTGGTAACAACGCCGAGGAGCGAATGGACGTAACCTGATAATCTTTTAATGAGGAACTTATTATGACAACTCTAAAAAATGCACTTTTGTCTTTGGTAGCCGTTGTTGCTTTCGCAACTCCAGTATTTGCAGCAGATGAAGCAGCAGTAACTGACACAGCTGCAGCAGTAGAAGCTACAGCAGACGCAGAACTAGCTGAAGTACACGCTGAAGTACACGCTGAAGAAGCAAAGTAAAAATTTCTCTTCATGAGAAAGTTTTTAAAAAGGAGAGTAGGAATACTCTCCTTTTTTTGTGATTAAAATTATCTCCAGAAAGAGAGATTAAAAGCTACGGACTGAGGCTAGAGGACCGTCTACGGGAGGGCCAAACTTCTGAACAACGTTGTGGGTATGAGGTTATTTTGGTAAACTCAAAAATAGATAAACTAACAACAAGTAAAAAAAATCACAAATACAGAACATTCGGGAGGGTGAGATGGAAAAAATAATACTTTCAGTAAGTATGCTTATGGTTCTGGGCTCTTTTTGGGCGCGATTGGCGAACCTCATCAAGAGAAAGCAAGCCAACAACAAAAAACCGAATTGTCGCTCGCAGTTGTGACATTTAAAAACTCTGAAAAAGTGGACAGGGATCAAGATTTTCTAAACCTAATAGAATCCTATAGAGCGGATGGAGAAGCATCCAAAAACTACCTCATTCTAGACGATATACTTTTGGGAAATGACTCTAAAACAAGGGACACTGATGGCCTGAACGCGTGAGTTGTTTCTTGTATATGATTTCTTTATACTGGTACTTGAAAGATTCATAAAAAAAGAATTAATAAAAATAGTAATGACTGAGGGAGAAATAAGTGAAAATTTTAAAAACAGCGCTAGTAGCCTTAGGCGCTTTTGGGGCGTACTGGATAGTTAAAAAAAACAAAGAAAAAAAGGGCTCTAGTTCCACTGGCGAAAAAAGAATGCTACAAAACGAAAAGAAGCCCTAGATACACACGAAATGGATCAACTTCATGAAATAGTGAGTCTTCTTAAAAAGAATGAGAGTAATAAATAGGGTGGAATATCTCTCTTTTCTGTGTTTAATGGCAGAGTAAACAAGCAGGCGATAGGGCTTGGCCCAGTTTCACAAAAAAGATAAGGATGCCATTCTGATGATCAAGAGATACAGAGAACAAAGGGGATTAAGCTCTTTGGGATCCAGGCTAGCGGGAGTGTTTAGTTTCTTTATTTTAGCTTGGGGCATTGTGTCGTCTCCTTGTTCGGCCATGAAAGACGAAATTCTTTTTATGGTTCATGATGCGGGGGAGACTTTTGCGTTAAAGCCAGTATTCAAGGTTTTAGATGAACGAAAAGTTCCCTATCAGATTTTAGCCAGCGGTAAAGCATCCGACCTTCTTGATGGCCATCACGCCTTATCCAACACGCCTTCGAACGCACCTCTTAAAATTCTTTCTGGGGTGGGTAACTTAACTGGTGCTCAATATGAGGGGATCGTAACCGCTCATCCTCAAAAAGTTGTCTTTACCTCTATGTCAAGCCGTGCTCACGGGGATTTAGCCAACGCCTTTAAAAAGAAAGGAGCGCGGGTTGTTGCTTACTATGATAACTTTGATGATGTGGTTGGAAGAAGAGATCGGGTTATCAAAGAATACGTACGTCCTTTTTTGGCATCGGCTCGTGGCCTTGATGGCTATGTGACCCCGTCATCTACTACCGAACTCAGTTTTAAGCATCTTAATGCAATTCGAAACGAGGTAGTCCCTATTACGGTATTGGGCCAGCCCAGTTTGGAAAGTTGGCAAGAGGCGCATCAGAATACAGCGCTTAAGGACCAAGTTGCCGCGGAAGTTTTAACCAAAGATATGCAGCAGCATCCTTTGCTTATATTTGCAGGTGGGTATGACCTTACCTACAGGGCCGCGTTTGAAGAGTTTATTAAAGGCGTCAAGGGCACGGACTTTAAGGTTTTGGTGACCCCCCATCCTAAGACAGATGGGTCAGTAGAAGCCTCCATTGTGGAGGAGCATGCGGATATAGGGCAGGTTCGGATTATTTTTCGTGAGCAGCAAGAAGGGGGATTATCCACTATGAATTTAAGTACCTTAGAGCCTACTTATCTTGTGTGCCATAAATCAACCGTGTGTATGCAAGGGCTCGCCGTAGGTATTCCAGCTCTTTATATGGCAGAGGAAGGTTATTCGAACTTTGCCATTGAAGCGCAGATGGCCCCAAGAGTAGGGACGGCAGATGAATTGCGTAAAATTTTGAGTCGGAAACACGATTCAAAGGGAGTACCGCATTTAGAGGATTATGGAATTCCCTCCGGGTCTGCGGAAAAAATTGCTGACTACTTACAAGAGGCATTGGCTAAAAAATAGGCCTTTTGACCATTCCTCCCCGCTGTTTTAGAAGAGAAGAGCGGGGCTCACTGGAGCCGTGTTCCTCTCATATAAAAAGAGAGAAGGAAGAAATACCCACCTAAAGAATGCGAGAAATGAACCGGTAGCAGAAGGAGTGAATATTGTTGAAATCATAGACAGTCCTGTGGCGTATTGAATTTAAGGGAGTGGTTGATAACATACATTACGGTAAGTATCTGAGTGAGATGGATGCAAAATCTTCTTTTGGGAATTCTTTGAGTATGTTACAAACAATCTAGGCGTTTTTTTATCTTAAATGGAGTTGTTCCCTAATGAAAATCTCAAATAAATCTGCATCGATATCCTTGGTTGTTGCTTTGGCGGCTGTTTGTGCGTCGCCTCTTTATGCTGGATCTTATTTTGGCAAAAACAAAGCACCGAAGACCGATGACGTTATAATTGCGACTGATGCGGCGTCAACGGATGAAGACGCTCCAGAAGTTGTGGTAGAAGAAGTGTCTGTGCAAGCGGCTCCTATGAGCGAAATTGACACTGTGGAAATGGAAGCTCCTACAGCTGAAGAAAACTTTGATCCTTCAGAGGGTGTAAGTACTTCTTAGCATCTTTTCTTTTTAAGTTTTCAAGGAAAAGGGGCATTCGGCCCCTTTTTTTATGCCTTTATGAAAAGACGTTAGAGAGTTGGGCTGGTGTTGATGATAAGGCTATCCTGGCCTAACGAGTCAGTGAGTTAATTAAAAGGTAAAAAAATTGACTTTCCTTTTACTTAAGATGGTCCAGAACGATTCAGGATGGAGCACAGTTCACAAAGGCCTGATAGGTATTGGGGCAATAGGATGCGCCAGATCACAAAAATATGAAGAAGATACAAGAAAGAATGATCATCGTGTGAATCTCGAGGCGGGTGTAATAAAGAAGTAAATGGGGGCGTTAAAGACGAAGGGAGAAAAAAGAGCATTATTATCTCCTTCTTAAAGTAAGTTTTTAGGAGGGCGGGGTGATATGGATAACCTGATCAATTCTATCTTTGAGAAAAGAACGATGCGTAATGATAACTTTCGTCGTATGAGGCAAGTGGGTTAGAATATTTTCCTGTATAGCGGTTTCTGTTACTTGGTCGAGAGAAGATGTACTTTCGTCAAAAACACAAATTTTAGGTTTCTTTAGAAAAATTCTGGCTATGGAAAGTCGTTGCTTTTCTCCCCCAGATAGTTTTAGCCCTCTATTTCCCACAACTGTATTTAATCCGTCAGGGAGGGTATTGATAAATTCTAAAAGATGGGCGAGGTGCAGAGCTTCTTCAATTTCCCTCATAGTTGCGTCTGGATGGACGATAGTTGCGTCTGGATGGACGAAAGTGAGATTATTTTGGATGGTATTGTTTAGTAAGTAAGTTTCTTGAGGAATCCATCTAATAGTTTCAGATAGAGACTTTAATGACACCTGTCGGAGGTTTGTACGGTCTACGAAAATAGTGCCTTCTGTAGGGTCAAAAAGTCTTAATAGGAGTTTTGCAATTGTGGATTTCCCAACTCCAGTCGGCCCCATAATCTGAACTACTTCACCTGGCTTAATTTTAAAAGAAACCTTTTTAAGGATAAATCTTTCTTTATACCTGAAGGAAACATTGTCAAAAGTTATGGATGGACTTTTTGTTAATATTTTAAGAGGAAAAGGCGCTTCAGTAATCTCAGGAGGAGTGAGAAGAACTCTAATGATGCCTTTCATGTCTAGGATTGTTTTCTTAATATCTTGGATAACTTGTCCTAATATGGCGACTGGAACTACAAGTTGTAGGATATATCCGTTAAATAAAACAAAATCCCCTACGGTCAGGGAGCCAAGGACTACACCTTGTCCAACAAGATAAGTAAACAAAGAAAGGCCTATCCCCAAAATCATAGACTGGCCTATATAGGAAAAAGAAATAAGTCGCATAAACTTAATTTCTGAAGTTTCTCTTTTTTTTAACTCTGACTCGCAAGTATTCAGAGCTAAATCAGACTTTCCAAACACCTTAACTGCTTCATAGTTCGATACCCAATCTGCAACAACGCCGTCAGCATCTTTGTCTGCATCATTAGCTTGTTCGCGTGCTTTTAGAGCCATTTTAAGAGATAGAAGGGTGTATGCAAAAAAACTTCCAAGTATAATCACCATTAAAAGGCTATAAATAAAGGGATAAAAATAGTAAATAAGAGACACTACAAAGAAGAATTCGAGAAGGGTTGGTATGACATGAAAAAAAAGTCCCAATACAATGGGAGGTACATTCTGTTGGGCTCTTCGGATAATATTTGTGAGAGCCCCTGGTTGTTGATTTACAAAATAATTTACAGAGAGGTCAAAAAGATGGGATAGAATCTTTGTTCCCAAAATTAACGTGAGGCGCTGTTCGATTTTAAAAATAAGTAACGTACGCAAATGGACTGAAATTTGACTAATCGTCCAAATAATGCCATAGCTAAGGAGCAAAAATACAATAAAAGATTGATCAGAATTCAAAAACAAGTCGATAATTTTCTTGAGAATCACAGGTAAGGCTAAGCTAGAAAGAACGCTTAATAACAAAAAGAGTAGTCCCAGTAGGAAATTTATGCGGATTTTTTTATCGGAAAAAGCCGTAGTGAGAATCTCTTTAATACATTGTCTATAAGGATACTGATATTGATCCATGATTAGGATTTATCCCAGTAGGATAAAAAAATCTCCGCGGAGGCTAAATGTGTAAAAGGCCACAAATCATTCGTATCACCATGGCTAATTAGGCTTATTGTTTTTTCGAGTTCTTCTTTCTCGATGAGCTCTCGTTGAACGAAATGTCCTTTAGCACAAAGACTAAGAATATAGTCCAGATTTTTTTTCATGCCTAATTGAAAGATGCCAGTTGTTTGGCTTTTATCGCGCCTCCAGACTCTCTCTGTTCTAAAACGATCACTAACAGATTTGCGTAAAGGATAGCGATCATATCCTTTATCAAAAAGAGTATAAGTAGGTAAAGAGAGGGCATATTCAACGACGGGTGCATAGAGGAAAGGATATGATGCAGGGTATATAGGGTTCATTTAGATCTGGAGCGCGATAAACCAGATTTAATAGTCTCTATCCGTAAGGTAAAGGGCATTTCAACGGGACAGGGTTCATTTCCATATGAATGGTGGCTAGACCTTCATATGGGCATCGATTGCTCATATTACCCGGCAGTATTTTTAGATAAAAACTGCATAGATAGGATGAACAAACTCGGGCGAGCTTTTGTGGAATAATTCAGGTTTTTAATCACTTGGGAATTTTATCCTGTATGTTGTTTTTGTGCCTTTTGTGTAAACGATATGATAGGAAGTAGGCGCTTAAGTTTTTAGCTGTTTCTTTGAAGACAGAAAAAAGAGGATCTCGGTAAAAATGTATGAGATCGTGTGTTTTTTCCTTAGATCCAGTAAAACCTTTTTCAAGAATGTAATCGGCTATGGCAGCCTTAGAGGGTGGACGCATAAAAATATGGTCACTGCCATGTCCGCTAAAAAACATGTAAGAGCCCTTGGCTTTAAAATGCGAAATCACATTTTCTAGGCAATTTAAGCTTATGAGTCCAGGGAAAGGTTTGTTGGGTTTCAGAAGGGGATTTTGATTCAAAGGATCGAAAGGGAAGGAAGTAGAAGCATCGATTTCTACAAGATCAATGCCAGTCTCAGAGCAAACCTTCTTAGCATGAACGAGTTCATTGGATGATTTAACTTGGGTGTGAAAATAGTTTAGAGCGCTCAATGTTTGATCTTCTTTTAAGATATTTTTTAGACAATAAACTAACGAAAGAAGAATCAAGGCCACCAGAGAGGCTAACACATATATTTTTGAAGGGACTAATCCATGGCTTTAAAGTGCTTTGAAGAACGTCTACGGCGGTTTGTTTTTGGAGATCGACGGAGGTTGACAGCTCAGAGGATTCCAAAACGGGCGAGTTAGATTGTCTTTTTTTTGTCAGAGTCACACAGCAACCAGGGGGCAGTTCGGAAAACATTCTGAAACGGGGTTTGGACTGTGCAGCTGTTTCCAAAGATGAGGTAGGAACACAGATATGACCAATTAATTTCTGGTTTTTGAGAAAGGATTTTGAAAATAATTTCAATATGTGAAGAAAATAGAACATCCCCATTGGGGAAGAGAAAATAAAAAAAAGGAAGTTGTCCTGTTGAATCCACCACAATCTCAACTTGTGATCCAGAGGTATTATTGCGAATATAAACAAATTTTCCCCAGATGTTTTTTAAATCATCTTCTTTATTTCCGTATGATGAGGCTGCAAAGGCCTTTTGAGACACAGAGCATTCGTTTTCTTTATCAAAAATGCGCCCCATGATGATAGAAGAATTACTCTCCCAGATTTCATCTTTATCTTGTATATCCGATATCTTTCCGTAGCAAAGAGTCATCACCCCCTGTTTTTTTGTGCGGGGAGCGCTGTTAGTATAGGTCTGAATAGCTTTCTTAAGGGGCAGAATTTCCTTAGGCATATTATTAAAACAAAGATGTCCCGCGTAAATCATTTTTTTAATTTCCTAAATGGTTCGTTCAAGATAATACCTAATCCAGTACGTAACTCTTGAGAATCCATTATGACATTCTCATCACATTCGACCCACGCATGAGCCATAAATGGGTAATTCTGTACCCCAATTTCGAGATTGCATTTCCATCCCTTTTTCAAAGCTAACAATACAAAGGTAATAGCCCACTCCAGGCACTTTGTTCTTTTGGGGAAAATAAGGCAGGCCATATTCACGCTGTGAGCGAGCTCTGTTAGATCATCGTGAGAAGGGATAGTATAACATAGGTGTAGATTCCGAGATCTTTTGAGAACGCGAATCGTACGGTAGAATCCACAGATTTTTAAAAAGTAATTAACTTTGAGGAGTGTAAGAAAAGCCTTTATGACTGCATAAGTGAGACGTAATTTTTTGTCTTCTAGAGGCAAGGTCCAATCCACATTTTGTACCCCATCCGAGTCAATTTTCCGATCAATATAAAAAGGAAAGGAAGACTTTTTCTTTTCAATAAGCCCACCACTAATAAGATCCTGAAGAGAGGGCATGTTTTGATGGGAAGTTCGTGAGCTTGTTGCGGTAAAGTTCAAGTCACTCTCCACCTCAAGGTAATATGCATCAACAGCCTTGAGCACCATATTGCAAACGTCTTTACTGCACACGGTGTACTTATCACGTTTTAGATCCAGAACTATGAGTTCGTCCCTAAATTGGGCTATATAAATATGATCAGTCAAGTGATAAGACATAAGGCAATTTTCTTTATTTCTACTAAAGGGCAATTCTTCTTATTACATCAATGGGCGCAAGAATTTGACCAGAATATCTAAATTTTACCGTCCTGGAGATTTTACACACAAAAATACCAATGTCCCGGACTTTCCAGGGGGGCTAAAAGTGATCTTAAGAAACGTGAAAGGAGCTACCTTGCGCTCCAGCGCACAAGCTGACCCCGTGAATCATATTCATTTCTGCCTCCCCACCACCCGCACGTAGTAGAGCTTGCTGAGAGGGATTTTTCATGGCCCAAGTGAATATTTGCAGAGCCTGAAGACCTTCTTTTTAGGCCGAACAATACGGATTGCCAGTAAGTTTTGAGCATGATGACCTTCCTTTCCAGTATTTGCTTAAGCAGCAAAAGTCGAGGTGTGTTAGATATACACATCCACCCACTACCGAGGAGAGGGAGTTTATAAACAGTGTCCAGTCTTCCAGTGCCATCTTCTGTTCTATCTTTTATAAAGGTGAGTTAACACCCAAGAGACAAACTCTTTAACCAAGTTTGTTAAACCGGAAGAGACTTTAGCTCCCTGCCCTAATGGAGACATACGTTCATGCTATCAGAATATAATTTTGTATTCAATGCAAAAAATGTTTAATGAGTTATTCGGGTTCACATCCTATGAACGTCCACACGCCATAAAATCATATTGACAATAATAAGAATTTAATTAGAATTCCTGAAATAGCGTAGATTTTGTCAAAAATAACTTGACCATGAACGGGAAGTACATTCAGATCGGTAATTCTTAGGAGAATTTCTTCAGTTTTCTACGCCATAGAGGACGATTCAAGGACAGTTACTTCACCTTTTTTCTCCATGTCGTGGGAAGTCTCAAAAGGAAAGGAAAGACGCTATGAGTAAAAGAACTTTCAAGAAAATATCTAGTATCCAGCCACGGTCATTTTTTAGGAAGTCTAAGTCCCATACCGATCAGACTTGGGGTGGTTCCGATTTTCCTGGAAAAGCACAAACGCTTACCCAAGGCAGAGGATGGAAGGGGTATGAGGACTATTCAGCGACAATTCGTTTTCCTTAGCCTAACCCGACCTCGACAAAAAAAGATCTTAATGCATAGAAATGATTGACTTTTAGGTGCGTCCGCGCCCAGGATTTGTGTTAGTGTGCACAAAAACAAACGGTTATGCTGCCATCTCTAGAAGAGATGGTTTGCTCAGTCGATGGTATTTGCAAGCATTTTGATTCAGATCTCACTCATTCTTTTTAGATACATGCGCTCAAAATAGAGGTGGAGCCTGCCAGATAATTCTTTCTGAACTGATGAGTACTGAGGTCTTGTTTCATTTTCTCAACAGGGAGAAGAATAGCTCATTTTCAGAATAATGTTCTGAGAGATTGAATCTGATGCGCCTCATATTATGCGTAAAGAAATCACCTATCTCTAAGAGTTCTGATCGAAAGGTTGTTGCTTTTGGCCTTTGCCAAACCTGTTTCTACGAGTCCTAATACTTTCAATGAGTCCAAGGTAAATGTCATTCTCATTGGATAGGACCAGTATTCGTAACTGGGTGCCCAATATCCAAAGAGGCTCAACTGGAAGTCTTAATATCCGATTTTTCATATTCCCTCGAGCACAGTAAATCTGTTCACAGAGAGAGTTATTTTCTCCTTATAGAATCCCCATTCTTAAAGCTTTCACTTCAACTTTTCCAATTACCTGTTTTTTGCATATTTAACTTTTTGACTCATACTGGAAGGCGGTAAGCTCTCTTTGATTGCTATAGTATTTTTTAGGTAAAGGAAGGCCGCTTTCCTTAAGACACCACTAATAAGATAAGCTATAGAGCTTGCACCTACCTATTGTTGTTTCGAGGATAGATTAATTTATTAGTGGGGTATCCTCATCTGGTTCTTCACGGTTATTTTGCTGATGATCAGACTCTTCTTCTACGGCGATTAGCTCTCCAAGGCGATCATCAAATCGTTCAAGAAGGCGAGTATCACCCAAAAATAAGGCGAAGCTTTTCAATAGCTTTTTCGTTCCTGGCTCCAAAAGGAGATACTTATGCCCACTGTCGTCCAGAGGGACTTTTTCAAGAAGACGGGCAAAACTTCTCTCGAGAGAAGTTTCAGTCGAAAAACATTCTAGATGCTTCCGAAGATACTTAAGATTTCGTTGCTTCACACTATCCGCTTTAATTAAGCCAAAGAGGAATGCACCATCTTTTGGATCTTCTAGAGGTTTTTTAATGTCCAAAAATGCAGAGACCAAATTGTTTAATACATTAATGTGAGCTTCAATCATTTCATATCTATCCTTGGGCGGTTCAAGCCTATGTAATCGATTAGCTAAAGCTTGGGTGCTCCCAGGAAATTCACTGTAAGTTCTCCACCGTCGTGTTTCCCAAAAACATTGTATATATCCCCAAGAATTTTTGTACCAGTGATAGGTACCAAGCAGATCGCTAATGGCTTCCTTCTGCTCAGACGCACGAGAAGAATGTAATTTTTGCGTACTTCTCCAGATATCTTGAAGAGATCGAACTTTGTGTCGTTGATGTTCATCTGAAAAAAGAGAAGGGAGAGAAGTCATAGGCAAAAAGACATGATCAAGATCATAGCTAGGCGGCTCAACTTGAAAGGCTCTGTGGTCGGCTTGTTGAGGAGAAGCTGCCTTTTCTAAAGCCGGAGGTCTCATTCGTTTAATATCTAAAACAAGAGTTTCTAAAAGTTTTTTTCCAGAGCGGACAGATTCTTTAGCGCGCGCTTGTCTAAGTATTGATTGCTGTTCTTCTGTGGTTATGTCTTCTAATTCATAATTTTGGGTGACAGATGATAGGTTTTTCTCTAGTATTTTTTCGCGGACACTTTCCTCTAGGTATGGGAATTCAATGGGGGTTATGCGATCTAGCAAGGCGGCATAGCGAGGGTCTTGCAAAAAATCTTTGCTATTCCCTGTTACAACTATAAATAGGTTTTCTAAAGGGAGCTTTAGATTGAAATAGTTATTAAAGAAAGTATCTTTTTGCGGGTCTAGATAATCTAGAAAAAAAGATAATGTCTGTGTAGCAGTTTGAGGATCAAGTAAAAGGCGATCAAAGTCATTGATAATGAGAATTGGGTTTTGGTAGGTATGTTCTAAAACATCCTCAGGTACGTCCAGGCTAAAATTAGGAGGAACCCCGTATTCGGACAACACTTTGAGTCTGCAACAAATAGTTTTGGTTGCCCTTGATTTCAAAGAGCTGGCTGTAAAAGCGTTCCCAAAATGGCCCAAACTTGCATTGGGCATTATCCAGTCTGTTCCTTCTAAAGCGCTTTGTGAGATATCATCTCCCGTTCTAATATTTGTTTCATGAAACGGTAGACCTAAAAAGACAGCTATATCCTTTGCCGCTGTAGACTTACCGGTTCCTGGATCTCCGTAAAAATAAAAAAATCTGCGATGAAGTCGGGCATAGCATTCTTCTGATGACACTTTCTTACTTGCCATCTGTAAGGTTAGAATCATTCTTTGAAGCTCATTTCTCAAATCCTGATTCAAATAATTTCTTAGCCTTCCGAGAGCTTGGGTCTGTTTCTCAGTGAGGAGATCTGGTGGCACTTCTTGGTCAGCTTCTAGGAGTTTGTGGGGATTGGGAAGCAAAACTTGCTTCTTTCCAAAGGGGATTCTTAAACAGTTTTCTAAAAAGGCCCTGCAAAATTCCATATTCATTACTGTGTTTCGACGCAGAGCAATAAGCCTTTCTTCTATTGTTTTTTCAAGTTCCGCATTTGCTAAAAGTGGTTTAAGTAGAATGTATCGGATCTCCAAATCGGCCACTTGAGGTTCATCGTTCATTTTAAGGATGCACTCTTGTTTTTCTCTTTCAAATTGGGTGCGCAGCCGTTCTATGTCAACATTTCCATCAGGGTCTATGAAATCCTGAATTCCACCTGCTAAAGCACCCACGCCCCCGAGAGATATTCCAGCAATCATTTCAGCGCCAATAACCTCTCCAACTCCAGGGACACCCAAAAACAAAAGCCCCGCCCCCACGCCAGTCGCAGCTTTGCTCGAAGCTGAAAGAATTTTGCTCCCTATGCCCTTCTTGTATTTTTCTTGAAGAGTTTTGACGTCTTCTAATTTTTTGTCAATGGCCTGAAATACGCGCCGATTAAGCAAAGTGATTTTTTGAAAACTGAGGTTTTCTAAAATCACTGCTTGGATATCAGGTCTGTTGATAGTGTCCGGTGATATTTGTACCGCGTGAAAGAATGGCTTGAGTTTACTTTGATCATAAATGGAAGAATCAAAGGCCTCGTAGGGATTTGGAGGAGCTGCGTGAATTTCTGTGATCAAGCAGGAAAGACATAGAACTATAAATAGGTACTTCATACGGGCTCTCATAAGTCAATAAAGTGTTTTTGAAGATGTTTTAAAGTAGAGTTGGATTATCATTTTGAAGCACTTTAATCCAATGTGGTAGTTCCAAAACGATCCCAGATTTGTAAAGACAGCCTGAAGGAAGAGCCATGGGTTGGCCTTCAGAAAGGGATGTTAGCAGTGTAGTTAGAGAGAGTTAGGCTTTCCAGCGTATCCAGCCACCGGTTGTTCTCTCGTTACGACCCCCCCACCAACCGCAAGTGGCATTCTTCGCGCAAAGTGGCAGATCATATCCCAGGTGGCTGCTCTTAGAACTGAAAAATCTCTGTCGAAGACTTAATAATAGTGAAACTCCCAGAGATGGATTATCCATTGTTGAGGTCCTTTCTTCTACGATTAAAGTTTCATTCGGTTGAGGCAAAAAGACGCGAAGGTCTAGGTGGATAATGTTGATTTACACTCATACAGGGCTACTTTCATGCTTCCTTTTAAGACCTAGATCTTAATCTCTTCGTCGACAAGAATATCAAAAAACTACATTAAAAACAATACA
The DNA here is from genome assembly GCA_018401675.1 of Alphaproteobacteria bacterium. Classification (GTDB taxonomy): domain Bacteria; phylum Pseudomonadota; class Alphaproteobacteria; order 16-39-46; family 16-39-46; genus M30B67. The sequence goes on along the minus strand of JAGYKM010000004.1, from coordinate 27,643 downwards.
TAAGACCAAAGATAAAATGGTATTTCCTAATCTGACAAGTCCCAGAAGCGATGAATATATTGTCTATGGGGCTAAAACATAACTGCTTTGTCTGTGTACGTACATTCCTGGCGTACGGGACAAGAGGCACATAGGGGCCTTCTTGCTTTGCAGATATACCGTCCATGCATAAGCAGCATGTGATGGGCATCTTTTAAAAACTCTGAAGGCACCACCTCAAGTAGATTTTGTTCTACGAGGAGAGGGGTTTTTCCAGGAGCCAGTCCCGTTCGATTGGCGACTCGAAAAATGTGAGTATCTACCGCAATGGTGAGCTCATGGTACACCATATTCAAAATCACATTAGCTGTTTTGCGACCAACCCCCGGTAAGGATTCCAGATCTTTTCGGCAGGAGGGAACTTGGCCTTGGAATTTGTTTTGAAGGATCTGACTGAGTTGAATGATATGCTTGGATTTTGTATTATAAAAACTGATGGTTTTGATGGCCTGGCGCACCGCTTCTTGACCCAAGTCTAGCATTTGTTGGGGAGAACTAGCTGATTGAAAAAGAGAAGCGGTGGCTTTGTTAACGCCTTTATCGGTGCTTTGAGCTGATAAGACCACGGCAACCAAGAGAGTATAGGGATTTGTGTAGTTAAGTTCAGTAAAGTTACCCGGAAACTCGTGGTGAAGTTTGGTAAAAAACTGGTTAATCTCTTCTGGAGAGAAAGCTGAGGGCATGGCATGATTCCTTTAACTAAAAAGAGTGTATCCAACCTATAGGAAAAAAGAAATTGTTTTCCTAGGGAAAGGTGAGCTATAAAAAGGAGGTTTCGCTAATGGTGGAGCCGAGAAGAGTGAGCAGAATGTTTTTGGGAAAAAAGGAGGCAATGATGACCCCTAAGGTAAAAAAAGCCATCTTTCCCATGGGAGGGTTGGGCACACGGTTTTTACCGGTCACCAAGTCTATTCCCAAAGAAATGCTCCCTATTGTGGACCGTCCTTTAATTCTTTACGCTGTGGAAGAAGCTAAAGCGGCAGGGATAGAAGAGTTTATATTTATTACAGCTCGGGGAAAAGGTGCCATAGAGGATTTTTTTGATCATTCTCAAGAATTATCTCAAATCTTATTGGATCGTAATGAAAACGCCAAGCAGGCTTTACTTCAAGACATGTTGTTGCGTCCCGGGCAAGTGTGTCATATCCGTCAACAAGACCCGCTGGGTTTGGGGCACGCCGTATGGTGTGCACGCCATCTTATCGGGCCAACGGAGCCTTTTGCAGTGGTGTTGGCTGATGATTTAATTAAGTCTTCGGTGTCTTGTCTTCAGCAAATGGTGTCTGCTTATGCGGGAGGGCACATGGTGGCTGTGCAGGAGGTAGCTCTTCAAGACGTGAGTTCTTATGGTATTTTGGAAGGCATGACCGGACATGGGGCAACCATCCGGGCCACAGGAATTGTGGAGAAACCCAAACCAGAACATGCGCCTTCAACTATGGCGGTGATTGGGCGGTATATTTTGGATGGGTCTATATTTAGTATTTTAGAAGGTCAGCAAAAGGGCCATGGAGGAGAGATCCAGCTAACAGACGGATTGGCCAAAAGTTTGGAGAAAGCCGATCCCTATCCTTATTTAACAGGATTTAAGTTTCAAGGAGAGCGATTTGATTGTGGGTCTCTCAGAGGTTTTTTAAGAGCTACCTTGTCCTATGCCATGGATACTGAAGAGCTCCGAGAAGAAATTCGGTCTTTTGGAGAAGCGCATTTCTTGTAAGCATTTACTTCTTGTAAGGGCATGAAACACTAATTATTAAGAAAGAAATTAAGGAAAAAAGCATGAAAATCACCATGATTGGTACTGGGTATGTGGGGTTGGTCTCTGGCGCTTGTTTCTCGGAATTTGGGTATACAGTGACTTGTGTGGACAAAGACGCTGAAAAAATCCGGCGCTTAAAAAAAGGCGAAATCCCTATTTATGAGCCAGGATTGGATGCTTTGGTGGCGAAAGGCATCTCAAAGAAAACCCTTTCGTTCACTCAAGATCTTGAAGAAGGAATAAAGGATTCTGACATTATCTTCTTGGCGGTGGGAACGCCAAGTCGCCGCGGAGATGGGCACGCTGATCTTTCCTATGTGTTTGCGGTAGCCTGGCGATTGCCGACGCATTGCCCAAAATCCATCCAAGAGCCCCACTCATTGTTACAAAATTCGCAGTCCCCGTAGGCAAATCGGTCGTCAGATTCGCGATATACTTCTCGTAAGGCTCGGCCAGATTTGACCATTGAGGTGGCATCCAACTGGAGTTTTTACGAGAAGGATCTCGCTCTCTTTTGAGGATTTACGTGAGGCCAGATCGGGTTGTGTGGTGGGAAATCGTAACAGGAGAGCGTAAAGCTTCGAACCGTTGGCAGAACTGTATCGACCACCACCTATCTTTAAATACCCCCATGGTGATGACCACTTTAGAGACGCCGCAGAACTGATCATGGCTGTGGCTAATGGATTTTGGCTGGCTAAGATTGCTTTATGTAAATGAAATGGCAGATTTGGCGAGGCGTCATGCCAATATTCAAGAGACCTTGCACAAGGGTTGGGGGCTGATAATCGTATTGGGTCAAAGTTTTTGCATGTGGGGCCAGTATGGCGGCTCTTGTTTTCCGAAAGTACACGCTTCCTTAGCGCTGGCGAAGTGACAGCTCGGGACATGATGCCAGACCATCTCGGATCATTGAAGCGGTTATCGAGGCAAAACTCAAACCCGTAAAGAGACTCTTACTCAGCGCATTATTGATCTTTTAGATGGGGTAGCTGTGGGAAAAAGACCATTGGGGCATTGGTTATTTCTTTTCAGTGCTGATGCGTAGGATGTAAGGCAGGTGTGTGACACTTGCAGTGCCTGGCTCGCAAAAAGCGCTGGGGCTCTGATTAACATCGATCCCGACGAGCGGTGCGTCTGCTAGTGGTGGAGGGTTTAATCTACAGTTGCGAGGCGGCACACAATGATGCCTTAGTGATTTTGACTGAAATGGACAGAGTTTCCTGTGGTTGTGATCTCACACGATTGGCGGCAAATGAAAACTGATCTTAATAATACAGAAATATTTATAGTCAAAAAGAGGATGGCCCTTAACTAATTTTTGAATATCATTCTTTAGGCTCCACTGCTGGGAGCCTGAAGAAAATGCCACAGGAAACCAAGAATGATCCAAGAAAGAATGGTTGGTTTTGATCCCAGTACTTTAAGAGAGTTTGCTATAATTTTTAATGAGGGGTGGTGGAAGCTGGAAACCCCATTTAAAGAAGATTTTTTATTGGTTAGATATATTTTAAGGTGGGATTGCTTCGGGATCGGCTTTGTGTGTGGGCCACCCCAACCACATGCCGGATATGACGGTCGTTTGACCTCTGAAACTTTTGGAATATACCTATTTATAAAGGCTCCACCGAGGCAGGGGTGCGGATAATAGATGGTGGGTGTGGCCCCGCGCCTTGGTGTCCTTTGCCCATTATTATCTGCAAACCGATTACCGGCCGCCGGATGATTACCGGCTCATAATCCGGGCTTCTTTAATGGTCTTGCAAAATCACCTTTAATTTTGCCCTTTTACGGAGAAGAGGATTCAAGAGCTGCAAGAGGCCAGACAAAAATTGAATCTAAGAAGATCTCCCAGTTATTGCTGAGTGGACCTTAGATAGAATTGATATCAGTCAAGATTATGAAGACAGAAGCTCAGAAGATATAATTTCTTAAATTTTCTCAAACTGTTGAAGGTGGTTTGGGATATGGGGAAAAGTAATGGGGCTATGGGGGACTTTTGTGGGGTCACCAGATCTACCAAAACTTTGGCTGAACGAGGGTGTATTCAATTAATCCTTACTTAATGCGGACATTGATGGCACTTTTCCAGCTCACCATCCAGATCCTACGGTCTCCGAGAATCTTCAACAGCTTATAGGCACGGTTAAAGCACACAGTGCGGACCTGGGGTGGCCTTGGATGGTGTGATAGACCGATTGTAGGGGTGGTTGAGGGACGGCGGATTATTTGGGGAGATCAACTGATGATCTTGTTTCGCCAAAGATATTGCACTTCAACCTGAGCACCATTATTGCCGATGTGAAAGTTAGTGGTATTTTGTTTTGATAAAATTGTGGAACTGGGGGCCGCCCCATTATGGAAAAGACGGTCACTTCCTCATAGTTGGTGCTGTCATTGGCTTTCCATAAGGCCCTTTGGTCGCAGAACTGAGTGGCCATGTTTTTAAAGATCGTTATTTTGGTTGCGATGATGCAGTCAAATAGTATGCGGCTTTACGTCTTCTTGAGATTCTCTCCAATGCGGATCAAGATCTACAACCATGATTGATGAACTTCCTCGCCGTCTTTGCTAGTCCAGAAGTACGGTGGTCTTGTCTTCCGCAGGAGAAAAAAGGGTCTCTGTAGAGGCAGTGAAAAATCTTCAAAGAGCTCAAGCGGATTATAATCCCATAGATGGATTTAGGGGTCACCTGTGAGTATGGGTGGTGGTACAGAGCCTCCAATACGGAAGACGCTCGGTTGTGGGGTCAAAAAAAAAAAAGGGTATGGAAGCTTATACCCAAGACGTCTTTGTGCGAATAGAAGAAGATCTGAGGCGATTCTTACCCCTAGAGTTTAAGTCCAAAAATTATAGAGCCATCAAAGAAATCCACGCATCCAGGTTGTAGTGGAATTTCTCAAGAGTGCTCTGTATAGATTGTGTTAAGTTTTTGGCTCGAGCCTTATATGGAGATACCCGTAGATGCAGATTCTAGGATGGACATTGACGCAGTGGTGCATTTTTTCTTTTCTTTTTTACATTAATATGCTTAAGGGATTTTCCATCAATAAATAGCTTATCACCCTTTGCAAGAATCTGGGAAGCAAGAAGGGGGACACTCAATGAGAAAAAAATCATAGGCATCATTATGTTGGGCTGTTCCAGGTGAGGCTCTGTAAAAGGGTGGCAGCATGTCTGAATAGAGGATTCCCGGACCAGCGTATAGGAACAAGAATCTCCGTATATAGATCCAAAAGGATTCTGAAGAGGGCATACGTTGCCTTATGGAAGACAAGCTTGGTGGTCAAGAGAAAAAAGGTGCACCAGCTTCTCAGGCATTTCCAAAAGTTAAAGAAGTGTGAGTTTGTAAATGAAAGTGAAAACACTATCTCTAGAACAACTTAATATCCGCAACTCCCAGGTGGAGATTCGGTCAAATTTATAGTAAGTATTTCACCGGTTCTTTATCCGACGAAGAGAGGCAGCTTTCACCGATTTCCCAATCAGTTCACAGAGGATTTTGAAGAAGTTTTCGCGTATTTTTCTTAAAAAAGTAGAAACTGCATTAAAAAAAGCAGAGCTGTAATTTCTGAAGTGGTAAGCCTATTGAGTCTCGGTAATTTAACTCCCCCAAGAAGACTCAGATAAGGCGTTTTTATTACTTACAAAAGACGTTATCCTGCTTTTGCCACAAATGGATTATCGTCCTTAGTGGTCAAAAGCTAGGAGATGCTGGACGTATTATCGCTTATATTGAGGTGGTGCCTGAGAGCATGTCACCAACTGATGAGGGCACAGAGTGACAAAACAATGGGCATAAGAATGGGCCCGGTTTGAGACAAGAAATGTAAAAAGGAAGGCAAGAAGGCAGCCAGGGCAAATATACCATTATAAGACACACCCAAAGCATGGTATAACGGATTTGAGGGGGGTAGGAAACTGACCACCATAAGGGGAAAATAGGTGGTAATTAGATGTAAAGGCCAGAAACTGCCTGATGAATTAAGAGGAAGGCAAAAGGAGAGGGGTGGAGTGAGTGTCAGGAAGAAAAACTGGGAGCTCGAACGAGCAAGTAGGCAAAGCAAACTTTTGAGAAGAACTGTTTTTTATTAATTTTATCTGCGTAGGCGCTGATGCACGGTGTAATGATCATGGAAAACAGCAGGTGAGACTGTGATGCTTGTATAGATACAGCACTCTGAGTTGGGAATACCCAAAGTGTTGAAACATGTATTAGGGAAAAAGATTACTACTTCTCTGATGGTGTGTTTGCAAAAAAGAGCCTAATAAGAGCGGATATCCCCCTTGAAAAATCTAAAGAACAGTTTTTGTTATAAGATTCCAAAGACCCACAAGGGGTAGACAGAGTCTTTTTGTAGAAGATGTAAATACAGGGGTTTCAGAGAGACCTTCCCCTCATCTTAAAATAAGAGGAGCCCTACTAAAGCCCTCCGGAGAAAAGAAGTCTCCAAGCGCCCCCAGTAATTTGGCGAGGAAAAGAAGACAAAGAGAAGAGATAAAGCCCCTGTGGCGGTTATAGCACCCAAGGTCGTACTGGAAAGAAGAAGACCCAGTTTGAGTCCTAATGGCTTCGGTGGTAAGGAAATTCCTCCTCCCTATACAGCACTCCTCTGTAAAGCGACAGACCTGAATGTCGATTGCGGCCGTTCGTATCAGAAGGAGCTAAACGCCTGCGGTTTCCGATGTAGCAGAAGGCCGATAATGCCGCGGTCGCGGCAGCCAGCTGGCTGCCAACCTTCGCAAGGCAGTAATCCACAAAATACAGGACGGCAAAAAAGGCCAAACTTATCACCGAGGAAGCCAGCTAAAGTACTCCAAAAAAGGAAGTGCTACGTACCCTACCCAAAAATTAAAAAGCTGGATGGTGGCAGCCCTCAGGAGAAGACGTAGGAAAATATAGTGTACCAATTTGACCATAAGGCCATAAACAAAGTCATGCTAGTAACTTCCACAAAAGAGCTCAGGCTTAGCCAGGGAGAAGAAGGCGGTGACGTTCATGGGACATGAGAATAGTCCTTTCATGAATGCTAAAAGAATTTTGTGAAAATCATTGAACGACTGAGCCCTCCTCCCTTCTACGACCTTTCTTTTTAATAAAATCACACAAAGATAGGCAAAGTGAAACTAATTTTGAGCGTTCTCCAGGGTCGCCCAGTTACGAAAATAAGGCGAGAATTTGCTGAGGTCCCGTGAAAGGTTCCTTGGCAGAGATCTCCTATAAGGTTAACGAGCTTCAAGCGCGTGGGCAGGGGAAGGCTTAATGGAGGTATGGAATAGAAATATGTCTTACCCAATATCCATCAAGAGATAGACGCAGATTGTTGAGGCGCTAGAGGAAGATTTTTTATAAGAATTTTACGCAAGGTTGAAGGGGATTGAGAAGGTGGACGATCTTACCCTTCAATGATCGTCTCATACAGAAGCAATGGCATCATTATGAGCTAAGACGTGTTCAGGCTGGGAGTTCAGATGACATCCCTTTCAGAAACAACAAGATTTAAGGTTCCCAATGTAGAATGTTCTTGAAGTAAAATATAGTCACAAAAAATAAAATACCCATCTCCACATTATGGCTGCTCTAGTATGGATTATGGGATGGCGTGTACTGTAGGTAGATCCTTCCAAGAAGTTGTGTATCCTGGAGATTGAAGAGTCGATTTTGGTTTCCAAGAGGTCCCTAGAGAGGAGGCAAGCCGTAAGCACTGAGACCCAAATTTTTGGTGAGTCTTATCTATAGCCTGGAAGAGCCCTATTTTTGAGCAATCCACAGATATCTTTTGATCAAAAAGAGATGGCTGGGCAGAGGGGGGAGATAGAGGAAAAAAAATGAGGCTGCCTTTATAAAAAGAGGGCGGAGATAAGGGGGTAAGAGATCTCTTTTCCAAGTGTAGAAAGAGGGTAGTGAGGTGTTGGGATATTTTATCCATAATAAGTCGAGGGTCTTGCAAGGGGGTGGTAAACTTTAAGGTCTGGGTAAAAGGGATTCGAGAAGAAGGCCCCAGCGTATAAGTAGTGGATAGACAACATCCTTGGGCAAAAAGATCAGCGCGGCGTAGTTTGGAAGAGGCATTTTCACAAAAGGTAGAAAATGCACTGTGTAAGGTGCGTAGATCTCTCACCGGTTTTCCAAAGCTGCGAGATACTTGAAGACTTTTCCGTGGTTCTGGGGTTTCTTCTAGAGGGATGGATTCTTCCCCCATGAGTTCGCGAGCGGTACGTTCTAAGGTAATTGAAAAATGATGCCTGATCCAACCTGGAGACGTAATAGCCAAGTCATAAGCTGAAGTGATCCCCAAGGTGGAAAGCTTGGAGGAGAGGGCTTTACCTATCCCCCAGACTTTTGAAGCTGGGGTTTTTTGGAGTATTTTTCTCGTTTCATCGGGGCAAGTGAGTCCACAGACGTTACGGAGAGTGAGATTTTGTTTGGTGCATAAAAGTGCCAATTTTGCGAGGGTTTTTGTGGGCCCAAAGCCTAGACTTGTGGGCATGCCTACTTCTTGAAGCAAGCGTTGTCTTAAAGAGTGTGCGAAGTCTTCTATACGTGGCATAGAAGTGGGAAGTTTCAAAAACACTTCATCGATGGAGTAAATTTCCATAGGAAATTCTGAGCCGATGCATTGTTGAAATCGACGAGACAGATCAGCATACAAAGAAAAATTAGAGGAAAAGCACGCAATTTTATGGGTGCGGACCAGCTCTTTAATTTTAAAAAAAGGGGTGCCCATGGGAATATCTAAAAGTTTGACCTCTGAAGATCGGGCAATCACGCACCCATCATTGCTGGATAAGACAAGGACAGGAGTGCGCGCAAGATCAGGTCGAAATAAGCGTTCGCAAGAAACAAAAAAATTATTGATATCAATTAAACAGTACATGAGATGGTCTTTAAAAAAGGATGCAGATAAGGCAGAAGCAGATAAAGAAATCTTTTAAAAACCCCATAGGGGCTCGAAGCTACTCGAATTTATGGATAGAGCCTGTGACGACTCCCCAAATCATTAAGGATTCATCTTGAGACACTAAAACAGGAGGAAAGAGAGGATTCTCCGAACACAACCAAAGATCCGTTTTTGATTTCTTGAGGCGCTTAACTACCAATTCTCCATTGAGGGCGGCAACCACAATATCTTTATTTTTTGCACAACGACTTCGATCTACAATCAAAAGATCGCCATGATGGATATTAGCGCCATCCATACTGTGCCCGGATACTTTTACAAAGAAAGTCGAGGCCGTATTGGTCACAAGGTAGGTATTGAGATCCAAAGGATCCGAAGAGGTTTCATCGATAAGCGTGGGAAATCCAGCACAGACTTTGCTGTGATAAACAGGCGGGAGATAAGAGGGGAAAGGGGCAAAATCAGGCGCCGACCACAAAGCAGAAATCATGATTAATCCAATTTTTAACGAAAGCGCCAGATCTTCTCAACACAAGAGAAAAAGAAGGCTACCAATTAACAAAAAATACAGTAGGACTGATTATACCCAAAGGCAGCCAGATTGTTCAATACACAAGGTATGGTATAAGGGGTTTCGTTTTATAAATTATACTTTATGAGCAATGAAATAAAATAAAGGGCCAAGAAAATTTTCTGATATTAAATTTTATACTCTGAAAATGAATACTTTAATAAAAAACCAAAGACAGCAGAGAGGAAATGCCTTGGCAAAACCATCCAGGAGACTCGTCTGATGAGGTCTCCTGGAATAAGTGTGGTTTGATCGTGATCAGCTAGAACCTACCCTAGAAACCCGGAAAACCAGGGAATCCACCGAACCTTACTCTTGAAGAGCTAGAAGAGCTTGAAGAGTGGGAAAGAATAAGTGGTAGAGGAAGAGTGCTGAAAATGTGCGACTGTGAATCATAATGGTCCTATAGGTGAAGTAGTTCCTCAGGATATTGTTGCTGTAAGGTAGCAAAAAATCAGGCAGAGGAGCAAGTCCCTGGCCAAAAGAGTGCAGCTTGAGGTGGAGGAGCGGCTCCAGCGCCCCTCTTCCTGCTCGAGCTTCCACGGCAGCATGTAGCTGTGTGGTGTGGGGCGTTCAGGGCTCAACTTCCTTTAATCAGCCGTATACCTCAGCTGAGTGCCGTAGGTATGGCTAATAGTGGAGCATGAGGCGCTTCATAATTGAGAACAAATTTTGTGCAAAAATGGCCAAGGATATCAGGTCCCAAGGGCGCGCCGAGGAGGCTGTTCATCTGGGTGTGCACAGCTTGTAAAGAGGCAATCCCAAGGCCCAGCCTAGGAAAAACTTCTTTCAGATCATTGGTCTGAGTAAAAGAGGCGTTGAATTTAGCTAGGACCTCGTTATATTGAGGCAAAAAAGCTAGTCCTGCTGGGGAAAAATGAGGGCATAACTCCCGATTAACTAAGGGGATAATAGTACGAAAAGTCTCAAGATCACCCCGAAATTGTGCAACAGCCTGTTGGACGGAGACTTTCTTAGTAGCCCACGCTCGACCAGCTTCATTCATGAACGAGGCCTGGGTAAGAACGTTTTGGGTCGATGCGAGGAGAGCGGGTGCATGATTAGATACACGCTGAAGAACCCGTTGTTCTCCCTCAGTAAGATCTTGCCATTCCCAGGCTTCGAGCTTAGAACATAGACCACTTAATAAAAGGCTCCCACTGAGGGCAAAGTAGATAATTTTTTTTGAGGTCATCGGAAAAATCCTTAATATAAAGAGCTATGATGAATAAAAAAGGTAAGGGACATTAGGGGTTATACCAAGACACCGCTGCAAGAAAAATGACAGTAGAACCAGAATAGGCATGGTAAATTTAATAAAATTCAAAGCGTATATCAAGCAAAAGAATAACTAGAGTAGGATTAAACAAACTGAATATAGCAGCGAGGTTCAAATTTTTCAACCATTCTCTTTATGGGTTAGTGAAAGTCAAGATTGTCCTGTATTTTACAGAACAAAAGAATCAAAAAGAGAGGCTTTACGCCTTGGGAGAAGGAGGTGCCGGGGTTTGTTAAAATATGAAGATCCTAAGCCATAGTAAACTAAGGTAGGAGCTACTGAGTATTAAAACATTCTGTTTTTTTAACGAGACCGACTAGCCGCATTGGCGCCTCAGTGCCTCCTCGAATCTTAAGGGGGAGTCCTAGGACAAAACTACCCGTAGGAGGCAAAGAGCCCAGATGGGTGGCATTTTCAATTAGGTATTTATTGGCCTCAAGAAAATATTTATGCACCAAAAAACCATCTTCGGGTCGATCTGGGGACAAGGTGTCTATCCCTAAACCCACCACTTGGCGCTCTAGAAGAAAGTGGGCTGCTTCAGGAGATACCGAGGGGAATATATGGTTATTTCGATAAAGGGAGGGGGTGGTCCAATAGCGATCCCAACCTGTGTGGATCATGACAAGACTTTTGGGTAAAATCCTTCCATGGGTTAGTTCAAAATCCATAATATCTTGGGGAGAAAGAGAGAACCTTTCGTGAACTCTAGAAGCTACATTGATCATAACGCAGGAGGCTGCCAAAGACTCTAGAGATAATTCATCAACGTTTGCTCCACCAGGAACACAATGAGCAGGGGCATCTAAATGAGTGCCAATACCCGCATGCATTGTGAGTTTCTGTATTTTAAATTTAATCTCTCCTTGCCCCTCATCATAATCTAATTTTGTTCTATGGTCGAAGCCACATCCGCCTGACCAGGAGGGTATAGAAGTCTCCAGAGTATGAGTGAGATCAATAAGGGTAAAGGGAAAAGAATTCATGTTAGCGGTCTCAGTAAAGGTAAAAAAGAAGAGGTTAATACCTTAAGAGGGTTTTCGTGGAAGTCTCTTAGGTTTAGCCGGGGGACGACTCGGCGTGGCGGAAGCGGTCGGGGGTGGCACCACTAGACACTCTTTAGAGGCCTGAGAAAGGGTTTGGCAAATATGAAGGGCGTCTTTTTGGGAGAGATTTATAAAACGAGAAAGAAAGAACTTTTTTCGCCTCGGCCCAACCGGCCCTACCACTTTAGAGGTCGCTTTGTGTAACACCTTTGAAAATTGAGCTTTGATTGAGGTAAGGTGTTGGTGACATGGGGGCTCTTGAGTAAATGCGCCTACTTGTATGGCCCATCGGTGTGTTGTGCTCGATGAAGAAGGCGTAGGCTTTCTGGGTGGGAGTTGGGGAAGCGAGGGCTTTTGTAAAGACGAAGGCTTCAAAGGAGGTATAATTTTGGAAGCAGCTCCTTGCGAGGGAGCAAGAGCAGTCTCTTGAGGAACTGGCTTTAGAAACTGTGTGAGTTCTTGGTCCAAGGTAGCGGAAGGGTCCAAGGTAGAGTGTGGGGAAAAGAACTCCTCTTTCAAGAGATCATCAATGTCGAGTTCTTCTGTGGGGAGACTGGTTGGTTTTTCAGAAGGTTTGGAGGGTGGTTGTTGAGGAGACTTTTTCTTTTGGGCTAGAGATTTTGTGTAAGCCCTCTCTTTGGCAATACGAAATCCTTCTTCTAAGACGCTAGCGGTTTTATGATTTCTTTCATGGGGGCTTCGTGTTCCCATAACCACAGCTATCAAGCGCGTATTGCCTCGTTTTGCTGAGGCTGCTAAGTGGAAACCAGCAATGGGCGTATATCCCGTTTTTATCCCATCAACACCAGGAACTGTTCCCAATAATTTATTAGCGTTTTTGTAGGTGGTCCCTCGGTAGGTAAATTTTTGTACCGAAAAATAATGATAATATTCGGGAAAATCTCGAACAAGAGCTTGGCACAGTTTTGCCAAATCTAAAGCGCACGTTACTTGTGTTTTATCGGGTAACCCCGTGGCATTACGAAATTGGGTGCGGGTTAAGCCGAGTTGCTTAGCTTTTTTAGTCATAAGAAGACTGAATTGCGATTCTGTTTTGGAGATGGCTTCTGCAAGTACCGCGCTTGCATCGTTTGCCGAGTGAACCAAGGCGCCTAAAAGGGCGTCTTTGAGGAGGATCTTACTTCCTGGCTTAAGATAGAGTTTTAAACGGCACTTACTGGACGCATTTTTCGAGACCAAGAGGCGGTCAGTGAATTTAAGTTTCTTTTTGCGTATCTGTTCCAATATGAGATAAGCGGTCATGGTTTTGGTTATACTGGCTGGATATCTTTTTTCTTTGGATTTATATTCTGAGAGAACTTCTCCTGTGCCGGCATCGATTACCACCCAGGCTAGTTTTTTATTTATTGTGGGTTTAATTTTTTTCGGAAAGGAAACCTTCTTTTTGGAAATGGGTGCCGAGCGTTTTTGGGAAAAGACCGAATTAGGAAGGAACACACACCCAAGAGCTATCCCCATTATCAGGAGTCCCAGGGCCTTCAGGATAAAATTTCTAAACGGGATTAACATGGAGGATCGGATTCTAAAAAAGAATAAACACTTTGGGACAGGGCTTTGGATTGAACGTCATCCAGTTGCTTTAAAAGACCATAGAGCCGCTGTTGATGGGAAGTTGGCTCACTAGAGGGCGGAGAGAGACAAGAGAGGCCCAAATTGAGGGCTTGATAGAGATCATAGATAGAGATGTCCTTTAGGTCTTTAATTAAAAACCAATGGCCAGCTTCTGATTTTTCTATTAACTGGGATTTTTGAAGGGTTCCCAAGAGTCGCTCAAGACTCGGGGTAGGAAGACCCATGTATTGGGATAGATCAAACTCTTTGGACATGGGATCGGAACAATTGGTGTGGTGAGTGAGGACCGACAGAAGGGTGAGGCTATTTTCCAAAGCGTCAAAAGAGGAAGTGTCCGTGAAAGATACTCCTGGACGGATCCGGCTCCAGTCAGGAAGACAAGCTGCCAGTTGAGCCCCGTAAAGTACAAAAATCCAAAAAATATAAAGCCAGATGATGAGCAAAGGAACGGCTGCGAGGGGTTTATATATAATCTGGTAAGAGGGAATAAACATTATATAAGACAAGAAGGCATGTCTGAAGAACTCGATAGCTAAGGCGGCAAACAAAGCGCCACCTAATGCATGAACGAAGCGGACGCGGTAGGTAGGCACAATGAGATATAGCAAGGTTAGAAAAAATAATAAAAGACAAAAAGGCGTGATTAATCCCAAGAAATGGAGACTGGCATCTGGCAAATAAGTCGTGTAAAGCGACATCTCTTTTAAAAAAGATGTGGACAGGTGAATGCCAAGCCCCAGAAGCAATGGACCCAGAGAAATTACAGACCAGAAAGCCAGAAATCTTTGCAAGAAAGACCGTCCATTTAAAGAGTCCCAAATGATATTGAGAGATTTTTCGATGGTGGTGAAGAGGAGAAGGGTAGAAATCAGCAACATAAAATAGCTGAGAACATCAAGATCTTTAGTGTTTTCTATAAACTCATTTAAATAATAGGTGACGTTGAGGTCAGCATGTAAAAAAGCTTGGGAAGAGATATAGGCAAAAAGGGTGTTTTGGGTTTCTTTGAGCAAATGGAAGGAGGCCAAAATGGAAAAAGAAATGGCCAAAACAGGGACAATGGTCAAAAGAGTATCGTAGCTTAAAGCCGCCGCATTTAAAATACATCTGTTCTTGCCAAACTGCTTCACAGTATAGCGTACAAATAGCCATAACCGATAAGTGAGAGAAAGAATGAGGGCTAAAGGGTGGGGCATTATGATAACTACAATTCCATTTTAAAGACACAAGTTAAAATACTCTAGGAATTGGGCACAGCGCAATAGGCTTCCTTTCAAGGCTGCAGAAAAACAAAAAACCTAGGGGCTAGCTACGCCACTTAAGAATTGTTTTTTTGAGAGGGTTTTTGAAAGGCTCTTGGCGAGACGCTGCTTCCGCATAGGCTTTTTTTATTTTAAAATACCACAAAGCTTGGGTATCAGCGTCCTTGATAAGCAAGAGGGAAGGATTCGATTGAAGGCCTTCTTGTTGTCGTTGTACAGCCAGTAGATCTTGACGAAGAAAAGTTCGAGCAAAAAAAGTAATGAGTGGTTTGAAGAGCGTTAACCAAGGCAGGGTCCAAAAGAGGGTATGAGTAATAAGAGAGTGGGTATCGTCTTGAGGGGTAATGGTGGTAATACCACATATGTGATGACGGCCAAAGCGGATAGATTCCACTCGAATACCAGGGAGTGAAAAAGTAATCTCGGTTTCAGGAGACCCTCCTAAAATTTTATAAGCCCGCGCGTTAGTTGATGGTTTGTGCCGGATCATTTGAAATCCCAGGGCTGTAGGGCAAAAAGCTTTTGTTTTTTCATGGATAGATCGAGCGGATCGCCAAAACCAGGATTGATGGATGAAGGGGCCATGAGCCGGATCCATGAGTCCTATGATGGCATGATCCAAAGAACAAGGAAAAACCATGGACAGAGAGAGTTGGGGCTTGGAGGGGAGAGGCAAGGGTAGCTCTGGAAGAGAAACTGTCTCGCTCTTAAGTGGGTCACCTAGAAAAACCCAGAGGAGTCCGAGTTCTTCTCGAATGGGATAGGTTTGAACTTTTATCTTTGAGAGGTCAAAAGGTTGATCTTTGGTCAAGGAAGGGATAGTGGCGCACTGACCTTCAGGTGTAAATTGCCATCCATGGTAACAACATTCTAAATGGCCGTTTTCAAGAAGCTTGCCATAAGAAAGAGGTATGCCTCGATGGGGGCAAATATCCTTGAGCGCAAATACAGCTCCTGACTTGGTGCGTCCAAAGACAATGGGTAGAGTAGCCATTTTTTTGGAAAGAAGCTTTTCAGGTTTTAGCTCACAAGATAATCCCGCGAAATACCAAATATCTTTGAGAAATAAGTCGTTGTCGGTTTTTGAGGTCATGGGGCGTTTGATTCCATTATTTTAAGGAGCGACTCTGGAAGGTATTTATGGAACGTCATCTGCCGAGGTGCAAGCAAATTATCCAAAAAGCGCCGGGTTTCCCGAGGAAAAAAGAAGGGCAGGGATATTTTGTTCGGTAGAGCTTTCAAAAAGATGAATTGAGTCAAAAAGAAATGTAGGATACTATTGATGGAAATAAGAATAATTTTGCAAGAAGTAACGGGGGTTTAGTACAAAGGTCTTTATTGTTGTACGCATACGAAAGAAAGGCGCTGGTCATGGAAAATGACGGAAAGTCTTGTCTGGGGGGAAAGTGTTCTCATAGGACTGATCAAAGCAAGAAAACAAAAATGGGTCAGGCGCCAAAAGAGGGAACGATTTATCTTTGTCCTATGCACCTAGAAATAAGACGTTTGGTTCCTGGAGCTTGCCCCATTTGTGGAATGGATTTAGAGCCAGAAAGTGTCTCACGAGATACCTTCCATGTCTCCAGTGAATTCCGAAAGCGACTCTGGCTGGCTGTGATTCTAACACTGCCGCTTTTTGCTCTCACTATGAGCGCTCACTTTCTGGAGTTCTTGGGGATGATCCAGATATCATCTAGGATGAATCAACTGTATTTCCCTTGCGTTCAGTTCGCGTTAGCCACTCCGGTGGTATGGTGGGCGGGGGGTATTTTTTTCAAACGTGCCTTTGTTTCAGGACGTCAAGGGCATCTTAATATGTTTACTTTAATCTCTCTGGGAGTAGGGGCCGCTTATGGGTATAGCGTATGTGTTCTTTTGTTCCGGTTCTTGGGTATACCGTGGCCAGGGGGGGACATCTATTTTGAACCGGCTGCAGGGATCGTTTGTCTTGTTCTTCTAGGTCAATGGTTTGAAGAGTTAGGGAGAGAAAAAGCCAATAAGGCGATTTTACATTTATTGGATTTGAATCCAGAATATGGATATGTAATCCAAGGAGAGACTATAGATAAAGTGCTACTCGCTCATATCAAAGAAGGTGACCTTTTAAGAGTACGTCCTGGTGAGAAAGTTCCTGTAGACGGTGTTATCATGGAAGGTGCGGGGTCGTTAAATGAATCTACCATGACGGGAGAAGCTTTTCCTGTTCGAAAAGAGGTGGGCGATAGCGTCATTGGAGGAACGTTGAATGGGGATGATAGTTTTACCATGCGGGCCACTAGAGTAGGCCAACAAACCCTTTTAGCCCATATTATTGGACTGGTGATTACGGCACAAAGAACCAAAGCGCCCATCCAAAAGCTAGTGGATAATGTCTCAAGTCACTTTGTTCCCTTAGTGATTGCCATTGCTTTTTTTACCGCCATGACATGGATCGTTTGGGGGCAAGAAGCCTATGCCTTAACTTCTGGCGTGGCGGTGCTCATTATTGCGTGTCCTTGTGCTTTAGGATTGGCAACGCCATTATCGATCATGATGGCTACTGGAAGAGGGGCCCGAGCCGGCATTATAACGCGACGTGCTGAAGATCTTGAACGGTTGGCTTCGGTGGATACAATTATTTTTGATAAAACGGGTACCCTTACGGAGGGGAAGCCTCGGGTCAGTGAAGTTGTTGTCTTGAAACAATATGGTGAGAACACTCTCTTATCCGTGGCAGGGGGATTAGAAATCCATAGTGCGCATCCGTTGGCCGCTTCTATTGTTGAAGCGGCCAAAGAACGCCATGTTCTTTTAAAAAATATCAAGAGCGTGCGCACTTATGGGAGCATTGGGTTAACAGGTAAATGGGGCGCAAAAAACGTTATTTTAGGCAATGGTAGTTTAATGGAACAGCAAGGTGTGGCTATGGGGGACATTCATCCCCATGTGGATTTCTTGCGCCAGAAGGGTCAAACCATCGTATTCATGAGCATTAATCAGAAGCTAGAGGCACTATTTGTGATTAGTGATCCTATAAAACCCTATGCAAAAGACGTGGTGCAATCCCTTATGGCTGAAGGGAAGAAGGTTATTTTGCTTACAGGAGATCATGAAAGCACAGCGTATGGCATTGCCAATCGTCTCGGTATTCAGACTGTAGAAGCTGGGGTGTTTCCTGAGCGAAAATACGACTTGATCAAGGAACTTCAAAAACAAGGGCACAAAGTGGCTATGGTGGGAGATGGGGTGAATGATGCGCCCGCTTTGATGCAAGCAGACGTTGGCATTGCCATGGGCAACGGGGCCGATGCTGCCATGGAAAGCGCGGGAATTACTCTCATGTCAGGAGATTTGAGGATGTTTTTGAGAGCTCAAGTTCTTTCAAAAAAAACCATGAGGAACATCCACCAAAATCTTTTCTTAGCTTTTGGATATAATGTGTTGGCTATACCTTTAGCTGCAGGTGCTTTATATCCTGTTTTTGGTATTGTTCTTGAACCTATGGTGGCGAGTCTTGCTATGGCACTGAGTTCCTTGTCAGTGATCTGGAATGCCTACCGTTTGAAGAACTGCACTTTGGAAACAAGGGTCTTTCCTCATGCCCCTTCGGATCCTAACAATGAAGAACATGAGCGCTTGGGATCTCTTTTAGGAGAGTGAGGTTTTGCTATTAAGGCGCAGCTATTTATCATAAAAAATGATAACAATTAACTGAATTTAGATGTTTATTTATTGTCCTATGGGAGTATACTCAAATACTGTGCTTTTGCATGAATCTTATGATGTTAAGGGGAACGCCCTTTTCTTTCACCATGGTACTACATGAAGGAGAATGATATGGGATACTTACGGTACGGTTTATTACTTTTCAGCGTGGTAAGTGCGGTTTTTTCTAGTGGGTACGCTGGAAAACCTGGAGAGCCAATATGGGAAAGGCATGAAACTAAATCCTACGGAATGGTCATCATAGGATCCCGTCAGTCATTCTTATTCCCAATCACAGAAAGATCTATGGACAGTGTGGATGTAACCTGGGACGAGGGTAGTATTGCTCGACGATTGAGACACCCCCATTCTCCCGTGACGCCAGCGATTGCTGATCACCATAAGTGGCATTTACACACCAGCTTGGTGCTCCTATTTGAACTGTATAGGCCTTTTTTAGGGACGAAAGCTGAAAGAAGGTGGAGTGTTAACGTAACGCCCTATTGTTCAGGCTTGGAGAATGCACATTTTTCTCCTGATGAAAACAGGCTAACTTTTGGTTTATTTAAAAATAAAGGACACTGGGTGGGCGTGTGTGAGTCATTGGACGTTGTCTTGCATGAAGGAGGTCATGGAATATTGCATCATGCTTCTCCTGCTTTCTCAGAGGAGCTCGATATCCATATGGGAGCGTTGCACGAAACTTTTGGAGATCTTACCACCTATTTCGTCCGAGAAAAAACAGAATTGAACCCTATAGCGAACAAAAGGATCCGTGTCTAGGAGATGATGTTCAGTGGTGTATTCGAAAGATGCATCATGACCATACACTGATTGGATATGAAGAATCTAAGGAGTCTTGTGAGATTCATGCATTGTCCCAGCCCTTCACGGGAGCGATTATTCAAACCTACAGGGAACTTTTGAAGATAACTACAAAAGAAAGTCGATGCCACCTGGTGGATGCCGTGGTTCACGTTTATGCCACAGCCTTTTTTACCGTGCGTAAAGAATCAGCAACCTTTGAGGGGATTACCTTGAAGATAATGAAGTTTGTGGAAAATTCTCCTCGCTTAGGACGCGCATTTGGAAAGTCTTTCTTAGAGAGAGGCTTTTTGACCATAGGACCTAAGCAAGGATTATATGTTTCGCAGCCCGCACAAGATATTTGTAAGAAGCCAACAGGAACCCAAGGACAACAGAGAAAAGCCTCTCCAAAGAGGAAATCAATGGCTAAGAAAAAATACGTTTTAGTCCAATAAAAATGTTGAAAAGAAGCATCAATAAAGGCCATGCCATCCAAGAGGGCATGGCCTTTATATTTGAGAATCCCATGATTTTTTGAGAATATTATTTGGGCTTATAGGGAATAATTCAATTCATAAGTGTGGACTTTCTAGGCGTTTTGGGCAAGAAGAACTGTAGATGTCTTGGAAAAATAGTATACTTACACCTAAATAATAACTAAAAAAGAAGGGATTTTTACTATGAGAGAAACTGTATTATCTATCAGTATGCTTGTGACTTTGATGGTTGTCGGCGCAGTAGCAGAATCTATTGCTCAACAACAAGAGAAAGAAACCTTCATAAAAAATGCCGATGAGCGGGTTGTCTTTTCAGAAGATAAGATCATTTTTTCTGATAAGGAGAGAGGAAAATTCCTGAGGACAAAAAGGTTCGATCCGGAAGCTATTCGAAAGCGTGAATTGGGTATCCCAGTCCGAGGGAACGTCCGGACGCCCAAAAAACCTAACTCAGCTTTTCGTAACGTGGCTGGTGTCCAACTTTCCCATGGGTATGAGGTTATACCTGGAAGGGGTCACAATCTCCAAGAGCACTCAGTGGTTTTAATCCGTGGAGGCCGCATAAAAGACCTCCCTGGAGTTCGATAACCTATTATCCGTGGGACGTTAGATGCTCAAGGTGTTAAGAATCGCGAGCAAGCACGTTCCTAATAGGGGGCGAAGCGCCCAAAACTTTATAAGGGCAATGTATTGGATTTGGCTGAGAAAACGGGTAGAATAACACCTAAATAATAACTACAAAAATAAAGGAGTTTTACTATGAAAAAAACTGTAATATCTATGAGTATGCTAGTGACCTTGATGTTTGGAGGCGCAGTCTTAGAATCTATTGCTCAAGAACAAGAGAGAAAAATCCGAATAAAATTCAAAGAGAGGTTTGAGGATTTGGGACTCAGAGCTAAGCTCGAAGAAATGGCGAAAGAAAAATCAAAGGATAAAAAAGGAGCTAAATACCTGAGAGAGGACAATCCCGGATTTGGGGTAAAAGTGGTTAGGAGAAAGGGCAGAATATTGGTGGCTAAGGAAGTTCCGGCAGAAGAGATGGATTTAGAAATGCGTCAATATGCCGACACGTCAGTCCCAAGGAATGCTGTTTTTAAAACTCCGTTTCGCACAGAAGGCTTTCCCAATCTCCAGTTAAAGAGAGATATCGTATACTTGGATGCTAAAAATCTAGGTGTCACCGACCTAGGGAATCTAGACGGGGATATATAATAAACATAGTGCGCCCAGACATAGATGAGCTCAGAGAAGTAGACGCAGCGGATCTACGCCCTCTAGAAGAAAGAAATGATGCGGTTATGGTGGTCCCCGCTATCGGGAAATTAAGATATTTGGAAAAAGACCGGTCCCACAACCAAAAAAAGGTCCAGGGGTGATCTTTTCTTTCTTGAGGAGCTAGTCTTGGTTGTGGGCTGATTTTTAAGTGGAGAAAGATCTAAATTTACCTTTTGGGGCATTTTTATCTTCAAGTCCAAGACGTTGAATCCTGTCTTTCTCATAATCTTGGTAATTGCCTTCATACCAGGTAACGGCGCCATCGCCTTCAAAGGCCAGAATGTGTGTGGCTATTCTGTCTAAAAACCACCGATCATGGGATATGACCACCGCACACCCAGCAAATTCTAATAAGGCTAATTCTAAAGCCTGGAGGGTCTCAATATCGAGGTCGTTAGTAGGCTCATCTAATAGAATAAGATTAGCCCCTGATTTTAGGACCTTAGCGAGTTGAACTCGGTTGCGTTCTCCTCCCGATAGTTGACCGACTTTTTTCTGCTGGTCAGGGCCTTTAAAGTTGAACCAACCGCAATAAGCGCGAGAGGCAATTTTCTTCTTTCCCAAGGGGATTTCATCTAAGCCGTCCGAGACTTCTTCCCATACAGTTTTAGTATCAGATAAGGCTTCACGAGATTAGTCTACAGCCCCAATCACCACGGTTTCCCCAAGGTAAAAGAGCCTTCAGTGGGCTGCTCTTGGCCCAAAATCACTGAGAGGGTGGTCTTCCAGCTCCATTGGGTCCAATAATTCCCACAATGCCTCCTGGAGGCAGTTGGAAATTCAAACCCTTCATGAGAGACTTCTCCTCGAAGCTTTTGCTAACCTCTTTGGCATTAATGACGATTTGGCCTAATCGAGGACCTGCGGGAATCATGATCTGAGCTGGGCCTTGCCTGTTCTCTTGGCTTTCGGCAAGCAAGTCTTCATAAGCGGTGATACGGGCTTTGCTCTTAGTTTGTCGGGCTTTAGGGGATTGACGAATCCACTCCAATTCTTGAGAGAGGGTTTTTTGTCGACCTTCTTCAGTTTTGGATTCCAAACGCAGGCGTTTTTCTTTTTCCGTAAGCCATGTGGAATAATTTCCTTCAAAAGGAATGGTGTGACCTCGGTCTATTTCTAGAATCCACCCTACGACCGTATCCAAGAAATAACGATCATGGGTAACAAGAATAACAGAGCCAGAATAGTCTTGAAGAAATCTCTCAAGCCAATTAATGGATTCTGCATCCAAATGGTTGGTGGGCTCATCCAAGAGCAGAATATCAGGATGCTGTAAGAGAAGGCGGCATAGCGCCACACGGCGTCTTTCTCCTCCTGATAATCCTGCAATCGGACTCTGGGCCGGAGGACAGCGAAGGGCCAACATGGCCACTTCTAGAGTGCGGTCCAACTCCCAGCCATTAACAGCATCGATCTTATCTTGAAGATCCGCTTGCTCTTCAAGTAAACGGTTCATCTCTTCATCGTCCATGGGTTCACACATCTTCATGGAAATTTCTTGGAAACCATCCAAAAGAGCTTGGATAGAAGAGACTCCTTCCATAATATTTTCCAAAACTGTCTTATTGGGATCTAAAATAGGTTCTTGGGGTAAGTATCCTACCGTTACGCCAGGAGCAGCCCATGCCTCTCCGGTAAATTCTTTATCTAACCCCGCCATAATCTTCAACAAAGTGGACTTCCCTGTACCATTGACACCAATAATGCCAATCTTTGCATCAGGTAAGAAGGACAAAGTTGTGCCCTTTAGAATCTCGCGCCCTCCAGGATATACTTTACGGAGGTCTTTCATAACGTAGGCGTATTGATAAGAAGGAGAAGTCACAAAGATGGCCCTTTCAATGGGAAGGTAGAAGCAAATAACAAGGAGGGATATAACAATAAATGGTGGGCCCGGCAGGACTCGAACCTGCGACAACACCGTTATGAGCGGTGGGTTCTAACCAACTGAACTACAGGCCCTCCGAGGCACACCATACTGAATTTTATAAGGCTTGGTCAACTCTCTTATAAGGGGTTTTGAATTTTGATAGGCATGACAATTTACCAAATCTCAAAAAACTAGAATCATAGTATTCCTGAAACAAGGGTGAGAAGAACCTTCCTTGGCAAATTTCTTGCTCATTATTGCATAAACGTGATTTTGAGCAAAATAGAGGGGCTCACGTTCTGTCATAAACTCACGAGCTGTTACTCAGGAAAATTATCCATCAGAAAAGTTAAGAAGTTTAGGTCTAAAAGCAAGGAAGGGGTAGAAACTATAAACATATAGGTTTCATCTATGATGTATCCGTAAAAGAAATAATGAAACGCGCGAAGGAAGGGTTTCCAAAATGCTCAGTGAGGATCGGTGAAGAAAACTGCATAGTTACAAGTTTTTCTGCAGTGCTGCCTCATATCCCCACTTTAATTGGACAATTCATAGAAACAAAGAAGGGATCTCTATTGAACGAAAGAGTAGGCGCTCGAAGGGGCTAAGAGGTGGTTATGAGGGGATTGAATTTCTTAACCATTAGATGGTGGGGTTTTTGATATCCACTGAGATCGCCGCCCAGTATAAAATCATCTATGTGTTCAAACCCAGCTTTTTCATAAGTATGGGTGGCTCTGGGGTTATTTGTTTCAGGATCAATTAAAAAGGTGTCAGCCATTGAATCAAAGGTTTTTCGAAAAAAGTCCAAAAATTTGATCAAAGTTAGTGCCCCATATCCTTTGCCTAAAAACTCTTTATTGCCGATCATATAGTCTATCCCGTAGGTATGACCTGTTCGAGAAAGAGCCTCCAACTTTATCTCATCAATAGGATCTTTCTGGGTTTCTTGGATGGTCATGATCAGGCCAAAAGGGACATCATCTGCGGTGGTGATCCAGTATACGTATTTGCCTTGGCAATAGGATGAGGGAGATTTTCGTCCACCCATAAAGTTGAGGATGTCTTCTTTATGATCTTGGGTGTTGTCCCAAAATTCTTGAACGTGG
Organism: Alphaproteobacteria bacterium; assembly: GCA_018401675.1. Lineage (GTDB taxonomy): Bacteria > Pseudomonadota > Alphaproteobacteria > 16-39-46 > 16-39-46 > M30B67. Next base: position 3,947 of record JAGYKM010000004.1, on the reverse strand, counting down.
GGTTCCCCTAGCCATGCAAAAAGAGCTTCCTTATGGTGGGCCGTGGCTTTTTCAAAACCTATATGCATCTTAGCTCCTGAAAGGTAGTCTATTTTCTTTGGAAAAAAAGTGTAGAGCGAGGATCTAGAACTTTTTAATCACTATGGATAGACTGTAGGTATTTGCCACACTACCGGACCGTGGTACATAACGAAAGATCTAAAGGGAGAAGGTAGAAGATGGTGCAAAGTGTTACAAAAGATGGGTTTCTAAATGGTAAAGTGATCTTAGTCCAACCGAAATCAGGATTTCGGTCGGGAATCGATTCTATTTTTCTAGCTTCGTCGATTTTTCCTAAAAGTGGAGATACTATTCTTGATGTGGGATGCGGTGTGGGTACGGTGGGGATCTTGATTCTGAATCGGTGGATCAAAGATATGAATCTCCATGTCACGGGAGTGGAAAAAGTACTTACATCAAAAAAACTAGCGGAGGAAAATAGTCTCTTAAATGGGGTAGATTCTTCCTTTGAGGTGGTCACGGAAGATGTATTAACGCCTGAAGGTGTTTTAAAAAGTAAAGGATTCACGCAAGTCGTAACCAATCCTCCCTTTTTTTACGAACGACAGGAGTTTTTAGAAGGAAATGCAGATAAACGACAAGCTAAATCTATCACCCCGGAAAATCTGTGGTTGTGGATGGATTATTGTATTAAACGCGTGGCACCAAGAGGGACATTGACATTGATTATTCCTCCTGAGCGTTTGGCCGAAATCCTCGACGTTATGAAAAATCGCTTGGGCAGAATTCGTATCTTTCCTTTATGGGCCACACCAGGAGGATGCGCTAAGCGCCTTCTTATCCAAGGCGTCAAAGGCGCCCGGACGCCTTTGGTTATTCTCCCAGGAGACGCATTAAGAATATCCGATAAAGAGTATACCTCCTTCACAGAACAAATCTTGCGTACTGGAATAGGATTTTCTTGGGAAGTTTAAGAATAAGCAAGAAGGTGGGTGAGTAGTTTAATGTCTTCAAATCGGGTTTGAGCACCATAAATCTGAGGGAGTCCAGCATGAATATGAAAGCGAGCGAGAGTTTGTCTCTTACCTACTCCTTGACGTTTGTGGTGGAGTCACTCAATATCTATTGAGCAAAAAACAATCCCGTAAAAAGAATGGGTAAGTGTTTGGTCAATGATGAAGAAGAAAAATGCTCTCGACTCCGAGAGAGGAAGAATATATATTTTATAGAATTATTAATATTTATACAAATATTATGTAATTATTGGAATTTCTTGAGACCAGAAGAGTGAATAATATTCCTATACTTCAAGGATATTTATGGAATTGAAGGGATCGTAACATTAGGGGAGAAATGCATCCATATAAATGGTGGATATTTTATTATTTGTAAGATGTATTGTATTCAGCTATAAAAGATCAGACGGAAGCTGGAGAGAGTAAATCTCCAAAAACTAACCCGGGGGAGCCACTTGTTGAGACGGTTTATGGCTCAATTGTTAGTGGTTGTTCAGCTATGGGGATGTTTTTTTCAAAATGGTGCCCGAGCTCATATAGAAAAAGGCTATGTTCTCGGAGATACAGTATCATTGGAGGCCCGTCAGGGAAAAGAGGGAAGTCGTTTCGTCTTAGCCACCCATAGAGATGGGGAAAGTGGATCCCCATCTCTTCATGTTCTCAAGGTGATTGATGTGCCGAGTCATGAGGTTATGCGCCGTCGCTCTCCTTTGAGTTTTGAGTCTTCTTCCCAAGGGGAGATCTATCGCTATAAAGGGGTAACCAGAACCCGAGAAGGATCCTACTTGATGCTTCAAGGGTTAGAGATCTTTATGGATAATAGGGGTAATTTGTTGGTTCAAGGGCAACAAACGGATTTGACCCGAACTATTTTACTCAGTTCTTCCGGGTCCATTATTTTAAATAATGTGACGGCTTCTCATCTGAGGATTTCGGCAAGTTTGGTTATGAATAGTGGTCACTCTGTTATTAAGACCATGGAGATAGGAACGGAGCGTGGTTTAAGAGGTCGGTTTATTAACCAAGGTCATCTTGAGGGCGAGAGGCTGGATTTAAGAAAACTATCCAGTGAGAATAGGGGCCGTATGGTGCTTTCTCATCTTTTTATGAGTGGGATGGTTGAGAAAACTGAGGAGGAGACAGGTCCCTTGGGACCTGTCTCAGAGGCTTACGCCATAACATTTTCAAAAGAGAGTCACACAACGCTAAAAACCATGACTTTGGGCAGAAGAATCCATTTAGAGAATTTTGCTTCGGAGGGATGTTTGGTTATTGATGCTTTGAAGAGTTATCTGGGCGAGATTACCAATGAAGGGTCCTTGTCTATTGGGTATATGGTAGATCCTAGTGGGTTTTCCCACATTCGAAATCGCTCTTTTATGACGGTGAAGAATGGCCCTATTTATGCCTATAATTTTGATAATAGGGGTATTTTTAGGGCTAAGAAGTTCCTGTTACTCACGCAAGGGTGTAATGAGGGCATAGTTAATATAGAAGCCTTATGGGGCATTGGCCATTTTACAAATAAAAATAGAGGAATAGTTAATTTAGAAACGGCAGATAGGGACACAAAGATTACGAATCAAGGGATGGTGAACTTTTTAAGAAAAAAAGGATCAAGGGATCCTATTATTCTAGGGACACTGGAGAATGAGGAGACAGGAACGGTTCAGTTTGTGCCTGATAAAGAGACAAAAGCCAGATATCTTAGGGAGGGGATTGATGGGGCGATTGAAGAGAGCATCTATTTATATGTAAAGCAGCTTCGAAATAAAGGGCATCTGACGTCGGTTCAAAATTTGAGTATTGAGGCTCAAGAAATAGACAATACTCAAGGACGGGTCAGTGGCTCTGGGAAAGTATATGTGCGAACCACTCATTTTGTGAATGATGAGGGGAGCTTAAGTGGGGTTCAAGGAACGACTGTTGTTATAGAAGGGGATGGCTTTAGCAATAGAAGTGGAGAGATTGGGGCAAATGGGGATACCAAGGTAGGGTTTAGGGAGTCACCTCAGCATGTTTTTTTGGGAAAAATCCAAGGAGACAGAACCTGGATTAAAGATTTATCCACCCGGGCTCAAAAACCAGTGGCTACTTTTGAGTCAGGCGAGCTCTTAGGCGTAGAGAGAGTATCTCTTGAAGGCTATAAAATGCTTTTACCAGAAGTAAAGATATATACCCCTTCGCTACATTTACGTCTCCTTGATTTTTTCGTTAAGCCAGATGGGTGTGTGGAACACACCGTTATAAAGGGTGTTTCTTCTGAGAATATAACCTTAACCCATCCTTACACCACCGCTGGGACTTTGGAAATTCATGAAAACGGTATTGATAATCAAGAGGGGGCTCTGCGAATGCTCAAAGAGCGGTTTGGGGCTTCTTATGAAAAGCGCACGAGGGCCACTCATCGCATCCACATACGAGCGTCTCTCACAGCGGAAAAAGGCGTATTTATTTATGCGCCTTATGCCAAGTTCCTGTTTGGAACCGCTGGGGGAGAAGCCGTCCATGAGTTTTTGGTGGAAAAGGGGCCCGTTCAAGCTTATGTGAGTCACTTTGATATAGCCCGAGGCACTTGGGCGGCGCAAGATTTAACCATTCATGCACCGTTGGGGATCCATTGGGGACGGTTGATGAAAGACCCCAGGGTGGATATTTTTGCCACCTTTAGTTCCCACGGTCAGTGTGGGAGTTCCCATAGTTTGGGCCAAGATATAGTGGTGCATAATTTTGAGTTTTTAAACCAACGGGTGAGCGGCGTATTTGATGGGGATTTTCTACTCACGTTGCCTAAGGCCATACCGAATCCTACCCATATAGAAGTTAAAGGCACCACGGACTTGAGAGGGCAGCTTTTAAACCACAGTCAATTTGAAACCCAAGATATGATTTTGGCCGGGGGAAATAGGTCTTTCTGGGGATCGTGGCGGG
>JAGYKM010000039.1 GCA_018401675.1 Alphaproteobacteria bacterium | reverse complement strand
GTTCAAGGCTACTCAGACTTGCTCGGCCCATCGAACCAATCACCCTTGACCTCGTCGCCTGATCAGGTCCAAATCACAAAGCTCGGAGATCGCCGCCAGAGAATTTCCACCACATTCGAGACACAACCCAGTCAAAAATAGCAAGGACTGATGAAGAGACGGCAGGCCCAAGGTGTAATCCGGCCAACATTAACGGACGGATGACACGTTGGACCGCTGGGAAGACGCCTGCTGAGCAATTAAATTCACGCCATCGCGCGGTCAGACGGCCGGGCATTGAAGGAATGTTTGGTTAGAAAATGAAAAGAACCCGTACAGCATTTTTAAAAACATTAGATACTTTAACGGATGAAAAAGAATTCTCATCCGAGGCGAAGAAAGGACTGTCTGCTTTATTTCTTTTTATTTCTAGCCTTCTCTCTTTTCAATCCATAGTGGGAACTAAATTCCTCTTTTTCCCAAAGGAGATTTATATTTCACCGGACCTTCTATCTGCCACGCTAGCCTTAGCGCTAACATTACCACTGTACGGACGAGGGATACTGAAGTGGTCACCATCTATTTATGGAATCTTAATGTTCACATTATTGCTTGCGGTATTTTCGTCGATTACAAAACTAGCTTATGCCGGCGGAGGTGATTTGCCAATATATCTAATTGCAATTGCCGTCGCACTTTCGTGGCTTGGAGTTCGCGCTATTGCTGGGGTAATATGGATTTTCGTATTTATAGCCGCTGTATATTCTGCGACAAAAATCTCAGCTGGTATGGGTATCACTGGTTTCATTTTTATTGCTACTTCTTTTCTCGGCCTTCTTCTACATACAAACCTAAGTCCCGCTGGTATCATACGTGAAATGGCCGACGAATACTCAGGCTTCGCCAGAAAAGCGCAAGAGGTTGTTCGCGAAGACATCAAGGCTGCCAAATCAAATATCAGTGGTGAATTTTAAATGGGAATTTTGATCCTAAGCGCTCTTTGCATAGCACTCTTACTTGCACTGACATTTTTGATACTAAAGGTCAGGCCGCTATATAGAGATTTGGAAAGGTATAGAAACGCGCTTCGAGAGTTCGACGAAAACACCTTCATCGCAGAAGCACCACTTGAGATGAATTTAGGTCACAACCTTAAGACACTGAATGAAAAGTCGGGTCAATTTAAAAACGATCCGTTGGTGAATGAGTTAGCCGAGAACTTAAGTTCTAGAGCTAAGTTTCTGTCTTGGGTATTTGTCAGAATACTTGAGAGCTCCCAAATTATACTCGGTATATCGGCTGGTCTGTTTGGGATGTCTGTTGTTGCAGTAGTATTTCACCTGATGACACATGTAGGAAATCACGCGACATCCCAACTTCTTGAAAGCGTTTCATACAGTATATTTTTTCTATTTGTTACGATAGGCATTTTTTCTAATCGTTACTTTCAGCGAAAAATAATGAGAGCGGAAGATAAGCTACTCAAAGCTGAGATTTCCTTTCAAGAGAAGCTTCTGGGCTTGAAGTCTTATTATGAAGAAATGCTAGATAAAGTACAATCAGAGCAAGACAATGCCATCACAGCGAAAGCGAAAATAGTTCATGAATTAAGCCAGCTAGCAGAGGGGCAAAAGAGGGTAATCGCCGAACTTGAAGATAACTCAAAGAAAGAAAGATCGTTCTTTAAAATTGGCAGATGGATGCGTCATGGCTCAAAAAGCTCTCCTGAGCCAAATAAATGAACGACGAAAAGGTACAATTTTAATTAGGAATCTTTTGGCTGATCCGTGCTTCATTCAACCGAAGCACACGGGTTGAAACACCAAACGCACGGAGAAAGGCTGTTTGTCACATCCCGTGACGTAGTATGGCTGCTTCCTGAACAGCTCAGGCCTGAGTTTGTGCCAGTCTTTCATTGCCTGCAAGGGCGTTCTGGATGCC
>JAGYKM010000038.1 GCA_018401675.1 Alphaproteobacteria bacterium | reverse complement strand
CGCGGTAGACTAGCAGTATATCTCGAATAGACTCACTCACCCCTCAATACTTGGTCTAATTCTATTCATTATTTAGTCGAACCTTAAGAACTTCTAAGCACAAGGATATAATTGTACTGTTTGAAGATTTGAAAAAAGAGTAAAGCTGACTTTTCCTTCAGCAGCTTCATCATCTTCTTTAAATTCCATCCTGTAGCAGCCAATAATGCATTGATTTTAGGTGAACTTGAGCCATGCAGGTAGTTCTGATGCATTCTGAAGTCTGTTTTCAGATGTCCGATCACTGGTTCTATGGCTGCTCTTCGCCTGAACTTATTTCGTTTTGTTCTTCTCTGGCTTATGCTATCCTTCTTCAATGGTTTGTTGGGGGTACTGATCTTTACGCCATTAATGTCTGATTTCCCCCTGCCGCCTCTGTCATAAACAACTTCATGGGGTGTGTAGTCTAGGTTTTCTTTGACTTGTTGAAGAAGCGGCTCAATGGTTTTGCTATCGTGCGGATTTCCTTGAAAACTTTCAATCCCCAAAATGACCAGTGATTTGGGGTTGAGTAAAAGACCAATCTTGTTTCCAAATTCATAACTCTTGTGGGCTTTCCCTTTGGCTATACAGCAGGTAAAGGGTTTGTGCAGACTGTATATCTTATCCTTATCGGCCCGCTTTTGATCTATTACTCGTTGATACCTCTGAAGATTCTCTTTGTGATATTCCAGTCTTTCGGGAGGTAGTAGACGCTGTAGTTCTCTAATCTGCCTACCCGCCAGTGTCCGTAGTTTATTTTGTGCTCTACGGGCTTTGTTCTTTCGTTTAGGGTGTTTGGCAAAATGGGTGTCGCGCAATAACTGCTTGCTTATACGGGTGTAGGTCTGTCGTTGAGTGATGTTCTCTTTTTTAGCGATCTGATTGCATTTGTCGATCACCCTTTTTGCAAGCTTAGCATCAGTAGGGAAAGTCACATTGTTCTCTTGAACGGTCGTATCAGATAAAACCACCCTGCTCTTGGCTCCCTGGCCATGCAAGGAGACAGAGTAAAAGAAGATCTTCTCGACTCCTTGTTCTCCTATTCGCTTGCGGAAGTGCACCAAGTTGCTGGGATCACAAGGGAAGCTGTGTCTAAAGTGGGCTTCTCCACAAAAAAACTGCATGTAAGGGTTCATTATCCAAGCCTCAGCCAGTGTCTCATCCCCAAGATTGTAAAGCCTCTTGAGCAGTAAACACCCAACCATAAAGCGTATAGGATGAGCGGGTTGGCCTGTGTTAGAGTACAACTCGCCAAACTCTTTATCAAAATACTTCCAGTCGATCTTTTTGGCTAGTAAAACAAGTTCATGCTGGTCATTGATGAAATCAGTCAGCAGCGGCTCAAATAAATTTCGCTGTTCTTGGGAAGGAGATTTTCCGATCATATCTGCAAGGAATTACTTCTAAAATACTCGTAATCTTGCAGATATGAGGCTATGCAAATTGCCTTTTTTCCACATCAAAATGTTGATTAACAAACAATTGAAATGAAATTAAGGAGCGACTAGGTAATCTGCTTACCAGCCATTATATCGGCAATAGAAACAGTCCCAACGGAACTGGTCGGAGAGCTAACTTTGCTCAAGACCTTATCAGAACCCATGATGGGAACTATTATATTGCAGGTGTTGGTTATGCAGGGGGGCAGTTTGGCATTGGAGCCAAATTTACCCGCACGGGAGATAGTCTCTGGTATAGAGAGTACACCCATGGAGGATGGAGCAGCAACGGTCCTGTTCCCCCACCTTTAGAACAAGGCTGGATAGAATGGTTCATCCAAAAACCCGATAGCAGCTTTTTGCACATCGGTTGGAACATCAATAATTACAGTCAGGTAGTCAACACTTGGATACTCAATACCGACAAAAACGGCTGCGATACCCTGGGTTGTGAGACCATTGGCTTAGAT
>JAGYKM010000037.1 GCA_018401675.1 Alphaproteobacteria bacterium | reverse complement strand
TGATTTTGCGATCTAAATATCCGACATGTTTTTTTCTAAGACGTTTTTTAAGGCGCTGTTTGGTGCGTGTTCTTAGCGTCCGATGATGGGGGAAGAGAACGTATCCTAAAAAATCCACCCCTTGATTAAATTTTCGAATCCCGATTTTCTTTGGATGCAGATTGAGCTTTAGTTCTTCTTGCAAGAAAAAACGGATTAGAGGGATCAAAGCCCAGAGCTCCACCTCCTTCTTAGAGACAAACGCGAAATCATCACAAAAGCGTGCGTAAAATCTTTTCCTAAGAGTGTGTTTAACAAACAAATCAAGCTCATGGAGGTAAATATTGGCAAAGAGTTGAGAAGTAACATTACCCAAAGGTAGCCCTATTTTTCTTCCATCCGGCTCCTGACAAACAAAACTATCAATGATTTGATCCACTAGGGCTAATGTTCGCTCCTCTTTCACCCTTTTGCGAATCAAGTCTTTTAACAGAATATGATCAACAGAGTCAAAAAACTTTTGGATATCCATCTTGAGGACAAAACACTCGTTGGATCCATTTCTACTGACCTTGCGAAGGAATTTTTCCAAAAGATCTACACCCTTATGGGTCCCCTTTCCCACACGACATGACAAAGAATGCTCAATAAACGTAGGGTCAAACACCTCCGAGAGGGTAGCATAGACCATTTGATGGACAAGGCGATCTCTAACGCAGGCTTTACTGATATGACGCTGTTTGGGATCGAACACATAGAATTGCTTGTAAGGCTGATGTTGGTATCTACCCGCAAGAAGCTCTTCATGAAGCTCAAAAATAAAATCCTCTAAATAGACTTCAAATTGCTGAATATCTTTTCTTTTCTTCTTTCCTCGTTTAAACTGATCCCAAGATAGGAATAAATTTTCTATCGCTATCATTGAATCAAATAAGTGACGAGCAACTTTCATGACAGAGTCCTTTTGTAATACTCCGCTGTTCCATAAATTTTACGAGCTGTATAAAATTCTCAATAGCCTTCATGGAACTATTCCCAAATCTCAACGCTATACCCTATGGCAACGGTGTGAAAACATCAACCTTACCCTATTGGAGCTTTTGCTTGAAGCAGGCTCTCAAAAAGGGCATGCAAGACTCACGCTTCTCCATCAAATGAGCCAAAAGCTTGATCTTTTAAAGATTCTTATTCGACTCGCTAAAGAAACCAAAATCATTCCCTTGAAAAAATACACGATTATTCAAAGCATGCTGCAAGAAAGTGGAAAAATGCTTGGGGGATGGATCAAGTCCATATCCCACTAGACCCTACTAGAAGGTCTAGTGAGATCAGGAGAAGAATTTCCGCAAACACCCCAGGCCGTTGTTATTGTCGTTCCAGTTGTTGTTGACATTGAGCCCCCCAGAGGAAAAGCCCCAACAACGGCCGAGTGTTTAATGCCCCCTTCCATCCGCTTCACCAAGATCAGACATCGCATTTTTTATCGACTTCCAACCTTTGTATTTTATTTGAGGACAGAGACACTTTTTTCTATGAAAAAGGCTCTTCCTTCCAGAAGGTGGCACGAAGTTCTTATATCTCGCTGCTCGCTACCAAGATCCGTAGACCTTTGATATTCTGGCAAAAGCTAAAGACGAACTGCCTTGGGAAATAGAAACGTATTTCTACTTACATGACCAAGACCCTTTTAAATTATCATGGTAGTGACTAAAAAACTACCAAAACGGATAAAAAATTTTGCAAGCAAATCTTCCATTCCTTACCCTAGCTTCTTTGTGTGTTAATGTGAGGCCCTTTTGGAACCTTCTTCTCATGAGACATTCCCCTTTAATGCTTTTCCTCTTGTTATTAAAAGCTATGCTGAAGTGATCTGCCGTTTCCTGCAAGTGTCAGAACCGATCGTAGGGAGCGCATTGTTATCAGTCGTGTCTTTGCTTGTTCAGAGCCATCGAGAGATCAAGATTGACTTCCGATCTATTCCTTTAAGCCTCGCGACTCTCATTGTCGCAGATTCTGGTGAGAGGAAAACCACCGTAGAC
>JAGYKM010000036.1 GCA_018401675.1 Alphaproteobacteria bacterium | reverse complement strand
CAACCGAAAATAGAATAAGAATAGACAATAAATCACAACCTATTCTCCTCCTTAAATATAAGCGATCCATGTTCTCTAACGAAAGCGAGGGGCACTTTCGGATTATTTAAGCTATCCCGTGACTCAAGCTTTTCCTCCCATATACTATAGAAATAATCCATCACCCCCAACTCAAGCATGTAGATCTCCTTAACCGCCAATCCGTCATACACACAAAATATCCAAACCGCTTTCCTATACTTCTCTATAATACCTTTGTTTAGATGGTGATGTGTCGTAAAGCCAAGACTCTTCTTATACCTCCCCCTGGTGTCTATGATGTTCAGTGTCTTTAGCTCAAACTGTGTACCGTCCTCATCTTCTGCGTCATTACCTTCCCGCCCTGCGAGCACCTTAATACCCAAAAGCAGCAATACATAAACAAGCTTCCCACCATTGTCTTGAAATATATCAAAAACACCATGCTTAGCTGCTAATGCCTGATACTCTACGATATGTGGCCAAACCCTCAGGACCTTCGGAAAGTCTGGATGACAAATAAACCGTCTTCCCTCATCTTCAGTCATCAGAATGCCCCTCGAACAACTGGGGCACCGTGCAACCAAGAGCTGTCGCAAACCTCTCAATGTTGTCTACTGAGACATTTTTTTCGCAACGCTCCACAGCTCCCACATAGGTACGATGCACCCCGGCAATCTGGGCAAATCTCTCCTGTGACAGCCCCAGGGCCTTGCGTCGCCTGCGGACGTTGATGGAGAGGATTTTCCGGGCAGTGGGGCGTTCATGTCGCATCCCAGAAAGATCGCCGATTAATGCCCAAATAGCGACACTCTTTAGATAGCATTCCCCCCTTTTTATGAGGTCTAACCACCAACATGGCAAAACGCAGTCGCAAGCAACCTAAGCCGCTGTATCAAACGCCCTTCGGACGTGCGTTCGTTGGCGATTCGATGGAGTTACTTAACTCCCTCCCCGACGATAGCGTTGACTTGGTGATGACAAGCCCACCTTTTGCACTTCAGAGACAAAAGGAGTATGGAAACAAATCTCAGGAGGACTATGTTGAATGGCTTGGAGGATTTGCCTCTATTATTCTAAAGAAGCTAAAGCCATCGGGATCATTTGTTCTCGACTTAGGTGGAGCCTATGAAAAGGGTAGACCATCCAGAAGTCTTTATAACTTCCGTGTGCTCCTTTACTTTTGTGACACAATCGGATTTCATCTAGCACAAGATTTTTATTGGTTTAATCCATCCAAACTCCCAAGCCCTATAGAATGGGTAAACAAAAGAAAAATCAGAGCAAAAGACTCAATAAATACCGTGTGGTGGTTTAGTAAAACAGAGCACCCGAAAGCCGATGTCACAAAGGTATTGGTTGCGTATAGCGAAAGAATGAAAAAACTGCTCAAAGACCCTAGTGGTTTTTATGATGCCAAGAAGCGTCCTTCTGGTCACGATATTGGAATGGGTTTTGGCAAAGACAACGGTGGAGCTATACCGTCAAGCTTGCTGCAGATTCCTAACTCAGAATCTAATAGCTCTTACCTATCAGGCTGTAAGCTTCTTGGAATCAAGGCTCATCCCGCTAGATTTCCACCGAAGGTACCAGAGTTCTTCATAAGATTTCTTACAGACCCAGGAGATTTAGTTGTTGATATTTTCGCAGGCTCCAACACTACAGGCCATGTTGCTGAAAGTGAAGAAAGGAAGTGGTTGTCTTTTGACGAGAATAGCTCTTACCTTGCTGCATCGATACTAAGATTTTTGCCAAAATGCACAACGAAAGAAGATCTTGAACAAATACACACAACACTCATGGCAGGAAGAAGCACAGTGTCACTGAAATAAAGTTTTTCAAAAACCCACGGCCTGCTTCAACAATCGTTCCTGTATACACGACCCATTTTTATTGCACTTATTGTTGACTGAGAAACATTAAAAATCACGGCCAATCTTGATTGGACTTCTCCACTTTTAAGCAGTTTTTTTATTTTGCATATACTTTGCGAGCATAGCTTA
>JAGYKM010000035.1 GCA_018401675.1 Alphaproteobacteria bacterium | reverse complement strand
TGGGATTCGGTTGCATCATAAACTGCCATAATGGCAACTCCTTCCCTTTGTATCCTTCGGGGATCTCAACAGCGAATACTTCGGGGTCAAGATTTGTGTCCAACGCAACGACACTTTTTTCGTATAAGGTTTGCTCTCCATACGAGATACTTATCATTGAGCTTAATTCGCCGATCATGGAAAAGATCTGCTCCTCCGGAGGGAGTTCCGGCTCGTATGAAAATCTAGCACCTAGAAATCCATCGTCATCAAACATGCCTTCAGCTTCACTCTCAACCCAAGTACCAAACCTCATAAGGTAAAAAGCTACTGACTTTTCTAAATCATCCGTAATTTCTCTATCAGAGGAGTATACTTTTACATCGCCGATGATGAAACTTGCCTCACCCTTTTTGTTAACATTCGATTCTTGGGAGCGATCAGCAAGTAACTCGATGGATAGTTTGGGCTCTGTACCTATTGTGCGATCGCCCAACAATGACATTTCGTTTTGTGCCATTGCATTTATAAAGTCAGTCACATATCGATTTTTTTGCTCAATAAGGGATTCTTTTCGCAATAGAAACCATTTGTTTTGTCGTGAAAAGTAAATTGCAAATAATAGGGGAGTATCATGTAGATCAGAGTAATTCTCAATCTTTCTTAGGTAGTCCTTTTTGAAAGGGTAAGGTGACTTTATGTTCGGGAAATGACAATTTTTCACCTCAATAAAATACTGACTTCCGTTATTGAGTATTACCTTGTAATCTGGAGCCTGAATATCCTGCTCATCAGTAAATATCTCCCCACTATCTTCCTGCTTTATAAGGCGGCAATTTCCTAATCCCCCAGCTACATGGGCAAAAAGCGACTCTACTCGCTTACCATGCAATAGGTTAGGATTATCTCTAGACGCCTTTAGCGAGCTTCCGATTCGTTCAACGAAGTCGTTGGCATCTTCTTCAACACTAAGTTTGTACCCGTGCTCGCGACCTAAAGCGGTAAACAGGTCTATGACTTCAAACTTTTCTGGATTTCGCTTAACTCTTTTCATAGTTCACCCAAGGTATCTCAAGGGCCTAAAGCATGGCTCACCAAACAATGGTAGCGCAGCAAGTATTTTAGCCGATGAAACCTGCTATTGCTTTGACTCCTTCCAAGGCGAAATAAGCTTCTTTCCGATTAAGTGTCTACCTAACTCTGCTTAAGATTTATATCTCGACCTGATCGCTCGTATGTTTTACCTGATACACGGCTAAGGAAATCGATAAGTCTATTATAATGGTTTACTAAATAAGCGGCGTTGTATAGCTGACTATTTTCATGAAAGGCTTTAATTATTCTGTCAACTTCATCGTCAGTTAGAGCCTTGACAACCCTCTTCATACGAATAAACCGATTTTTTGCCTCGGTGAAATCGGGGGAGTCGCAAAAGGCGCTTATCAGTGCGGATTGAAAACGAGCATTATTGCCAAGTCTCTTAACGATAAGCTCATAAATATCGTTTGCTATCCCTGCCATAGAGTTCGAATGTTTCTTTAGGGCCTGCCGCTCACCTATGAATCCCCTCGGATCAATTGCTCCAAGCTTAAGAGAAATAACTGGAATATCGCGTCCGAGCGCAAATCCCACCTCTTGGTTTGTCCATACACTGTCATGAAAATCATCGGTTAGATAAACTAGCATAACCTCCATTGTCTCTAAGCCTTTGACAATTTCACTTTGCCATGTAGTCATTGGCTCAATCGTATCATGGGCAACAAAGGAAGAAACACCATACTCCTCTAATGAAAAGGCGAGGACTTTCGCTTCCGCTTTATGTTTGTCCCTGTGACTAATAAACAACCTTACATGATCCTGCTTCCAAATCGACAAAGTACTTGGGTCGATTTGCGCACGACTATTTATTAATGCCGCGTTTTGAAAGTAAGGGTCGTTTTGGTCTTCATCCTCAAACCTCACCGCGTGGATATACTCGTTCCCGATAGATCGACAGCACAACTCAAGCTTAGCTAACAAATCAACCTCAAAGTCTCTTTTTCTGGCTAGGGTAACTTCCCCAAATACCTCAGGAGGTAGGAACAATATGACATCGTGTCCATTCATACCGCCGT
>JAGYKM010000034.1 GCA_018401675.1 Alphaproteobacteria bacterium | reverse complement strand
AACGATCTCAGCGATTTGATAATCTATAGAACAAAACGTTTTCTTGAGTAATGTGCACCACCAACCAAAATTGGTCAGTAGTCAAACTAGATCTGACCAACAGTGACACACAACACACTGAAAGGCCATTCGATCTAGATGCTTGATCTTCTTCTTAGCGCTACTGATAGAAATGCAATATTGTAAGTAGATTGAACAGGCCTGCCTGACACCATGGCACCCCTCGAAAGTCAAACAGGGTGGCTTACACATCATCTTCACAGGGACGTCCACAGCCTTTCTCGTAATGCCTTCGCTGCCATCTTTACGAGTAAAATTTATATATAAATTTTAAGTTTTCTTCTGCGAATGTCGAAGAAGGCCCAATAATTCTGTGATATTGGCAACCATGTCTCCATCACCATTCATTTTTTTACAGGAACCCCATATTGTGTCTCGCACAGAAAAGAGCGGAAAGTAACCTCCTACTACCCATTTCCTCCAAGGATGTGCATGATGACCGTTGGCAAGACTGCATGGATCAGTCACATGCATGACCTCTATGAGTGTATGGTAGGGTTTTGAAAAGAGGCTCACCATTGTCCAAGCTGCTCCATGCGGGGATACGATGATGCTGTGGTTTTGAATGATTAAAGCTTGCTCTTTAAAGGTCAAATCTTCGAAAAACACTTCTCTAGCTGCATAGTTCCTTGTTGTGAATGCTCTTATGATCTCTTGGGAATTTGCCAACTTTCTACTTCCTTTTCTATTGATGATCAAAGTTTTAACTCTTGAACCATTATCTGCTATCGACAATGGGAATAGAGATAGCAAATGAGATTTATAACTACAGTTGTGATTCTGAATCCCCTGAACAGTTGGGAGATAGGCTTCTTCAATCAACCAGGATTGATCTATCCCATTGTTGTGCCAACTTACATCCCCAACGCCAATGAATGTATGCAACACCTTCGAAAAAAGACTTGTTTCGTATGAGGGATGGAATTGTAGGAGAATCAATTCTATTTCGCTTAAATTTTGCAGAAGGCCTCCCTTGCATGCTTGGTAAAATATCATCTCTGCCTCTGTCATTGAATGAAACAAGTTATGTGTTGCCCATCTCATTCCAAGATGACTAATGAATCCTTTCCTTATGATTCTACTAGGTGGATTCACGAAGTATTTTGCACAATCTGTGAGGTTCTTTATCACGTTATATGTTGCTGTGGCAGGCCAAGGGCCCCATGTAAAGCTCACATCTGATGCCCTCAAATTCTTTCCAGGGCTACAAATACTATTTCTCAGTAAAGCTACAGAAGTATTACTATTGAATTGAGAGATCAGGTTTCTCATTGACGAGTTAACGTCCTTCTTGTCAGCCAGCCTCATGGACAAGTTAACCTTCCGCTTGTCCGACTGGTCAGCACTCCTAAACAAGAGGAAGTGAAGCACAAGTATGGTGAAAATCAATCCAACGAATATAACATGAAGGAGATAGTTCTTCATATTGAGTTAAGATCTATGGAATAAATAGCCCCCGAGTCTTTCAATTCCTCCGCCTGCCTAATAGACCCTAACTTGACAACTTCCAGGCAAAGTTCCAGGCTACAAGTCACTCAAAACTGGACTGGTTGATTCTAAGCATCCGTCGGGCCCGACGAAGCTTCGTCTTGCCCATTCTTAAGAATAGAAAGCACCAATAATGGGGAGGGAGAATGAATTCATGTTAGGAGTTTTGGCATTCAAAAAGAAATAGTCGCGATAAAGAGGTGCGAAAAGGCACAATATATATATATATTTTGGCCGATTTCACGCCGTGGTCTTATTTAAGGCCTCTTCCATATCTCGTAGGTACATGAATTAAATGAATGAAAAATGTGGCAGAATTCTCCGATGAATCGTTGGATAAAAGCTATTAGTAGAACTCCGTTGAAACCTGCAGGACACGGGGTTCTGCAGAGGGCACAAGTGCAAAGCAGGGCTATCGACAGAAAGTCTGAGAACGAGATGCTCTTCTCGGAATCATTTACTAGTATTTCCAATGCAAGAGATCTAGCTGAGACTGCAACGTCCTTGCGTCCTGGGAGGTTGTTCAGAACGGGCAATCCGAGCAGCGCGACCATGGAGGATTACACCACGCTCAGAAAACACTTTCAGGTGC
>JAGYKM010000033.1 GCA_018401675.1 Alphaproteobacteria bacterium | reverse complement strand
TTACCGAGGGTGTTTCTGCGAGGTGAGGATATTTGTAAAGGTCATCATAGAAGACGGGCTTGTTTGTCGTGACAAAAACAACGTCATGCCTTCTGTGGGCTAAAGCCTCTGCTATAAACCAGGCATAGTACCTCCCCCCAGAAAAACATTTTTTGGCATAGTTGAAAATATTGCAACTCTCATCAAATACTCCCGAATCGAACAAAGTCATAAAGACTTGGTTATTTTCCTAGAAAAGCCCTGCTTGTCGGTTAATTCTAATTCCAGAACTTTTGCTTTTTTTGCGAAAGGTCGACTACCCCTAAAAAAAAACCCGCACCAATCATCTTCGTAAAGGGGGTATTTGGCGGAAATATCCGGCCTGATAGCTGGGACAGCCCACCCCTGAAACTCACCATCAACAATAACCCTGATACTCTGAATACTCGGGTCGGACAGCGCCCAACCTTTGACAAAAAGAAAAGGCCGGTGCTCTTGGAAAGATATTTGTGAAACGCCATAACGAAATTCAAGCCTCTCCTTCAACTCTGAGCAGCCGTCACTGGCAACCGGGCCGTTGTCAGGTTCAGAAGTGAGGCGAGCAACCTGTATATTTTGTTGCAACCTGCATTCGGGGATTCGTCTTACCGAAAGGGTCGGGACACTTGAGGGCGATAAGATCCAGTAACGATTGCCAAGTTTTTCTCCTTCGTTTATCGATAACTCTACAGACTTTAGATAGCGCCCATAAAAAGTGTAATTCTGCCTGTGAATATCGAAGGTTGGATGACATTGGTGCCCCGTTTCAACCAATTGATGATACTGTGCTGACCTTGAGTGTGCCCAGAAATCCTCGTTTTCTTCCTTTTTCGGGCTTTTCCCATCACATCCCAAAACAAAGATATTCGGACTAAAGGATGATGCCAGTGGAAGCATGTGGATATTCAGGGTACTGGCAAGCATCGGCAAAGCGAATTTTTTTCGCAAATCAAAATTAGGCAGATCTAACTTTTGCCCCACTAGAATAGTTTTTTTTCTCGCCTCTGGATGATTCAGAAGAAAAAGGTACCCAAAATCAGCTGTCGTAAAAAAATAAACATCCCTTTCTTCCAAAACACTCAGCAAATCGGCCCTAAACTGCTCAGCGTATTTAGAAACCCCAAAATGACTAACAACATCACCCGCACAGATAAACTTTGGCTGTATGTGTTCAAGGAGTTTCTCGTTCTGAACAATAGAGTTGCATACAATGCTGATGCAATCGGAGAAATCAAATTGAAAAACCTCATCAACGGAAGGGCCTGTTCCAAATACACAGGCAGCTTTGTAGTCTACTCTGCCTAGATACTCAGAAGCCTCACAAAACTTTTGGTAATTTTCAAAATTTTCAAGGTATCTCTCTTCGTGAGTGAGGAGATACCGCCAAAAGAGACCACAGTAATTGCCATACTCTACAGACTTCTCATCTTCAGTGTCGATATTCACAACCGGAATACCAAACACTTTAACCAAGTAAAGAAAGAACGAAGGGGTGTTTTTCCAGACCAGAACAACCCGGGAAGAAAATAACTCACGGAGAAGAGAACAAAAACCTTTCCGGACGGTGATGTGAGACGTACTCCTGGGGGAGGCGCACATATAGGGTGGCCGTTCAGGCTTCTTACTGCACCCAAGCCCCCGAAAAAGATAAACATTATCAAGCACCCCAGGAACGCTGGGTAAATACCAACAAGCCCGGGTGAAATGACTAGACAGTTCCCCATGAGAGCGAAATGCCGGATAGAAGGTCACCTGAGGCCTTATTTTTTTGCTCCAGGAAGAAATGAGCCTCTTTCTTGCTTTCGTTAGAATACTACTCAAGCCCATCACGAAGAAGAACCTCTCCAGGCCACGCGACTTCATCTCATTACTCACGGGCGCTCCGTCCATTGCCTATTTTTCGCCCAAATGATGGCCGAATTAGGCTCTTCAACGAATTCCATTGCTAGGGTTTTATGAATTTTATGAACAAAACTCCAAGACTTGGATACTTGAGTATCAAAGCCTTTATCTTTAAAAAGCTTAGGTATTTTAGCCAAATTCACCTTGTCAAGACCATTCCCATGATGATATCCGCAGAACACGGAATGTACATTTGTTAAAGAGTATAAAAAGCATAAACCGCCTATGCTGAAAATGCCAGCTGATCCTGCATA
>JAGYKM010000032.1 GCA_018401675.1 Alphaproteobacteria bacterium | reverse complement strand
TTCATCGTCATCCAGAAAAACCGTATACCAACTGCCGGTAGATTTTATAATTCTTCCGCTTTTCAATGGGCTAAATGCATATTTGGATTGAGTTTGGTAAAATCTAAGAATAAACCGTTACACTTTAGCAGAATTTTCCTTTTTAAGGGATTTAAATCGTTTAGATGGATCCATAATAGGGTCTTTTTCAAGGACTTCATCAAATAACTGATTCATTCTGTCCAGATAGGTAAAACTGAGTCCATCAATGACATCTTGTTCAATTTCCCGGACATCTTTTTCATTTTTTCTAGGCAATAGGACATGTTTGATACCGGCTCTTCTTGCGGCTAAAACCTTTTCTTTGATACCTCCTACAGGAAGAACTGCCCCACGGAGAGTAATTTCACCGGTCAGAGCTACAGAGCTCTTTACCTTGCGTTGGGTAAATATGGATGTCATTGCAGATAGTATTGATACTCCTGCAGACGGACCGTCTTTGGGGACAGACCCAGCGGGGACGTGTAAGTGAAGATCCCATTCGGTAAATGCACTTGGAGGAATTTTTAAGGAATCAGCATTCGTCTTTAAATATGACTGAGCTAATATCGCGGACTCCTTCATCACATCACCTAATTGTCCGGTAATTGTTAACTTTCCACTTCCAGGTGATGCACTTGCTTCAATAAACAGGATATCTCCTCCAAACGGGGTCCAGGCCAGTCCAGTTGCGACTCCGGGTACCGTGGTTCGTTCTGCAACATCAGAATAATATTTTCGCATTCCCAAGTATGTTTCCACTTCTTTCGCACCAACCGTTTCGGCAGTAATTTCATCCGCTGCAACTTTACTGGCAACCCCTCTAATTACAGAGCCGATTTCTCTGTTTAAATTTCTAACACCTGACTCACGTGTGTATCCATCAATTACCGTCTTAACTCCACTATCGGATATTTTGAATTGTTTTTTGGTGAGACCATTCTCCTGAATTTGATCTGGAATTAGATATTTTTTGGCAATTTCCAGTTTCTCTTCTAGAGTATATCCGCTCAGATAAATGATCTCCATTCGATCACGCAATGGCGCTGGAATAGAATCTAAGCTATTAGCTGTTGCAATGAACATGACGCGTGAAAGGTCATATTCTAATTCCAGATAATTGTCGTAGAAGGAGTTATTTTGCTCAGGATCGAGCACTTCGAGTAGGGCAGAGGTTGGATCTCCCCGGTAGGACATACCAACTTTGTCAATTTCATCCAACATCATTACGGGATTTCCGGTGCCAGTTTTTTTAAGATTTTGGATAATACGTCCAGGAAGTGCACCAATATAAGTACGCCTGTGACCACGAATCTCGGCTTCATCCTGAAGTCCGCCCAGGCTAAATCTGGCAAATTCTCGATTTAAAGCTCGGGCAATTGATTTACCCAGAGATGTTTTCCCAACTCCTGGTGGACCATAAAAGCATAAAATTGGGGCTTTCATGTCATTTTTCAACTTCAGAACAGATAGATATTCGATGATTCTTTTTTTGACTTTTTCGAGTCCGTAATGATCTTCCTCTAGAACTTTACGGGCATACTTGAGATCAATTTTATCCTCAGAAAATTCGAGCCACGGCAGATCTAAAATCCACTCGACGTAATTATAAATGACTCCATAATTAGGTGCAGAAGTAGGAGTCCTCTCTAGACGCTGAAGCTCTTTATCGAGGATAATCCTGACATTCTCCGGTAATTTTTTTGCAGCTGCACGGACTTTTAGCTTCTTGACATCCTCTTGTTCACTATCTTCACCTAGTGCTTCCTGAATAGCCTTTAATTGGTGCCTTAGGTAGTAATCTCGTTGTTGTTGGTCTATGTCGGTCTTAACCTTAGATCGGATCTCCTGGCTTAAATTAAGAACTTGTAATTCCTTATTCAGATATCCCATTACCATTTCAAGGCGTTGTGAGAATCCTTGGGTCTGGAGTACTTTTTGCTTCTCCTCGATACTGATATTAAGATTTGAAGAAATGAAATTCAGTAAAAAAGTTGGACTATTGATGTTATTTAATGCTAAAGCTGCCTCAGAAGGTAAATTTGGTGATAAATTCACGATCTGTATGGAAGTTTCTTTAATGGAGCGCATAGCTGCATCGAGCTCGACGCCTGTCATATCCTGAACATTCTTAAAATGTTCAACCTCTGCTAAAAAATAGGGTT
>JAGYKM010000031.1 GCA_018401675.1 Alphaproteobacteria bacterium | reverse complement strand
ATCCTTTGTCTTGGATAAATCGATGGAATTCAAAAAGAAGTTGAGTAGCGTCTTGCCTTTGACGGATAGGATGAGTGGGCTCTTTGGCCAGACGATGGAGGCCTTCTATGAGGAAAAAGAAATATTCGGGAAGGTTTTTGGTGGTGTTCAGTTGGCTTTTTTTGTCTAGTAACAGACTTTGAAAGCTGTCAAATTCTAGATTGAGGGTAGCTTGCAAATGATTGATTTCATCAAACCATTTTTTGGGAACGGCTTGTTCAAGATCCTTTCCAATTTCTGTGAGAGTTTTAGCTCCGTTTAAAACAGCATCGACATCGAGGGTAAAAACTCCTTTGGCGATACTAAAGACGGCGGGAGCTCCTTTAAGAATAGCTTCTTCTTCATTGCTTAGCGCTGTTTCTTGTGTTCCGATTCTTTTGAGGGCTTCTTTGGCATATTTAGCTTTAAAGTCTAGGCTGGGGTCTTTAGCTCCTCCAAGAAAATTAAAAGCTCGCTTGCTAGCTGAGGGAATGTGGGTGTTTAAGGTGGTTTCGAGGTTGGCAATATCTTCTTTTTTCATCCCTTCAATCTTTTTGTATCCCATGATTTGCAAGACAAGGTTGAGAGCGTCCATACACCGTTGCATGTTGGAATTATTAGAAGTGAAGAGTAAGTGACTCATTTGGACGTGAAGGACATCTAAGCATCTTTTGAGATCGTCTGTTTCACAATATTGATTTTTTGTGTCTCAAATAACATGGAGTAAACCAGCCGCTAACCCTTCGATCTTTAGGGGCTCAAAGAGAGGATCGTTGCTAATGTCGGCTAAAAGGGCACTGAGAAGTTCTCGGAATAGGGTAGGATCTTTTGACTGAGAGCGGTGTTTGATTCCTGCGAGGGGAATGATTTCGGTAAATTCGGCTTCACTTAAAATGTCTTCTTTATCGCGATATAGCTGAATACAAGCTTTAACGATTTGTTCGATGATTTCTTTATTACGTTGATCAATAGGGTCTTTTTTGTCTGGATTTGCAACAATCAGATTGTAATGTTTGACTAGAAGCGAGGTGGTGTATTCTGTCCAGGGGATACGGCGTAGGGTGTGTTTTTCGATGGCTTTAAGGGCTTGATCATAGGGAAGATCCATCAGAAATTGTAAGGAAGTAGGGGCCCCTTTATGGCTCAGGTAAAGACGGGTAATTTTACTGGCAAGTTTGTTATAAAATGGATGACTATCGAGATCTTGATAAGGATAATTTTTTTTAAGGAGTCCGTTTTTTATTAGAGAGATCAGTAGCAGTTTCGAAGGGATGAAGGGGATTTCTGATGAAGATTGCATCGCTTTATCTAGATTCTCAAATAGGGTTTTGAGTTTGTGAGATTCTGCAGCATTTGTTTGCGAGCTGCGGCTCTTATTTTTACTTTCTTTTTTTTCTTGAGACGGAGATGGGAAAAGGATATCTTCCACTAGGTCTTGTTCAACTTCTGGAAGGAGACTTTGCAGATATTTTTTAAAATTTTTCGAGCTAAGTTGGAGTTTATGAGGATCGTCTTCTTTGATTTTATTTAGGGCATTCTCAAAAATTTTTTTATAGATGAGAGGGAGGCTTTTTTGGAAAGTGTCAAAATTTCCTTCGTCTAAGGCTGTTTTAGGAAGATTAAAAGCTTTTTCTTGATAGCGATCTCTTAAAAAAAGAGATAGATCGGATTTTTTTTCTTGAGCGAGTTGCTCTTTTTCTTTTGAAGTGATGGGGGTATGATAAGGACGCGCTTTTATTTGAAACTGTCTTCTCGCTCCTCCTCTTAATACAGGGAAAAGGGTGTATTGGTTATTTTGCAGCCTAATGGAATAGTGATCGAGACAAAAAGAGATGGTTTCGAGAGAGGTTTGTGCCAATTCTTTAGAGTCGAATGGATAGACAACTGTAACTGGATATTCTTTAAAAGGAATCCTTGGAGCGTTTTGGATTTGGAAAAAACTTTTTAAAATTCCTTCTTCTAAACGGATGATAATAGAAGTGTTTTGTCCCTGATGGTAAGTGGCAAGGTTTGGAAAAGAGGATTTCTTTGTAATGGGATAGCTTTGAATCGTCGACATAGTTTTGCTCCTTCTAATAAACAAATTAAATGAAGGAAAATTTGACACTAAAATTTTTATTTTGGCAAGTTTAAAGATAAAGCAAAGATAAAAAAAGGATTTTTAATGCTT
>JAGYKM010000030.1 GCA_018401675.1 Alphaproteobacteria bacterium | reverse complement strand
AAAGCCCGTTATGGTCTGTAAGAATTGTGGAAAACCGTTAGATTAGGGGAGAAAATGGCAAAAAAAGCAGTAAAAAAGGAAATTGCAACTCCGAAAATTGAGGAAATAAAAGAAAAAAAGGAGAAAAAAGAGGAAAAAGAGCGGGTGTTGAGTGTCTTTGAGACAGCAAATTATTTTGGTGTCAATGAAGATGCTATCCGTCTCTGGCTGGCTCATGGAAAGCTACAGGGGGAGGAGCCACGAGGTAGCGGAATCCCGCTCAGTTCTATTAAGAATTTCAGAATGGTCGGAAATACTATATCAACACGGAGAGGGGCAAACATCAGAGGGTAATTATGCTCCAAAAAATGGGGTTTTTAGGAAAATTAGGCTTTATTGTCTCTAATCCTGTCCTGACAATCAAATATTTCGTAAAGAATCTGTCATTATCAGACCCTAAAGCATGGGATAGAAGCCTGTGGAATCTGTGGGGGTCTCAATCTGCATCCGGCGAGGTTGTCACGGAAGATACGGCTCTGACTTATAGTGCTGTCTATAATGCCATATCTCTCATCAGTGGTACAATAGCCGCTTTACCTCTTCATCTTTTTCAACAGCAAGGGAAGTCAAAGAAATATGCTTTAAGTAATCCATTATACAACGTTATGCACAATCGTTGGAATCCATATATGACCGCTATGACGGGTAGAGAAGTCATGATGGCTCATATTTTAGCTTATGGCAACGGATATGCCGAGATTGTACGTGACGGATTAGGCCAGGTGAAAGAGCTTTGGCCTATTCCGCCTAACAGAATTAGAATGAAGATGGAAGAAGGGAAACTCATTTACATTGTAACAGTAGATAATGAGGAGATCAAGCTGCCTTGGGAGAAAATACTCCATGTCCCCGGCCTTGGCTTTGATGGCTACCAGGGCTATTCACCTATCGCAATGGCCCGGCGGTCTATCGGTCTTTCAATGGCAATGGAGACTTATGGAAGCCTCTATTTCAAACATGGTACGCATCCAGGGGTTGCAGTTACACATCCAGGCACGTTATCAGACCCTAAAAAGCTACGAGATGCACTAAACCAGGTCTATTCCGGCCTTGGTAATAGCCATAGATTGATGCTTTTAGAAGAAGGCATGAAGATTGAGCGCATGGAGTTTAACCCGGAAGAAAGCCAATTCCTTGAATCAAGGAATTTTCAGATACCGGAGATTGCCCGGTGGTTTAATCTTCCACCTCATAAACTAAAAGACCTTACCAAGTCAAGCTTCAATAATATCGAACAAGAGCAGATATCTTTTGTGACAGATTCTATCCTTCCCTGGCTTATTCGCTTAGAACAGACCTATTTTATACAACTATTATCCCCGGCAGAGCAAAAACAAGGTTATTATTTTAAGCATATCGTAGAGGGATTGCTTCGAGGTGATGCCAAGAGCAGAGCGGAATACTATCAAATAATGATAAACATAGGTGCAATGACACGCAATGAAGTTCGTGATAAAGAAGATCTTGATCCTGTTGATGATCCACTTGCAGACGAGCTTTTTATACAAATGAATACACTCCCTTTAAGTCAGTTTTCAAAATACGCTGAAAGACAGACTGCTATTGAAAATAACAATGAAGAAAATGAGCTTGAAGAGATTGAGGATAAGAGAATAACACATCTTATAACGTATAAGGAAAGAGGAGTTAATAAAAGTAATTAATAATTAGGGTTTTCGCAACAGGTCGGCCAACCTAAACGAAACGCAAGAATAATTAAGGGCAGTTATGGTGCCATAACCACTATAATTGCCTTTTTTTATTGCCCTGAGAGGAGAACAAACAGAATGCGCATTCAAAACAGAAGCCCTTTTAAACCAAGGGCAAAGGCAGGTTACAAAATAGAGGACAAAACAGAGGATATTTCAACCGTCTATATCTATGACGAGATCGGCTATTTCGGAATAGGTGCAGACGCCTTCGTAAAAGACCTAAGCAAGATTAAGGCGAAGGAACTTCACGTGAGAATAAATTCACCGGGAGGCGATGTATTTGACGGCGTAGCTATTTATAACGCTATTAAACAGCATAAGAGCAAGACGATTGTTCATATTGACGGATTAGCCGCTTCTATTTCTTCAGTTATTGCACTTGCGGCAGATGAAGTTAGGATGGCTTCTAATGCTTTTCTTATGATTCATGAGCCGTGGTCGATAGTGCTTGGAAATGCGGAAAATATGAGAGAAGAAGCCGATTTATTGGACAAAATAGGTGGAATGATAGCC
>JAGYKM010000003.1 GCA_018401675.1 Alphaproteobacteria bacterium | reverse complement strand
TATGCGCTCTAGAAAAAAAGCTTCAAAAGGAATAACTTCTGCTGGCTCTAAATCGTCAAGAAATCCGTGAACCCCAGAAAAAAGAGCAACAACTTGCTCTTCTATGGGAAGGGGCTGATAAGGAGGTTGTTTTAAAAGTTCGGTCAGGCGCGCGCCTCGAGCGAGCTGTTCTTGGGTTTTTTTGTCTAAATCGGCTCCGAATTGAGAAAAGCCTTCTATCTCCCGGAATTGAGCCAGTTCCAATTTTAAGTTACCAGCGACTTGACGCATGGCTTTGATTTGTGCGGCTGATCCAACACGAGATACAGAAAGCCCCACGTTAACCGCCGGGCGAATCCCTTTATAGAAAAGATCAGCCTCAAGAAAAATTTGTCCATCAGTGATAGAAATCACATTGGTAGGGATATAAGCAGACACATCCCCTGCTTGGGTTTCAATAACCGGAAGAGCAGTAAGTGACCCGCCTCCATGAGCTTCATTTATGTTGGCTGCTCTTTCTAGCAGTCGCGAATGAAGATAAAA
The DNA here is from genome assembly GCA_018401675.1 of Alphaproteobacteria bacterium. Taxonomy (GTDB): domain Bacteria; phylum Pseudomonadota; class Alphaproteobacteria; order 16-39-46; family 16-39-46; genus M30B67. The sequence goes on along the minus strand of JAGYKM010000003.1, from coordinate 165,900 downwards.
CACATCTCCCGGGTAGGCTTCTCTTCCTGGAGGTCGACGCAAGAGAAGGCACATTTGCCTATAAGCAACGGCATGCTTGGAGAGGTCATCGTAAATCACTAAGGCATTCATGCCGTTATTTCTAAAATATTCAGCCATAGCGCACCCTGCATAGGGGGCAATAAATTGTAAAGGTGCTGGCTCAGAAGCAGTAGCAGCCACCACTGTGGTATAAGACAGAACGCCCGCATCCGAAAGATTTTTAACCAACTGAGCCACTGTGGAGCGCTTTTGCCCCACAGCCACATAAATGCAAAATACTTTATTGGGGTCATTGCGATCATGGGCACTTTTTTGATTGAGAATGGTATCCAACAAAATAGTGGTCTTCCCCGTTTGCCTGTCTCCAATAATCAGTTCGCGTTGTCCTTTGCCTATGGGTACGAGACCATCAATGGCTTTAATTCCAGTTTGAAGAGGTTCAGATACTTTAGCACGCATGGTGATTCCAGGCGCTTCAGCCTCCACAGGACCTCTTAGATCCGAATCGATGGGTCCTTTTCCATCTATAGGTTCGCCTAAGGCATTCACCACACGTCCCAGTAACTCCGGTCCAATGGGGACTTGGACATCTTGATAGGTACGCGTTACTAAATCTCCTTCCTTAATCTCTCGGTCATTTCCAAAAATGACCACCCCCACATTATCGGTCTCTAAGTTGAGAGCCATGCCCTTGAGGCCTGAAGGAAAAGTAACCATCTCGCCAGCCTTGATATGGTCCAGCCCATAAACATGGGCAATACCATCGCCTATAGATAGTACCTTGCCCACCTCAGAAACCTCAGGGGTATCGGTGAAATCTTTGATCTCGTTTTTTAAAAGGTTACTGACTTCTGAAGGGGTTAAACGCATAGAAAAGGGGCCTCCACTTATGGGCATAAAAGGTACAAAAAAACCATTTCCACCCTAAGGTGAAAGCTCGTCATTTGCAATGAGATCTATTTTATGAAGATACCTTCTCAAAGAAGCATCTACAAAATAGGGCGGCATATAAATTTGTAATCCGGCTAAAAGAGTGGGATCTATCGTTAAAGACAACATAATCTGAGAGGAAGATCTGTGGGATAAACGGGCAAGTTTTTCTCTTAAAACTTTTTGCTCAGAAAGAGACAAAGACGTAGCAGATTGGATATGGGCAGTCAAAATACCAGCTTCTTTTTGGCATAAATAGTCAAATCTTTTAATAAGGGTAGGCAGTAAGGAGAGACGCTTTTTCTTAGCCAGTAATTTGATAAAGTTGACCACATAGGGCGAACTGTCGTGAAACACAGGCTTCAAAGAGTTAAGATGATGAGCACTGGTCAAAAAAGGATTTGAGAATTGATTTATAAGAGGGGGATTGTTCTTTAGAAAAAGACCAATTCTGTCTAACTGGTCTTTGAAGACCTGAAGACAGTTCTCTTCTTTTCCGAGCTGAAAAAGAGCTTTCGTATAAGGATTGGGGTGATGGGTTAAAAAGCTCATAAAGTTCTCTTGTTGGTTCCTTTAAAAAGTAAGGGTAATGCAAGATCATGTGAAAAAAGAATGATGGTAAATGAGATAAGCGATTAGATCAAATATTCAAGCCAGCATAGCAAATTATTAGAATAATATGAAGGGCGTTTGAGAACTATTTGGCTTAAAGACATTTTTTACAAAATTGGACTCCCAAAAACAGAGCCTTAGATAATGAAAAAACTTGTCTACCATCTCATCTATTATAGGATTTTTTTGAATCCCCTCCATCAAATTGAGAGCCTTAGACTAAAAACACGTAATTACGTGTTTTTAGTCTAAGGAACCAGGCAGTCCCTTCTAGGATGGATAAAGCTGCTTGTGAAGTTAGATCATTTTGACGTGAAAAGAGGATCGAGCTTCTTACGTTTTTTTTGTATAAGGTCCGTAAAAAGTTTTTCAAGAAAAGGTTTCATGTGCTCATGGAAAGGCGCAGGCTGAGGGGGTATTTCCCCCCACTCACATGCGGTATATTTCATGCCTGACGAAAATAGTCTTTGGGTTAGATCATCGTCAAGGGTTCTATCCCGGGTCGTATCGTTAATAGGGATACTATCAGCGGGAATAGTAAGGCTGGGAATGCCTCGATCAAGGTCGGACTTAACGTGCAATCGGTGATCCTTAGGAGAGAAAGTCCAGTAAGGAGTTTTTAATTCATCAATCAAGCTCCAAGAAAAAAGAAAGAGAAAATGGAGGGGAGGGCTCTGTTTCTTATGGTGGGTGAAGTAAGCCTCCCATATGCGGCAAAAACCAACAAGGCCCGATCCACTTCCAATAATGTCGACAAGGTAAGTACGTCCAGTCCAATTATGAAGATTTTTTCTATCCATCTCCTCAAAAAAAGCATGAAGCCTTTTGGAGGTGACCATATCCCGGAGATAGGATTTAGGATGGGCGTATAAAGGGTCTTGACGTCTTGAAAGCATGTCGGGAGATCCAGAAAAGTTAAGTTGAGTGCTGTTTGGGGAAATCCTTCCATATTTTTTATCAAGGAGTGTGCTGATAAGTTCTAAAAGGACAGGAGATCGCCCTAGATATAAAAAATTACCCGGTTGGTGGATGGCGTATGCTCGAAGTTGGCAAGAGGCTAGCAATAAATCTTCGCTAACAATTCGTTTCTCTAGCGGGCGGATAGCAGATAAGGATTTTTGGGTGCGCGCTAAAGGAGAGTCGACTTGTGCTAATTGCTCCATGTTTTCATGGTACTGTCGAGTAGAGGACTTTACTGAGGAATACGCTCTGAAAATGGCCACCCTCGTGGCCTGTCCCATGTTAGGGAACTCAGACTTTAAGTCGGGTATATAAAGGGCTGGGGAAAAAACTGGCATGGACAATATTTCTAGGAAGGCTTGTATATATTGCTTTCGGATCTGGGGGTTTTCCGAAATTTTCTCAATTAACCTGGGCATTTCGGGATTTAATGAAGTGTCCGCTAGATCTCCTTGCTTTGGCTCAGCGGTGTAGAGTGTCGTTAAAAAGTCAAATGGATCTTTGTCATGACTTCCTACTAAGAAATGCCGCAAGACCTCAGGTGGGTTCTTTTGCGCTGAAGCGGATGCCTTCTCTCCTTCTCTCTTTTTTTCTTTGGTATCATGAAGAGGGGTAGATGGAGGTTTAGTGGCGGATGGGGGAGATTCTGGTTTAGTTTTGAGGTCGCTTTCCTCAGTAAAGGGCTCTTTTTTTGGCATGCCTTCTGCATATAAGCTTAGTAAAAATAAGGAAAAGAAAGCTGATAGAAATCTTATTTTATTTGTATTAAATGTTCTAACCATAAAAATACCCCGCCTATCATCAATGAATATCTAGTAAATATATATACAAAAAATTGTACATTACTTATGATAAAAAAGCTAAAACTTGGTCTGAACCAACTAACTTAGGTGCTTGTGGCTAAATAATCTTCTTCGTTTCAGGGTATAGAGCTTCTAAAGATACGAGAGTTTATTAGAAAACCCATTAGTTTTTTTGGACGTTTATGGACGGGGTTCAAAAAAGCCAAGCACTCCATGCAACCGGACATGCTTGGCTGGAAGATAGAAATCGCCTTATATCAGTTCTAAGCTTAACGAGGGCTTCGTTTATTTCTTCTTAAACTGGGAATCAAAAGCACTCCACTGAGCCTTGCGAACGGATTTAGGCAACTTGGACCACCTAGCTTGTGCTACGAAACGGGCGCGTATGTAGGCTTGAATTTCGTTATGAAGCTGCTCAATTAACCTATGCTGCTGGGTAGGAAGTTCTTGAGGTTGCAATTCTTGAAGCGCCTTGATGGTGGCCATGATAGGAACGACTGTGGCAGATTCTGCGATGTGCGCTTTGATCCATTGAGCCTTTAGGGCTTTGGGGTCTGAAGAGCTGGATTTGGCAGAAGCTTCAAGGGTTGCACAAAGAAATTCTGGCAGAATGAAGCTAAAAGAAGCTGTGAGAGCTAGAAGGGGAAAGAGCTTTGATTTTTTCATTGAGGAGATCTCCTTTTAATGTTTTCTTAATAAGATTTATATTTTTACTCTATTGAAATAAATGATACAGGATAAAGGTGTGTGCTTCAACTACAAAAAAATCTGTCACTTAAGAAGCATGATGCCGGCAGCCGTCTAAGCAAGGGGACAGGTCTTTTGGCAAAGACCAACCGAATGAATTTGACTCTTGAAGAGCCACCCGGCATTATAAGGTCGTCTTTAAGATCCACCCGCTTGAAAAAAGCACATACCAAGAGAGACTCCATGCATAACTTGGAACCTTATTCTGTTTTCAGCCAAAGCCTGTATGTAGTGCGGTGGTTATGGCTAGGGACGTTTTTTTTGGTTTTTCCAGTGGTGGTGGTAACCGCCGAAGACTTTGTCACCCAAGAGGTCACTATTGATCAACGGGGAGGAAGCGCCTTGGAAGCTCGAGAGAAGGGCCTGCAGTTGGGTGAAAAAGAAGCGGTGCTTACGATTATTAAGGCAAATGCTTTGCCAGAAAACCCCCAAGGGACATTACTCACTGATGGGCAGATTAGTGGACTTGTAGAGGACTTTGAAGTTTTTGATGAAAGGCAGTCTCAGGATCGATACCGTGCTCGTGTAGCTTATCGATTGAAGAAAAGTGATTTGGAAAAAATCTTGGGGCATGAGGTTACTACCCTCGTTGCAAATAATCCTATCTCTCCTTTGGATACGCAGGTTCTTCAACCGAGTTTATCTCAAAGTCCTGAGCCTATTATTCCCCAAGGCGTTCTAATTATTCCTGTGTTGATGGAAGATCAAAAGGTCCGTTTATGGGAAGAAAATAATGGGTGGAGAACGGTTTGGGACACTTTGGATCTTTGCAGTCAGAAGGACTCAGTTCTTTTTCCATTAGGTGACTTGCAAGATATGCAAGGGGTAGAAGCGCAAAAAGCCTGGGCTGCCAGTGGTGACGCTACCCGTAACTTGGCGCCACGGCATAAGGCATTAGGGGGCACTCTTATAGCTAGAGCCCATCACTTACGGTCGTCGCAAGGAGGCGCAGAGGAGGCTTTAGAGATTGAGCTTTTATGGGATTCACCTCATAAGTTAGGGGTGATTGACCGGTTTGTGGTTACCCGTTTGGAAAAGGATACTGAAAAATCTTTTTTTGAAAGAGCGGCTCGTACTCTTTTGGAAAGGTTGCCGGCCATTTTAACAAAGCCTCCACAGACTGCTTCTCATCAGACCGCGCAGGGAATCCGGGTTCCTTTTACGTCTCCCCAAGGGTGGTTTGAGATGAGAAAAGTGCTAGATCGCCTCAGGGGCGAAAATCGACTCGACATCTATACCATAAATCAGTTAAAAAATGATGAAGCTGAGATTTCGTGGGCTTGGTTTGGCGATGTAGACTCTTTGCAAGAAAGCTTGCGGACCCAAGGACTCTTTTTGACAGTCAGGCCAGATGGAGAGCATATTTTGGAATTTCAAAAAAATGCCTTTTAAAGCGCCCGTTTCATAGTGCTTTTTTACCCATAATAGAAGTTTAAAGGCAAGTTTATTAAAGATTAAAACCAAGTTGGCCGGTAGTTAAAGGATACTTGAGGGGACCCCATATGCAACTTTTTAATTGGCCTAATTTGATATCGCTGGCGCGGTTATTGTCCGCTCCTCTGGTCTTTGATTTAATTCTCACAAGCCGTTTTCAATTGGCTTTTTGGATTTTTCTTGTGGCAGCCATATCTGACGGAGTGGATGGATTTTTGGCCCGTCACCTTAAATCTAGAACAAAGGTTGGGAGCATTCTTGACCCCTTAGCGGACAAGACTCTACTGGTGGGCAGTTATTTGGCCTTGGGTATATGTGGGATCATTCCTTCCTGGCTTGTGACTATCGTTATCTTTAGGGACGTCATGATTATAGGGGGGGCTATCTTTTTGTTTGTATTGGCAAAGCCAATAGAAATTCAGCCTTTGTGGATTAGTAAAATTAACACTGCTTGTCAGATTTTGTTCATGGTGATGATTTTAATTATTGGGGCCTTCAATTTAGGATTTGATCCTTTGTTTATTTCATTGGGCCAGTGGTGCGTAGGGGGAGTAACCTTGTGCTCTGGGGCGGCTTATGTCATAGTTTGGGTTCAAACTATGGTAAAACCAAGTGGACCCCTGATGTGACTCGATTTTTATTCTCACCCTTTCAGAAGTTCTTAATTTGGGCTACGGTTATCCTGGTGTTGGGGTTTTTCTTTTATGCGCTGAGAAGCATCCTGATTCCGTTTTTCTTGGGACTTGTCATCGCCCATGCGTTCAATCCATTAGTCGATCGTCTTGAGAGAATCTATATTCCCAGAGCTTGGGGAACTTTCTTGGTATTAGCGCTTTTCTACACCGCCTTGGTGGGCCTTTTTTTATGGACATTCCCTTTAATTCAAGACCTGATTTTGAAACTCGTTTCCAAGGTCCCGGCCTTAAGTCTTGAAGCCCACGGACAAGTGCAGACTTTTCTTGAAAGATTTTCAGCTTATATCTCCCCAGAGCAATGGGCTCAACTCGAAGAGATTGTTCGTACCTATATGGGGGATGTGTTGATCGGATTAGGACGTCTTTTGGGTGTGTTATTTTCCAGTGGGTTAGCGGTGGCGAGTATTTTGGGACTCGTTGTCGTCACGCCTCTGGTTTCTTTTTATTTTTTAAAAGAATGGCACTTAATTGTGGCGAAAATCACGTCATGGTTGCCTTGTGAGTACAAGGAGACCATTTTAACCCAAGCGACTCTTATGGACCGAGCCCTTGCTGGGTATGTGCGGGGGCAAAGTCTCATTTGTATTGTCTTGGGTATATATTTTTCCATGGGGTTATGGGCCGTTGGCCTGCAGTTAGGCTGGGCGGTTGGTCTATACACTGGTCTTGCCTATTTGATTCCCATTATCGGACCATTGTCAGGTTTGATAATTGCGCTGATAATTGGCTTTTTTTATCAAAATGACCCTCAAATTTTTATTTTCGTCATCGCTATTTTTGTAGGAGGAGTGGTGCTTGAGACTAATTTTCTTACCCCCCGTTTATTAGGAAAAAACATAGATGTTCATCCAGTCTGGATTATTTTTGCGGTCTTTACAGGGGGGTATGTGTTTGGTCTGTTGGGCGTGATTCTTGCCGTGCCTGTGGCGGCTATGCTGGCTGTTCTTGCACGTTTTTTATTGGGGGCGTACATGAAGAGTACTCTCTATGAGGCCCATTCTGATGCAAAGCGTTAATTTTTGCCCATGACCCATCAATATATTCTAGATATTGTTCCCCTTCATGAAAAGGCCATATATTGCCAAGGACCTTTTAATGAGGCTGCTGTTCGTGTTTTGGAAAATTGGCCCCTGCAGCCAAGCCAGGTCATATCTATTCATGGACCCTCGGGATGTGGCAAAACTCATTTGGCAACTCTTTGGGGGACGCCTCGAGAAGCTTTTTTTGCGTCCATAAATGACGTTGCGTCTTTTAGGGACAACAAAGAACTTAACCAAGCGCAGATCATTATTATTGATGATTTTGAAAATAGCCAGGGTAAGGAGAAAGAACTTTTCCATTTTTATAATTGGATAGGGGAGCGGAAAAAATACCTAGTTATTATCTCTTCACATCCTCTTTCTCAGATGACCTACTCTCTTAAAGATTTAGAGTCGCGCTTTAAATCCATACCGAGCTTTTCTATCGGCATACCCAGTGATGAGATTCTCTTGGGGTACATGAGCCGTTATTTTGAAAGTCACCAACTCATGGTAAGTGAAGCAACCTTGGAAACGATTTTCCGACGGTTGGATCGATCTTTTGGAAGTATATCTGAATTTTGTGTTTATTTGAATAAAGCGGCGCTCCGTTATAAAAGACCCATCTCAAAAATTCTGGCTTTGGAGATTCTTGAAGAATGGAGTCGGGGAAAGTAAATTATATTAAGACATTATTTCTCTTGCGATAAACATACCTTAATAAGCCTCCTCCAAAATATTGCATATGTTTCTTAGAGTTGAACTCTATCTTAAGTCTCCGTTAGTGAAACTTAAGGTAGACCATAGAGTAAAAAAGACCTAAGTGCTGTCCATCTTTTACCTGAGTCAAATCTCATGAGAAGCTAAGAGTCGAGGCTTAGCATGAGCGCTTTTAGAGGCATCTAGCAATGAGTTTGGGGATTTTTAAAAGGGCTTCGAAAACCATACTTGAGTTATTTTTACTTGGTGATGGGGTAAAAAAAAGGTATGAGTGAGGCATAAGGAATTAGCCCGTCGGAGGCTTTTTAAGAGAGGCTTCGGTGTTGTTTCCTTAGGGATATTTATGGCATTGATTCGAAACTTTTTTAAGGAATAGTCTTATGACCCATCCAACCTCTCCAAAGATTTCTGTCACAGACGAAGAGGCTCTTGCACTGCACGCGCAAGGACGTCCTGGAAAAATAGAAATTATTGCCTCAAAGCCCCTGGTGACCCAAAGAGATCTGGCGTTAGCCTATTCTCCAGGTGTGGCCGCCCCATGCTTGAAAATTGAAGAGAATCCAGAAGCCGCTTATGAATACACCGCCAAAGGAAATTTAGTAGCCGTTATCTCAAATGGTACAGCGGTCTTAGGTCTAGGTAATCTTGGGGCTTTAGCGTCGAAACCTGTTATGGAGGGAAAAGCTGTTCTATTCAAACGGTTCTCAGACATAGATGCCATTGATATTGAAGTGAGCACTGAAGATGTAGATCTTTTTGTGGAAAGTGTAAAAGCTATCGGTGACAGTTTTGGTGGTATTAATTTGGAAGATATCAAAGCCCCTGAATGTTTTTTAATAGAATCTCGATTAAAGGAAGCTCTTTCTATTCCCGTCTTTCATGACGACCAGCATGGAACAGCTATAACTACTTTGGCGGCATTGATTAACGCTTTGTATTTAACCCAGAGGGATATCCAGGATACAAAGTTAGTAGTAAGTGGTGCAGGGGCTGCGGCTATCGCTTGTGTGGAGCTTCTGGAGGCTTACGGCTTGCAACCTGCCAATGTGACGCTTTGTGATCGGGAAGGTGTGATTTATAAAGGGCGTCCTGGCATAGAGAATCCTTGGAAACAAAAACATGCTGTGGAGACAAAAGCACGCACTTTGGAAGAAGCCTTAGAAGGGGCAGATGTCTTTTTAGGATTATCCGGAAAAGGGGCTTTAAAGAAAGACATGATAAAAGCTATGGCACCTGATCCCATTATCTTTGCTATGGCTAATCCAGATCCTGAAATTTCCCCGGAGGATGCTTTTGAAACCAGACCTGATGCCATTATGGCTACGGGCCGGTCTGACTATCCGAATCAAGTTAATAATATTCTAGGGTTTCCTTATATTTTTAGGGGCGCATTGGATGTTCGAGCGACCATTATAAATGAAGAAATGAAGATTGCGGCGGCGGAAGCCTTAGCCGCTTTGGCACGGCAACCCGTGCCTGAAGAAGTTCATATGGCATATGCGGGTCGAAAGCTGGTATTTGGTCGTAGTTATATTTTGCCTGTCCCTTTTGATCCGCGCCTCATTGAAGCCATTCCTGTAGCTGTTGCTGAGGCGGCGATTAGAACCAAGGTGGCTTTAAAACCCTATGTTTCAAAAGAAAACTATGTATTGCAGCTGCGTAGACGCCTGGATCCAGCTTCAGCCCATATTCAATTAGTGTTTGAGTCAGTCCGAACCCATCCACAAAGAGTGGTGTTTTCGGAAGGAGAAGATGAGAAGTTTATTCGCGCCGCTTTTGCGTATACCGCGAGTGGATATGGAGAGGCCATTCTAATTGGCAATGAGAGTCATATTAGAGATAAGATGGCTCAGATGCATATGGCGGATTCAACTGTGCGTATTATGAACCCCATTACCGAGGCTTCTTTAGAGTCTTACATAGATTTTGTTTATGAACGGGTCCAAAGAAAGGGGATTGAACGGTCTCAAATAGAAACCATGTTCATGCAAGAAAAGCATGCTTTTGCGGCGTGTTTAGTGGCGTTTGGTAAAGCAGATGCGGTTCTTGTGGGAACAATTTCTACCAATCATCCTAAAATGTTAGCTGATTTAATGAATATTATAGATGTGGTGCCTACCGAGGAAGTTTTTGGGCTTTCTTTATTCTTGTCTTCTCGTGAGACGATTTTTGTGGCCGACACAGCGATTTATGTGGAACCTACTCCAGAGCAACTGGTGTCTATTGCTGTGGCGAGTTGTAAGAAAGTAAAGAGCATGGGCTTTACGCCTAGAGTGGCTTTCATCGATAACTCTTGTTTCGGTAGTGCTGTTTGTTATGAGGCGAAGAAAGAAGGATCTTCTATGCGTAAGGCAGTGGAACTGCTTGATGCCATGCAAGTAGACTTTGAATATGAAGGAGAGATGACGGCAAGCTTGGCGTTGAATCCTGATCTTAAGTGTTTGTATCCCCTTCAGTAGACTATCCGGTCCCGCCAATGTCTTGATTATGCCAACTCTGCAAGCCAGTGGTATTGGATTAGATTTGGCGATGCGTGTGAGTCCGGGCAGTCTTGTTGGCCCCTTGTTCGTGGGATTTTCTAAGTCTATCCAAACAGCTGAGATGACGGCTCCAGTATCCGAGTTAGTTAACCTTGCCGTTTTTGCTGCTCACGATGCCTATGTTCGAAAAATGGGCACTTAATCAGTTGAGGTAACAAAGCGAGGAGGGCGTCCATGAAGGTCATAAAAGGAAAGTTCTGGCGATGGATTCTTTTTTTGAGTTTTCTTCTTGGCGCGGGCAATGTGTGTGTGGCTTTGTTGCCCCAAGGGCGGATTGTGGGTTCTTCTTCCGTTTTTCCATTTTCTGCGGTGGTGGTTCAGAATCTTTTTTACATCCATTCCAAACAAGTTCCCGTTGTTGAAAAAACGGGATCAGGGGCAGGTATTAAACTTTTTTGTGGGGGGGCTTCGTTACAGCACCCTGGGGGGGTAAATTCATCTCGGCCTATGTCGGATAAAGAGGCGTTATTATGCAAAAGTCACGGGGTGGGAGATATCTTGGAAGTTAAATTAGGATACGGCGGCATTATTTTGGCCGTGATTCCAAAAATTGAGGCAAGTCCCCAGGTAATCGCTTCACTTACGCTCCATGAGATATTTCTAGCCCTTTCTAAAGAGGTATATTTAGAGGGACGCTGGGTTCCTAATCCTTATACCCATTGGTCCCAAATTAACCCCGAGCTCCCCAATAGGGAGATACTCTTTTTTGGGCCTCCGTCCACATCGGGGATGCGTGATGCGTTAAAAGAGATCATTTTTGAACCAGATTGTGGAGGTAAAAAGGAAACACTATGTGGGCAATTTCGTGAGGATGGTCGGTATATTGAAATGGCTGAAAACACCAAGCTCATCATTCAAAAATTGCATACCAACCCACAAGCAATTGGGATTTTAGGATATCCCTTTTTGGAAGAGAATAAAGACGTGCTCGCGGCTATTAAGATTGATGGCATCAGACCCTCTTTAGCCACAATTCGTTCAACCAAATATCGCCTAGCTCGCCCTTTATATTTTTATGTAAAGGGATCCATGCTTGAAAAAAACCAATCTTTGGCTGATTATACCGAGTCCTTAGTATCAGAAGAAATGTGGCATGAGGACGGGTTAATGAGCGAGAAGGGGCTTATAGTGCCTTCACTAGAAAGGCGGAGGGGCTTCAGAGATAAAATTATGGCGACTATTCCGAAGTTCATTTCCTAAAGACAGTTCGTTTGAACCATTATAAGATAGGTGGTTTGTCGATTAGAGAAATGCCACTCATTATGGGGGGGATAGTCAGCCCTAGAAGATCAAGGACTGTGGGGGCTACATCCGCCAAAGACAAAGAAGGTCCTTGTAGAAGGGCCATAGGATGAGGGGCGTTGGCCACAATAAAGGGCACAAGATTGGTGGTATGAGAGGTTTTTATCTGACCTCCTTCTGGGGATCTCATTTCTTCTGCATTGCCGTGATCTGCGGTAATAATCAAGGTGCTTTCCGTACTTTGGATTATTTCTAGGATAGCTCCCAAGGATCGGTCTAAGGCCTCTATAGAGTGGACCGTGGCCTCAAAGTCTCCTGTGTGTCCTACCATATCGGCATTAGCGTAATTGACAATGATCACATCAAATCGTTTTTCCCGGAGGGCTTGAGTCAAACAAGTGGTGATCAGGGGTGCCGCCATCTCGGGGGTATCTTTATAATTTTTGGCCTTAGGGGAAGGGATAAGGAGGCGATACTCATTTAGAAATTCCTTTTCTTGTCCGCCGTTAAAGAAATAAGACACATGGGCGAACTTTTCTGTTTCGGCCAGCCGTAATTGGGATAAATGATGATCACTTAAAATCTCTCCCAGGGTTTGGGAAATTTTTTCTCTTGGGAAAAGAGTTTCGATATCGTGGCACAATTCTTTTGAATAAACCGTGGCGGCACACCCGATGGAAAATAGAGGGAAAGAGGACCGAGGAAAGTCACTAAACTGGGGGTTAAAGAAAGAAGATAGTAACTGACGTACTCTATCCCCTCGAAAGTTAAAACATAAGAGACCATCTTCGAGATGAACTCCAGGGTATCCTTCCACCACACAGGGAGGAATCATTTCATCTCCGAGATTTTGAGCATAAGCTTCTTGAAACCCCTCAGCCATAGAGCGGGTAGAATGTCCTTTTCCATGAATAATCAAGTTGTATGCTGCTTCAGTGCGCTCCCATCGGTGATCTCGATCCATAGAATAGAAGCGGCCACATAAGGTTGCTTCTTTGATAAAAGCGGCAGGGGTGCTATTGGGCAGAGATTTAATAAATTCAGTATATAGGGCTAACCCAGCCTGGACTTCTGTATCTCGTCCATCGGAAAAGCAGTGAAGGTATATGGGAATTTGGTTGGCATGAAGTTCTTTTATATAGGTGATGAGGTGGGCAAGATGGGAGTGAATACCTCCATCAGAAAATAAACCCATCACATGACAAGCGCCGCCTGTGGCCTTAAGGGTGGAGACAAGTTTATGAAAGGCTGGATTTTGAGAAAGAGCTGCTCCAGCCAGAGCTTGAGATATACGAGGCAGTTCTTGAAGTATTTTTCGGCCCGATCCAAGAGTTAAATGACCCACTTCTGAATTGCCCATTTGGCCCTCGGGAAGACCTACGCTTGGTCCAGAGGCATGGAGTTGGGTATGTGGATACGTCGCCATCAACCTATCCCAATGGGGGGTATGAGCCGCGGCAATGGCATTATAAGGATTATGCGGATTTCCTATACCCCAACCGTCTAATATGCATAAAACCAAAGGGTGTTTCAGGCGCGCAGCGTTAGGACTAGGGTAAGAATGTGCATCGAAACAAGAGCCTGGTCCTAATCCCATAAGGGCTTATCCTTTTTTATGCTAGAGGAGAGAGGAAAGGATTTTTGTTGTGAGGAAATCCTAGCCAACACCGTTTGTAAATGAAGTATATCATCCATATATATAGAACTCTTACCATCTTTCAAGGAAGAAACAAAATCAAGAACAGCTTGGGAGTGGCGCTCTTTTTGTATATATCAAAAATACTCAAAAGGAGCTTTTAGTTTTGTTCTGATGAGGTAAGCGATTCCAAAAGGCTTGGTCGGGGAGGCAGGAAAAGGAGGGGCACACTTAGGTCTAGTTTACGATAGAACAAGCAGGATTTGTAAAACTCTGGAGAAAAAGGATAGATAGTAAATTGCTTGATAAGTTAACTTTATTGAAGTGTAGTTCATTAAAGTTGTATATATAGGAAGTATGGTAATGGCATGAACCGATATCTTGATCTGGACTTACCAACTGGGCAATCTTGTTTATTGTGGGGTGCGCGAAAAACAGGAAAAACAACTTTTTTAAAACAGAAGTATCCGAAAGCAATTTTTATTGATCTATTGAAGTCTGATGTTTTCCAGTCATATTTTCGTGAACCTCAAAGACTTAGAAATGAAATGGTGGCGATTGAGAGTCCTTCTATATTCATCATTGATGAGGTGCAAAAAATACCAGCATTACTTGATGAGGTACACTGGCTTATAGAAAACAATAAAAATCTTCAGTTCATTCTGTGTGGATCCAGTAGTAGAAGGTTAAAAAAATCTGTCCCTAATTTACTGGGTGGAAGGGCAAGGCGGATGCAGTTTGTGCCATTATGTTATCCAGAGACTCAAAAACTTGATTGGGATTTAATTTTTAATAATGGTCTTATTCCTTCTCACTATCTTTCCAAAAATCCAGAAAGAGATATCTCATCTTACCTAGTCGATTATATTCTGACTGAGGTTAATGCAGAGGCTGACATTAGAAAAAGAGAATCTTTTGCAAGATTTATAGATATACTTGGTTTTTCACAAGGAGGTATGATTAACTTTACTAATATTGCCCGTGAATGTGGTGTGAGTAGCCATACCGTTAAGACGTATTTTGAAATTTTGGAAGATATGTATCTAGGATACTTCATATATCCTTACCGAAAAGTTACGAAAAGACAACTCATCAGAGAAATCCCCAAGTTTTATGTATTTGATACGGGGCTAGCTTCCTATCTAAGACGCTTTCACTATAAAGATATGTTAGGTGTAGAAGCCGGGCTGGCCTTTGAACATTACGTATTTCTGGAACTCCAGGCCTATAAGTTACTCAAAAATAAAAGAGAGAATATTGAATACTGGCGTACGAAGGATGGGTATGAGGTAGATTTCATATTTTCAAATATAGCGGTAGAAATCAAATTATCCTCATCTATACATTCTGGTGATCTTAAAGGGCTTAGAGCATTGAGCAAAGAACAGGATCACGATTTACATCTTGTATGTCGTGAACCCCGAAAACGACTAATGGATTTAGGAGAAAAAAAAGTAACTATATGGCCTATAAAAGATTTCTTAGAGTCTCTTTGGGCGGGTGATATTTGGGTGATGTAGAACCTGAGTTGGACGAAAAAACGTCCTGAACATATTGAAATTATTGACTTTTTGGGAGCGAGGGCATCATAATTCCTTGTTAATCTGTACAAAAACAGGAGATTATGATGCTCCCTCTAGAATAGATATTCTGCTCAATGGATGATTTTTGGGTGATCCACCTGATTAGAGGTTACTTGGGGGGCTGAAGAAAATAGGAAAGAGGCTTTTGGTTTAGTTTGTAGGTTTGTAACTGGCATTTTTCATTATTTGCAGAACTGCGGCCTTCCGTGCCTCAGATTCGGCAGAGTTGACAAGGGCAACATAGTGATTTCCATCCAATAGGATGTTGTAAATAGGTTCATCAGGTTCCCCAGCAGTTTTTATGAGATCTAAGGCCTTTGAGGTCTTGTTGAAAGAAAAGATGTTAACGCGCACGTTGTTTTGACATGCTAATTTCTCCGCAGGACACATCATGTTTGGACGAACGGGAATGAAACTGGATAACCCATTACTAATACGGAATCTTACCATATAGTCCATCACTTCGGTCGAGGTAATTGCCGCCTTTATAACAGCTTCAGAGTGCTTGTATGGTGATGCAAGTATAGGAGGTAGATCTTGATCTGGAGCCAGACTCCGGACGTAGTTACGTGCAACAAGATATTCATTATTTTCTTGAAATAAAGTTCGGCTCGCTTCTGGAATTTGGCCAGCTTTTGATGTGCTGGACATTTGAAGATATTCTTCATAAACTAAATTTTTGCAACCGGTGACGTAGCTGTCGTCTAGAGGTTCTGTACTCAGGGCTTCTCTCATGGCAGCAGCTTGGCTCACTACAGTGTCCTCAATGTCTCCATCTTTCGTAAATATGGCATGGAAGAAACAGTCTCCATCACTCACCGTGGGGCAGCTCAGATACTCTCCATAGAGTCCTTTTTCTGGATCAGGAGTGCTATAGGTGAATTTCTGTGCTTCTCCTAGATCCAGATCAGTTGACTTTCCTAATTTTTTTTTACTTTTCCATAAAGCATCAAAGGTTAAAGGCTCTTCTTGCTTATCTGGCTCAGTTGTTTTGCGAGCTGTTTTCTTTTTTATTCCTTTCTCTGAACCGGATTCTTCATCTTCTGTATCGTCACTAAGGCTGGCTTCTTCAGCGTGCACTATGGGTCCAAAGGCATCCCAATTGGGGCGCTGAGCATTTTCATTAATGATAACTAACTTAAAAGAAAATCCATTTCTTTGGACGATCTGATAGGTGCGATCTAATCCCCAAAGATGCTGTTTTTTAAAAACTTCTCCCTCAGTTCTACGATCTTTGGCATTAAGAGATTTTAATTCCCTTTCGGCTTTAGCCACCGCCGCTTCCCGTTCCTTCTTCTTGGGTATCTTTTTCTTAACTGCTAAATCCTTTTTAGCTTTCCGAAGGCCTTCGATTTGTCTGTCATCAATCACAGCCATAACAATTGAAATCTTTTTTCTTGTTTTCTCTGTAAGCACCCCTGAAGGGAATAAAGTTTGTTTTACTTTTATGCATTGGAGCGTGCCTGCCAGAAAAGAGGTGACATATTCAAGTGAAAAATCATCTTTTCCCTTACGTTTATTCTCTTGAAAGCAATCGAGTAAAGCATCAAGAGCTACAGTAAATTCACCTTCATGGTCCTTAAATGCGTCTAACTCGACCTGTAGGAGGAGATTCTTTAGGCGTCCTATCTCCTTATTTTGTTTATCGTTTTCGGGGGAAAGGATCTTAGTTTCTACAAAACCAACCCATGTTTCTTTTTTTGCTCGTTTTTTATCAGCGAAAGCACAGGCGAAATAGTTTCCATGGGTAAGACGTTTTCCTTGCTTCTTTACTTTAGTAAGAGAAATATCATGGGCCATGTAGAGGCCATTAACGTGCCCTTGAAGTAAAATATTACCCCCATTATCTTTGGTGAATTCAGTCGCTAAGTAATCAGCACAACGTTCAACTTGAGTTCTATGGTGATCTATATCGCCAGCCTCTTTTCTTTTGACATGGACTATTAAGATTTCACCTGTCTCCCCCAAAAAAAGCATATCTCCAAACTCAAATCTATTCCCCACCCCCTTAAAATATATATTTAAGCGATCAAGCAAAATTCCTTTATTTCGTCTTGTTTTATTGAGATCAACAATAACTCTTTTATTATAACGCGCTTCTTGATAGAGATCGTCACCGGTTCCATCTCCCATAGCATCCTCTAGTGTATAGTCGGGCAGTAGATCATTCATTTTAATTTTGATGTCGGATGCTCTCATTTTCTTAATGATAGCCTCGAATCTTGACGAGGCGACGCTGAACCACCGGCTACAGTTAAAGCGATAAAAATTACCGTCTTTATCCTCTATAGGCAGGGTATAGATCATTCGTCCTAAGGGTTCTTGTTGAACGTCGGAATCAGTTCCTCGTTTCTGGATGGAAATTAGAGACCCAAGAGTAGGTTTTTTTCCTGATAGAATTTTCAGAAGATTGGAGCGAATCTTAGCTCCACCAAAAGTAAACAGTGGAGAAGTTCCATAAGTTTTCCAAATGAAATCAGCAGGAAAAACGCGCTGTGCCACATCTTTGCCACCTAGGACTTTTTCCAGCACTGCGTCTAGTTCCGTAATTTTTTTTGGATCCTCTTCGGGTACATCAATATAAGCCTTCAATTTCTTATGAGTTTGAAGTCCTCTGTTACTTAGGCCAAATAGGTAATCCGCCATTTTCCTCAAAGATTCAATAGTTACTTCCTTGGCTTGGTTTTCTGCTTTGTCTTCTGGAAGAAAAAATTTGAACCAATTTTCTCCCGTAACCAATCGAGGCTTCTCAGTTTTAAGAGCATAACGGGGCAGGACCCGTAAGGTTTGTAAACCTTCTGTGCCGACTTCAAGACCAAAACTTTCTATCTTTGCTAATCGTTGTTTTTTTTCTCGACGGGTGGTGGGATTAGAATCAGAGCTTTTCTTTCCGCCCAATTGTTTAATGTTTCGGTCACTAAAAATCTGTTGGGATGCAGCTAGGCGTAGCCCCCAATCTTGAATAATTGCGTGGAGATTAACTAGCTGACGCCAGTTTCCCAGCAAATAAGCTAGAGCGTAAGTGGATTCTACTTGAGGAAAAATAATCATGGAGGCTTGGAATTCATTTCTTTCATTGGTAGATGTCTCTTTGCCCTCTAGGCGGGCTGTGAACTTAGCTGCAGCAGAAAAATGGGAGGTGGATTTGTAGAGGCTAACAACGTAATAGGGAATGTTGTTGTCTGGCCCGCATGCGAGGCTCTTGATGTTTAATGGAGACGAGTTATCTTGGTCGTTTCCTTCTGGATCTGCATCTAATTTCTGAATCAACCCTTTGCTAATCCAATCTTTAACCGGGGTAAAGGATTTAGCCTGATCGCTGGATACTTTGTGTCCTGAAGGTATTAACTGTCCTGAAGGTATTAACTGTGAGTCTAAACAAACTAGGGTATATTCGTCTGGATCCCCTTGTGCATGCGCGAGAAGGGAGAAGTCAAAATTCTCCGATTTATCTTCTGCGGAGCGCTTGGATACGTTAGGGCGGACCTTCTTTTTCACTATTATTGGAGATTGTTCTGACTGACTGCCATCATCTTCCATTCCAAGACAAAGAGAACTTATAAATAGAATTAAAAGGAATAAAAAACTGAATCCACCAAAGGGAGATTTGATTGTTTTGTGGGCAAAATATTCTAACATATTTATCTTATCTAAAAAATTGTTGGGTAGAGACCGTGAGTTTGATAAAAAATGTATGTTCCTCTTCTATCGCTTCACTCAGAACTTTTTCGAAGAGCAAAATGACCTAACGCATAAGATAACATCGCTTCAAATCCCAAACGTACTTATCCTTGTTTATGATAGGGGTGGTTGGAAAGGATTTGTTGACTCCGATAAAGCTGTTCAAGGAGCAAGAGTCTGACTAAATCATGGGGCCATGTTTGTGCGCCAAAAGAAAGACGCAAAGGGCAGCTATTGAGGGTTTGCTCATCAAATCCATGAGCGTCTCCGATTAAAAAATAGATATACTTAAGCCCTTGGATTTGAGCTTTCTCTATGAGTCGGGCCCACTCAAGGCTTGGTAAGTTATCTCCAGTTTCATCCAAAAGATAGGTAAGCGAGTCAGGAGATCTATGATCCAAAAAAGCACTTGTGGTTTTTTTTGACGACTGAGAAGGCACTTCCAGGATTTCAAGAGGGAGGACCATGCGTTTTTGATAATAAGTACACAGCTCTTTGAGCGGGGGGGATTTAATACTCCCGCTGGCACGTATTTGGAGCTTCATCTAGAAAACTCCTTTGGTATCCGACTGGAAGGCTCCGGGATGCCACATGGACTCTAAAGCATAGAACTCTCTGGTCTCTTGGGTAAAAAGGTGAACCACGATGTGCCCAAAGTCCACGATAACCCATGAACTGCCTGAAAGTCCAGAGACGGACAACGGGGCACTTTCGGCATATAAAGAAGAAAGGCTTTTGACCAAAGCCGATAAGTGGGGAGTCGAGGTGCCTGTGGCAATAATCATGGTGTCCATGAGACTAGATTGGTGGGCCATGGGAATGACACGAATGTCCATAGCTTTTTTACTGTCTAATAATTGAGTGATTTTTGTTTCTAGTCTTTGGGGCATTCTTGTGGCTCACAAAAAGAGGGAAAAAAATAGAGTTTCTGAGCGGTACCCTAGCAACAATTTTCTAACCAATCAAACACTCTATGAGGTGAGTATGACAATTGTCTTATCAACTGAGGAAGGGCTATTTATGAAAGAATATTAAAGAGCCTGGTGAAGGTTTTTTTCAAATTCTAAAACTTCAATTACTTCACAAGCCAGTTCTTGAATAAAGGCATCATCTTCGCCTTCTATCATGATGCGCAAAAGCGGCTCTGTGCCAGAAGGACGAATCAGAATCCTGCCCTTAGATCCCAACCGGTCTTTAACGCTATTAACCACTTTCACCACGCGTTCTTGTTCAAGCGCTTGGGCGCTTACATGGGAAATATTCCTAATAATCTGAGGAAAAGGGGTAAAAAGTGAAGAGAGATAACTGGCGGGAACTTGTCTTTCTAAAAGAGCGGCAAGAACTTGTAGAGCGGATAACAAAGCATCACCAGAAGTAGCCTCCTCGCCAATGATAATGTGACCTGATTGTTCTCCACCCACATTGTACCCATGAGTGCGCATGTAATCGGATATGTGCCGATCGCCTACTGGCGTACGAATTAAATGAAGATTTATGGATTGCAAGAAAGCCTCAAGCCCTAAGTTTGACATAACAGTGCCCACTACGCCTTGCTTTTGAAGAAGGGACTTTTCATCATAGGATTGGGCAAGAAGGGCTAACAGGCAATCTCCATTGATGAGCTTACCGTATTCATCCACCATAAGCAGACGATCAGCATCGCCATCCATGGCGATGCCCATGTGAGCCTTGTGTTCTAAAACAGCCTCAATAAGGGCGCCTGGGTCCATAACCCCACATCCGTCATTAATATTGTGACCATCAGGAGTATCGCCAATGGTAATCACATGGGCGCCCAGTTCTTTAAAAACAAGAGGGGCTACTTTATACGCGGCACCATTGGCGCAATCTAAGACGATGGTTAAGCCCTCAAGGGTTAGTTTTTTTGGAAAAACGCTCTTTACATATTCGATGTACCGGCCAGGTGCGTCATCGAGTCTTCGTGCGTGGCCAAGATCCGTAGAACCAACGAGCTGAAAGGGATGATCTTGGTGAAACAATTTTTCAATAGTGTCTTGAACGGCGCAAGAGAGCTTTGATCCGTCTTCTCCAAAAAATTTAAGGCCATTATCAGAAGCAGGATTATGAGAAGCTGAAATCATAACACCCAATTGAGCCCGTAAAGAACGCGTAAGCATGGCAATAGCTGGCGTGGGCAAAGGCCCTACTAAAAACACATCCAAGCCCATAGAAATAAACCCTGCCGTAAGGGCTGGTTCAATCATATATCCTGAGAGCCGCGTGTCTTTTCCAATAACCACCCCATGGTACCCAGGATGGGGAGATAAACTCGCGGCAGCACATTGTGCCAAGCGCAAAACCGTATCTGGAGTCATTGGGAAAATATTGGCTTTTCCGCGTACGCCATCTGTTCCAAAAAGCTTTTCAGAAGGTTTAAAAGGCATCTAGAGGGCATCCTTATGGGGTTGGGAATAGTTTTTACAAGCACACATAGCCCGAAGAGATTTAGTTTTGGCATAAACCTAGAATAAAAATTTTCTAGAAAAAAGATAGCTCTTAGGTATGCGGAGAGGGTTTGGGGCTTTTGGGACGCGAAGGACGTGACGGCCGCGAAGTTGGCACAGACGCTCCTTTTTGAATGGGGGGTTTTGAAACAGGCCTATCCAGAGGTTTACCCTTTAAGGTTTGATGAATCTCTTCCCCCGTAAGGGTTTCATGTTCTAGAAGAGCTTGGGCCAGGAGATGAAGATCATCCAAAGATTCGTGGAGAATGTCAAAAGCCGTTTTGTAAGCCAGATCTATGATTTTTCTCATTTCTGTATCAATAGAGCGCGTGGTCGAATCTGAGAATTGTTGAGCAGGCGCATAAGGAGAAAAATCTTGACCTCGATCTCCATAGCTTAAGGGCCCTAGCTCAAGGCTCATTCCCCATTCAGTTACCATACGTCTGGCAATGTCAGTGGCCATCTTAATATCAGAAGAAGCCCCGGTGGTTATTTTATCAGCACCAAAGATCATCTCCTCAGCAATACGACCCCCCATTGCCACAGCTAAGTCTGCTTCGAGCTTCGCCCGGGTTAAGGAGCGTTGATCAGTCTCAGGAAGACGAACCACCATGCCCAATGCCCGCCCTCTAGGGATAATAGTGGCTTTATGAATGGGGTCGGATTCTTTCATTCGCACCGCGACTAAGGCATGGCCTGACTCATGATAAGCCGTGAGTTTACGCTCCTCTTCACTCATCAACATAGAGCGACGTTCAGCGCCCATCATGACCTTATCTTTTGCTTCTTCAAATTCAGCCATAGTCACAGAGCGCTTGTTGCGCCGTGCAGCTAATAAAGCCGCTTCGTTGACTAAGTTTTTAAGATCAGCTCCTGAAAAGCCAGGAGTGCCTCGGGCAATAACTTGTGTATCCACATTTTTGGAAAGGGGGATTTTGCGCATATGAACCAGAAGGATTTTTTCCCGGCCAACCAAGTCGGGGTCTGGAACCATAACCCGTCGATCGAAACGACCAGGACGTAATAAGGCAGGATCTAGAACATCCGGTCTATTGGTGGCCGCAATGAGAATCACGCCCTCGTTGCTTTCAAATCCATCCATCTCCACCAGAAGTTGGTTAAGGGTTTGTTCCCGTTCATCGTTTCCACCGCCCATGCCAGCGCCCCTGTGACGTCCCACCGCATCTATTTCATCAATAAACACAATACAAGGTGCACTTTTTTTAGCTTGCTCAAACATATCTCGTACCCGGCTCGCGCCCACACCTACAAACATTTCCACAAAATCAGACCCAGAAATGGTAAAAAAGGGTACGTTGGCTTCTCCAGCTATGGCTCGAGCTAAAAGGGTTTTTCCTTGTTCCAGGGAGGACCGGGATAAGCAAGACGCCCTTGGGGATTTCTCCACCAAGCCTTTGGAATTTCTTAGGGAATTTTAAGAATTCAACGATTTCTTCCAATTCTTGTTTGGTTTCTTCAATTCCCGCCACATCTTCAAAGGTGACGCGACCTTGTTTTTCGGTGAGTAAACGCGCACGAGATTTACCAAAACCCATAATTTTTCCGCCACCAGCGCCTCCTTGCATTTGCCGCAAGGCAAATATCCAGATTCCGGCGAGAATAATCATGGGCAGCCAAGAGAGAACCATTTGGAAAAAGGAAAATTCTTCCAAAGGGCCAGCCGAAATGCGAATATCTTTATCGGCTAAAAAAGCAACGATGTTTGTTTGGTTGGGCATATAAGTGGTAAACACTTGACCTGTAGACAAATGGCCTGTGAGCACATTGCCGCGGATGAATACGTCTCTGACTTGCCCCCGTTCGGCCTCTTGTAAAAAGTCAGAGAAGGGCACCGAGTTAGCCGTAGTGGAGGAACCCGACTGAAAAACATTATAAATAATGAGGGTGCCGAGAATAATGGCAATCCATAATAGAATATTTTTATTAAAAGTTTTCAAGTTCAGCTCCTTTGCTCCTAGGGTACGAATAAGCTTATGAGAATCCAGCTTATCGGCCTCATATTAGTTTTATATACCATAACACATAGATTGGTAGCTAAAAATCCACGTTTTTGACATTTTCTATAGATGAAAAATGAGAAAAGAGATCTGATCTGACGCAAAAAAAGACACTATAGATAAAGATAAATGCTCAGCCCAAGTTGTCAGGAAAGAAAAATATATATATGATGAGGCATAAGAATTAAAAATTCATTAAGCAGGAGGTACACATGTCTAAAATTTATCAACTGGTTGCTGTGGCGGCTTTGTCAATCCTATTGGTCCAAGGCGTTCGGGCACAGGACTCTGGGCACGCAAGCAATGCGAAGTTGGAAAAGCTTGCGGGCGTTAAAGATGGTTATCGAGCAGATGATACATTTGGAAAACGTAAAGCCCGGGCGGTCGAGTTAGTAACCAATACAATCGAGCTATATAAAAAAAAAGGAAAAGAAGTTTTTACGATGATTAATAAGAAAGAAGGCATGTTCGATGATCAGAATAATCCGTTTCGTACAGGGATATCTGTAGCAACTTTGGAGAGAGACGTGATGGCCTCATATAAGTATCCGGGGTTGGTCGGGACAAATGATATCAGTTGGAAATCTCCCGATGGCACCCACCCTATGCGTTTGTTGGCAGATGAAGCTAAGGCCCATCCAGAAGGGGGGCAGGTTACCTATATGAGCAATAGGAATCCACATACCGGAATACCAGGCACGGTCACTATATTTTATCTGGTTTATGACGGTCTTATTTTTTCTTCACCAGCTTATCACTTGGATTCCCCTTATCGTGAGCTTGTGCCAGCAGAGAATGGGGACTTGTATACACATATACACAAGAAATAAAAAAATAACAGGCAACAGAATTTCCTAAAATCCTTGAGCCAAGAAATGTCAGATGATGCTTACGAGGTAATGGGACGCAAAGGAGGTGGCTTTATTCTCTTAAGGCAGGCGATCTACCATCAACAGAACGAGCGTGTGGGATTTCTAGAAGAGTCCCGAAGAGATAGAATAAAGAAATTAAATTTAAAAACTAAAACAGGAGGATGTCATAAATGTATAAAATAGTTAACATACTATCAGTCGCAGCTGTAGGCGTTGTCTTGAGCCAAAATGTGGGCGCCGTTCAGATGTCAGACGGAGAAATGAAGACACAGAATAAAAAAGGGTCTCTCTCCGCTTTACAAAAATCCGAAAAGATACTCGCAGATCGTAAAGCCAGGGCAAAAGAGATGGTGAATAAGGCTATTGATCTTTATAAAAAAGAAGGCCCTGAGGCTTTTGCAATCATCGGCATGAGAGGTGGAGACTTTTGCATCAAAGTAAGCAAGCACTATACGGGGGTATATATAACAACTACGGAAAGAGATAACTTGGTTTCATGCACGTTCCCAGGTCTCGTTGGCACAAATGACATTGGGTGGAGAAGCCCCGGAGACCAGATGGATTCCCCGAAGGTTGTGGCAGCGGCAGCAGCACATCCAGAGGGAACTTTCTATACCCACATGAGCAATTTAGATCCTTATACCGGAAAACCAGGAGTAAGTAGCACCTATGTGCGTGAGCATGACGGTATGATTTTTGTTGCCGAAGCTCACCATCCCATGGGTTCCTATAGAAACTTAATAGCAGCCGAGGATATAGACTTGTATACAGAGGAGTAAGTAAATTTATAGGTAGCCTTTATCTACTACCAGAGGGGCTTACCTATAAACAGATTTTTTAAGTGGGTGGGGATATTGTGATTTCGTCTCGTCTTGAGTTTAAGACGTCTAAGTGGTTGATCAATAACGCTCATCCGAAGAAAGCTTAAAAGTAAAACAATAAAAATTTACACAGGAGGATTTCTTAAAATGTCAAAGATTTTTAATATACTAACAGGTACTGCTCTATCCTTTGTGGTTTGCCAAGGCGTTTCAGCGGTCAAGGTGGATGTATTTGGAAAAGAGCAAAGACCACAAACCTTCGAAGACGTTGATAATGATGATAAAATCCTAGAACAGCGTAAAAAAGAAGCAAAGAGATTAGTAGAGAAGGCTGAGGCCCATATACAACGAGTGGGCATGGAGAAGGGATTGAGAGATTTAAACGACAGAAATGGTTCTTTCTGCACAAAGATTGGATCGCACTTTCACGGTGTATCAGTCTTGACCAAAGGAGGTAAACTACGCTGTTCTGTTAAATACCCTGCGCTGGTAGGAAAAAATGTCCAAGATTTTAGTAGACCAGGTGGGATGCGCCCTGCTGTCCAAGAAATATACGCAGCACAAAAAAACCCAAGTGGCTCTTTCATAATTGGCATCAGCAACTTAAATCCTTACACGTCGCGTCCTGGCGCCGTTACTTCATATCTAAAGGAAGTCAAAGGATTAATTATGGTGCGCCAGCTATCACCAGAATCTCTCTATTCTGTGTGATGAGTCCAGTGGAGAGATGTTAGAAGCCTATAGTCGAGAAAAATAAGCGTACCCTCTTTTTAGAAGCTTTCAACAAGGAAGCGTGAGGGAGGGCAGGAGTAGGATCAGTTTACTGCCATGGATAAACTGAGGAACCTTCCCCCAAAGCTCTGTTCTCTCTCCATTTTCGTGAGCCCAAAAGCTGGGTGGGAACAGATACAAAGCTGATCTTGATTCCACAGCGCCGGAAGGGTTTTCGTAAATCACGTTGGGATGAGGTCGAGAAGGGTGCTGTTGTTTTTTTTAACCTCTTTTACCTAAAGGCGCTATTTTAAAGGAGGACTTTCTTCAGCGTTGAGACCGCTTTTGGTAGGCCCAGAAGAAATGGGATTGTCCCAAGATAATAGGGATGCTCAAGCACGGTGAGACCTGTCCAAAGATCATCCATAGTCCATCAAATGATGAGGTTCTGCCGTAAGAGGAGCCAGCGGTGGGGGGCGTTTTTCTAGGGGCCCGCATGATCCAAAGAACGCTATTTTTACAAAAAATTCCTTGGATGGACCAGGTTCTGGGTGGGTGGTTTTTTTCTACCATCTCCTCTATCTCAGGCAAACCTCCATCAGAATTAATAAAAGCAAGAGGCGAGGGTTTTGGATAGAGGCAGTCTAAAATAGAATCAAAAGACCCGCTCCTCGGGGGATATGGGTTTGGGCTAACGCGTAGGCTAAGATCCTCAAAAAGCCGTCGTGTAATCTCTCGAGGAAAAGTTTGCAACTTCAAAAGATCAACCGTCGCGTAGCCTAAGGGAAATATCATAGTTGTGGCCTCAAAAGCTGATGCCACGATTGTGTCTAGACTTTCACGCACTTTTCTTAGTTTATGCAAAGTGCCATTAATAGCCTCCGGCGTTAAGCCAAGGTCTGTTAAAGCTTGTGCCTTATCTCGGATCTTGGAGCGATGGAAACGTGGGTCTCTATTGCTGGGATCTTCCATATGGGAAAGTTTGCAAGTCTTGAGAGTGGCCACTAACCGTTGTTTGGGTACATCAAGAAGAGGGCGGCATTTAAAACCAAACGAGGTTCTAGAAAGGGGGCTCATACAGGTGAGTCCATCGAGGCCACTCTTATGAGCTAACCTGTGCAGAAAAGTTTCCCATTGATCTTGGATGTGATGCCCAAAAAATAAATATCGAAGGTTATAGGCAGAGCAGTAGGTGGCTAAGAGATGATGACGGTGGGCCCGAGCGTGCTCTTGGATACGGCTTTTTGGGTCCCACGGAGGGATAGTCAGAATAGTATGGGCAATGCCGAGTCTCTTAAGCCAGAGAGCAACTTCAAGAGCCTCTTGGTCAGAATCTTGTCTGAGGCCATGATCCACGGTGAGAGCTTGTAAGCTTCCTCCCCGTTGTGTGATCCATTGGTGCAAAAGCATGGTTAATGCGAGACTGTCTGCGCCTCCTGAAAGGGCGACTCCAAAAGACAAGCCCCTGGCTTCTTTTCCAAAAAGGGGGGCCATGAGAGACTCAAACTCATCAGTGCTTATGGGAAGGGTAGAATCTTCGTGGGTGGGGGGTTCACAAACATCCATTTGATTTTTGTTCCTCGACCATCATGCGTTTAAGCGCAGAGGAGCTTTCGGGAAAATCCACGGAAAGTTTTTGTAAAGTAGCACAGGCTTCTTTTTGTTTGCCTAATTGACCTAAACAATGGGCTAGCTTTAAAAGACTTTCTGGACGTTTCGCGTTTTTGGGATGGTTTTTATAGGCGGTTAGAAAAGCTACAGAGGCTTGAGTAAAATCTCCCGAGGCCGCCAGAGCTTCGCCTAACCAAAACTGCGCGTTTCCAGTTAACTCATGGTTTGGATGGTTTTTGATAAAGGAAGAAAATGCCTTCTGAGCAGAGGCATAATCTTTGCTTTTTAAAAGAGCTAAAGATTCATTGTATTCTTCGGTTACTGCATCGTCCGGCAAGGAACTGGAGGGTGAAGTTAGGACTTTCGGTGTCGGATCTTCATTCTTGGTTTCAGGTGAGGGCGTAGGATCCAATGGTGGCGTTTTGTTCTCAGGTAAACAAAGAGTTCGTTCTGGCGTGGATGATTTGATAGGAGCGCTCTTGACGGGAGGTATTTTCAAGTCAGAAGTGGGTTTTGAGATTTCTTTAACGTGTTCTTGAATCACTTTCTTCTTCTCTAATTGCGATAAGCGTAACTCAATATCATTTTTTAAAGCCTGGATCTCAGTTCTTTGAAGTTTAACTGTATGGCGTGTCTCTTCCAAGGCAGAGGTGAGTTTTTGAATTTCTTGCTCCAAGGCCATTTGAGAAGAACCACTGAGGGGCATAGAAGACGGCTGGGGGGAAGAAGGGATCGAAGGAGAGGTAGGGCTTCCACGATAGAAATTCTGCTCCAAGGTCAACAGCTGTCTTTTCAGTCGTTCCACTTCATGCGTTAAGGACGCATCCGCATGCACAAGGCCAGGAAACACTGAACCCAAAAAGAAGGACAGAATAATCGTCCATGAGGCTCGGACTAGGGAAGATTTTACAATGTTCACGGATCGCTCACTCCTTAAAAACTAATACTAGGGATATTTAAGAGGTAGTAAAAACAGCGTAAATGAGTTTTTTGCCCCTCATATCTCTCAAAGGCCTATCAGAAACTATTCTTGGCGCCAAGTTCTTTATTAAAGATGAAGTTAATAGATAAGAAATAGTAAGTTTTTAACCTTAGTAAATTACTATAGGACAACAACCCACCACTTTTCAAGATTCTCTGATTGTTTATAAAAGACGTAACGACCCTTTTAAAACAGTAACGGCGGTGGAAGTCATTTTAAGTTTAGTATTAGTGCATTCTAGGAGAACTTGGCCACCTCGGGAAGATCCACTATTGGCCATGAGGCAATTTTTATTTAATTTCGTAGCCCATAAAGGGGCTAAGCGGCAGTGAGTAGAGCCGCAAAAAGGATCTTCAGGGATGCCCACACGCGGCGCAAAATAGCGAGATATAAAATCAAAAGGAGGTTTGGATGGGGCGGTAATGGTGACGGCACGACAGTCCAATTTGGCTAAGAGCTCTAAATTGGGCGTACACTTGGTCACCTCATCAGCTGAGGAGAGTTCTACCAGATAGTGAGAGGTTAGCCATTCGGGAAGAGGATTTTGATCGCTTCTTGCAAGGGGACGGGTGTTTCCAAAATAGATCGCGTTAAAAGATACCCCTAGAGCTTGGGCCAACCGCGGATCAGGCTGGGAGCACCCGGGCAACGGTTGTAGGGGAAGCTCAATGGAAATCTCGTCCAAATGAGGTCCTTTAGAGACGGGCAAAACCCCCGAGAGCGATTGAAAAGTCACGAAAGGTGCTTCTTCGAATTGGGAATCCCATAAGATATGAGCGGCAGCTAAGGTGGCATGAACGCAAAAAGGGGCTTCTTCTTGAGGGGTAAACCAGCGAATTTGGTAAGACGAAGGTCCCTCAAAGGGACTACAAACACTGGACTCTGAGAGATTCAATTTCTCTCACGCTATGGCTTGCATTTGTCTCACCTCAAGGAATTGGGGCAAAATCAAGACACCCGCAGGGTTTCCTTCAAAGGGTTTTTTCGCAAAGACATCAACGGTCCATACTTGAACGTAACCAGACATTTAGGGAACCTGTTTAAGAAGAAGGGCATTGGTGTATACAATTTGGCGTCGTCATTTTCTTCCAAGGTATCAATTAATTTGGTAAGAGTTTGACCCCTTCTTCACTTAAAGAAAGGTCTGTTTTGGAGAGCCAGGTAAGACAAGCGCGTACTGGGTCGTGAAAAAGAGTTTGCAGGGCTGAACGGACATCACCAAAAGACTCCATGGGGCAAATCACCGTATAGAGATCATCGGAAATATCAATATCTTCCGCCCCAGCTTCAATAGCGCTTCAAAGAGGGCTTCAGAGTGACCTGTTTGAGGTACTGCACAATGCCTTTATGGTCTGAATACATAAAGCCCACACTGTTGGTTTCGCCTAAAGAACCTCCATGTTTTCCCAAGGTTGATCGAACTTCGGAAGCGGTGCGATTGCGATTATCCGTCAAGCATTCTACAATCAGTGCACTCCCTTCAGGGCCGTAGCCTTCATATCGAACACTTTCATAGTGACTGCCCTCTTCTTGTCCTTCTCCCCACTTGATACCTTTTTCCATGGTGTCTTTAGGCATATTTTACCTCTTTGGCATTGGAAATAGCAGATTAAAACGGGGTTTGAGTGAACAAGGCCCTCAACTACTCGCGCAGAGACGGATTAATTCTGATGATTTTAGTGAGGGTTTGGCGCGTTTAATCTGTGCTTTGCGATATAATATTTACCCAAAGACAAAGAATGTAGCCATGAAATTACCTCTCTTAATCAACAGGGGTAAGCATATTCATCCTTACCATCACTTCAGGGTTTTCAGAAGATCGAAAACAGAGTCTGTGAATAATAAATGCTCTTGGACATGGATTTTGTACCAAACCGTGTAAAGGAGAATCCATACGGCAAGGCCAGTTCTTTTATCCCCCTGGCGCCAGGATAGTCGATCAATTAAGTGGAGAGTATGGTGGGGAGGAATTAAGGAAGAAAGTGCCTCTTGGTGAGGCAATGTTTTTTTTAAAAACTCGGCCTTTCTTTCTAGCCATTTATGAATGGGAGGCGTAAATCCTTTCTTTTTTATGAAAAAATTCAATGTAGGCTCCACTTGGGATAGCCAATATTTAAGCAGCCACTTCCCCTCCTTGTTCTGAATTTTATACGACGATGGGAGGTTAAACCCAAAACTTGCCATAGCTTTATCCAAAAATGGGGGACGTCCTTCAAGCCCATAATGCATTAAGGTGCGGTCTAATTTGATCATTAAATCATCGGGGAGCCAAGTGGTGAGATCCATAAGTTGAGCTTTTTGTAAGGGCGTCAATAAGCTTTTTTGAATAACCGATTCAGTTGTCAAAAGACTCTGATACCACAGCATCTGAGAGGGGAGAGGTAAATTATAAAGGAGACTTTTGTGACGGAATAAAGAGGAAGCCCAAGGGCGCCAGGAACCATGCTTCTTGTAGCGGCCATAGCCTGCAAAAATCTCATCGCCGCCTTCTCCACTTAGAATAACGGGTATTTGGGCATTTTTTGCGGCTTGGGCAAGCTTTAAGGTAGGTAAAACAGCATAATCTGCAGCAAAATCATCCATGACGAAGGCGCCTAAAGGCAGGAGTTCCCAAAAGTCTTGTTCGGTGAATAGGAGTTCGTTTAGCGATGCTTTTAAGGGCATATCTTTGGGCAAAGTGGGGGGTTCATCTTCAAAACGAATATGAAAGGCGGGAACGGTATTATGGCCTAACATGTTTAAAGCTTTAAGAATAATACTTGAATCTACTCCTCCTGAAAAAAATAATCCTACAGGCACATCTGAAAGCAAATGGGATTCTACTGTTTGCAACAAAAGCGCCTCAAAAGTTTTGAGAGTTTCTGGCAAAGAAGGCTTGGGGGATCTCAAAAAGAAACGGCTTTTTGTTGAAGGCCTTTCCATTAGGGGTGCTTGAGTCGTGGTTATATGTAACTGGGAATCAATGACCATGGTTTGACCGGGAAGGACACGGGTAATTTCTTGGAACAGAGTGGGTGCCCCAGAGGTATATTGCCGATGGAGGGCTTCTTGTTGGATATTTTTATCTAAGGGGTTGGGTGCAAATGGAAAAGTTAAGGCGGGTATTTCTGAGGCAAAAAGGAAAGCGGACTCCATGTTGCGAAAATATAAAGGCTTCATCCCAAAAGGGTCTCGGCCTAAAATAAGAGACTGGGTACGAGAATCGTAGAGAGCTAGAGAGAACATGCCTTGAAGATGGGGCATGAACTCAATCCCTTTGTCTAAATACAAGGGCAAGATGGATTCGCAGTCAGAGCTTGTCTTGAAGGGAAATTCAGAATATTTTTTCCGGATGGCGTCAAAGTTATAAATTTCTCCATTAACGATAAGGGCTAGATAGTTTCCATCAGTCATGGGGAATATAAAAGGTTGGTGGCCTTGGGCAATATCCACAATAGAGAGACGACGATGAAATAATAAAACCGAAGGTTCGGCGTTTTCCTCAAAAGACAGTTTTTGGAATACCCCTTCATCGTCAGGGCCTCTATGAGCCAAGGTTTTTTGAAAATGACCTACAATGCGAGGATCGATGGAAAATGAGGGCGTTAAAACCCCTGCAATGCCGCACATTTGGTGGAACCTCTCATTTTAAAACAGTTAAACGATAGTGAAAAAAAATTACCCAAGGAAAGGTTAAGTTTTAGGAGGAAGCGTTTTGATATGGGCAAAAGTATCTAGGTATTGAGCGACCACAGCTTCTTTGGAAAAAGTGGCTTTGAGAAATTTTGTTCCTTCTTGAACTAACTGGTGACGCAAGTCAGGTCGGGTCCATACACGATCAATGGTCTGGGCCATAGCCGGTGCGTCGTCAATGGGTGAGAGACACCCTGTAACGCCGTCTTGAATGAATTCAGTAGGGCCTTGGGAAGCGGCAGCTACCAAGGGTCGTCCATGAGCCCATGCATCTAGAAGAACATTGCCTAAGGGCTCGTGACGGGAAGGGCAAATAAATATATCTGCTGCATTATAATAAGCTGTAGGATGGGGGTGCCATCCTAAAAACTGGACCCGTGAGGCTATCCCCAGCTCTTTTGAGAGGGTTTGTAAGGCGCTAAGTTCTGGCCCTTCTCCCAATAGCCATAAATGGGTATGGGGGAGCAAACTGACAGCCTTGAGCAAAGTATCAAACGCTTTATTGACATGCAAACGTCCGGCAGCCACCAATAAACAGGCTTCGGGGGGAACGTGAAGAGAGTCACGAGAGAATGGCGAAACCTGGGCAGGAAGGGAGACAAAATTGGGCACATAAAAAGCCCGGTCTTTAGGCCACCCTTGATCAACGAGATAAGACACGATACCTCGGGTATTGCCAATAAGGGCATCACACTTCTGGTAATACTTGAGATCATAAAACCCCCCCAACCGGGCCACATGGGAAAAAGGAGGTAACCCACGTCTTAGTAAAGGCCCAGGACAGAATCGGGTGGCGCGGTTCATCCAAGTGAGGACCAAATCGGGCTTCCACGTGGCTATGGCTTGAAAAAAATCGAGTCGTGATCTCAAATCGAGAGGGCTCCCGAAAGGAACCCTTTGGATGAGGGCCTTTAAACGGTCATCCAAAGGCATTTTTGAAAAAGGGACCAAGAGTTTTTGGGGTAAAATGGGCATTAGCGCTTGAGCCAAACGGTCAAAAAAACCTTCTGCGCCTCCGTGATCTTTTCCTTTTATGGCTTGAAGAAGACGCATTATAAAGAGTCCTTTTGCAAAAGAGTTTCCAGGGCCTTGGTTACCTTTTGGGTACTTAGGGATTCCATAAGGGTTTCATTAGATTTTAAATGAAGACGTTGGGGCCACAAAGTTTCGTAGGGCACATCGGTTCTAACATAATGGGTATGGGGTCCCCATGGATGATAATGAATATCATTGCTGGGTCCAAATAACCCCAAAGTTGGGGTTGAAGAAGCTGCAGCTAGATGCATGAGGCCGGAGTCATTGCCGATAAAAACTTTTGATTTGCGTAAGAACGCTGATGTTTCAAGTAAAGATAGGTCCCCAATTTTGTCAATAATTCGGGGAGAAAAATGAGAGGGGAGATGGTTCTTGAAAAGAGTCCCCAGAGACTTTTCCGCAGGACTCCCTAAAAGGAGAAAATGAGCCTTCGGAGAAATGCCCTGGTCTGAGGCTATGTGCGTGGCCAGCTCGGCGAATCTTTCTACGGGCCATATCTTACCGGTCCAATTGGCCCCTAACCCAAAAGCCACTATAGGGACCGAAGAAGGTAGGGTTTTTTGAGCGAGATCTTCTTCTTGAGGGGAAATACGAATATAAGGAGAAGGAGGATGGGTATACCCTAGCAAGGCACTAAGAGACTCCACTTTGTGGATAGGCGCATTACGAGAACGCCAGACAACGCTTTTTTGAGTTCGTAAAAACGACGTCATTAAAGAGCCTCGAATATCAATAATTAAATCCCACTTGAAAGGGAGGCATTTTTTCCATAATCTCCACCAATGGCGGCCATAGGGTTCTTTGGGGAAAGACCATAAATTTTTTAATTGGGGTATGTGGGTAAAAAGAGGTAAAGCTAAAGGGCCTGAAGCCACACTAAGATGGGCATGAGGGTATAGTTCTAAGGTTTTTCCAAAACCCCTGTGGACAAAATTGCGTCCCCAATGCGATTGGAAGTAATAAATAGGATGTTCATGAGCGTGAAAAAATCCTAACTAAAGAGTTTCTAAAGATAACCTGATCCAAAATAAACCAGGAGAAAAAGTGAGTAATGCCTTTTAGTATTTGTCCCTTAAAGCGTTTGGTCTTTTCCGTAACTGGCGATGATGCACGTCTATTTCTTCAAGGTCTTTTTACCCAAGATCTTCAAAAAGTTTCTCCATCTGCGCCTCTTTACTCTCTTCTTCTAACACCTCAAGGAAAATTTTTATACGATTTTTTTCTTTTTCAAGACAGTCATAACCTAGAGGAAATCTTTATAGATTGCGCTCAAGAAGATGGAGACGCGTTGATGGCTTTTTTAAAACGTTATCAATTGCGATCTAACGTAATCTGGAAGATCCACGAAGGCATAAAAGTATACGCTACCGCGGGCGCTATCTTGGTGGATGGAAGTCCTTTTGCCAAGCTGCCGGCTGTGGCTCATTTTTCTGATCCTCGCCTGTCAGGCTTGAGCTGGCGTTTCTATACAGATGCCGATTCAGGGGCAAAAGAGGAGATGGTCGGGCATCCAAGAGGTTCCCAGAAAGAGTATAGAAAATACCTCCTAGAGCAAGGAATACCAGAAAGTGGGTGGGGGTTGAGTCAAGATAAATCCATTCCCTTAGAATGCGGCATGATGGAACTAGGGGCTATAGATTGGGAAAAAGGCTGTTACTTGGGGCAAGAGCTCACGGCTCGCACCAAGTATCGTGGCGTGGTTCGAAAGCGTCTTTTGCCTGGGAGTCTAACCTGTAATGGGGGGGAAAGTCCGCAAGAAGGCGATCTTCTTTATTGGAAAGATAAAGTGGTGGGCCGCGCCCTATCCATTTGTGAAAACCTAGCCTTATTTTTGGTGCGGTTAGAAGATTTACCCTCAGCGTTTTGTAAGGAGACTTTTGATTTATATGCAAAGCCCCAAGAGGATCTCGAATCTCAAGGATCTTTCTCTTCAAAAGCCCCTAAGAGTATGGGAAAAGTTTCTTTGCACCAGCCAGCGTGGCTAAAGATAGACCTCCTTTCCTAGAAAAAGAAGAGAACTTTTTTTGAAGCTACCTGGTAAGTTTCCAAAAAGAGCGCGTCTGGACTATGTAGCAAACCAATAAAGGAAAAACCTTATGAAAATCTCCCCCTTGATTCGTCATCATTCCGGTTTATTCTTCTTATTGTGTTGCGGGCTGAGCTTGGCTTGCCTTTGGCCTGGGAGTATGAGTGATGATTCTATCTCCACCTATCAAACAGCTCTTACCTTATCCTATCAACGCGGACTAGGGCCTCTTTTGCAAATGGTGTGGTGGCTATCAGATCAAGTTATTAAAGGATCTGGGGGCATGCTGATTCTTCAAATGAGCATATATTGGGCAGCTGTATATTTTTTTGCTCAGTCATTTTTGCGCTCAAAATGGTTTTGGTGGTTTGTAGGGGTTTTATTCTGGCCGTCCTTATGGGTGAGTATGGGTTATATTTGGAAAGATCTCTATTTTGTTTTTATCTACCTTTTGGTAGGGGGGTATTTGACATATTTACTCCAAAAACGAAAGTCATTAGGAGTTATGCCATTTATAGGGCTATGTATGCTTTTGCTATGGGCCACTTCCATCAAATACCAAGCTCAGTTTGTTTTGTTCTTTCCTCTCCTATGGATGTGTTCCTTGATCAACCTAAAGACTCTATGGGCCAAAGTAGGGATAGCGGTCTTGATTACTTTTTCTATTTTAGGCGCCATAGAAGGAATCCACCAACTTCTAATTCCTTCCGAAAAAGAGCTACACAAATGGCAAAGTGTTAAAATTTACGACCTTGCGGGGATTTCAGTAAACGCAGGAAAAAATGTGGTTCCCCCTTTCTTATTTAAAGAACCCACTGTTACGTTGGAAAACATCCAGAATAAATATTCCCATTTGTGGGAACCTCTCATTGACGAACCCGATTCTCCGCTGCGGTTTGCCCAAACAGATGAAGAGCGCCAGCAGCTAAAAGCATCATGGTGGAACAGAGTAGGGTGCTATCCAGGCTCCTACCTAAAGCACCGGACCCGTGTTCTTTATAAAACCCTTTCTGGCACCGATGTAAAATATCCTCTGCGTCGGTTTTTAAAAGCCCACAACTTACCCACGTGGCCCGCCAATCTAGGTATTCTTTTTAGCTATCTTTTGGGGCTTCCGTTATCTCTTTTTTATATAGTTCTCGCCTATAGATCCCGACAATTCTGGGCTGCGGGGCCCTTATTATATCTTAATGGTATGGCCGTTGTTTACGCAAGTTTCTTGTTTGTGTTTTCTTTGGCTTCTACCAGTCGCTATGTTTATTTTTGTGTGGCGTGTTTGGCATTCTCCCATCCCTTTGCGTATCTGTGTTGGAGATTTAGCCAAGGGGTTCGGAGAAAAAGAAACGGTGTTATAAGGGGTTAAGAAGCCAGAAGTTGATCAAACTTCTGGCTTCTTAGAGGGCTTAGTGAGACGCTGATGTGGCAGCGTTACTTTGTTTGTATAAATCAATAAAATTAACAGGAGCCAGAAGCACGGGAGGAAGCCCGCTTTCTTTTGTGACTTCAGCGATGACGCTGCGCACGAAAGGAAAGAGTAAGCGGGGGCATTCAATAAGAAGAAGGGGTTTCAAAACCTCGGGTGGTACTGTGGGTATTGAAAAAACTCCACCGTAGGAAAGTTCTACCAAAAAGAGATGAGAATCAACTTCCGGAGATGACTTGTCATCTTTAGAAGAGTCAGTTTTCTCATCTTTGTCTGAAGTGCTTCGGGAGATAGCGCGAACTTGGGTATTCAAAATAACTTCATAATGATCATTGCCAATGCCTTGAGCTTGGACTTCGATATTGACGTTGAGCTTAGGATCATTGGTCATGCCTTCATTCATTATCTTAATGAAATGAGGGTTTTCAAAAGAGAGATCTTTAATGTACTGGGCCTGAATTTGAAGAGGGGCCGATAAAAGAGTGGAAATTTGCTCATCGAGGGACATTTCAGAAGCTGGGGTTTGTTTTTTGGTCATTTTTAGTCCTTTTTGACGTGATGGGAAAAACGAGAAGATATCAACTTGTTTCTTAGTGATATCATAAAAGAGTGAGGAGTGGCAATGTGAAGGTCGTCTACTGGCCTGTTCTTAAGGCTGTCACGAAAGATGATAGTCCCATTTGACGGGCTCGTTTATGCTGTTCAGCTCTAATAATGGCCCGCACAGTATGAATGCTCTCAGAAAGGGTCTCATTAATAATCACATATTCATATTCAGCCCAATGACTCATCTCATCAGAGGCTTTTTCCATACGACTAAAAACGACTTTTTCATGATCTTGAGCTCTGGTTTTAAGGCGTCTTTCGAGCTCTTGAGTGCTGGGCGGCAGAATAAAGATGGTAATCAAATCTCCCCGACTGTGCTGAGCGATTTGCTGAGTGCCTTGCCAATCAATATCAAATAGAATGTCATGGCCTTGAGCAAGTAAGGCTTCAATAGGGGCTTTGGGAGTTCCGTAATAGTGATCAAATACTTTGGCGAATTCTAAGAAAGCTCCAGCAGCAATCATCTCTGAAAAAGCATCAGGAGACACAAAAGTATAATCAACCCCATCTCGTTCGGCAGGTCGCTTAGGGCGCGTGGTGTAAGATACCGACGGCCGTAGATTGGAATCACCCTCTAGGAGGGCCTTAGCAATAGAGCTTTTTCCTGCTCCCGAAGGAGAAGAAAGAACGAGCATAATGCCATGATGAGGTGTGGTAAAAGACTTGGGCACGATAAATCTCACAGGTATATAGATAAGGTCAAACAAGAAAAAAGCGTTACAAGAAGTAAAAAATATGGAGGTAAGTAAGGTGTAGGTTAGGGCCTCCCCCGACGCCCTATGGATCCGTGCAGACTAGCATAACTTTTATGTAGGAGCAACGGAAGGGTATCTCTACAATTTATAAATATTACTGTGCTTATGCATAAGGCATAAGCCGTCATTTTGCAAAGAGATGTCATTCTTTCCGGAGAATAAAAAATTTACTTTCGAGGCAGGTGCGGATTTTGATAGAAACTTTCGTATTCTAGAAAATAATAACTATGCTAATTTACGAAATATGACTCGAGTCCTTAACTCTTAAGGGTCTTTTTTCGATGGGATCGAAGCTTTTGATGATGGCGGGCATGAGAAGCATAGTCTTTAGAGAATTGGTGGGTGCCATCTTCTCCAACTACAAAATACAAACTTTGTGTTTGAATGGGGCAGTAGGCTGCCTCAAGGGCTTTCGCCCCTGGATTGCAGATAGGCGTGGGGGGCAAACCTTGGTTAAGATATGTGTTGTAAGGCGAGTCAATAGATAAATCTTTGCGGGTGAGAGGGCGTTTCAAAGAAGATGTGCCTTGGGTAAGGGCATAGCTGACGCATGGATCGGCTTGGAGAGGCATCTTTCGTTTTAACCGGTTATGGAACACCCCACTAATATGAGCGCGTTCATGGGCATGGTATGTTTCTTTCTCTATTATGGAAGCGAGGATGAGGCGTTCTTGTGAGGAAAGACTTCCTTCGAGACTTTGAGAGTCTAAGGCATAACGAGCGCGTTCCATAAGCAGGGCCATGCGGTTTAACAGAGACTGGCGATCTTGGCCGCGATGAATACGAAAAGTTGTTGGAAACAAAGAGCCTTCAGGGGGGGTGTCTGGAATGAGGCCATCTAGAAGGGGATTATTGCGCAGAAGTTGGACAATTTCGGTTGACGTAAGGCCTTCTGGAATCGTCAGCTTGTGGGTAACAAGCCTGCCTTCATTGACTAAAGATACGACTTGGCCCAAAGACATGTGAGGTAAAAATTTATACTCTCCTGCCTTAATCTTTTTTTGAGATACTCGGACCAAAAGAGTAAAGAGATAAGGGCTATCAATAATACCTTCCTCATAAAGGGTATGGGCGATGAGAGACGTAGATTGGCCGGAGCTGATGATAGTAATATGAGGATCGTTTAACGGGCCTGGTGTTGTTATCTTTTCAAAAGAAAAGAACAAGCTGAGCAAAATAACCACCAATCCAAAGAAAATACCCACAAGTCCATAAGGCATCCGGCGGCTTGAAAGCATCAGCTTACTTTCCTCTTGGGTGATATCCATCTCTCAGACGGTGGACTTATTCATAAGCAAAGGCGTCAGCAAAGGCGTCGTCCGTCATTCCCCTTTGAAACGTCCCATGACCAATGAAGCGTTGGTGCCACCAAAGCCAAAAGAGTTGGTAATGGCAAAATCAATAGATTTCTCCTTGGCCACCTTAGGAACAAGATCAATGCCTTCGGCTTCCAAACACGGCGTGTCCAGATTAAGGGTGGGAGGCAATACACCATCACGTAACGCCATAGCTGTGAAAACCGCCTCTACCCCACCAGCAGCCCCTAAAAGATGACCAATAGAGGATTTAGTGGAAGACATAGAAGTGTTAGATACATGGCCGCCTAAAAGACGACGCATGGCATGAAGCTCAGCCGCATCGCCCAAAGGCGTAGATGTGCCATGAGCGTTAATGTATCCAATCTGATCTGCGGTAATATGGGCATTTTTCAAGGCTGAAACCATGGCACGGTAGGCTCCGTTTCCATCTTCTGGAGGCGCAGTCATATGATGGGCATCTCCGGAAAGGCCATAGCCCAAAATTTCTCCTAGAATAGGGACGCCTCGTTTTTTTGCGTGCTCTAATTCTTCTAATACAAGAATACCAGCCCCTTCTCCCATGACGAAGCCGTCACGATCTATGTCCCAGGGGCGAGATGCTTGTTCTGGCCTATCATTAAAATGGGTTGAGAGAGCTCGAGAGGCGGCAAATCCCGCAATGCCTAAAGGACAAAGGGCACTTTCTGCACCCCCAGCGACCATGACGTCGGCGTCACCATAGGCAATAAGCCGCGCGGCATCCCCTATTGAATGGCTGCCTGAAGCACAAGCGGTCACAGCCGCTTGATTAGGTCCCTTGAGGCCGTGACGGATAGCCACTTGCCCAGAGGCGAGGTTAATAAGAGAAGAAACAATAAAGAAAGGGCTTACCCGGCGGTGTCCTTGTTGATCTAGAGTGACCGCATTAGTAGAAATCTCTAAGAGGCCTCCGATGCCTGCACCAATGTGCACACCGCTGCGTTCTTGCTCTTCAGCGGTTTCGGGATGCCAATTGGCCTGATCTAATGCTTCGGCAGCTGCAGCCAAGGCGAATTTAATAAAATCGCCCATTTTGCGCTGATCTTTAACTGGCACGTGGAGATTTTCGTCAAACTCCCCTTGACCAGTGCCTCGAGGCACAGATCCGCCTATTTTGGCCGGAAAATCGTCTACTGGAAACTTGTGAATGGCGGTGATACCTGACTCACCTCGCAAAAGCCGATTCCACACATAGGGCACCCCAGTGCCTAGTGGTGTTACAAGCCCCATACCTGTAATGACAACACGACGCATATCCACTTAGCCTCCTCTTAAAAAGGAATTTGAGCCAGAAAATAAGAAGCTTCTAGGAATAATATACGAGATCTTAGGAAACGCCTTGCTTGTCGACAAAGTTAATGGCGTCTTGAACTGTTAAAATCTTAGTGGCTTCTTCGTCAGGAATTTCACAACCAAATTCTTCTTCGAACCCCATGACCAATTCAACTGTATCTAAGCTGTCCGCACCTAGATCATCCACAAAGCTCGC
Source organism: Alphaproteobacteria bacterium (assembly GCA_018401675.1). Lineage (GTDB taxonomy): Bacteria > Pseudomonadota > Alphaproteobacteria > 16-39-46 > 16-39-46 > M30B67. The sequence goes on along the minus strand of JAGYKM010000003.1, from coordinate 125,454 downwards.
ATTGTCTGTGACTTTGGCAGCATCAACGCCTAGATTTTTGATGATCACTTTTTTAACGCGTTCAGAAATATCACTCATAATTGTTTCCTTTGGTTGGTTCGTAAGGTTCTCGTATGAAAAGAGAAGGGATTTAAATAGCACAGACGTCTAGAAACTTAAATCCTTCTTCTATAAAACTGACTTTTTTATGCCGGGTCCCTTCCTGTTTGTAAAGGGGTAATAGACATCTGGTCAAGAAGGAGGTGTTTACAACCCTTGAGACACATAAAGATTCAAAGGGTTAAGTCAGTGACCTCAAAAGAGACTGCATCATAGAAAAAGTGCTCTTTTTGCGTTCTTTCATAGAAAGGGGCGCACATATTTTCCCATTGAAAGAGTAAAGGCGACGGCTACAGACTTCAAAGCCATTAGACCATGGCAAGTCCTCCATTCACATGGAGGGTTTGTCCAGTGATGTAAGAACTATCGGGGTGGGCCAAAAATAAAGCCGTATGAGCGATATCTTGAGCTATACCAAATCGTTTTGCAGGGATATTTTGAAGAAAGGCTGCTTGTTGGTCCGGGGTCAGTTCGTCGGTCATTTTTGAAACAATAAACCCAGGAGCAATACAATTAACGGTGATGGAGCGAGAGGCCACTTCTTGAGCTAAAGACTTGGTTAAGCCAATGAGGCCCGCTTTTGAGGCGGCGTAGTTAGTTTGTCCGGCATTCCCAGTAACACCTACCACCGAGGTGATGTTAATAATACGACCCCAGCGCGCCTTAATCATGGAACGGACTGCGTCTCGCGACAGATAAAAAGGCGCAGCCAGATTCACATCCATCACCTTTTGAAAATCCTCATCTTTAAGACGAATGAGGAGATTATCTCTGGTGAGGCCTGCGTTATTGACCAAAATATCCATGGGTCCATGCTGAGCTTCACAAGCAGGGATCACCTTAATAACTTCTTCCTTGTCAGCAAGATTGGCAGGCATAATAGCCACGCGATCAGAAAGTTCATCTGCCAAGAGGGTGAGTCGATCTTCTTGGGTTCCCGATAGAACGACAAAAGCGCCAGCAGCATGAAATGCGCGAGCAATGGCTTCGCCGATACTTCCCGTGGCGCCAGTGACGAAGGCTTTTTTCCCAATAAGGCTTAAGGGGGGGGTGGTCATGGAGACTCCTTTGCACAGTAGTGTTAAACTTAAGGTGGAAAATATAAAATGCGAGAACTAAAGATTAGATTAGAATGAAGCCTTCGTTATCTAAAGGGTTTCAAGAAAAGAGTAAATATCTTCTAAGCGGTTAAGGGAAAAAGTGTTCATAGAAGGGGCTGTGCGCATAGCTAGATTGGTGAGCACTTTCCCAGACCCCACTTCCACTACATCAGTAATGCCTTTTTCTTCCATATATAAAATCGTCTCGCGCCATCGAACAGGTCCCGTCATTTGATGAATTAAGGCTTTCTCAATGAGGGGATATTGATCCATGGGGGTAGCTGTTTGATTGGAGATATAGGGAATCTGTGGATTTGATCCTTTGATGGACGCAAAAGCTGTGGCCATGGCTGTTTGAGCGGTGGTCATCAAAGGCGAGTGAAACCCCCCGCTGACGGGCAGCTTAATAACCCGCTTAGCCCCTTGGCTTTGAAGATAGGGAATGACACTTTCCAAAGCGCTTTCGGTCCCACTAATCACCAGTTGACCAGGACAATTATCGTTGGCCAAATGACAATGTCTACTATGGGGGCCTTTGTCGAGTAAATCTTGCAAAGTAGGAGCGTCTAGCCCCAAAACAGCCGCCATGCCCCCTGGGGTTTCATGACAGGCATCTTGCATAAATTGGCCTCGTTGTTTCAACAACAAGGCGGTGTCTTTTAGTGAAAAAGTCTTTGCTGCACACAAAGCCGAAAACTCGCCTAAGGAATGCCCCGCTACAAACTCAACTTGAGAGACCAGATCGCTTTCTTCAGCTAGCACACTGAGCAGCGCCATACTGACAGTCATCAAAGCAGGTTGCGCATTTTGGGTGAGACGAAGCGCATCATCAGAGCCCTCAAACATTAAAGAAGATAAGTTTTCTTGAAGGACATCGTCTACTTCTTGAAAGACTTTTCGCGCAGTAGGAGACCCTTGATAAAGATCCTTGCCCATACCTATGGCTTGAGATCCTTGGCCGGGAAAAACAAATGCGTATTTTCGAGTCATGGAGACCTACCCTCTGTTTGCGCCTGAATTGAGTGTCTTTAATATGGTCAACAGGGCTTCTCAAAACACCTTAAAGACAGTGAACCCGTTTGGTAGCATGTCTAAGGGGTGTTTTCAAGAAAGGTTTTGATCCTGTGTGGGAGAAGTGGATAACAAGCAGAGCCGGGCTAGGGTTCATATATCAATTAAGAGAAGCTATTGAGGAGAAATGAGAAAATTGCCTAGGAAAAATTTGAGTTTGATCTCTTCAAGCCTGGAGTGAGAATGGTTGGGTCTTTTAATTTAAAACATAAAAGTTTTCTCTTTTGATTCATATTGTTAGATATGTTAAGTGAGTAATGTAGATAGTATTAGTGTGTAGATGGAGAATAGAGCATGGATAGCGTTAAGAAAATTCTACTAATTTTTTCAATATCATTAAGCCTTTTCGCTAATGTCTTTGCAGTCCTTCCGGGTTTAGAGGCCGAGAGTGAAGGAACATCAACCCATCAACCACGTAAACGAATACGAAAAAATGATGGTGGCTCTGATGGTAGAAAATCCAAAAAAACTCTTGGAACGGCTTCATCTGCAAGGGAGAAACCTCAACAAAAAACGCCAACATCTTTCCCACAGGGGGTGGGGCTCTATAAGACTTTTAGAACAATTTTATCCCAAGGTTCGGAGCCCATAGTAGACATTAGTCTTGATCCAATAACGCCAGAAAAAGAGGAAAAGGAAGGCAGCCGACGTTTTGTTCCTTCCTTTGTACATGAAGAAGACTCAACGCCACCGAAAGAATGGCATAAAGAGGCGGAGCAACGTGTGTTGTCCTTTAGAAAATATGCAGTCGGTCGGCGATTTATTGACTATGCCACAAATGTGGCTTTGGGACGGATCTCCTTCTTTTCTAAAAAAGGTGAGCCTGTAGATTTTCCCAAGGAATTTAAACATGTCTTTTTAAGTGGCTGGCCCTCTAATGGGGTTATCGAGGAGGAGAAAGATCCAGTAAAGGGGATGGAAACGTTAGTGAAAAAACTCAAAGAGGGGGCTGTGAAAATTAAAGAAGATGATGAAGAAAAAGAAGTATTTCAAGATTACGGCATACGGTTTATCACTAAAGATTACCCTCAGGGCGAATTAGCAGAGCCGCGCTCTAGACATTATAATCCATTTTTTGAAGGTATACAGAAGATTATGACAGAAGAGGCTCAAGGAGGAGAGCCACTATTAGGTCAAGAACGCCGTGGTGTCCATGCAAAACTAACAAAGAAGGCCTCTGACTGGTCTATACAGGCGAAGTTGTATTTTCATACTGAGCAGGCCATAAGACTGAGTATTCAAGAGTCCATAGACAAATATAAAAAGAGTAAAATGTTGGTGGGGAATCACTATGCTATTATAGACATATGCTCTTGGTTTGATATGTGTTGGTGTTGTGGGGACACCTTGGCTTCACAAGCGCATCTGGAGAAGAAATTTGGTCTCAAAGTATATTTTCGCTTTAGTGGCATGAACAGGTATCCTGATTTTCCCTTCAATGAAAAGAAAACTGTTCGTTTGGGAGATGAAAGGCAGAAGTTTCAAACCTACTCTGACCCAGATGGCCATAGGGTTTACGAAACTCAGAAACAACCCTACAGGCCCTATGTGGCCCATATGGTCACTGAAGATTTAAAAGCGGCAACAGCCCCTGATGATCAAGGAGCGTCTGTATGAGCATGATAATGAAATTAAGTCATTGGATTTTTTTAGCTAGCATCTGCCTATGGGGATCTTGGGGATTTTGCGGTCCCTTTGATGGCGAAGATCCTCGCGAAGTAGGTCAAAAAGGGTGTGCTTTATACGAGGAAGGAGATTACAAACAAGCTGGGGAACGACTTAAATTCGCCCTTGAAACTATAAGTCCAGAAAACCGGGGAGAATTTGCAGCCCCCTATGCACAAATTTGTCAAAGAGAATTAGATGGCCAAAAGCACACTATGGGGGAGGCAGCATCGTGGTATCTGGAGGCGGCAGATGGCGGTGATCCAGATATGTATGCCGCATTGCTGGCAGAAGACCCTATGCTTGTAGATATATCAGCGACAAAAGAGAATCGTATTGTTCGCTTGAAGCAAGCTTGGAGAGTTGCGGAGAGGGTTTATTATGCTAACGAAGGATCTCGGCTCCATTTTGAAGGCATTGATCTGGAAAGAGCCTATAGATACCTTAAAAGGGCGTCTCAAGGATATCATCCTTTGGCCCAAGGGCTTTATGCGGACGTGTGTGGGAGGCAATTGGACGGGAAATTCCACCTTAATTCAGAAGCAGCGATGTGGTATGTATTGGCAGCTAAAGGAGGATCAGACGCGGCTGCGTTCTTAAGCTCAATACCTGGTAGAACTCCAGGAAAACCTTATGATGAGAGGGACATAGAGTGCCTTTCTAATTTTTGGGTTGTTAGAGATACCTTCAAAGATTTTAACCCACTGAAACCCCAAGCAATAAATGACTATTTGATGTGGCACGGATATAAAGATGAAATGACGGCCGTGGCTGCTCAAAAAATCCCCTATTTTTTTGATAAAATTGTTAACGGCCTTTTGTTTGAAATGGGCCTTAATGGCTATTCCCTTGTGGAGGATGTAGCTATGGCTCAAAAAGATGACGCAGGTTACCAGGTTCCATTGGCAAAGCGACAAAAAACCTGTCACGAAGAAGCTCAGGAATTAGAGCACGTTGTTTCGGTACAAGTTACACCTTGGGTAATGGGGCTTGTTTATAAAAGCTATTGGAAAACTCTGCAGGCAAAGTCTGGAGGTAAACCAGTTAAACCACTAAAGGAACCAACAAAAATCCCCGCTCTTTTTGCCTTGATGTTAGATCATTATGGGAATCAAATAAAAAAACACAAATTATCAAAAGAGTGGTCTGAAAAGTCTCACCAGGAGTACCCTTGGATCTGGGCAGGCATTCGTTACTGGAAAATATATCCTGAAAATAAAGGAAGATCTTTTGACGTACCTACCATGACGGAAGATCAACTCTTTGGGTGCTTAGAAAATCATGTTCCCCTCGAGAAAAGAGATCTTGAAGAAATTTTGAAGAAAATTGAAAGACCTGAAATTTGGCCCCGTGCAGAAAGCGTAGGCGACTTGGCTGAGGGTACAAAAGCTATTATGAAAGGATTTCAAGAAAGAGTTTTAAGATTCTTTGGAAGTCGGATTTCTAGGGAAGACCCTTTTGTGACAGAAATCATAAAAGACTTTCGAGAGAAGGTTCAACAACAGAAACTTAATTTTACTCAAGCTCGCGATCGAAGTATTCTTTCAACGCCTTTATTAATGCATGCTGCTCATGAGCTTATTCTTACGGAAGTGAGGTCTACTAAGGCCCATTATGAGCTATTGAGGGATGCAGGGAAGTATTTTTCAAATATGAAAAAGATCCAGGTGCATTTTGCAAAAGGTTTTGATGAGGCAAAAGGAAAAGACATTATAGATCTTTTACGAAAATTAGCTAAAAAAGGCATTGAGGTGACTTATTCCTAAGGGGAGAGAATCCAGGGTCGCCCAAAATCTATTTCCAAGGCTTCTGCCTTTTGGTAAAGTGGACTTATCGGGGGTAGAGCCGAGCTTATAAGAGAAGCTCTTTAGTCAGCCAATATATTAACCACTAGATGGATCATGGTTTCCTTTTGATCAGGATGACTTTGGGCAATGAGTAAGGCTAGGGCCAGCAATCCATTTTCATTAAGACGTGCGGGCGCATTTTGTAAGTTGAGATAAAGCAAAAATAAAAAACAGCCAATGCGTTTGTTCCCATCGGTAAAAGGATGGTCTTTAATCACAAAATAAAGAAGATGAGCGGCTTTTTCTTCGATAGTAGGATATAAGTACTGTCCTTGGAAAGTCTGTTCAATATTATGGAGGATGCTTTCCAGCCCACGGTCCCGTTCATGTCCAAATAAGTCAGAAGATTCTTTGCGTGACAGCAAGTCAGATTTTAAAAATTTGATGGAAGCAATAGCGTCTTTATAAGTAAGCGCAAAAGTGGGTTTGCCTGTGCTTTGGGGCAAACTTAAATGATCTTCGTCGTAGGCAAGGAGTAAGTTCCAAGTCTTGGCGTATTTCAAGATAAGTTTGAGCGCTGTGAGGCTTATGTCCCCATCAATGGGATGATCTTCAAAAGCGTGTCTTAAGATATTTACCTTTTCATCAATATCGGAGAAGCCCTTCTTCATCAGTTGATCTGTATGAAGAGAGTATCCGTTAACCAGCTGATTTGAAAGAACGGTAGTGGCCCATTTTCTGAAGTCTTTTGCTGGTGTGGAGTTCAAGCGAAAGCCCAAGGCTAAAATGGTTTCGAGATTATAGTAAGTCTCTTTGGGTGTGGATGGATTGGGTGGAGAAAATGACTTGCTTGCGATCCTAGAATCAACTTCCTGAGTGTGGAATAACTGGGAAAGCTGATTTGCGATAAGAGAGGCGTCTGTTTGGAATAAAGTGGCGATCTGCGTTTCTGAAAGCCACAAACCATCCTCCTCCATGGAAACGTCCAGGTGAATGGCGCCATCAGGAGAGTGGTAAATAAGAAAATCTGACATTTTAAGAGATAATCCTTAAAGGTAAAGTATGACTTTTTGAGAATAAAGGGGGTTAACAGCCCTCAGGTGTTAAAAATTCTGAGCAAGGGCTGTTCACAATAGGCGTGTCCTTATGAAGTACTTTGTCATCATACCAAATGAAGTACGGCCTATCCACAAGGAAACGCACCCACAAAGCTAAAGAAAGGGCTCATGCTAATGGATGGGTTAGTGGTATGCTGAGTTGCGGCCTTTTGGATAGTTGGCCCGAGTGTTAAAACTAAGGGGAGTCATGGAGAAGAACCTAAATCTGCTAAGCCTTTTGAACATTAGGCGTGCATAAGGTCAAGAGAGAATATGGGTCACGAGAGAACTAAAACACCTGTTCTCCCAGGAAGTCTTGATAGAATAGTGAGAGAGGGGTGTCTTACCATTGAGCTTTACGATGCGCACCTCAGTCGAAAGAGTAAAATAGGAAATCCTAGATTTATAGAGCGGTATAATGATCCAGTAGAGGATTTTTGAATGGCAAACCAAGGACAAACAAGATCTAAAGAATCCTCAAGACCATCATAAACGAGCTTTTGCCCAGGGAGTGGCTTTAAATTTTCTGTGGGCATTTTTACAGATGCGTTGCTTCCAAGAAGCGGCAGGAGATATGCAAAGTGTTGCTATGGTAGAGTGTCAGAATAGCGTTTAACCCTACCTGAGCCCCTGGCTCTTCCTCCAAATTCTTCAATGGGGGCTCCCTTCATGTATTTATTGTCGGGGTATTAAGTGTTCTTTATCCCATGAACCTGTGCACACTAAATAATGGCCTCTTGAGAGAGGGATGAGTTGTATGATAGTGTGTCCTTGTGTACTCTATTAGAAACTAAGGCTTTCTTGAAGAAGGTTTTGTCCAATAAAAAATAACAGGGTATTAGGATGCATTTCTTGCATCCACTTAAACTTTTTATGAAAATAGGCTAAGGTGAAGGCCATGGACGAGAAAAGTATAAACCAAGAGGAAAGTCAGGCAGATCAAAAGAAGGCTTCGTATCGAAAAAGAAAACCACTTCCTCCTTTTTTACAATCCATTAATAAACCGCAGTTATGGAGAAAGTCATTTGAAAAATGGGGAGGAAGAAGCAAGTCTTTTTCCAAGCCAAATAGGAAAGATTCAGATTCTCTAAAGAGACGCCAGGCGGAAGTTTCTCCAGTGGTGGAGCCCTCTCTCTCTTCTCGCCATCCTTACCATTCGTCTGTCTCTTCTTTCAGTCAACAAAAAGGATATTATTTTACTATGGCTAAAGCATCTTTCTGGACAATAGTGGCTGTTTTGTTTTTCTTGGGATTTTTGTGTTTTGCGAGCGGTATTTTTGTAACCATCTATTTCTTTAAAGAGGGAGTTAAGCCTTCTACTGATGCTACTGGGTGGGTGGGAGAAGAAGAAAGAAAAATAGGCGAAGGTCTTATGCAAACGGTAGAAGAAGAAATTTGGGAGCATGCTGGTAATACGGCCTTCACGCGTGCTGTAATGCCCAATGATAATTCTGGACCATTGTCTCTTTCTGGAAATGAGCCCCAGACAGCGGCTTCTCCAACGCCAAAGAACACTGTTCATGAATCCCCAGTCCAACCGGCCACCATGGACCCAGAGTCACGAGGGCCTCTAGGTCACTCTCATGACGCATCCACCTCTGATGATGGTTCTGGATCTAGTATAATGTCTCCGCCCCATCCAACCCCGAAGGCTCAGCCAGCGGTTGCAAGCCACTCGGAGGCCGTTCCTTCAAAGTTCATGCACGCCTCAAAAGAGTCAAGACCACCGATTTCTTCCCCCAGGCATCCTGGGACAATCCAAGATCTCATTCAAAATCCAAAGGCTCGAGGAATGTCTTATCATGCCTCTCCTATAACGGCTGCTCCGACGCGAGATGTTCACGGCGCGCCATTAGCTCGTGAGAACGATCTTAAAAAACAATCCTACACCATGAATTTCGGTGTTTTTTCCACAAAGCAGAAGGCCTTAGATCGCATGCAAAAACTACACAGGAATTATCCCCATGTTCAAGTTAAAGAGAAAACATCGGGAAAAAGCACCTCTTATTTAGTGGTCAATGGGACCTATCCAACGGAAAAAGCTGCCACTGAGGCTTTGAACAAAATATCTAAAGAAGATAAGTTACTTTTTTCACCTAAAATTCAACCCGAAGTAAGGGGAGCTCACTAATGTGTACACCCGTGAAATCCTCCTTATGGCGATTTTTAGGTGTGGTATTGATAGGTCAGATGATCTGGGGCTGTACCCCAGATCCGGTCCCAGAAGTCTTTGTTAACACCATCCATGTGGAGGTGACCTCAGGCGCTAATCAAAATACAGCTGTGGCGGTGGATTTTGTTGTGGTTTACGAGACGGCGTTGCTGGAGACAATGGCGAAATTGTCTGCAGGTACTTATTTTGCCCAAAAGGATCAGTTGAGGAGGGATAACCCACAAGGGATTCAGGTGATGGATTGGGAGGTCATACCAGGTCAGGTAGTGGCTCCTCGAGAGGTGGTGTTTTCTCAACCCATTCCATTGGGAGGAATCTTTTTCGCTAATTATCTTTCCCCTGGAGATCATCGGATTCGGATTGGTCCCCAAACAGAGGTAAAAGTTTTACTAGGTCCTGATGATTTTAGTATTTCAGGATAATTTGCGGAAAGAAGTTTCCTAAGGGAGATCAAAGAAACATATACAAGAAGGGCGTTTTTTTAAGCAAACCATGGTAATTATGTCGAAAGAAAGGAGAAGAAACGCCTAAAATAACTAAAGAAGCTTGAAATGGCTTCTCATAATCGTTTGTTTAGACTAGACTGACAAAGGAATGACTTGAATAACCATAAAAGAAAAACAAAGAAGGGGGGCAACGATGAAACCCTTAATTCCGTGGGTAGAAGAAGTACAGTGGTATGAAGGAATGTTGTTGGGTCCCCAACAAATGCAGCAAATGGAAATTCGTGGCCGATCCATGCTCAATCGTAATTTGATTGCGTTTTCTCCCTATTTTTGGGGGGTAGTTTCTTTAGAAATAGATCCAGTGCTTTTGGTGAGTGGGGTTTATCGAATATTATCATTAAGGGCTTTTTTGCCTGATGGGACTTTTATTTCTTTTGATGCAGGTCCTACGGACTTATTAGAGGTGGATCTCAATGCTTTGAAAGAGGGCATGATTAAGGGAGGAGCTCAGCGCATTCATCTAGCCCTACCCATAGAGAACGCGAATAGTTCAAATTTAACTGGGGAGTTTCCTCGGTACAAATCAATCCCAGGCACGAATGTATGTGATCTCAATACGGGAGAAAATTTCGTCTATGTTCCACGGCTCGTGCCGAATGTACAGTTAATTGTTGGAGATCACCCCCATCCACGGTATGTAAGCTTTCCTTTGGCGGAAGTGGTGGTCCGAGATGAGGGATTTCAGCAGTCGTCATTTTTACCGCCACAAACTACCATCTTAAAAATTTCTCCTTTGGGAAAAGTGCTTCAGACCATTATTTTGGCGTTGCGCAACAAATGTGCTTTTCTGTCTGAAAATTTACAAGCGAGTTCTTCGGGGACTTTAGATCCTTTAGTGAAGGCCCATTATGAAGGGCTTATGAGCATTCTTGTGCCCCACATTCCTGTGCTGGAGAATATGCTGGGGGTAGAGACCACCTCACCTTTCGGTATGTACCAAGAATTTTTGTTGTTGGCAGGAAGTATGGCTACCATTAAGCAAGGCTTACTGGCACCGACTTTTGTGCCTTACGACCATAATGATATTTATGCCTCTTTTGATCAACTGGTTACCTTTATCCTCGAAATGGTAAATTTAATTCAAGAGAACTACACCGTAGTTCCTTTTGATTTAGCTGGTAATGTCTTCCAGTTGACTATTGAGCCTGAGTGGGAAAGTGCTTCTTTTGTTTTGGGCATAAAAGGAACCTCCACAGCAGGACCAGATTTATTGGCTAAATGGGTAGCCCAGGGGATTATTGCTTCAGAGTCTCAGATTAAGAGTGTAAGAGACCGAAGGATCTTAGGGGCATCCAGAAACGTTATCGAGTCTAATCAAGAACTCAGCATTGCCGCGCCTGAAAATGGAATTTTGGTATCTGTGAAAAACGATCCTAATTTTATTAAGCCCAATGAAAAACTGTGTTTCTTGAATCTCCAAGATGAAAGCCTCTCTATGCCTTCCCAGATTATGCTTTTTGTCAAGAAAGCAACTCAACATCCAACGTCGTCGTCTTCATCTTCCTAAATGGAAAGTTACTCAAAAATAAGCTTGCAACAAAAATGAGAGAAAATGCTTCCAACAACATTAGACACTTCTTTTACCCTTCAGAACTTTTTTAGCTTCTTTTCACAGATAATGTTTGAAAAGGAAAGAGCGCTGGCTGATGCTTTGCCTAGTGAATCAGAAGATGAGAATGTGGGAACTGAAGGAAAAGTAGAACGACTGGCGCGCTATATATCAGGGCAGCTATCGGCTTTGCTGGAAGAGCAAGCTCTGGTGGTTTTGCGTGAAGGTGGTGAATTCTCGGCTCTTTATTTCAGACAAGCACAATATATTATGGCGGCTTTGGGAGATGAGATATTTCTTAATTTTTCGTGGGAGGGGCAGTCGGTATGGGATACAACTCTTATTGAGATGCAAGTATTTGGGACGCAAATTGCAGGAACTAAATTTTTTGCAGATCTGGATGAATTTTTAGCCACGAGAGATCCTTTGAAAATAGATATTGGCGCCCTCTATTACTTTGCTCTTTCTTTAGGGTTTAGAGGAAAATATCGAGGCATAGAAGATCATGGCGCCATTAAGGCTTATAAGGAACAACTCTTCCTCTTTATCTTAAGGCGCAAGCCTCAGCTGCTCCAGGGAAAAGAAAGCTCTTTCCTGAAGCCTACGCCTATACCGATGACCAAGGTAAAATTCTTAAGTTACCCAACCCGAGGCAATGGTATGTGGCTTTAGTGGCTCTTCTAGTGGGCTTAGCGGTGGTGGGGTGTATAGGGTGGTATATTCTATCATGGGACTTCTCCAATCTGCTCGAATCTATTATGGATCGGGGAGGGGAGGTATCACAAAGTGAGTAAGCATTCCTTTATCCATAATCCGTTGGAACTTCTTCTAGGATCTTGGCTTCCCTACGTGACATGGATTCTCTTGATAGTATCTTTCGTGGGTATTTTCTCAGTTGCGTATTATATTTACCTCTCCTTGGTACCTTCTGGGTCCAATGCCTCTGCCTTGAAAGGCGCAGAGCTGCAGCATGAAAAGGACGAAAACGAACTTCTTCGAGGGAGTGTAAAGATCTGGGAGTATCTTTCTCTTTTGGGGTATTGGCCGCTGGATCAAATGATACGGTCCTTTGTGAAGGCTTTAAATATCTTGCGAGAAGAATTCGGCAATATGGACTTTTTGTATCGATTGCCTTGGTTCGTAATTGTGGGAGCGCAAGCATCAGGCAAGACCACCTTAGTCGAAGAACTCAGGTTACCCCGTCCCATTGGAGACCCTATGGCTGCCAAAGTAGGTGAAAATCCAGGTGTCTTCTGGTCATTTTGAAAATGGTCTTGTCCTTGATGTAGAGGGTGACTATTTTTTAAGCGCCACCGCCCGGTATCTCTCAAAAGTAAGTGGCAAGGTTCTTAAGTTTATTGGCACATTTTCGGGTGCGTCGTCCTCTTGATGGGGTGATTCTTACCATTCCGCTGAGTGAGTTCGTAGGTCCGGAAAAAATCGATGTAGAAATGCTCAACCAGCGCGCCAATTATATCAGCCAGAATTTAACCAACATAGAAAAATATTTAGGTATGCGTGTGCCCGTTTATGTGGTGTTTACCAAATGCGATATGGTGAGTGGCTTCAAAGAATTTTCTCGGTCCTTAACCCAAGAGATTCAGAAAGAGATCTTTGGGTGGGCTCCCTCTTCTGCTTCTGGGACGGTGCTCCAAGTAGGATGGATTGAGCAAGCTTTTGATACTATGCGGGATGCCTTGCGCGAAGCTCAAATAGAAATATTCTCCAAGGAGGTAGATGAGAAAAATCGACCAGGTGTGGTTCTTTTTCCAGAAAATTTTGCTAAGCTCAAAGAAAAAATATCCATGTATCTCATGGGAATATTCCAAGAAAGCGGATATCGAGATGCTTACTTTTTCCGCGGAATGTACTTTACAGGAGATATTTCGTGGCAACCTCAAGAGAATGAGAATGTGTATGCTACTTGTCAGCCCACCCAACCCATATCGAGTTATGGGATGGATAACCCTAGACAAATTATTTTCTCCTCCCAATTAGTCGGCGATAAAGTTTTCCCCGAGTATGTTCTAGCCATGCCAGGCAGACGGAGAATTATAGCCGCAAGCCGGGCAATTAACGTGGTGCGGTTTATAATTGTGGGGTGGACTATCGCCTTTATTTTTATTTTTGCTCACGACTACATGAGAATAAAAGATGAATTTCAATTTCTGATACCTACTTTGGAGAGAATAAAAAAGAGTTTGGAGAATGCACCTAAAAATAAACTTGGGGTTGCGGATCAATTTGATAGATTATTTTACGATAGTGAAACAAAGGCTGTTATTTCGAGTCTCGCGATTCTAAAAAATCGAAATTTTTCCTCCTTCGCGTTTCCGCCTTCATGGACCCATCCTATAGAACTTAAGCTTGAGAAGGCCTTAAGCGTTACCTTAAATTCAATTATTCTGACGGCTATTCGCAATGAGCTTATCTACAGATTCATGAGCGTGATTGAAGATCCTTTGCCCTATGTAGAAAGTAATATTAAAGAGTTGAGTTTGCTAAATCCTCTAGAGACCACGGAATTCCTAATTTTGAATGGCTACGTTATTGCCCTTGAAGAGCTTCTCACTTTTATTGATAAATACAAAAATCTTGGACAGTCGAAAAGCCTTAAGGACTTAGAAGAGATAATTACTTTTCTTTTCCAGATACATTTTATCAAAGATATGGGCGATCTTAAGGGGATCTATGAGAGAGGATTTGATTACATTGAGGAAAATCCCATCCATATAGAAATCTATTCCATGCGCGCCCAGCACAGATTAAACGATTTATTCATGGAATTCTTAGCGGCTACCACCGGAAATACTGGTGGGTATAGTGAGTTGGTTGGTCTTTCTTCCGAATTAACAAGCCTAGGTGAAACGCGAAAAGGGTCTTTGCCCATTCGTGTGGATGTAGATAATTTATTAGAACGTATTAATAAGGACGTGACGATTCTTTCTTCCTCTGGGTTGGCATGGCTAAATAATGCTTATTTCTATCCCGGGGACGGCTATACCACTCTTATGGGGAATATCTATTCTTTTCCTCTTTTGGACCTGTAGTGGCTAATGAATTATCTTATAAAGCTGCTCAAGCCTAGCAGGGGATTTAAAGAAGAGAGGTTGAAGAATCCTAACTTCAGACACCACGGAGCCCACTTTTTGCTCAAGAAGATGGCAAGTTGTGGCCGCCCCCTCCATGGGCTTACTGTCTATGCAAAAAGCCTTGAGTGAATTTGTGAATCTAAAATTTCTGAAGAATCGACAAGGCGGAGATCTACTAGGTGAGGTTCCTGTGGGAACAAGATTGTATTGGAGTAAACCTATCTTAGAGAAAGCCATAGAAACGGTAAGTCAGTTGAGTGTTTCGCAAAGAAGAATTACCCAGTTATCCTCAAAGCATTCAGGAAATTTTTCTGGAGATAGCAAGAATTGCGACAGGTGATAATGTGGATGCTTTCGTATCAGAGGGCTCAAACATTTTATAGCGGAAACGTCGTTCATGGCGGAGTATTCTTACGAGGCAGATGTGAGAAATCAGTTAGAGAATCTCACGGGTGTTTTGCCTACATTCCTAACCCTCTTAAATTTACTAGATTCTACGGTGCTGACCGGAAGCAAGGTGGCTTTGAGAAATTTGCTGGGCAGGCAGGTCACTGAAGTCTTAGCTGAAGTTAGCGCATTTTTTGAGTCAGAAGGTTTTTACGAGCCAAACAGTTTCATGTTTGAAGATTGGAATGGCAGGAAAGATGCTGCCTATGTTGCCTTTGGTGTTAGTGATAAAGCCTCATTAGCTACCTTTCTCAACTTAGAACGCGAACGCATTATTTACCTAGTTCAACAAAGTTTTACCGTTACTTAATTTCACTTAGCTTCACCAAATTTAAACTTCAGCCCGGAAAACACAGGACTTATCACTCATTAGCAGCTATTAATTAAGGTAAGCGCCTATTTAAGGAAAAAACCTCACAACGGCATACAGATTTGTTTATTCAAGTAGAGATGAATGACGTAAGCTTTGGAAAACTGTACAGAAAAAATTATCTCCTGAAAAAATTTGACCAAGGATCGGAAGTTTCTTTCTTACTCGATTAAGTCAGCTACAGGCGCTGGGTTATTAGGGCGGTGTGAGCAATTAACTGGAAAACAAGCTCTTAATCATTATGATGGTTTGCAAGTTTGGTTTAATCGGAAGTTATCTCATCGGTTTCCTTTCGTGGGGGCTCATCCAGAGTTGGAAGTTGGATCAGCAGATCCTCAGGACATAAGGGCCTTTTTTGAAATTTATGACGCTACTTCAGAAGGAGCCAGAGCCCATTTAAAACAACTCATGGTTCAAGGGGTGGATGTCAGTGATGCCCTCGAATTTATGTTGGCATTGGAAGATGTTCGGCTGTTCTTTGCTGGATTCTTACTTAATAAATCACCCCAGAGTTTGCCTACTTTTGATTTTTCTATAGAGTTTAGGGTCAATAGAGGCAGTGAACGAGGGGCTAATGAGTTGATAGATTGGATCTGTACTATGGGTAGAGAGACCTTCGATTTATACTCATCCAATTTAAAAGGGGTGTGGCAATATGGGACCCCGGTTAATGTGGCGTTCCGATGGGCTGCTGATGGGCCGAATATGCCTGCTGCAGATGTCAAGCAACCAGACCTTATGATCAATGGCTTTTTAGCGAGTTACGCCTATAATGAGCCTTGGGCTTTATTGAAGCTTATGATGAAGCATAATGCTAAGCTTACTGATTTCAAGGCGCGAGTGGATCCCCAACCCCAGACTCTCTTTTTTGAAATACCCACCACAAGTCGTATGACGCCGGATAAATAACACAGAGATGGCCCAGCTTACATTCGATTCACCCCTAGAGACGCCATCAAAAGAGGGGGAGAGACGGCAGTACTTATGCCTTTCTTTCCCGAAGCAGCGCCTTTATTGCCTCAAACTGCAAAACGAGTTGAGGGTGAAGAAAGGAAGCGGAGATGAGTTCTGAAAAACAAAAATAACCACCGATTCCGATCCGTTGCTCAGGCCCATTTCTGGAAAAAGGAAGCGGTGTAGATTTACGCTATTCGGGTATCTATGAGTCTATTAGAAGCAAGGCGCGCCGATGATCCCCAGTTACCCCAAGGCGTGGCAACGAGGAAGGCTTAAAATCAGATTTTAAAGAGGTAGAACGTCAAATTGCCTCATGGCTTTGGAGTCCAAGGGGAAAGATCTGCAAGTAATGGCCTGGCTTATAGAGGCATGGTACGAGCTTTATGGTCTGCAAGGATTAAAAAGAGGTCTTGAAACCATGGGTGGCCTTTTGGAAACGTTTTGGGCTTCGGCGTATCCTTCGTTATTAAAAACAGATCCCGCGGCTCGACTCTCTCCTTTTATGTGGCTGAATGAGAAATTCTCGCTTAATCTAAATTCAATCCCTATAACCCGTAAATCTACAGCAGACTCCCAGGAATTTACCTTTGGGACTGGAAAGGAGTCGCCAGCACCGTCTCTCGAACTCCGGCACCGGAAGAGGGACAAGAGGCACAGGGCAGTCTTTTTGGCTATGGGCAGAACTCCATGGAGCTTTTACCAAAGCCTAGGGGCTGAGCTAAGTCAGTGTAAGAATCTGGTTTCTGGTGTGGAAGCGCTTATCATAGGGCATCTAAAGGGACTACTGGCCCCCTTGGCAAGGGTGAGAAGACAGTTTACCGATTTAGAGCAAGCTATAGAAAAAATAGGAGCGGAACAGGAGAACGCATGGGCAAGACATGGATGAAGGACTCGGACAGAGAGACGATCAAGATGGGAATGTCCACGAAAGAGTTGGATCAATTAATGGTCTCCAGAAGTCCTGGCGAATCTAAGGGGGATATGCTTGAAATGAGCATTCAACCTTCGGGATCAGAACTCACTGAGTCTCACGCATACGGTGGAGGCATTCATAGCCGGGCTCAAGCTTATGGTCTATTAAATGCTGTTGAGGTTTACTTTGCAAGACTGGAACCCAGAATCCATGCTTATGTTTGCTAAAGCTAATTTTAGCATGGAAAGATGCTTGCTTTAAGAGACTATTATTACCGAAGTGATCAAAGAAGAAAGGGGATATTAATTCTCTAAAAACCGCTTTGGGTATTACAAACCTACAGATAGTGAAAATTAAAGTCACAAACACATTAACTATTTAAAAAATAAATAATTTTTTATATGTTTCTATACAGTATATTATAAAATATACGAGATATCATTCTCTATTTATTCATTTCTTTATTAAGAACCTAAGATTGTAATATTTCCAAGCTGACGGTATATATTGTCCGCATATTCAGCATATAGAGTATATTTAATTTTTTAGAATATTTATTAACCTATTTTAGATTGTGAAAAGATGAATTTAGTGTCCAGGACCCTTATGGGGGTGAGTATTGCTGCTTGTTTTATTTTGGGTGAGTTAAGCGGTGGGGCCATGGGTGGACTTGAGTCCAAACGGCAGGCCTTAGAGGCGTTTACGGAGAGCCTAAATGGTACGGGAAACTCCGCCCGGCACAAAAGGATGCGTGGGTTTCCTGATAGTGGTGTTTATATGGGGGACGCTGAGCGGGATTGGGAGAGAAGCGTAAGTCCAGCGGTATCTTCTGAGATTGATTTTATATCTCAGCTTTCTTCAGAGATAAGTATAACTATTTTCAAATTCTTGATAGACAATAATGTTCAAAACCTTAAAGATGTTTATAAAACAAGAGAAACATCAAGGAAGTGGAAGCAGATTATAGACGCTTCCTTGGTTCATATTTGTCCCGGTTTTTGGCGCTTTGGAGGGGCTTCACCATCTCTTGATATACGTAGTTTAGCGAGTTTGGTAAGTAACCTTGGGTTTTCGGGCGATAGGACGTTCCAGATTCAAGGAGTTAGGCATTTAGAGGTTTCCTCCAATAGAGCTTGGGATATTTTATCACGATCACCTCGGCCACTGTTGGGCCTAAAAACCTTGATACTATCAAATGTTGACGCATCTCATCCTCTTGCCCAGGGTTTTCTAGGTGTCCAATTCCCCGCTCTTGAAAAGTTATGCTTTAAGAATTCTGGGGCTCCTATTGATTTCTCAGCTTCCTCTGGGTGTTCTATTAAAGAACTGTCAATGCAAGAGGGGGCACCTCAAATGGCCAGGCTCTTTAAAGAAAGAGTTTATCCAAATCTTACTCATTTGACCCTTGAATCCCTAGATTGCCCAGGATCTGGTGCACCGGGTTTCTTTGACGGTTGGGGAGGCATATTTCCCAATCTTCTCTCTTTAACTATATGGGGGAATTTTGGTGATACCCCATTAGATTTTAGGAAGATGCCCCAAACTTTGGAGCACCTATCTTGTGTTTCACTTTCTGTAGAATTAACTAACCTTAGAGCGTTAAAAACCCTATTTCTGGAAGACAATGGTATTCTATCTCCACAATTTCAGGCATGGTTGGTGGATTTGGGTAACTCGCCATTGGAGAAAGTGAGTGTGAAGGAAAATTCGCTCTCGGGTAGTGGAGAAGCTTTGAAGATTTTTCTTGCTGGTTGCCCGCGTCTTGTGGAATTGACTCTTGAATCAACGGGCTTGGAAGCTCCGGATGCTGTTTATTTGGCAGAGGGTTTAGAATGGCATACTGCTCTTAGAACCGTTAACTTTGCTGCTAATCCTATGAGGTCTTATGGTCAAGCAAGCTTCCGAACAATGGAGGCCCATAGGGCTAAGTTAGGAAAATCGGCTATAAAGCTAGATCTCGAATTTACTAACTGATTGGCAAGCGAAATTAAGGATAGCGTCTTTGTAGGGAGTCCTATGAAGACGCCTTCTTAAAGAATGGGGAAGGACATTTTATGTTGCAACCCCATGGGTGGTAAGAAGAAGATGAACCACTTGGTCTATTTCTTGTGAGTGCTTTATAATATACGCATCAGCCGTAGCTGTAAGATTGAAAATGTTCTGGGCTGACGCATTAAGATGATCTGATTCGCTTTGGGGCAATCGGGGGTTGAAGCGAAAATAGAACTCTAGGCCAAAGCCATTATGCTTTCTTAATTCTTCCATAAGCGCGTTTAGTTTATCTTCATTTCCTTGGAAAATCATCTTGATCCAAGTGGAGGGACCTTGGATCAACCCTTGATACGGATTGGTCTTGAGAGTACTTTGTGCATCTATTATTCCAGAGCCGAAGGACACTAATAATTTGGGAGTCTTGGGATAGATCATATCAGTATAAATAAGAGCTATAGTGACAGGGTCGTTTGCCGTGAGTAAGGGATCGGTCAGGTAATGGATTCCGTCCTGGAAAAGCCATGGGAAGGCTGGAAATATATTGGGAATAGAGGTGCTTGCCATAACCACATCTTTGAGGAGGGTGGGACTGTGCGGACTTTGGTTACTTTGGAAAAGATATACATCAGACGTATGGAATCATAAGCTGGAATAATGAGTTTCGTGAGAGATTGATCTAGCCAGGTGAGTACCTAGGATTTTTGTTAATATCTTGTTAACATTTTTATGACTAGAGAAGAGGCGATATTAAGCCATTAAGGTCATAATGCAGCGCCACCAAGAAGGGGTTAGAACTTCTTTGGCATAAGTAGAATAAAAATCCAGAATGTCTTTTGCAGCATAGGCAGGCGTCTTGGTATGGGGAATAGGGGTCGTGAGAGCGGCTTGGATAGAGCCCGTTGACGAGCCTACGATGACGTCAAAGAGCTCGCTTATGGGACGTTGGGCTCTAGATTCAATTTCTTGCAAAATTCGGGCGGACAAGATCCCACAGATACCCCCTCCTTCCAAGACTAGAATGCGGATAAGATGGGGATCTCTTGGTTGAGCGAGCAAGATGTGATCTCTATTTCCAAAGGATAACCCTAAGAACAGACCCTAGCAAGAAAGTTGCGCGTTTTGGAAGGCGTTGTCAAAGCTCTATTTTGACGAGACTCTTCACCATAGGCATCATCCTTTTTCCCTAATTGTAGTTGAAATTGCCAATAACACAACCCATCCTTTTTTAGTGGGATGGGATCGCTCAGAGTGGGGCTAAAATAAATAAGACCATGGTATTTTTCTTGTCAGATTTATATGGAACGTATGGTGAATCATCCCCTCTAGTTTATGAGGCGGGTACGGGCTTATTTACTTGTACAAAGTCCCTAAATTGCTATAGTCTGGCTGACGGCTTATTCTCTTTATTAAAGAAGAAACGATGGACATAATTAGATGGACTTATGTGTAAGAAAAGACATTGAGAAACTTTCATCTGCTGCAGTTAGGATATCCTTGATGCAGAAGTTCCAAGGTAGATAGGGGTAATTCTCATGCTATATAAGAAGGTCAAGGAGAGACTGAATAGCTCGCTTAGCGCAGTTTTGCGGTGGGCAATTTTATGTTTGGTTATGATGGTAGGACTGGGATTTCAGGAGAGTCCAGCTGAGAAGTCTTTGTTGAATATTTATAATTGGGCGGACAATATTGACCCCCAAGTTATCAAGGATTTTGAAGAAGAGACCGGCATTACTGTTAACTATGACGTTTATGATAGTGATGAGGTTCTAGAGTCTAAGCTTCTTCTGGGTAGTGCAGGGTATGATGTGGTTTTCCCCTCTGCCAATCCTTTTTTCGCACGACAAATCAAAGCTGGCATTTATCATGAAATAGACGTCCGCAGATTGCCAAACTATAAAAATCTGGATAGTGCTATCCTAGGGCGTCTTCAAGAAATTGATCCTGGGAATACCTATGGCATCCCTTATTTTTGGGGAACCATTGGGGTTGCATATAATAAAACGTGCTTAGAAAAAGCTTGGCCAGGGGAGGACATTGACGCGTTGGCCCAGAGCTTTAGGATTCTATTTGATCCGGAAGTTTTAAAGCATTTTGAAGGGTCGGGTATTTCTTTTCAATCAAGTGCCTTGGACGTTTTTAATGCATTGTTAATGTATCAAGGTGTGCAGCCCAGCACAGCTACAAAAGAAGAGCTAAAGACGGCTATTGAGACGCTAAAGATCTTGCGGCCTATGATTCGTAAGTTTACGTCCAGTGGCCTTATCGAAGATCTCGCGACGGGAGAGACTTGCTTGGCGCTCGGATGGTCTGGGGATGTGTTCCAGGCGTCTTTGCGGGCGCAAGAACTTAATAAAAACACCTCTATCAAGTACTCCATACCCAAGGAAGGGGCGGAGATTTGGTTTGAGGTTATGGCCATCCCCAAGGATGCGCCCCATTTGGAAAACGCCTATAAATTTATTGATTTTATTTTGCGTCCGCAGATTATTGGGCGCATAACCAATTATGTTTACTATGCGAACCCAAACAAAGCTTCTCTGCCTTATGTAGATGATGCGGTTAAAAATAACCCTAATATTTACCCCTCGGCTGCGGTCATGAAGCGGCTATATGTGAGTCAAAGCGCGCCGCCGAACTTTGAGAGGTGGCGTTCGCGTATGTGGATACGGATTAAAACAGGTGTTTAGCGACGAAATAACCTATCCTGGAAGGAGTTAAAGTGGCATCAAAATCACCCAAAAGAAACCTAAAGATGGAGCCTTGGCAAGATCCTAAGGCGAAGCCCTACATCCGTCTTGAGAACGTTTCAAAGGAATTTGATGGGGTTGTGGCTATGAGCAATCTAAGCTTGTCTATCTATCAAGGCGAATTTTTTTCTATTTTAGGAGGATCCGGGTGCGGCAAAACCACCCTTTTACGTATGTTGGCGGGTTTCGAGGCGCCAACAAGTGGAAAAATCTTTATCGATGGCATGGATATGAGTCATATTCCTCCTTATGAACGCCCAGTCAACATGATGTTTCAATCCTATGCTTTATTCCCCCATATGACTGTTGAGCAGAATGTGGCTTTTGGTCTTAAACAAGAAAAATTATCCCGAAAAGAAATAAAAGAGCGCTTAGAAAATGGGCTAGAACTGGTGCAAATGTCTGGGTACAAGAAAAGAATGCCCCATCAGCTATCCGGAGGTCAGCGTCAAAGAGTGGCTTTGGCGCGCAGTTTGGTAAAACAACCAAAACTTCTTTTGTTGGACGAGCCATTGGCGTCGTTGGATAAAAAGCTCAAAGAAAGAACACAATTAGAACTTGTAACTATTCAAGAACGGGTGGGTATTACCTTTATTATGGTCAGTCATGATCAAGAAGAATCCATGACCATGTCCACTCGATTGGGGGTTATGGAAGAAGGTCAAATTCGTCAAGTAGGCACCCCACATGAGATATATGAATTTCCCAACTCTCGCTTTGTGGCTGATTTTATTGGTTCCATAAACTTATTTGAAGGGATTGTGGTGGAAGATACACCAGACTCCACTTTGGTACAAAGTGAAGATCTGAGTCATGTATTACGGGTGAGTCATTCAGCAACAGTGCCACCAGGAGCTCAAGTGACTGTAGGGGTGAGGCCGGAAAAAATAAAAATTTCTAGGACGCCTATTTTGGCAAAAGAGGATCTTGCGGAAAATATGGCTCAAGGCATAGTGCATGATATTGAATACTTAGGGGATGTATCTATTTATCATGTGGATTTACGCAATGGAAAGCGCATTCTGGCTACTATGCCTAATCTCGTAAGGCTTACGGAGCAACCAGTGACTTGGGACGATAAAGTATACTTATATTGGCAAAGTGAAAACGGGATTATTTTAACCACATGAAACGTTTGCACGGTTTTTATTCTCAGTTAATTCAAAAATACTTTAACCATAAGGCGGTCATTATTCTTTTGCCTTATATGTGGATGATTCTTTTCTTTTTCATCCCCTTTCTCTTTATTTTTAAAATTTCTTTGTCAGAATTGAGTATAGGCATACCTCCTTATAAACCTATTGTGGAACGCTTTGGAGAAGATGCTCTTTTATTCAAGATTCATTTTGAAACTATTTATATCTGCTTTGGGACGATCTCTATATTCTGGCCTATCTGAATTCTATTGGGATTGCTAGCATTTGCTACTATTTGTTGTCTTATTCTAGGGTTTCCTATGGCCTATGGGATTGCTCGGTGCTCTAAGAGGTCCCAAACCTGGTTGATGATGATGGTTATATTGCCTTTTTGGACCTCTTTCTTGATACGTATTTATGCATGGATCGGGTTATTGAGCCGCCAAGGGGTGGTGAACAATTTATTAATTCATTTTGGCATTATAGAAGAACCTCTCCAGCTACTGAGTACAAATTTTGCAGTGAGTATGGGTATTATATATTGTTATTTGCCTTTTATGATTATTCCTATTTATGTTTCTTTGCAAAAAATTGACATATCGCTTATCGAGGCAGCCTTTGACTTGGGCTGTCGTCCCTTACAAGCCTTCTGGAAGGTAACGGTGCCTCTGGCTATTTCAGGGATTATATCTGGGAGTTTATTAGTATTTATACCTGCCATGGGGAATTCGTTATCCCTGATTTGCTCGGTGGGGCCGATACCCTTATGATAGGAAGGGTTTTGTGGAATGAGTTTTTCGTAAATAGAGATTGGCCCGTAGCCTGTGCTTGGCTGTAGCCACTTTAGTGCTTTGGTGTGTCCAATTATTCTATTCCAGCATCTTCAAAAGACCCTTATGAAGGAGAAATCGATGAAGCGTGTATCAGCTGTGGGGATTTTTTCTTTAGTAATAGGGTTTGCTTTTTTATACATCCCTATTCTTATATTGATCGCATTTTCTTTCAACGTATCTAGAATTGTAACCATTTGGGATGGATTTTCATTCAAGTGGTACCAAAGTCTTTGGTACAATGATCAGCTTCTCAAGGCTGGGTGGGTGAGCTTGAAAGTTGCCACTTGCGTATCCACCTTAGCGGTTATTTTAGGCACGTTAGCCGCATTAGCCTTAACTCGGTTTGGACGATTCAAGGGGAGAACTTTATTCTCAGGGCTGATTAAAGCTCCGTTGATAATGCCCGAGGTGATTACTGGGCTTTCCATCCTCATTCTGTTTGTTTCTTTTAAGCAATTAGTGCACTGGCCGGAAAATAGAGGGGTCCTTACCATTACCATTGCTCATACCACCTTAGCTATGGCTTATGTGACCGCCGTGGTTCAAGCAAGGCTTGCGGATTTTGACAACACCTTGCTCGAAGCTGCTTTGGATTTAGGCGTACGGCCTTTCAAGGCTTTTTTTCTTATAACATTGCCGTTAATTGCACCAGCCTTAGCATCAGGTTGGCTTCTGGCCTTTGCTATTTCTTTAGATGATCTGGTTATTGCCAGTTTTGTGTCGGGACCTGGGACAAGTACATTGCCAATGGTTATTTTCTCCAGTGTGAAGTTGGGCGTGACCCCTCAGATTAATGCCCTAGCGACGTTAATTGTGGTGTTCGTAAGTTTGGGCGTCACGTTGAGTTGCTGGTTGTTTTTCAGAAAATCTAAAGATACACTGCCTTCTGAAAGTTCTTAACAGATAGTCATCAAGAGATTATCACGGGGGTTTTGAGCAAGGCATCTCTTTGCTGGGGCTTATTTTTATTAAAGAAAGGATAAGATAAATGAACCACGAAAACGAAACTGGAGGACCCCACATTATTGTTCTAGGCAATGAAAAAGGGGGCACAGGAAAGTCCACTACGGCCATGCACTTGGTAGTTTCCTTATTGCGTGAGGGTTTTCCGTAGGGACACTGGATTTAGATGCCCGGCAAGGTACCTTTTCTCGCTACATGGAAAATCGGCACAAGACGGCTGAAGACCATGGGTATACAAAAGACCAGTTGCCCCACTCCGACCATGTGGCTTTATTGCCTTCGACTCAAAATGATTTGGACAAGGCTCAAAAGGAAGATGACGAAAATTTAGCTAATTCCTTAGCTGGTCTAAAGGTCACGATTTCATCGTGATTGATACCCCCGGGCACAACCTTTATTTAGCGCGGAAAGCCCACTCTTGTGCGGATACTCTTTTAACGCCTCTCAATGATAGTTTTGTAGATCTGGATGTGATCGCGAAAGTGGCCAGTGATACATTAGAAATTATCCGTCCTAGCCATTATGCAGAATGGGTATGGGAAGAAAAAAAGAGCAAAGCGTTACGTGAAAAAAAATCTATAGATTGGATTATATTGCGCAATCGTCTTACCAATATTAACGCCAAGAACAAAGAAAATATGGAAAAGGTTTTGACCAATTTGGCAAAAGAATTGGCTTTAGATTTTCTCGGGTTTGGAGAGCGCGTGATCTTTAGGGAACTTTTTTAAGTGGCTTAACCCTCCTAGATCTTAAGGCCATAGGCATGGATATGAGCTTATCTCATGTGGCAGCCCGTCAAGAATTAAGAGGATTGTTGATGGCACTTAATCTGCCAAAAGTGTCCTTAAAACTTGAAAAAGGCGCATAGTTACACGTCAAAGATGGGTTTGCGCGGGCTCTTAAAAGGAGAGAGACTGAGATTCTGCGGTATTTTTAATATGTATTTATAGAAGGAAAAAGAGGAGTGAATTGGGGAAAAAAATATTTTATTTTTATAGGTATTTGTCTCATAGCAATGGGCTTTGGAGGATCTCAACTCTGGGCAGGGCTTTGGAAAATCGAGGCTGAAGGGCCGGTCGTTGGGGACGAAACACCGACAACTGTGGCTTGTGTGCGGCCGGCTATTGAAGGAGGTGCTAAGGCATCCTTTAGCCCAGGCGATAAACAAAAATCTGCGATTTACACAAATGTGGGGCATGGAGGATCTGGGTGGTCCAATGCACCTGGTTGCGTAAAAGTGCAAGCTGAGGATTTTGTGAAGAGATATCCAGATAAGTCGACAGCGGTGAGTGTGGTGGGCGATGGGCTTGTCAGTCGGGTATGGAGATACCATCTTCGAAAAGCGGGTTACCATAATATTTCTGTTTTTTTCGATCCAGATAGAGCTATTGAAAACACGGCTTCTTATAATGCTAGTGGCGTATACTCTCCGGAGCAATCTTCTGTTGAAGAACAACAATCAGCTCAAGACACCTTCGCGTTTTATCAAGAGCTCGAAAGAGAGTTGGATATTCAAGCAGTGGTGCCTATTATGCATCTCTCTAATCGTTATATTCCTTGGTTTCCCAAGGAAGAGGAGCTTGAGATACCTGACCGACAGATTCAGTTACTAGATGCAGACGCGACGGTAGTGGTAGTAGAAAAGAGCGTTACCCTCAAATTCTATACAAATTATTTAGTTTACAAAGCCCCCTCTTTTAATACTAGGGAAATTTTGAGAGGCCTAGACGGCTATTTGAAGAAAAAGCCGAGCTGGGAGAGACGTGTGCCTCAAAAGATTGAGGACGTGGGTGACCTTCCATTGAAGTCTGTTGTCATAGATGCCTCGGGAGTGGGCATAGGAAATCCTCGTAGTTCAAGAGCCGTTGGTTATCAAGTATTCACTAACAGTGGGCTGGGGAATGTTTTTCGGGATGGGCACCTCCAAGATCTACAAATGGGTCTTAATATTCGAGCCATGCCAAGCACCAGGTTTCCTTTAGAAAATTCTCAAGCCCAAAATGATTATTTGCATCTGGTGCCCCATGGTTCTACTTGGACTTTAGGAGGGTCTTTGCATGATTTGGGTCAAATCGCACAAGTCTTGGGATGTTCTGAAAACCTTTTGGAAAGTCCCGAGTACTGCCATCTTCAGGATCTGAAAACCCGATGGAGACAATATGTATGGTTGGGGGTAAGTCGCAAGGCCACAGAGATGGAAAATAATATTATTCAGTGGGGACAAAATCACTTTTCTCATTTGCCTCCATTATGGGTAATGCCGGAGGACAAACGAAATGTTTTTGCTCCAGGTAGAGTCGATTAATGAGGGCAAAGTTTACGAAAAAAAATTACAAATGAATGACTATTAGGAAGAAGGCTAGAATTTCTTTTACTTAAGGAGGGAAGATAAATGACACAAGAAATAGTTACTTTGAATGGATTCACTCTAGAAGGAATTTTCTGCCGAACCTGTAATGGGGACGAGATGAATCCCAGCACTGCCAAAATTGGAAAGACTGTTCAGCGTTTTTTTCAAGAGGGATTTATGGAAAAAATAAAGCATCCTAAAGAGCCAGGTGTTATTTACGGTGCCTATACCGATTATGAGAGTGATAATACAGGAGCCTATACCTATTTTATAGGAGAAGAGGTTTTTCCTGAATCAGAGCTTTCTGCAGGACTCTCGCGTTTAGTAATCCCAGATCAACGCTACAGCGTTTTCACAAATGGTCCTGGTGTGATGCCCGATGTATGTGTTGAATTATGGCAAAAAGTATGGACATTGACCCCCCAAGAGTTAGGGGGCAGTCGGTCCTATGGAACTGATGTCGAATTTTATCAAGGCGCAGATGAAGAGGCTGCGGTTACGCTCTATATTGCTATTAATGAATGATCTGCCGTGGCTGACATTTATTACAAAATGAGAGGGCGGAATGACTTTTAAAACAACCTGGGAAAAAACAGCTCTTCCCCAGAATTTGTCCACTGATGTTATTGTTAGTATGATGAAAAAGGGATGTCGGGGGTGCCCGGTGACGTCGTATGAAATGATTTCAGGAGGGTGTGCGAATATCAATCTGAAAGTGTTTCTTGAGGGTGAAAAAAATCCACGATTGTTAAGGGTCTACCTTCGGGATACAGAATCAAGTCGACGTGAGCAAAAATTGGGTAATCTCCTAGGCAGCAGTGTGCCTATCCCTCAAATTGAGTATAGAGGCAACTTTGAAGGATATACTTTTGCTATAGCGTCTTTTTTAGAAGGCATAACTTTAAGAGAGCTTTTGCTGGGCCAAGAGACTTATGACTTGGAAGCAATCATGCTGACAGTAGGTTTGGCTTTGGCAAGAATTGCTAGCCACAAGTTCTCTCATCCTGGTTTTTTTGACGATGAGTTAGAAATTCAGGCAGATATAAAACAACCTGATTTTCAAGCGATAGGTAAGGTATACTTACAAGATGAGGCAGTGGCGTCTTTCTTGGGAAAAGATACCGTACAAAAGATCTGGGCCCTTCTAGAGGATTATGACCATTTATTTTCAAACCGATCGGAGAGCAATTTAGTTCATGGGGATTTTGGACCGGAGAACATCTTAGTAATCAAGAGAGATGGACCATGGCAGATTAGTGGTATTCTTGACTGGGAGTTTGCCTTTTCGGGATCCACTTTATGGGATGTGGCTAATATGGTGCGCTATGGCTATAAGATGCCGCCTGGTTTTGAAGACGCTTTTATTAGAGGTCTATCGGAAGGAGGTGTGGTTTTGCCCAATCAGTGGAGGCCCAAGGTGAGAATACTCAATATTTTTTCCCTTCTTGATGTATTGGCCAGAAGAGATTTCCAAACCCATCCCAGGACATGGGCAGATTCTAAAGAAGTTATTCACGAGATGCTTTCATTTTTTAATAGGGAATAGGAAACAAATTAATGCGAAATAGGTAACAAAGGAAAAGACTATGGAGAATAGGATTGAAGTGGTTCCTTTTTGCGACCACTGGGCAAAGGACTTTGAACAAGAAGCCAAGCGCATTAGAGAAAGTCTGGGACGGGGGTGTCACCAAATTTATCATGTAGGGTCTACATCGATCCTTGGGGTATGGGCCAAGCCAATTATTGATATCATAGTGGTAACAGCTAATCCAAGTGCCTGCTTTGAAGGTCTTCAAGATATAGGGTATAGATACAAAGGTGAGTATAATATTCCAAGTCACCATGGGTTTAATAAACGAGAAGGACGGGAGGTGAACCTCCATTTATACCCAGAGGGTCACCCAGAGATTGAATTGAATCTAATGTTTTGTGAGTTTTTACGGACTCATAGGGAGCAAAGAGATCAGTATAGTGGACTTAAAAAAGACCTTCTTGCGAAATCTGACGCTTTTGAAAAGGGATCAGGTGGATTTAGAGGATATACGCTTGGGAAATATGAGTTTATAAAAAAAATTCTCGATCAATGCGGGTTTAAACGACCTCGTATTTTGCATTGTACTCATAGGGAAGAATGGAAAGCGGTGAGGGCTTTAAGGGAATCATTTGGGCATGACTCTAAACAGAGAGAAGAAGCTGAAGAAAATCCCCCCATGCTTTGGTGTTTGGGCAGTTCTATTAAAGGGATTGCTCAGGTTATTTCTGGGCCAATGGAGGGGGATAGAATAATTACATCTATGGCGTTGATGGAAGATATGCCTAGTCATCTTGGAAAATGGACATATGTGGCTATGATGGAAAAATGGTTAAGGGATACTTCAGCTAAGAGGGTTTTTTTAAGCGTTCTTCCTGAAGAGATTTCATTATGGGGAAATCATGGTTATGAGAGAACCCAAAAGATCCATAGTGATGCTTATGGGCAATCAGAGGAGAAGGTATTGTTGGAAAAGACTTCAGATGTAAAAGTGAAGTTAGGTATAAAGGATATTGTTTATGAATAAGGTCAAGTGCTTTAGGAAGGCTCCAAAAGATTTTCAGTCTCAAGTATCAGTAGTGGGATGTTGGATAGCGGTGGACGACCAGTTTTTGTTTCTTCAGCGGAGTGAAAAAGTATAAATCCCTTAACTTGGGGTATTCCTGGAGGAAAAGTTGACGCTGGCGAAACGATAATGGAGTCTTTGAACCGAGAGATATATGAAGAAACATCCATAAAGTTAGATCCCTATAAGGTGATTCCCATAACCACTGTGTATATACAAAAGCCCGCATGCTCGTTCACCTATCATATGTATTTTTACCGATTTACCACACAACCGATGATTACGCTTTCTGATGAACATGAGGATTTATGTTGGCACAACTTAGAAAGCACAAAGGTCTTACTATTACTTGAGGGAAGTGAAGAAACCATGAAAATCTTTCAAAGCGAAGCGAAAAAATTGGATCTTCTATGACCTCATATCCCGAGTTTTACTTTATACGGCATGGTCAAACAGACCCCCATGACGATGATCGGGAAATCAGCTTAAATGAAATAGGCAAGAAACAAGTTCTGACCTCAGCTAAATTTCTTCAGAACATGGAGGTGAGATCTATATGCCATAGTCCGTTACCTAGGGCTTTGGAGACCAAAGACGGATTGTCAAAAAAGCTAAAAGTGCCCCATTTTAAAATAGACGAATTGGAAGAATGTACAGGTGAAGTTTGGAGAGATCTCATAAAAACTCAAGGGGATTCATCCAATTATGAAACTCAGGCTTTTCTTCAAAAAGTTGGCTGTGGGCTTGAAAAGAGTCTTTTGAAACCAGGTCCTCTGGAAGAACGTCTCGCAACTCTTCTTTGCCATGTAGAAAAGATTAAGCTTTTAGAGTAGAAAAGAGAATGAATTTATTTTTTTTAAAAAAGGAAGAGGAAGGAAAAAAGTATGAAACTAGGGTACACTATAATTTACGTGGAAAATGTGATCGAAACGGTCGAATTCTACAAAATAGCTTTGGGGTTAAAAGTTAAATTTATCCATGAAAGCCAAACCTATGGAGAAATGGACACAGGGGAAACAACTTTGGCCTTTGCAAGCGAGACCTTAGCCGCAACTTCGACCTTAGACATTATGCCAAATCGATTAGGAGAGAAATTAAAAGGTTTTGAAATTGCCTTCGTGACGGATAATGTGGAAAAATCTTTTGCCTATGCCGTGAAAAAAGGGGCTCAAAAAGTGTGTGATCCAGTGAAAAAACCTTGGGGCCAAATGGTGGGATATCTCACCGATCCTAATGGAGTGCTGATTGAGTTGTGTAGCCCCTTGGAGGATGGTTCCTAAAAAGGGATAGTTTTGGTGCCTAGAGCTATGACCAATGATTATGTCTAACGAACAGTGGCCGGTTTTGACCATGTATTAGCTATAAACTCAAATCGAGGGACTAAGGTGGCGTCTACAAGGACTTTATCCATAAAGAGAGCTTTAGGCCGAACCCAGAGAGCATAGTCCCCATAGAGTGCTTGATAGATGATCATTTCTTCTAAAGTTTCTGAGTGGCGTGATATTCCCAAAACTTGGTACAAATTTCCTTTGTAGTGTTTATAAAGTCCGGGGGATATCATGGGGATCTCCTTTCGATGTATAATGGGATCAAAAAAATATTTTTATATCAAAAACCTGATGTTTGTCCAAGGTTTCCATGGCCAAAGTTTAATGGATATAGGTGAGTTTTCCAAGGAGAATATAGTTTTTTAATTTGTTGCGCGCTCTATGCTTGTATGAAGGTTTTCCTATGCACTATGGGAACTTGATTATAATAATTTCTTACTGCTAAATATTCATGGAAATTTATAAGAAGTTAACCCAAGGGGGAGAGGATCGCGAGCTCCTCCAGAGGTGGAGGATGGGGTGGTTGTCACGATGACATTAAGAACATGTAAGATGGTCGTTTATCATCTTGGAAAATTAATGAAAAGTTGGATATTCCGCGAAAACTCTAATAGGATGGAGCATTGTCTTCGATCCTCTATATACAGTTATATTAGGAGGAATTTGCACCAGTCATTTCTGGGGAATAGAAAAAATAACCCATAGGGAGAACTACCTTTATGAAAGAATCTATGGCTATTCACTGGTTTCGTCAGGATTTGCGATTGGCCGATAATCCAGCTTTGACCAAAGCAGCGGAGTATGGAAACGTCCTCCCTATCTATATTTTAGATGATGAGAATGCTCAAGAGTATGCCATGGGAGGCGCAAGCCGTTGGTGGCTCAATCAGTCCCTTAGCGCACTCAATGCATCCTTAGGAGGGAAATTATCCATTTATAAGGGTAATCCTTTAGAGGTTATTGCTGATATCATGGACCGTTTTGATGTGAAGGCCTTGTATTGGAACCGATGCTATGAACCCTGGCGGATAGATCGTGACGCAAAAATCAAAGATTATTTTAAAATAAGGGACATGGAGGTCCAGAGTTGCAATGGATCTTTACTTTGGGAACCATGGGATATTAAGAAAAATGATCACACGCCCTATAAGGTGTTTACTCCTTTTTACAACAAAGGATGTTTGCAAGCCGAGCCACCCCGTAAACCCCTTCTTGCACCTCAAAATGTAGCGTACTTACGTGATGAACTAAAGTCTATGAGAATTGACCAACTCAATCTCCTGGGTCGTAGAGACTGGTACAAGAAGATGTCACCTCACTGGCCCATGGGAGAAAAAGGCGCGCATGATCGGTTAGAGCAGTTCCTCTTTGAAGGATTGTCCCATTACAAAGAGGGACGAAACTTTCCCGCCAAACCTTATGTGTCGCGTCTTTCTCCTTACTTACATTTTGGAGAAGTATCCCCTAACCAACTCTGGCAGACAGTTCAAAGCGTAGGCCAAGACACCCAAAGTGATCATTTTTGCAAAGAACTGGGATGGCGAGAATTTTCCTACAGTCAACTATATTATCATCCGGAATTACCCAGAAAAAACCTACAGGCAAAATTTGATGCATTTCCCTGGAGTCAAAATGAGAGCGCGTTAGTTGCTTGGCAAAGAGGTCAAACAGGGGTGCCCATGGTAGATGCGGGTATGCGAGAGTTGTGGCAAACTGGCTATATGCATAATCGGGTCCGTATGATAGTGGGATCATTTTTGGTCAAGAACCTTCGTCTGCATTGGACCCATGGCGAAAGATGGTTTTGGGATACACTGGTGGATGCTGATCTTGCTAACAATAGTGCGAGTTGGCAGTGGATAGCTGGATGTGGAGCGGATGCGGCCCCTTACTTTCGAATTTTTAATCCTGTAACTCAAGGACAGAAGTTTGATCCCAAGGGCGCCTACGTTCGAAACTTCATACCTGAACTATCAAAGCTGGAGGACAAGTATTTGTTTAGTCCATGGGAGGCGCCTGAGCATGTATTGGAAAATTCTGGTGTAATTTTAGGCGTTACTTACCCAAACCCTATTGTTGATTTGAAAAAATCTCGTGCACACGCCCTAAAAGCCTTTCAATCTGTGAAGCAAGGATTGATATAAAGGTATTCAAGGAGGCAGGCCATGAAAGGTGGGCTGGGTGAGCCGCTTTGGTGAACCCATAATTTCCTTTAAACCTAAGAAGTGGCGGAGAGAGTGGGATTCGAACCCACGGTACTTTTACAAGCACAACGGTTTTCGAGACCGTCCCGTTCGACCACTCCGGCATCTCTCCCTAGGTTGGAAGGGTCTCTCCACTCCTTAAGAGAGGGAAGGATTTATCACAAAACCCTCGGCCACTCTAGCGCATTTGATGGGCCCTGGGAAACAAAAAAGCCGGGAATTTCTTCCCGGCTTCTTCATTGCAATATCTTTTAGAAAGACTAGTTCAATGTAACGATGGTTACACGGTTTTGAGCATAGGCTTCTTCTGAAGATCCTTCTACGATTGGATCCTCTTTACCGTAGCTAATGACCGCGATACGACCAGCATCAACACCGGAACCTACCAAGCCATTCTTATGAGTGGTGGCACGGCGCATACCGAGTCCAAGGTTGTACTCCTTGGTTCCACGCTCGTCACAATGACCAGCAACGGTAACGGTTGAGTTTGGATACTTAGCAAGCCATTCCGCTTCACGAGCGATAGTGGCTTCACCTTCTGGAGTCAGATTGTACATGTCGAATCCGTAAAATACCCGGTCACCAGCTGTTACAGTCAAATCTTCTTGGCTGCCGGCTGCAAAACCGTAGGCATCTTTTCCAGAACTCATGGAATCGTCGTCGGTGGATGATGGTCCAGTTTCACAAGCCGCTACTGCAATAGCAAGTGCGGACATGAGAGCAAGATCTCTAATTTTCATTTCTATTACCCCTTGTTTGTTCTTTAATAAAGTCGAGTTAACCTAAGACAGTGAAGACATTAAACCAATGAATATCACTTTCATGACACTTCTAGTATAAGGCCCCTTCCTCTTTGAAGCAATAAACTTTCTGTCAACGATAATCAATAGGGGACCACGCGCCATCAGATGCATTTCCTGGAGTGGGCAGTAAGAACTCGATTTTTCCGGTAAGATCAATAGCATAAAGTTTGCTTGTTCCCCCTCTTCCATGACGATCTGACGGTGTGATTCTTGTGTATAAAATAAGCCGACCGTTAGGGGCCCAAGTTGGCCCTTCGAGCACAAATCCTTCAGTAAGAAGACGTTCTCCTGATCCATCAGGTCGCATAACACCAATGTAGAAACGGCCTTTGTGCATTTTTGTAAAGGCGATAAAATCACCGCGAGGTGACCAAACGGGTGTTGCATAAATACCCTCACCAAAACTGATCCTTTCTGGTTGGGAGCCGTCGCTATTCATCACATAGAGCTGACGCTTGCCCCCTCGATCTGAGTTAAATACAATTTGCCTTCCATCGGGAGAATGGCAAGGGGAAGTATCAATGCCTATGGAGTTGGTAATTTGCATCAGCTGGTGGGTATGAGGATCCATTTCATAAAGGGAAGAGGTTCCTTGAGATCGGGTCTGGCTAAAAATAACCTTTTTTCCATCAGGTGTGAATCGAGGAGAATAAGTCATACCTTTGAATTTTCCTAAAGGCTGCTTGGTTCCTGTAAGCAAATTCATAAGATACACTTGGGCTTCCAGGTTTTTTTTGTACCCTTGGAAGGCCATATACGTAATCTCAGGTCCTACTGGTGAAAAACGAGGGGTGATCACAAGATTTTTTCCATCGGTGAGAAACTTATGGTTAGCCCCGTCTTGATCCATCAAGGCAAGCTTTCTGATGTTATTTTTTTTATTAGGTGAGGATTCCCAGATATAGACAACTTGAGTGTCAAAATAACCCTCATCTCCAATCAGTCGCTTATATATGACGTTGGAAACTTTGTGGGCTAAACGGCGCAGATCATTTCTTGGCCAGTAAGAGCCATCCCTTCAATTTGTTTTTCCGCAAATACGTCCCATAATCTAAATTCAATCCGAAGTTGAGTGCCCTGTTTTTGAACCAACCCCGTAACCAACGCTTGAGCCTTAGTGAGACGCCAATCTGAAAATCTTGGAATAGCACCCATTTGATGAGGGTCTTCTATAAAACCAGAATTAGGTAGGGGATTGAACAACCCTGAGCGCTTTAAGTCACTGCTCACAATGGTAGCAATTTCCTTGCCTACTAGCCGGTCGTCAGAGGTTGGGCCGGTAAATTCAGTAATAGCAATGGGTAACGGATCTACATTGCCTTGGGTGATTTCAATGACTGGATCAGCTCTTAAGAGAGAAGAAAAAAGAGTTGTAAAGCCAAAGAGAACAAAGAAGCTAGGTGCCACTATTCGGGTAAGAAAAACCATTTAGAACATCTCCGACGGATTAAATTTAAGGACAAAGGATTTGAGCAAATTGTATTTATGGGCAGGTATTTTTAATGGGTTGCATGCAGGATTTAGAACAGCTCGTCGCGCCGCATCTGCCGCGGGTTGGAAACGAGGATCTTTAGAGTAACGCGCTTGATCCAGGATGCGCACTTCTTGCACACTTCCATCAGGATTTATGGAGACGGCTAAATCTACGATCATTTCTTCTGCACCCTCAAGGCCAGTAGGAGGTGACCAACACTGACTGAATTGACGCCGTAAGGCATCCAGCTCACTAATAGATAAGACCTCACCTACTATAGCTGCTTCGTTCACTTGTGTCTTGTCGGAAAGTTCACCGTTTTTGGGCTGGCGTTCTGCCGGCGCTTTTAAGTCCTCCACGGCTTTTAGTACATCATCAAAAGGATCGTCCTTCTTCTTTTTCTTTCCCTCTTTTTTCTTTTCTTTTTTAGGCCCCTCTTCAGGACTAGTCTTTCTTTTTGGTTTTGAAGGGGGCGCTATAGGGGGATTTTCTTGAGGAGGTGGAGGATCAAGTTTAGGCTCCGGGGCCACCAGCTCTTCTATAGGTAATGGGGGAGTGGGCGCCTCTTGAACCATGGGCTCTTCGAGGGCAGGTTCTTTCTTTTCAGGTTCAACCGGATCGGGCAGGGACATGGGCTCTGGGGCAGGCGTAGGCGTGGGTGGTGGCGCCTGAACTGGGGCTTCACGTGTTCTTTGGGGTTTGGGGGCCACGCTGAGCTCAGAGATATTGATAATTTCTATAGGAATGGAAAGGGGAGGAGATAACTCCGGAGAAGGCCAGAAGGAAACCCCAAAAAATAAAAACCCCAAACACACGAGATGGAGAATGATGGAGAGAATGAGACCCAAGGACATAGACTTCTATCTCACTTTTTCGGAAGAAGACGCTTTCTTGGTGCCTTTAGTGGCCCTGGCTCCTGGAGGGGGAATATCGGTTAGGAGTGCAACTTTGGTATATCCAGCAGTGCCTATATGAGCCATCACGCTCATAATGTCTCCATAAGAAAGAGCCGTATCTCCTCTCACATAAAGACGGGCATCAGGATTATTGTTTGTGAGGACGTGGAGTTTTTCAGTCAAAGCCTCAAGGGGAATGGCCGTTTCTTGGATAAAAATAGTACCTTCTTTATCTACGGTGATGGTTAATGGCTCAATAGCTTCATTGAGAGATTGGGTTTTGGCCTGGGGAAGATCAATTTGGATTCCAGTGGTCATCAACGGGGCAGTAATCATAAAAATTATCAACAATACAAGCATGACATCCACAAAAGGCGTCACATTGATCTCACTGGTCAATGCAAAGGGGCGTCTGCGAGACTTTCTGGTAAATCCCGGCGTTGGGCCACTCATTCCCATTAGTGAGTCTCCTCAAGTTGGCGTGAGATAATACTGCTGAACTCTTGGGCAAATGCATCCAGTCGGTTGCTATATCGATTAATATCACTGGAGATCTTATTGTAAGCCACATTGGCAGGAATGGCCACCACCAGGCCTAAAGCGGTGGTGAATAGAGCTTCTGCAATACCGGGAGCAACAACCGCGAGATTGGTGGTGTTGGATGCAGCTATGGATTGGAAACTTATCATAATACCCCAAACAGTCCCGAAAAGCCCAACAAAGGGCGCCACTGAGCCCGTGGAGGCCAAAAATCCCACGTTCTTTTCTAAATCTTCCATTTCACGGTTTAACGTCGTATCCATCACTCGAGCAATGCGTGCTTGTAAGGAAGCACTGTGCTCTCCTGAGGATTTCTTTGCAAATGAACGTTGCCATTCTCGCATACCGGTTATAAAGAGTATTTCCATGGGAGTGCGGACCCGATTCTTGATGCGATCATAAAGGTCATCCAAGGATCCACCTCCCCAAAACATTTCCTCAAAGATGGTGGTTTGGCGCGCTAAAAAACGAAGTTTAACATATTTAGTAAAAATAATGGCCCAGGACCAGACGGAGGCGGCACAAAGTATGAGAATAACCATCTTTACCACAAAATCAGCATGCAGTATGAGGCTCACCATAGAAAAGTCCATGGCAACTGCCTCGGATCCAGATAAAGCTACAGAATCGATAGAGCTCGCATTTAAAGGCGCCTCCAAATATCCGGCACTGGCGGGCATGGATGAAGATGAAAAGGAGGTGGTGGAGGCGGGCAGTGCAAGAAAGGAAAGTAAGGACATACGAACTCCTATGGTTTTTTATGAGGCCGACCTATGTGTTGAGGCTCGCCAGAAAAGACTTCTAAAGCGCTTACTAAAGCAGAAGGAATTTTTTCTACCGAATGGGTCTCAGTAGTAGTGGATACAAGGCGGAGGTGCAAACGAAAGATCTCATAGGCATTATGCCAAAATCCTTGCGAAAGATCTAGATAGGATCCACCGATTCGTCTTACACAGGTTTCTATTTTAATAACATAGTCTAATTGAGCAGGCCGCTTAAAATCAGCTTCTACTTTGGTGACTACAAAGGAGGGAAGGGCTGAGAAACTGAGATTGTTGATTTGACACAAAAGTCTTAAAAATTCTGTGCGCGCCCGTTCAGCAAAAATAAAATAGTGAGCATGATGGAGAATTTGTTGAGCGTCGGTATCGTGGTAATAAACCCGCGTCCAAAAGTGATGGGCATGATCTAAAAGGTCTAATGATCCACTGGGCACCTCAAAGGTGTTATTATCCATGAGAAAGTCCTGACGGAGGAAGCGGTGACTGCGAAGTAAAGTAGTGCTCGATACTGTCGGCCAGGGTATCGTGTATAAAAGCTGGCCTTAACAAAGGAGGTATCCCTTCAGCCTCCAGGCGAGCTCCATGGCCTGTGCGGACAAGATAGGGTATGCATCCTTGAGAACGAGCCGCCTGAATATCCGTGAGGGAATCCCCAATAAAAGGCGTGTTTTCAGCTAGACTGTGGAAATCAGCTAGAGCTTCTGCGAGCATACCAGGGTTGGGTTTACGTCGATGAGTCGGGGATGTGGGAGGATCAGTGCAGATATAAAACTTGTCTACATGGGCTTTGTGCTGGCCCAAGAGCTCTTGAAGTCGGGTATGAATTCTATCTAAGTCTTCCCTCGATAGGCCTCCTTGGCCTACGATGGATTGATTCGTAATAACGGCAACCTTAATTTGAGCTTGGTTAAGCCGGGCGATAGCCTCTCCTGCCCCTTTCGTAAGGATCAAGGCGGATGGAGACAAGATATAGCCCGGTCCAGGGGATTGGTTGATCACGCCATCGCGGTCTAAAAGCACTAAATCCATGGAAGAGATTTCCTAGTAGTCGGTCAGGGAAAGTTGTTTCATTACGGTCCATCTTGTGGCCAGTGAAATAACAAGCCCAAGAAAAGGAGGGATCAAAAAGAGGGAAAAGAAAGTCAGCGCTATGAGTGAGAAATGGTCGATTATAAAGGGGCAGTCCGTCCCGTAAAATGCTAAACACCCCAAACCCAAGGTCATGATTAAAAGAGCATAAGAAAGAAGGCCTCCCCTTAAGGAAAGATTTTGAGCATTCTTTTGAAATTGTCGAGCAATTTGAGCATCTGAAGCACCCAAAAGTGAGAGAAGAACAATAATATTTTTATGGATAAGAAAGCTTGTGGTGGAGGCAAAAGAAACGGTGATAAAAGGCGTTAGAATAAAAGCTGCCGCTAAAAAAACAATGAAAATTTCAAAAGAAAAAGTAGTGAAAGGGGAAAAAGACAAAGAAGATTTTTGAGGTATAATGTGGACAGTAGAAGAAAGTCTGGGCAGACTTTTCAAAAAATTTGATAAGTCTTCTTCGGGTAAAGGGGAAGTTTCGATTTCTACAAATAAAGGGGATCCTTCTTCAACAGAAGAGGATTCAGGTCCCGAATCCGTATCTCCAAATAACAAGGAAAGACGGGTTAAATGGGGTTGCTCTTGAAGCCAGGTGAGGGTGGTTTGAGTCTCTTCCATGGGTGTAGAAGACGGAAAGATCAACAGGAATCTTGAAGTGGATGATTGAGACAAAGAGCCCATGATTTGAAAACTGATGATGAATACAAAAACAGCCAAGCTGGACAGATACATCATAAGCCCAATGGTCCAAGGCACATATTTACTCGCAGGATCATTGGTAAGGGGTAATTCACCTGACATCAGACTCTCCAAGAGTTCCAGGAAGGAAAAGAGACATTTTCTTTCGATCTAAATATAAAATAGGGTATCGAAAATGATCCACCAGTAAGGGATTATGAGTAGCTACCACGACGGTGGTACCATTTTTGTTGAGCTCTTCAAACAGGTGCAATAACGTAACGCCGTTGTCGTCATCCACATTACCTGTGGGCTCATCGGCTAGCAAAAGCCGTGGTTGAGTGATGACAGCTCTCGCAATGGCAACTCTTTGCTTTTGGCCTCCCGATAAAGACATAGGGTAACTTCTGGCAAACTTTCCTAAGCCCACCCATTCTAAGAGTTCAGCCGCATGATGGCGGCATTCTTGAGCAGAAACTCCTTCAATGCCCAAAGGCAAGGCTACATTATCTAGGGCGGTCAGATGGTCAAGTAACCGAAAATCTTGGAATACGAATCCTATTTGGCGTCTAAAATATGGAAAGTAGGCGCGCTTTAACTCGGTAACGTCTTCTCCCAGCAAATGGATCCGACCTGCTGATGGTTTTAAAGAAAGGTGCATTAAATTAAGTAAGGAGGATTTTCCTGCGCCACTGGGCCCCATTAGAAAATGAAAAGTGCCTTCCAGAAGACGAAAACTAATATTCTGAAATACCGATTCGTCAGAATCTGAGAACTGTAAACCTACATGATCGAATCGGATGATGTCAGTGGGGTGCTCTGATGAAGACATTCTATACTCAAGAAGTTTATTATTTACGACGACAGTCTAAGGCCAGTGTAGAAGATCCGTCCAGGGATGGAAAGCCATTAAATCACAGAAAAGTGAGAGAAAAGATCACAGAATATAAAACTAGATGTTCCTCATCAAATTGTTTCCAAACCCAGGAACGTCCATAAGGCGGGAAGATTGGGAGCTGGGGATTTTTATCCTAAGGGAAAGGATCTCTAAGAGATAGAGATCCTTGAGAATGACAAGAAAGTAGATTGAGCTACTAAGGGCCCTAAATGGCGTGGAGGGAAGGACAGTATCCATGGGGTAGGGATAATAGGCTATGTTATCCTAGTGAGGTAGAAACCGTGTTGAAAAGAGGCTGCTAGAACATATTGTACAGCGGCTCCTTTGTTGATATTCTGTAAGAAGACAATAAAAGAAAATAGTCCCATTGATAAGAAATAAGAAGAGTAAGGGAGTTTGTTATGAACAAAACTATAATTTCATTAAGTATGCTATTGGCTGTAGCCTCTTTCGAGACGGTATTAGGTGCGCAGGATCAATCAAAAGTGAGTAAATATGGTTATCCGGTCGTGGCGAGGGCAAAGGCACATAAGGCTGAAAGTAGGCGTCCTTCAGAATCATTTGGCCTGAAGACGGCGCTTGCAGACTCTGCGGTTGTGACTGTTAAAACGGGGGAGTACATCCCCGAGGTTGATGGTTCTGTTGAAAACTCAAAATCCATGAGGAGCACAGGAAGGAAAATCTTTAACCAAGAACTCCAGAACTCTGAACAAAAAGCAAAAGCAGC
Source organism: Alphaproteobacteria bacterium (assembly GCA_018401675.1). Lineage (GTDB taxonomy): Bacteria > Pseudomonadota > Alphaproteobacteria > 16-39-46 > 16-39-46 > M30B67. The sequence continues at coordinate 84,594 of JAGYKM010000003.1, read as the reverse complement.
ATTAGAAGATCTGATGAGAATTCGTGAGAATAGAAGAGAGCTTAAGGAGGGCGATGTGATGGATCCAGCAGCAGAGGCAGATAGTGATTTCAAGGCGAAGGATCAGCATGAGAAGCTATTCGGACGAGTCGTTCTACGTGAAAAAGAAATCAGCGGTCTAGTGCCGGGGATTCGCCGATACAATGACAGGAGAAAACGAGCCTCAGAGAAGAAGAGAGCACTCCCAGAGAAAGATGGATTGAGGGTTCTGTCTGCCAAGGGAACTGCTGTAGGGGAAAGAGATGTAGAGGTGTTAGGTTATGAGCAGGACGGCGTAGATTTCAATATGGAGCCAGAGCAAGATAAATTTATCCCAACCAAGAATGCCCAGGAACTAGGTATAGGGAATTTTAAGGAGGGGGAAGTATTGGTTGACGGAACGATAGAGAAGGGCGTTGACGGACAGAGGGATGAGTTGTTTGAGCAAAAATCTAAGGCCTGATGAGAAGCGAAACTAAGGGGCATCTTAATTCTAGAAACCCCACCTTCTCTGATAAAGCAGAAGGTGGGGTTTCTATTCTAGAGCAAGAAGCGGGGAGTGCTTCGAGGGTACATGAATAGCCTCGTCTATGGAGCTCTCCAGCACTCAGTAGTCTCCAAAGAACAGATTATGTGATTTTCTTGGAGTATTTTCTCATGCTAATCTTATATAAGTATATTGCTGGGTTTATAAATAGAGAGAGGTCTTGTGGAAGAAGTTCGATCTATTCTAGTAAGTCTAGAACTAGACAACCAAGTTTTGTTGGAGTCCAGATAGATGTGAGACGCAAGAGGGGATGAACGAGCGCACTATTCATTAAGTGCCGTAGCGAGTTCATTCTCTCTTGCAAAGACACAAAAAAGCCTCGAGAGTTAAGTAATTGGAACCACTAAACTCAGGAGGCTATTATGCAAATGCATTATCTGCACAAGAACTTTTATAAACTCTACGCTTACTCTCGTACACAAGAAACTTTAGAAAAGTATAAAGAACTTTATCAAAACTCAGTCTCTTTGTGGGAAAAGCTTAAGAATGAAGGCGTTTGTGTTAAAACATGCCATGAGGTAACCGGTATCTCTCGGGCTACCTATTACCGACGAAAACGCATCCTTAACCGTCTTTTGCGTGGTATTGTGCCTCCTTCTAAAAGGCCTCGAAAGCTTAACAAACCCAGATGGGGAGAAGCTCAAAAACAACTGGGTCTAAACATTCGTAGAGCCAATCCTACCTACGGCAAGGAGAAAATAGCCATTATCTTGAGACGAGATCATGGTCAGACCGTTAGTGAAAGTACGGTGGGCCGTATCTTAAATCGTCTGAAGGAACAAGGTCTGATCATAAAATCTCTCTCAGCTTTGCGAACGAAAAGAAAACGAAACTTTAAAGCCCATGCTCGACCTTGGTGTTATAAGGACTATAAGACCATGATTATGGGGGAACGGGTTCAGATAGATCATATGACGGTTACCAAGAATGGGATTTGCTTTAAACACTTCCAGTCTTGGGATAGAAAGTCTAAAGCCCTTCATGCTCAGGTGAATTCTGGCGCTACAAGCAGTAGCGCTAAAAAGTTCTTGAAAGAGCTTATTCAGAAAAACACCTTTTAAGATCCAGTCCATCCAAGTAGATGGGGGATCTGAGTTTATGGGAGAGTTTGAAAAAGCCTGTCAGGAGCTAGAGATTCCCTTAATCGTCCTCCCTCCAAAAAAACCAGCCTACAATGGCGGTGTGGAAAGAGGCAATAGAACCTTTAGAGAGGAGTTTTATGCACTTCCCTGGCTTAGAGCTGACTCGGTAGGCACTATGAGATATGAGCTCAAGCTTGCCTTAGAAAAATATAACCATTACCGCCCTCATAGGGCATTGAAGGGAGTGAGCCCTATGGAGTACATTCGTACATCTGCTCTCGAGGTCTAAGTGTCTCATATGTTATGAACTCCTACACCTCACTGACATCAATTGACTTATTTGAGGAAATATGTATGGTATCCATGAAAGTTTAGAGTTGATTAGTGTTTAGGGAGGTTTAAAATGCGGTTATTTGGAAAATTTATCTTCGCAAGTATCTGTGTATGCTTATGCGTATCTAGTTACAGTTTTTCACATGGAAAGCCCCCTCAGGCCTTTGTGTTCCCCCTATGTAGTGAAGAAAGACTGGCTAGTATGCATACTTCTCCAAAAGACCGCGAGGCAGACATAAAAGATGTTTCCTTAGTAGCGCCTATTCTTGAGTTTATTGAATCTGCCAAAGGAAATCTGCGCGGCTGTGTTTACAAATTAGACCATCCCTTGATTCTGCAGGCATTGAAAAACAAAGCAAAGCAAATTTCAGTTCAACTGTTTGTGGAATCCACGCCTTTTCAGCACCAAGGAAGCGACCAAGCCACAACCAATATAGTGGATTTAAAGACTCATGGAGTTCAAGTGTTTGAAAAATTGCCGGAATATCCTTCTTCTCAACTTCATGCCAAGTTTTTGGTCGATGATGAAAGAGTTCTCGTAACGACCCAAAATTGGGATGTGGAGTCCTTTGTTGGAGCTCTAGGATGGAGGAATGCTGAGCCCTCTGGAGATGCACCCACCCGCGATGTTTTATTCATTTTTGATGATAAAAAACTAGCTCAAGAAGTGACAAAAAAGTTTGATTCTTTTGTTCATCCTGACGGTAAAAGGTCTCCAGGATCATTTTTCGTTTTTGGACCGCAAGATAATACTCGAAACTTTATTGAAATGGCTCTTAAATCTGCAAAAAAAAGCGTCCAGATAGACCAACAGAGCATGCAAGACAAAGGTATAGTGGAGACTCTTCAAAGTCTGTTAACCAGCGGTAAGGCAGTGGAAATCGTTATGTCCGAAGATCCTTTTCACAAAGGGCTAAAAGGAAAAACCGACGAGACAGGCAATCTAGAAAAATTAGTTGCCCTTGGCGCAAAGATAAGCCTTATTCCTACATTCACTTTTCCGTATGTTCATCAAAAAACCGTTATTATTGATGGAAAACATCTGCTGTTCACCACAAGTAATTTCTATAAGCCCTCTCTAGATGAGGGTTTTGAGATCAGTTTTCTTTTGGATAATGAAGAGGTGACTCAAAATCTTGTACGTATATTCCGTTCTGATTACCGTAAAGGAATCCTAATGAAATCCTGAAAAGAAGGATTTTAGAGCTTATTTGGTACTTTTAAGTGAAGCAGTGCTTCCACAAGTAATGCCTCCATCGATAACGAGTTCCGATCCAGTGACATACTTTGACTCATCGCTTGCAAAGTATAATGCGCCATAAGCCACATCTTCTGAGGTTCCCATGTGACCCAGGGGGATGTCTGCTTCAATGTGGTCGAGGATTTCTTTTTTTTCAAGGTTAGCATCAGTCCCCAGCATGTCATCCCATAATGGGGTAAGGATGGCGCCAGGATGTATTGAATTGCACCTAATCCCATACTTCTTTTGGGCGCAATATAAAGCGACACTTTTTGTATGATTCCGAATAGCCGCTTTGCTTGAAGCGTAGGCGGCAGCGGCGGGTACACCCACCAAACCTGATCGAGAAGACATGTTGACGATGGATCCACCTCTTTGTTTCATCAAGGCTATTCCGTATTTGCAACCAAGAAAAACACCATCTAGGTTTATTCTATGGATAGTGTGCCAACTTTCGAGAGACGCATGCTCAGGATCTTGAGGTCCGTGACCTAGACCGGTAATTCCCGCATTATTTATTAAAATATCCAGATGCCCATAGGTCTTAATAATGTGACTTGAGAGATTTTTCCAATGAAGCTCTGACGATACATCCAAACAGTGGTAGCTGCTTTGCTCATTTAATAAGTTAGCTAGAGAGGGAGGTGGCGTTTCATGAATATCGGTAAGAATCACGTGAGCGCCTTCAGTCCGGAGTAAAGAGGCTATTTCTTTGCCAATGCCTTGGGCGGCGCCAGTCACTAAAGCGACTTTTCCTAAGACTCTATTCATGGATAATACTCCAAAAAAAAGGGAAATGTATCGTAAAAGTGATAAACCCAAAATGACCGTTTATGTCTGGTGCCGAAGAGGTGAATCGAACACCCGACCTACTGATTACGAATCAAAGGTTCTACCAACTGAGCTACGCCCGGCCAAACAGACTTCCAGCGACAATTGACGGTAACTGTTTTTTTTCAAGAGCTCAAGTATGATTTCCGCGAACCCTCACTAATTTTAACGGACTTTCGCCTTGCAGTGGTTCAACGTATTAAGCAATGATCGAGGAGATAGCAATTCAGATAGAATCTTTCCGCCTGGACAACCTGGGCCATAAATAACCGTTAAAGGGATCCCAATGCGTCCGAAACTTTGTAAATAAGTTGTTATATCATCCGATGGTTGGCTCCAATTTCCTTGCATTTTATATGCGCCCGCCTTTACTAATGCAGCAGTTACCTCCCTATCTTTAAAAGTAGTCAGCTCGTTGGCCAAACAGGTCATACACCAAGAAGCGGTTATATTAACCAGTATGGTATGGTTGTTTTGTTTTAGGGTATCTAGGAGAGGTAAGTCGAGAGGATGCCACGTTTCAGATGGAGAGGTTTTTTCTGAGATTGCCTTAAAATTACTGGGGGGAAATAGATGGAGAGACAAAATCCATCCTAGCCACAGGGCGGTTCCCAAAAATCCAAAACTTAGGATTTTTTTCAAAATCTCCATCCAAGAGCCAGGGCGAAGCCAGGTAAATAGCGTTCCATGAGTTAGAAGCAATAGGCCAAAAGGAAGACTCAGACCTAAAGATACCATGAAAAAGATGGACACTTTCATGCCCATGGGCAAAAACATGCTTACCCCTATGGCAGCGCCTAAAAAAGGTGCCGTACACGGTGTGGCAAGAACACTCATGAATAGGCCATCTTTGTAATTTTTCCAAAATTGTTTTTTATCTTTCAATAGGTTATTATTCTTACTCTGGACACTATTCCTATGGTTCTGTGAAGATTTCGCAATGAAAGAAGTGATCCACTGGGGTACTGTGAGCGTTATGAGTCCCCAACTACTTAAAAAACAAGCCAAGAGAATCATAATAAGCGCGCCGAGGGTATAAATGTTTTGAAAATGGCTGCCCCATCCCAAGAAATACCCACCCATTTCTAGGGTTGTGCTAAGAATGAGGAATCCGCTAAAGAAGGTTAAAATGCCACAAAAATGTCCTAAATAACTCGATAAGCAAAAGATATTTCTTTGAGTTGAGTTAGGCAGTTCTTTGGCAATTAGATTGGTTATTTTCATGCTGATAACAGGGAGAACACAAGGCATAAAATTTAGAAAAATACCTCCAATAAACGCACCGCCTAAAATGGTTAGCATATAAGACCAAGTATAAATATCTGGAGTACCTCTAGAATCAGAAGCTGGCTCCCCACGAGTCGCTCGGAAAGGCACAGTCTTCACGCTGCACTGGTCGTTCGAACAGTAAGAAACGCGAATGTTCCCTTCCAGAGTAGTTAGGGGCGTGGCGTGCGATATGGTTGCCGTAATAGGAAGCTTGAAATCGCCGTCAAGAATTTGACTAGAAAGACCGTTAAAGGAGACAATGCGGGAAGGGGGCCATTGGAAGGTTGTTGATGTGAGATGAAGTGAAGGGGGTAATTCTATTTGAACCGGCGATGACATTTTATCTTGAGGCGCATGCATAGAAACGCCTGTGCCTAAATGAATACTTAAAATAAGATTTAGACTTGAGGTGGAAGTACTGGGATTCGTCTCTAGGATGCTTGAAATAATGGTTACTGTTGCTTTATCTAGGTATTCACTAGCCTGACTATTTAAAAATCCAGTCAGTAAAAGGCTGAAGAACCCATAGAGCAAGACTTTTATCCAGCTCTTAACCAAAAGCACTTTAGGAGAAAAGAAGGGCCCAAAAGGTGGCTGAAGGGTATGCATGCTTCATCCTATTTTAATAGAGATTACGCTTTACCACCCTCAAAAGAAACCAAAGAGGGATCTACCTTTAGGGTGTCGTATACGCGCTTCCAGATGGTCGCGGGATTTTTATTAAATAGTGTTTTTTTATCAGCAGGCAAAAGAATCCAAGAGTTTTCCGTCATCTCTGTCTCGAGTTGAGTGCCTTCCCAAGAAGCGAATCCCATGCATACTATGAAATTTTTTGGGCCTACACCTTGTGAGATGGCTCGAAGCACTTCCATATTATTAGATAGACAAACTCCAGGAAAAATAGGAAGTGTATCTTGCCCGTCAAAGTCATCAGAATGAATAACGAATCCTCTTTCCATATCTAATGGGCCGCCAAGGAAGAGAGGGGGGTTAGTTTGCACAGCTGAATTGGGAGCGATTTTTAGTTGATCAAGAAGTTCTTGTAAAAAAACACCATGAATCATGTGGTTGATAATAAATCCAATGGCTCCTTCCTCGTCTTTACCGCATAAGAGAATAACGGATTCTCGAAAATAAGGATCATCTAAATGGGGCATGGCGACAAGAAACTTGCCGATCCAATTTGAAGAAGTGGTGTAGTCTTCTGCCTTATGCATTCTACGATTACCTTTAGGCAAGCATTGCTAAAAAAAGGAAAGAGGGGAGCTAACGTTGTGCACAGGATACGGGTTTTTATGCTATAAATCTAGGCTTCTTGATTTCTATTTTCCCCCAGGATGTTTTTAAGATATTTCCCCGTGTGACTGGCTTGTATTGAGCTCACCATTTCCGGGGTACCAGAAGCCACAATATAGCCTCCTTGGTCCCCTCCTTCAGGGCCCACATCAATAACCCAATCGGCACACTTGATGACATCTAGATTATGCTCAATAACAACCACCGTATTCCCTTGTTCTACCAGGGCATTGAGGACTTCAAGCAATTTCTTCGTATCATGAAAATGAAGCCCTGTAGTGGGCTCGTCCAGAATGTAGAGCGTATTCCCAGTGGACTTTCGGGAGAGTTCCTTAGAAAGTTTTATGCGCTGGGCCTCGCCTCCAGACAAGGTGGTGGCTGATTGACCTAGGTGGATATACCCGAGTCCTACCTTTTGTAAGATATCCAGCTTATCTTTTAAAGCAGGGTGGGCTTTAAAGAATTCAGCAGCCTCTTCTACGCTCATATCCAGCACATCGCTAATGGATTTTCCGCGATATTTAATCTCGCGGGTTTCTCTGTTGTATCTTTTCCCCTTACATTGGTCGCAAGTGACGTAAACATCAGGCAAAAAGTGCATTTCTATTTTAATAAGACCTTCGCCTTGGCATGACTCACATCGTCCGCCTTTTACGTTAAATGAAAAGCGGCCCACTTTATATCCACGAGCTTTAGCTTCGGGAAGATTGGCAAACCATTCACGAATAGGCGTAAAGCAACCGGTATAAGTCGCGGGATTGGACCTTGGTGTGCGCCCTATAGGTGTTTGGTCAATATCAATTATTTTATCGATTTGCTCCATATTTTCTAATCCATCATAGGGAAGGGGTCTCATGTGAAGAAAACCAAGCGCTTTTGCTACAGCCTTATAAAGGGTTTGCAAAATCAGTGTAGATTTACCACTGCCAGACACGCCAGTTATGCAAGTTAGAGTCCCTAGAGGTATTTCAATGGTCTGATTTTTAAGGTTATTACCGCGAGCACCTTTCAACACAAGCTTTTTCACTGCCTCAACTGGACGGCGCTTTTGAGGTACTTCTATTCGTTGATCACCTCTTAGGTATTGCCCCGTTAGACTCTTAGGGTTTTTTATAACCTCTTCGGGAGTACCATTTGCCGTAATAGTCCCACCGTGAATACCTGCTCCTGGACCCATGTCGATAAGATAATCCGCCGCTCTCATAGCATCTTCATCGTGTTCAACCACAATGACGGAATTGCCCAAGTCTCTTAATCTTTTCAAGGTAGCTAAGAGTTTTTCATTATCTCTTTGGTGAAGCCCAATAGAAGGCTCATCCAGTACATATAAAACCCCGGTTAACCCAGAACCGATTTGAGAGGCAAGTCGAATACGTTGAGCTTCTCCTCCTGAAAGGGTTCCTGCAGTGCGGCAAAGAGTCAGGTAACCCAGACCCACGCTATCAAGAAATTGAAGTCTATCTGTAATTTCTTTTAAAATTCTATCTGCAATGGCTTGGGACTGAGGTGACAGTTTTTTAGGTAATTGTTGAAACCAATTCAGAGCATTAGAAATTGATTTTTTCACCACTTGTCCTATGTGAAGGGTATCAATTTTGATACTCAATGCTTCTAATTTCAAACGATAACCATCGCATCCTTCGCAAGGATATATTGCCTGGTATTTAGTAATCTCATCCCGAATATTCCCACTATCAGTTTCCATATAGCGTCGCGTTAGAGAAGGAATAACGCCTTCAAAAGCCTTTGTATGACTATTTTTTCTCACGCCATCGCGGTAGGAAAATTTTATCTTCTCTTTACCGCTACCGTAAAGAAGGATTTGTTTCACTTCATCTGATAAGTCGTGATAGGCACTTGTCATGCGAAATCCAAAATGCTGGGACAAGCTCTCTAACGTCTGAATGTAATAGTCATTAAACGAGCTAGACCAAGGAAGAATAGCCCCTTCAAGCAAACTTACTCCTTGATTAGGCACAATGAGTGCAGGATCTATTTCCATACGAACCCCAAGCCCGTTGCATTTAACACAAGCCCCTTGGGGACTGTTAAAAGAGAATAAACGGGGCTCAATTTCTTCGATAGAAAAACCAGATACAGGACAGGCATATAAGGAAGAAAAGAGTTTGTCTTCCCCAGTATCAGGATTATGGGCCACCAAAAGTCCACCTGAAAGGTCTAAAATGGTTTCAACTGCTTCTTGGAGTCTCTGGTCAATGTCATTTTTGATAATAATTCGATCCACCACCACAGAAATATCATGGGCACGGGTTTTGGACAGAGGGGGAGCTTGCTCTAAAGTATATATAGTACCGTCAATTTGAACTCGTTCAAATCCTTGTCTGGAGAGTGACAGTAGCTCTTTTTTATATTCTCCCTTGCGCCCTCGAACTAAGGGGGCCAATAAAAATAGTTTAGTTCCTTCCGGAAAACTCTTCAGTCCATCGACGATTTGAGAAACGGTTTGACTGACTATGGGTAAGCCTGTGGTTGGCGATACGGGAACGCCAATACGCGCGAACAAAAGTCTCATATAATCATAGAGTTCTGTAACCGTAGCCACGGTTGAGCGTGGATTATTTGACGTGGTTTTCTGTTCAATGGAAATAGCAGGAGAGAGCCCTTCAATAGAGTCTACATCCGGTTTTTTCATAAGATCTAAGAATTGCCGAGCATAAGAAGAAAGACTCTCTACATAACGGCGTTGGCCCTCAGCATAAAGAGTATCAAAGGCTAAAGAAGATTTTCCAGACCCGCTCAATCCTGTAATAACAACAAGTTGATGCTTTGGAATAGAACAATCAATATTCTTTAAGTTATGTTCTCGAGCTCCTCGAATGCGGAGATAGGGAGATTCAGACATGGATCAAGAGACCTTTTGTTTTATCATTTGGTGCAAGAACCCTTATAGCAAATAATTTATAAAAACTTAAAGAAAAAGAAGCGGGCAAAACTTATTAAATCTAAGCAATGAATTAGATATACAGGGGATGTTCAGCTCGGTTATTTATCTTCAGAAAGAAGAATTTTGTGGTTAGGGGGGAAATATTCTAAGCGTTTTCCTGCAGTTCTTCTAGTAAGTCAGGATCTATAGGGTTTTTAACAGATTAATTTTGTATAATAACATTTCTTCTTGCTCAGTCAGGGTTTCTAAATTCTTGTGGGTCACGAGGAAGATCATCTTGAAGCTTTTGAAAGCCTATCCAAGCCATGATCCCCACGAGCAAGTGATAAGAAGAAATACAACAGGATCAAGCTTAAAATAGCCACCACCCGATAAGCCCGACTTTAACTTTTACTTCTGGAAAAAATACTTGATTTCTTAAAAGCTTTCTGAATAACTTTAGTGAAGGCGTTACTGTTTTCAAAACATCTTTTCCGGCATAACGAGCATCCTTACCTAGTTGTTCTTCTATACGAAGCAGTTGGTTATATTTTGCGGTTCTCTCAGATCCGAGTTATGGATCCCGTTTTAATTTGACCAGGGAAAATCCTACTGCCAAATCCACAATGGTTGTATCTTCTGTTTTCTCCAGAGCGATGGGATATTATAGTGGCATATCCCGCACGACAGGCCGTATCAATGGCCTCAGGTTTCCGTAAGTTCCTATTTGATTGGGCTTAATCAATACTGAATTGACAATTTATGTTCCCATGCCTTACGGCGTAGACGTAAAGGTTTGTTACAAACAAATCATCGCCAACCAACTGAATACGATGGCCCAATTTGCTTGTCAGAGCTTGCCAGCCTGCCCAATCATCCTCAGCCATGCCGTCTTCGATGGAGATAATAGGATACTTGTCAATTAACTTCTCGTATAAACAAATCAGTTCCTGGCTGTCTAGGACTTTTCCTTCTCCCTTGAAGTGATATCGCCTTCCTTATATATCTCCGTGGCTATCTAACATAAAGACTATTTCGACTTTGGTTTGTATCAGCTCTCTCTATGGCGAGTAAAATATACTCTATGGCCTCTTCAGTGGTGGAAAGGAGAGGGGCAAATCCTCCTTCATCTCCCACATTAACATTCAGTTTATTTTCTTGTAATATATCTCTCAAGGAGTGAAAAACCTCCGTGCCCATACGAATGGCCTCAGCGAAGGTTTTGGCGCCCCAAGGCACAATCATGAATTCTTGGATGTCGAGAGGGTTATCCGCATGAGCTCCTCCGTTAAGAATATTGATCATAGGAACGGGCAGGAGGTGGGCATAGATTCCACCCACATATTGGAAAAGGGGCATATCAGCCGCAGCCGCTGCTGCGTGAGCACACGCTAAACTAACGCCCAGGATAGTGTTTGCTCCGAGTCTAGATTTGTTGGGTGTGCCATCAAGATCGCATAAGGTTTGATCCAAAAGAGGTTGGTCAGAGATTGTCATCCCTAGAAGGGCTGGCTTGACGGTGCTTTGCAGAAGTTCAAGGGCATGCCGTACGCCTTTCCCTTTGTATCGATTCTTATCCCCATCTCTTAGTTCAAAAGCCTCATGGGTTCCTTTTGAGGCTCCTGAAGGGACAGATGCGCGACCAAATATCCCTGATTGTAAAAGCACATCAACTTCCAAAGTAGGATGACCACGGCTATCCAGAATTTCCCGACCTGTTATTTCAATAATGTCATTCATCATAAGTTCCTATTTGTTAAAAAGAGGGCTCAGAGAGTCGGGTCTAAGCTTTTATAAGAGCATCAATTTTGCCTAAGGAAATAAGGAGATCTTCCAGTTCTGCCAAGGGTATCATATTGGGCCCGTCACTGGGAGCATTATCCGGATCTTCGTGAGACTCAATAAAAACACCGCTCACACCTACAGCTATAGCTGCTCTAGCCAAAACAGGAACAAACTCGCGTTCTCCGCCAGATTTGTCTCCTTGTCCACCTGGTTGTTGGACTGAGTGGGTGGCATCAAAAACCACGGGGCATCCAGTCTTTTGCAACGTGGGAAGCGCGCGCATATCTGAAACCAGAGTATTATAGCCAAAACTAACGCCTCTTTCACACAAGACGATATCGTGATTCCCAAAAGACCGGACCTTTTCCACTACATTACGCATGTCCCAAGGCGCCATAAATTGCCCTTTTTTAATATGGAGAGGCTTTTGGGTTCGAGCGGCAGCTTCTAACAAATCAGTTTGGCGAGACAAAAAAGCTGGGATCTGAAGCATATCCACTACTTTGGCCATAGCTTCACAATGTTGAGGAAGATGGACGTCAGTCACAATGGGACATTTTACCAAAGAACGTATCTCTTCAAAAATGGGTAAAGATTGTTCAAAGCCAATGCCTCTTTGAGCGCGAACGCTCGTCCGATTGGCTTTATCGAAAGATGTCTTAAAGACAAATCCTAGGTTCAATCTATCGGTTATCTCTTTCAAGGAGCGAGCCATAAAAAGAGCGTGATCCCGACTTTCCAATTGACAAGGACCGGCAATCAAAACAAAAGGCTTTGCGTTCCCAAAAACAACGGGGCCTACGGTTACTTCACGTTGGATTTCAGACATGGGATAATACCTTTCTCTATATACAGACGGTGGGGGCGTTACAAAGTATTTAAGAGGCTGGATTCTGATTTTTATGATGAATCCAAGCTGCCTCTACTAACCCGAGGAACAAAGGATGGGGGGTATGGGGACGAGATTTAAGCTCAGGATGGAATTGAACCCCTATGAAAAAAGGATGGTCGGGAAATTCAATTATCTCAGGAAGGCGTTGATCCGGCGACATTCCTGAAAAGACCATGCCGTGTTTTTCAAAATCCTCTCTATAGTCTATGTTGACTTCGAATCGGTGGCGATGCCGTTCAGAAATTTGACTTGCTGAACCATAAAGACCAGCTACCATTGAGTTAGGCTTTAACACGCAAGGATAAGCGCCAAGACGCATAGTGCCCCCCAAATCGTCCTTTGTAGACCTCTCTTCTTTAGAAGTTCCTTTTACCCACTCTCTTAAAATATCAATAACTGGGTAAGGAGAGTCTTCCAGTTCTGTCGAATTTGCACTCTCAAGCTTTAAAAGCCGTCGAGCTGCTTCCACCACAGCCATCTGCATTCCAAAGCATATGCCTAGATAAGGAATTTTGGCTTCATGGGCCCAGCCAATGGCTTTAATCTTTCCTTCGCTGCCACGCTTTCCAAAGCCGCCGGGTACAATTATGCCGTCAAGGGACTCCATAAGGGTACTAAATGCCTCTTCCGTGGTGGTTTCTATGTCTTCGCTATCAATCCATTTAATCATGACGCGCATTTCTTTAGAAATGCCAGCATGCTCTAAGGCCTCAATGAGTGATTTGTAAGCGTCTTTGTAGAGCGTATACTTCCCAATGATCCCAATAGTAATTTCTTTGGTGGCATTGTTTTGTATCTGGGTTAGACCCTTCCACAAACCTAGGTTCAATGAAGTCTCGCTTACGGGAATCCCAAAAAAATCAAGAACTTGAACATCAAGCCCTTCCTTATGGTAGTTTATGGGAACTTCGTAAATAGATTCTACATCCATAGCGGGGATGACCCGCGCTTTTGGGACGTTACAAAAGAGGGCTAATTTATCCAGTGCCTCGGGAGGAATGGTAACGCTGGTACGACATAAAAGAATATCAGGTTGGATTCCGAAAGACTGGAGTTCCTTCACTGAGTGCTGGGAAGGTTTAGTTTTTATTTCGCCAGCTGAAGCAATATAAGGAACTAAGGTCAGATGAAGGAACAAAGTCCTTTCTTTCCCAAGTTCATTTCTTAACTGGCGAATCGCCTCAATAAAAGGAAGACTTTCAATGTCTCCAACAGTGCCACCTATTTCAATGATGACAAAATCTGGCTTTCCTTGCCCATCAGAAAGATCATCTTGCATAAAATGCTTAATCATGTCGGTAACATGAGGAATAACCTGAACAGTGGCCCCTAAATAATCACCGCGACGCTCTTTCTCAATCACTTCTCGATAAATTTTTCCCGAAGTTAAGCTGTCCGATTTACGTGCATTCGTATTAGTAAAACGCTCGTAATGTCCTAAATCTAAATCAGTTTCACCGCCGTCTTCGGTAACAAAGACTTCTCCATGCTGGTAGGGGCTCATGGTGCCGGGATCTACATTAAGATAAGGGTCAAATTTTCTTATACGAACCCGAAATCCTCGATCTTGAAGTAAAGCCGCTAACGCTGACGCAGCAATGCCTTTGCCAAGGGAAGAAACAACACCTCCAGTTACGAATATAAAGCGGCACACGTGATATTGTTCTCCTTTTTTGATGTTCACATACCTTATACGCTCGCTTTTGTTGGAGATCAAGTAGGTCGTGGGAGGGAATATAGGAATACACACCCGTTTGGGGATCCCTTAAGCCGTGCCTGAAAAGAACCAGATGTGGGAATTTAGGAGAACTCCCGTAAAATCCTGGTGGGCTACCTGCTGAAGCGTTAAGGCCAATGCTCTTTTTCCAATTACTTTGCGCAATAGGGCGGTCTCTTATGCCTTCCAGGTGGTTTGTTTTCTTTCCTCCGGGAGCCATACAAACCCCAACGAATATTTGCTTTTTCTTATAGATTTTTGTAAAGTTCGATTTTTGTTACGACTTTTTTAACTCGTTTTTCAAATACTGAATGGATCTTTCATGGTCACCTTGGATAATATTTCTCATTTTTACGGAAATAAACTTTTGTTTACCGATGCTTCTTTGCTGTTGAAACCTAAAGAGCGGTATGGCCTCGTAGGGGCGAATGGCGCAGGAAAATCCACACTATTGAGGATTATCTGCGGAACCGAGGAGCCGTGCGATGGAACTTTCCAGAAACAAAAAGGCATGCGTATTGGCTGGCTTAGGCAAGATCAATTTATCGCTGATGCGGTGCCCATTGCATACGCGGTTCTATCAGGACATCCTGAGCTCTACGCACCCATTAAGAGGCGTGATGAGCTTATAAAAGAAGACATATGGGATGAGGCTCGGATTGCTGAGATATGTCAAATTGAAGAAACTATCGCCTCTCTCGATGGCTATGCATGGGAGGGAAGGGTAGAAAAAATTCTTATTGGCCTTGGTATTCCTCGAGAAAAGCATCAAGATCCTTTGGGATCTTTGTCTGGAGGGTTCAGGTGGCGCGTTCTTTTGGCTCAAGTTCTTTTTGCCAATCCAGATCTTTTGGTATTAGACGAGCCCACCAACCATTTAGATCTTCCGTCAATTATCTGGCTTGAAAAGTTTTTAGCTACGGAATTTCCGGGGACTATTTTATTTACTACTCATGATGAACGATTCATGAGGGGTGTGGCGACAGCGATTATCGACATTGATTTCTATGAAATACGCACCTACAGCCTTACTTATGATCCTTATTTGGCTCAAAAGCAGCTTCTCATAGAACAAGTGGATGCCCATAGGAAAGGTTTGGAAGACAAAAAAGCCCAGATGCAAAAGTTTATTGATCGGTTTGGGGCGAAAGCCTCAAAAGCAGCTCAAGCTGGATCGCGTCAAAAAATGATTGATAAAATAGAGCTGCCAGATTTGAAAAAAACCACCCGGGTAAAGCCGCGATTCATGTTTTCGCAAATCAGGGCTTGCGGAAAGATTGTCTTTGAAGCCCAGAAAATTTCTAAATCTTTCGGGGCCAATCATGTATTAAAGAATATTAATTTGCGATTGCTCCGCGGAGAAAAATGTGCCCTCATAGGGGCTAATGGACGAGGTAAGTCAACGCTTTTGAAAGTTATCTTACAAGAGCTTCCCTCAGACACAGGAACCATTCGGGATGGGACTGCTGTGAGAAGGGGATATTTTGCTCAAGATCTTATTGACCGGCTTCCTGCTAAAGATACGCCATTATCTTGGCTTTCTTCCAAACATGAAGAAATATTGCCCCAAAGAATTCGATCGATCTTGGGCCAGGTCCTAATAGGACCAGATCATGCAGAGCAACCTTTGTCCAAACTAAGTGGGGGAGAGCGTGTGCGTGTGGTATTAGCCCACCTTATGTTGCTCCAGCCGAATTTCTTGATACTAGATGAACCCACAAACCATATGGATGTAGAAAGCATACAAGGTCTTATAGAAGCCTTAAAAAGCTATGAAGGGGCATTATTGGTGGTTTCCCATAATCGGGCTTTCTTAGAACAAGTGGTAAACCATTGGATCGTCGTGCCTGAAATGCTGTCTTTCCACGATTCAAAGAAAGCCATTGAAATGACTATGGTATAGTCATACTTTCATTTGACGGTACCTTATAAATATGGTTTTCTGTAATTCTCAAATAAAAAAGTAGGGGAGACCAAAATGTTTACTTTCACACACAAAAAGTCCCTTTTTTCTCTCGCCTTCGCCTTGTCTGGTTTTATGTATTTTATGGCTTCAGGAAGTCTTTATGCAGGAGGAAGTCACTCATGTCTGCGTGCTGAAGACGAAAGAGAGCATCGAGCTGTCGGAACTTCGAGCGCCCTCCCGGATTATCGTGAAATCCAAGAAAGTCCCTTTTTTTACACAAAAACACCTCTCTCAACCGGTTATGCTGACAGGGTTATGGCGTATTCTCAACCAAGTGCGGCAATGGGAGCGCCATTAAGCATAGTACATAATACATGGCCAGAAGAAGTGCGCAATGAGTCTCTTTTTTCCTATCTTGTACCCCATGACGGCTCTGCGGCCACATACCCTGAGTTCTGCACATTTGTCCGAACTTATTACAAAAGTTCCTGTGCGATCGTCTATTATCCTTCTGGAGAAGATTTTTCAGTTATGCTGGGGTCTGGGGGATTAGTTCGAGACTATAATACCATTGCAACAGCCCGCCATGTGATAGAGGGGTTGGATCGAGATCGCTTATGTGTTCGATTTTATGATTATCGTATTAATGAAACTGAAGATCCAGAACGTTTCCTCATTCAAGGGCAATACTTAGATGTAAAACTTACGTCAATCCAGATTGCTCGAGGTGGATTAGATGCCTGCTGGCTAAAACTTTCTAGGGTGTCTGAAGAATTCAAGAACAAATACATGCAGCCAATAGCCATGGCTACCAGTCCCTTGAGGGGGACGCACATAATCCCTATGGACACTATGCTCTGTTTCATTTTGCTGAGGCAGACATTTGGTTTCCGGTAATGTGGGTGATCCTGGACAAGAGATGTCGGGATCCACAGTAATATTGAGATAGAGGCCGGTCCAGGTGCTCTGGCGCCATGTGGCTATCCAGAAGAATCTTGGTGCTATTGGAGCCCATGTTTCCATTCATCGTGACGAAAGCTGAATATGGCCCCGTTTCCCTCTCCGTCGGATTATTCTTTCTTTCTCCATTTTGGCTTAGGTATCGAGGACTTTGATCGTATCACAACTCCATATGCACCAGGAGCACAGCCGTTAGATTCTGGCTACGAATTCTTATCCTGGACACAGAGTCAATATGGATTAACGGATAGAGAAACGAAGCCAGCTGGTACACATTATCACTGTCAGGAAGGACATGCTTGCCATCATATTATCCCTATTAGGGATCTTATGTATCTATGGGATTATTTTGATGGCACCAAAAACACCTTTCAACAGAAGGAATGGGGACTGTTCAGAAAACTTCTAGGTGAGCTTTGTCCTTATGATGTGAATGGGCATTATAAACTTCCTGAAGATCGGACGCTATGGACACAAAAGCAGCTAACAAGAAAATTCTTTGCATGGTCATGGTGGAATCTATTTAGGGGGCCTAAAAACAGAAAGGATGATCCTCGGTGGTCAGGTGTACAAAATGAAAAGGAGCGTCCGAGTTATTTTCCTAAAGACCTTTGGGACTCAGTGCAAAGTATGTTTTGGCGCATACAAAGATTAAAGGAATTGGACCGCTCTCCTCATTCTAAAAAAATAATGAAGGCCGCTGTAACAGAGTCCGAAGAGGCCATTTTGCAAGCCCTCAAAGCCGTTAATCGCCATTGGAATAATACTTTTCTTAGTAGACAACCTTACACACTCGTAAGGCAACACCTACCTAAAGAATGGCAGCAAGATGGGGTAACTGGAAAATGGTATGTAAAATCAGTAACATTGGAGGTATGAAATGCCGTTTCAAAACAGTATTTGGAGCAGAGTGCTTGTGTTTTTATTAATTGTTTTCGGATTACATTGTCAGGCAAAAGGGGCAGCTCAACAAATACACAGCTGTCCTTCGGCAAGTCTTTTGGCCGGGCACTCAGAAATTGACTATCGAGGAGTTCACTTTGTAGTAACAGGAGACACATCGACTCTATTTAAAGGAAGTGAAGTTCTTAAAGAAATGTCCTATGAGAAGTCACAGGAGACCTATTATATTACCTGTGTTTATGATGGACATTCAGAAAAGGATATGAGCATTGTAGGAGTTCTTCCCGGACATGGTCCTTATCAGATTTACACTACAGTCAAAGGAAATTCAGATTTTACGCCTCATCCTGAGAAATCCGTATTCTACTCTAATTATGGTGATGAGGAGTTCCAAAGATTTTTTATTATGGAAAAAATGTCTTAAAGGAACTGTTGGATATAATTTAGAAATTTGAATGGAAGCAGGATCCAGAAACGCACTTGAAACAAGTGCTAACTCCGGGTGGGTTATTGTTATCGTGTCACGAAAATCTGAAAAGAAATCAAGGATCATACGGATTTGGACCAAAAATAAGATGCTCCTTGATCATTGAGAAAGTTTCTATTAAACTTGACAAATAAGAAAGCTAAAATGAAAAGTAATCCAGAAAGCAGAAAAACAGGAGAATAAAGTGAAAAAATTTATACTAAAAGCAATCTATTTAGTGGCTATTTCAGGGATGATTGTAAATTTATCCTATGCGTCATCGGAGGAAGACTCCACGGATAAGAGTTATACTATTGAAAAGGACGACGAGAAGAGCTTATATGAATTGGGTCTGGTATAGGCAGTGTATAACCCAGAACAGAAACACGACGAATTAATGCTGCGACGTCACCCTGTAGTTTCCATAATAGTAATATTGCGACAATGGTGTACATTTGTACAGAATGATGTGATTTTGACTCCGCTCGGGCTTTTGTGACGAACGGAGTCTGCCCTCACTTTTCTTTGAGCAAATAAGGAGTAATCGAATCTCTAGAGGGTTAAATATACTTGGCTTCGTGGATTAGATGCCTGCTGGCTAAAACTTTCTAGGGTGTCTGAAGAATTCAAGAGCAAATACATGCAGCCAATAGCCAAGGCTACCAGTCCTCCCTTGAGAGGGGGACGCACATAATCCCTATGGGACACTGGCCATGGGGCGCGTTGCACTGAAAGTTAGTGTTCAGTACACAGCTATTCTACAGCCTTATCTCCTCCTATTCTCATAGCTGCAACTAACATCCTATTGCGTCTTCCTTGGATGCAGTCAGTTCCCCCTCCCATATAGTTTTCTGCGATGGCAATGCCCATATGAGTGATGCCGCGCACGTCCCCTCTTGTCTCAAAATCATCTCGGGCTTGCGTCCAGGCCCTAGACAGCATTTGCCTGAAAGGATCGCCAAGTCCCTTGAAATCTGGTCTGAAAATCCTAGGAATAAAGCTAACAAGCGTTTCCTTTTCTAATGGGGTAGCTTGAGCGCCAGGGGCAGAAGAAACCACCATGTTTAACCGAATGCGCCTATAAAATTCTGACATCTCTTCAGCAATATTCTCATAGCTTAGTCCACCTTGACCTATATTCATTTTGACCAAGGCGTCTAAAGTTTGAGGAAGATAGTGACCTACGCTTTTATCTAAGCCATGGACGTCCATTCCAAAAGGCAATCGTTCGGGGCACACAGCAGAACTTAATGCCTTCATAGAGGCTTTGGCTTGTGTCTCCGCCCCCTTCTCAGTTTCTGGGGTTTGATGCAATGGGTGTGCATGAGCGCGACTCCTACTGCGCTGTGCATCCTCTTGTTGAAGCGCGCGCTCTAACGCGCGAGCCATCTCAAGATCACCAGTGGTAGCTTTGGAGAGAGCACCTTGTCTATGAGCACGCGCTCTTTCTTCGTCCTTTTGCAAGGATAAAGCTAACTCATGGTCGGAAGCTGTGGGTTGAGCAGAAAAAGAAGAGCTGTGACCGTTTTCTTCCGCATCCAAAGTAAGTGCCGCTAGATAATCAGGATCCAGAGTATCTCCATCTGCTGAGGCAGTTGCTCCTGAAGCCCTTCTTCCCATCTTCTTCTCTTCTTCTCCTTTAATGATGCTTTGGGTAAGCTCATTGAGAGTCTCTGTTCCTAAAAAAGAAAGATAGGTATCTCCTTCATAAATACCAGCTAGTTGAGAGTAATTTGGCTTGAGGGGAGAATCTGTTCTAGCTTCTCTTAGGCAATACCTTTTGATGGTATCCGGATCTCCCGTTGCCAAGACATCAATCAACCCTGCTTGCGATAAAGAGGCTGAACTAACAAAGAGACCCACCGCTAGAGTAACAAACTTTAAACTTTTCATCTAAAATGCCTTTGTATAATATACTTAATAAGATCTATTATTTCATTACTTAGAATATAACTTTTATGCCTAGCACATATCAGCCTCAATTACAATACTTATGGACTTTTACGAAATGCAAACAATTCATTCTTCACAGGGCTTGAGACATTCACTTGATAGAATATCTACTCAACGTTGCACAGAAAGTGCCTCACGAACTTTTTTATAAGGATTGCTTACGAGGCAGAGCTAGATATGGTGCTATTAACAGTTACTATAGAACCATCAGGCTGAAACCAGACTTCCCCATTGCCTATCATGCACCCTTGGCTATTCTCAAAGATTCTCTTTGGTTCCTGACGTTGAATGATTTTTTTAATTTGTGGTGTTATAATTCGGGAGTAGTTTAACTTAAAGTCTTCAACAGAAATTTCTTTTCTTTCTGCATGCTTACTGCCATTGTTCTGATGAATCCAACGGACTTTGTTGACTATAAGCCCCTCGTTTATCCATGCTTCAGGTGTATCACAGCAGTTTGCATAGATAATTTTTCTAAAAGTTTTGATTACATTCTCCCAAGGTCCGAGATAATCAGCTCTTTTTTCTCGAGAAAGATCAGGTTTAACCCCAGTAGGAACCTTAGCTTCAGCACGAATCCAACAAGATTTTTCTTTAGGAGAGAGAGACGGATCCAAGTTGTGGCCAAGAGCATTACAAACCATAAAGAAATAAACTATTACAATGAGTTTACGCTGAGGCATTTTATATGTTTCCTTTTCCATCAACTTAATATCCCTACACTAATAGGATAACTTTTCTCAACTCTTACTGCAAGAGAGGCTAAAGCGAAAAATGAGCTGTTTAAAGAGACTGAAGGTTAGCTTTCAAGTACATAATATGCTTGTAGGCTTACTTGGCTATGGGTTTGCCAACTAGCTAACTCTGGCCTAGAAGTATCAACCTATTAGCAGTTAAACCAAAATGCGATGATATCGATGGTCTCCATTGCTCCTTTTATTTCCTCTCAATATCAGATGAACTTGCTCAGAGATCTTCTGACCCCCTTCTTAAAATAATATCACAATTTTAAGTAATCTGAAAAATATAATAAAATATAAAGCCCCCATAGGAGATGGTTTGACTCATGAAAAAAATTCTTCTTTGCACCCTTATACCTTTGGGCATATTTATTCTTTTGGCCATAGCTATTCCTCATTTTATATCCTTAGAAGGCCTTAAACCAACCATACAGACTAAATTTAAAGAGAGTACAGGCCTCAAGATCAATCTTAAAGGAGGCATGAAACTTAGGCTTGTTCCTTATCCAAAAATTACTTTTGAGGATATAGAAATTGTTGATGATAAAACGCCCCAAGACTTGGGCGCTGATTCACCATCTTCTTTATTGCTGGAAGCCAAAGCTCTGTCAGCTCAGATCAGATTTTGGGAGTTATTTCGAGGAAAATTTAGTGTGCATAAGATAGAGGCACTTTCTCCTAAGATTTTTATTAACAGATTGAAATCGATTTCCTTAAAACCCTCTAACTCTTCTGATAGTACCTCCAAAACGCCCGAGGAAAAGGGCTCTTCTAAGCCTCACGAGTTTTCCATTCAAATTCAAGAAGTTGAGATCTCTGATGGAGAGGTTGTTTTTTCAGAAAAATCGGGAGACTCTCTTTCTCATATTTCTATTCGCTTGCTCCCTATCATGGAGTCTAACGCCCTTAAGTCATTGAAATATTCAGGGGCAGCCTCCTACAAACACGATAACATCTCTCTGAAGGGAAATCTCTTCCAACGGGGTGAGGATTTCGGCGTCTCTTCTGATTTTACCCTTATGGGGTACACTGGTCATTTTGAAGGCATTATTTTACCCTCCCCTTTCAGCCTTTCGGGCTCGGTGAAATACAAAGGACCCGTGCCTCTCCCCTTGGATAGCCTAACCCATCAAACTGAGTGTGTCTTTTCAGGAAATATAGTGGCCACTTCTGATAATTTATCCATTAATCAAATGGAGCTTAAATCTGGCCCCTTCTCTTTGACAGGAAATGGGTCCTATATGTTCAAATCCGGAGATGCAGGAATCAAACTCATAGGGTTAGATTCTCGCTATAAGGAAACGCACTTTCACTTGGACCTATCTACCCTATCCTCCTCTCAGGTTGGAAAGAAACCCTCCTTCGAGATAAGCCTTTCTGGAAATAATGCCGGCGTCTATCTGGCCAAAAGTAAAGAGCTGTCTAAACTGTTTAGAAAATCGTTCCTACTTAAGGGGCTTTTTAGAGAAGTTTCTGAAGGAGTAGAAGCAAAAAACTTGTCCCTACAAATAGATGACCTTCGCATGGAAGGATCTTTCTATTATAACGCATCCAAAACGGATCCTACCTTGAATTATTCCCTCTTCATTCAAAAATTGAGTTCATTAGAGTCCCTTCCTAATTGTAGTGTATTGACGGCTGCTTTTGGAGACTCTCTTCATATTAAAGGCCAAACCGTTTTAAATTTTTCAAACGTTAAGACTTCGACCATACTTACAAGTCCCCTTCTTTCTTTAAAACTAGAGGGGGTCTTTACTCAAAATCCTGGGAAACTGGATGGAAGCATTCAAATTCTTTCTCAAGAAAATAATTCAATTCTCTCTAATTTATTTGGCCATGAGTCCATAAAAAAAGTAGATCTTAAAGCTTCTTTAGACCGCATAGACTTGATGGTTACGTCTTCGACAAAAGACCTTACCGGAAAGATATTCGCTATATTTAACAAGCATAAAACTAAAGTCGGAGGAAATATAAGTCTTGAGGTGCTTGATCTTAACCACCTTAATAAAACTTCCCACTCTCGAGTGTCTTCACGCAAAGATCTCCCATCTCATCCAAAACATTCTTTGCAAGATCAAACGACAAAGACCAGTGAAGATTTTTCTTTCTTCAGACTTTAGATATGGATATTTCTTTGAAAATTAAGAAACTACTTTGGGATTCTCTTCATATAGAAAAATTTGAGACCTCCATTAAAACTCAAAATAACAGCCTTATTATGGGGCCAATTCATGGCATTCTCTTTGGTGGCGCATTAGACGGAAAGGCTACTATGCTCCAAGAAACCCCTGTGCCATCGCTAGAAGTATCGGCCACTTTGACGGGAGCTCATGTTAGCCACCTTCAGCTCAAAAGTAATGGCTTTAGCCTAGAACAAGGGACCCTTAATGCCAGCACCCATCTTACCGCTCATGGGCCTTCTTATCTACGCACTTTGAAAGGCGTTTTTGCATTGCAGGTAGATGAGGGCGTTGTGCGAGGCTTTGATTTAAATAAAGCAGTACACTCTTTGAAAGCGGCAGATACTCTTGGGGGAATCTTGGGCCTATTGGATGCCTCTTTTTCTAACGGACAATCAGATTTCAAGACTCTTTTGGTTAAACTGATTTTTGATAAAGGCATAGGACGCTTACAAGACGCCAAGTTATTATCAAATAACGCTACTATCCTGGCTCAAGGCACTCTTGAACTAGAACCGGCCAGGTGTCACATCACGGGAGACATCCAGCTGCATGTTCCTAATATTCCCTCTATCGGCTTCTCAATTTCAGGACCTCTGGAAAATCCCAAGACATTACTGGATACTAACCGGGTTGAATCCTATATTACTTCGCAAATTCTGCCGGCGCTTTTGGGTGGCTTGGGGAGAGATGGTAAAAAAGTTGCTGATGTTCTAACGAGCTTAGTCCCTGCTCGGTCTTCGAAAAAAAGAAAAAAGGGACCTCAAACGGATGAGGAATCAAACCCCCTTACCCATCTGGTCCAAAATGGTCTTGATCTACTAGGTATTTGATTGTTGCATCTAAAATAGGTTAGCGATTGTCTTTTGTTTAAAGTGGTCATCTTATGAAAATATCTGCAATTAAAACAAATTTTTTCAAGGCAAATGAAAATTTTACTTCTTTTGTTCTCTCCCAAATTCCTTTATTGAAAGAAGAAAGTGTTTTGGCAATTTCTTCGAAACTATTGAGTATTGCTCAAAATCGTTACATGCCCATGCCATCTACTCATGATGGGTTTTTACAAATTGTGGCCCATGAATCAGGGGAGTTGCTTCCTAAAAACCCTTCTATCCAGCATGAAGATGAGGATAGTTTCCCTATAGTTCCAACCATCAGTCAGAATAATTTTTTTCTAAACGCAGGCGTGGATAAATCCAATACTAATGGACGACTTCTTTTGCTCCCATCTCGCATTTTTGAGCCCCTGGAAGAGCTTTGGTTTGCTTTGAGAAAACAACACTCCTTAGAGAAACTAGGACTTCTTTTGATAGACAGTCACTGTTTGCCCTTACGGGCGGGCGTGGTGGGAACATGTCTAGGGTGGTATGGATTTAATCCTCTTGAGTCTCTTAAAGG
Organism: Alphaproteobacteria bacterium; assembly: GCA_018401675.1. Taxonomy (GTDB): domain Bacteria; phylum Pseudomonadota; class Alphaproteobacteria; order 16-39-46; family 16-39-46; genus M30B67. The sequence continues at coordinate 60,194 of JAGYKM010000003.1, read as the reverse complement.
ACAAAAAGATTTGTATGGATATCCTCTCCGGGTGTCCCAAGTAAATGTGGCGGATAGTTTAGCAGTGTCAGCAGATTATGTTATGGGTCAATCTCACCAGTCTACGCCTATGGCTTTGATAGAAGATGCTTTTCCCATTACTTTCAGGAACCATCCTCCCAGCGCGAAAGAAAAGGATGAATTCTTTATTTCACGTAAAAAGGATCTTTATGGGGCGATTTTTAAGATGTGAGGAGCCCTGTAAATCATAAGGCAAGTTGAGGAACGAGATCGGAAAATGCCTGACGGTCTTCATCGAGACCACGCATCATACCCGAGGGCAGATCAAAATACCAAGCATGCAACGAGAGGTCTCCCCGCTTAACCTTGGAGTCAATCCATGGAAATGTTTTAAGATTACTCAAAGACACCTTAAGGGCTTCTTCTTCACATACAAAAGTCAGTTGATCAAATGAAACATCTTGGTTTTCGCGCAAAACTTTGTCTTTTGCTTCTCTCACGATTTCCATCCAATTATAAATAAAGCTTGTTTCTTGGGCATCTGCATCGGCTAAGGAGGGAGTAGATAAATAGCTTCTTATGCCGCCACAGTGACCGTGTCCCAGTATGATGATATGACTCACATGAAGATGCTGGACGGCAAACTCTAAAGCTGCACTGGTGCTGTGATGCCTTGGATGATCGTCAAAGGGAGGAACTAAATTAGCCACGTTGCGTACTACAAAGAGATCGCCAGGAGCACATCCAAAAAGCTGAGAGGGATCAAGCCTAGAATCGCTACAGGTAATAAGGAGAATTTTAGGGCTTTGTCCATCCTCAATAAGGCTTTGGAATTGTGCAGACACTTCACAATTCCCATAATATTGAGTTTGGAATTTCTTGTAGCCATCGATAAGGGGTTTTAGATCATTATGCATGAACCCTTGTTACCATAGCTACGCCTACCAGTCGATAAAAAACAACTTTGATAGAAGTTCTTCTCTTAAGATGCTGACTTTCATGCCTTATCATATGGCCACTTTGATCCTGATATAGATAGACATAGGGTCTGAATCAACTTGAGGACAAAGCTCCTGATGAACAACGTAGATGGCATCAGTAACAAGAAGATGATCTAGAGGTAGCCTTAAAAAAACGGAAGCTAATTCGGCCACGTTCCTTAAATTCTTATGCCTTGCATTGCATTTCGAAGCATAGAATTTGCAATAACTTACTTGGAGTAAAGTGAGAAAGGCGTAGTATTGAGGTCTGCAATGAGGATTTTATTGATATGGGGAATTTAGAGTATGGTTTGGGCGATGTCGGTCATTGGGTGCAACTTAATAAGGGGGCAAGGAACGCTATGTATACTGTCTTAAATTCAGCTATTGCATAGCTGTTGAACCTTTGTCGCATTTTTTTCTTTCTATAGTGGACACGGGGGATATGATTATTACATATCACAAGCGACACTATGTATTCAAAAATCAAAACTGAATACTTCCTTATTTTATCCTCTCAATCAGAAGATCTAGTTGAACCAACAGGTCAAGCTTTAAGAAATAATTCGGGAAAAGTTGGTCTATTTTTTCTACGTCACCTGGTCTGGCGTATTACTTCCAAGAAAATGTGCGTTTTTTTGATCTGACGCTTGATACGGGCTTGAGGATCTGATATCTCATGGTGTGAATAAAGAATTTAGGACTTAATTATTTCCTAAATTGTGTGCGGTCGTGGCGGAATTGGTAGACGCGCAGCGTTGAGGTCGCTGTGGGGGAGACCCTGTGGAAGTTCGAGTCTTCTCGACCGCACCATTTTTATATCCCCTGTTTAGTGTCAAAAAGAGGCCTGTGAAGAGTCTTTATCGACACACTTAAAACCTTATTTTATTTAATGAGGGCTCCTTTTGGCGCCATCTATTGATCAATCTAAGGCTTTCTGGCAGTATTTCAATATAACAATAAGGGCACGCGACCATGGCAAAAAAAAGCGATCGCGATCAATTGGACGTCAGAAAAAGCGCTGCGAAACACGTCGAGAAGGCCCAGGAAGCCCATGGACGTAGTTCCAAAGATGTGTCTTCATCAGATATATATCCAGAAAGAAGTGCCGTTGCATCTAACTCGTCTTCTTCAGAATCCCTTGGGGATTACAAATCCGACCATCTTTCATCTCAATTTATAGACAGCGTTATACAGTCACTTGAGTGGGGAGATGCCCAGTATTTACAAACCTTAACAGAAGATTTGCACGTAGCTGACCTTGCTGATCTAATAGAATCACTCCCTACTCCTTTTCAAGCTCAGCTCGTTCAACGCTCTAAAGATGCCTTAAATCCTGAGCTTCTTATCTATCTATCTGAAAATACACGCCCGATGATGCTCGAAACTCTTGGGTTAAAAGCATTCTCGGCTGCTCTTACTGAGCTGGATAGTGACGATGCTCTCTCAGTAATAGAATCTTTAGACCCACAACAACAACGAGCTGTTTTAAAAGCAATTCCAGCACCGGAAAGGGCTGGATTGGAACATGGTCTCTCCTACCCAGAAGACAGTGCCGGACGTCTGGTTCAACAAGAGGTTGTCGTGGTTCCTCCCTTTTGGAGCGTAGAACAAACCCTCTCTTATCTTCATAAAGCTACTGATTTACCTGATACTTTCGATAATTTATATATTGTTGACCCTCACTATGATCTTAAAGGCGTTGTTCCGCTGAATAGACTCTTGAGAGCGGAAAAATCAGAAAAACTTAAAGATATGATCGAGGATAGGCTTAAATCAATTCCAGCGACTATGGATCAAAAGGAAGTGGCTTATTTTTTCCGTCATTATAGCTTGGTCTCAGCACCGGTTGTTGATGATCAAGGTCATCTGTTAGGTATTATAACAGCTGATGACATCGTAGACGTGGTGGAAGAAGAAACGGAAAGAGATGTTTTGTTGCTCGCTGGTGTGGGTGAAACAGATTTTAAAACCCCTTTATTTGAGACTTTTTATAGAAGAGTGGGTTGGTTATCCGTTACTTTAATTGATGCCTTGCTGACCACCTTGGTGATTGATTTATTTAGAGAGTCCATCGAGCGTATGGTTCTTTTAGCAGTGTTAATGCCTGTGGTCTCGGCCATGAGTGGTAATGCGGGCATGCAAGCGGTTACCATTACGGTAAGAGGGCTTGCCACTCGTGAGCTGCGATCCCAAAATATAGTCAGAGCCTTATATAAAGAGCTCTTTGTAGGTGGGTTAAATGGTTTATTCTTCGCTTGCTTGGTTATTATGGTGGCTTTCGCCTATCTTAATGATCCTACCCTGGCCATTATTCTTGCTGGGGCTATGGTATTCAATATGCTTTGGGCTGCCTTAGCAGGGGTTTTGATTCCTTGGTTTATCGAGCAGCTGGATTTTGACCCGGCCGTTGCCAGTGGACCTATCCTCGTAGCCCTTACTGACGTCATTGGCTACATAAACTTCTTGGGATTTGCCACATGGATATTACTATAATGTTAGTAAATGCACGCTCCTTTCGCTCCCAAATCTATGGGTGGAGTTTTTTATTTTTAGGCATGGCGCTTGTAGGTGCCCATGCCGCCCCTCTTCCCCCTAAGCCCCATGGGCAGGTTGCCAAAAGGGCTGTCATTCAAACCACTGCTCTAGCGCCGATTCCTACGTCTCTCCAAACTGTCGTCACTTCTTCTCAAAAAGAGGCACGACCCCATAATCATGCCTCGGGGCCTTGGTCAGCGACGCCTATTCCTTATGAAGGGATTGTTTCGCTTAGAGATCTGCACATAGCAAAGAAGGCCCCGGCCCACCCAGAAAAGCTGAAGGAGGCACATTTGCCTCCCTCTCCGCCACCTCACCCCGTTGTGGATTGTACAACTTGTAAAACCCATTGTTCTCCCCCTTTACCTGCATCTTTAGATCTTACCCCTCTCCAAATTGTGCAGTCCATTGAAAATGCTGGCAATCCTGCCATTAGACGCGCCTTACTGTTGGCGCTAAAAAACAAAGATATGACGCTGTTTTCTATCCTAGTCTCAGAATATGACTTGCTTAACGTGGTACAGTGATTTATGCGTAGACTAAAGTTGCCTGCTGAGTGCACGTTTGGAATTATTTGTTTTAAAATAGGAAGTAAAAAATGTCTATCGAGTATTTGGATTTTATAGAAAAAGTCTTTATTGCCCTATTTGTTACCATTGATCCACTGGCTATTGTTCCGGTATTTTTAACCTACACGGCTAACGATGGAGCCGTGCTTCGACGAAAAATGGCATTAAAGGGTACGCTCATTGCGGGATGTGTGCTAGTCACCTTTGCTTTATTAGGGGACTCGTTCTTAAAGTTTATTGGCATTTCCCAAGCAGCTTTTCAAATAGCTGGAGGGTTTTTGTTATGTTTTGTCGGCATGGATATGATTTTTGCAAAACACAGCGGGGTTCGCACGACTACTGAAGAAGAGGCAGAAGAAGCCCACCAGAAAAATGATATTTCTGTGTTTCCCCTGGCTATTCCGCTCCTTGCCGGGCCAGGAGCTCTTACAACTCTTGTGATTAGCATGAGAGAAGCTGAAGGATCTCTAGAATATCAAGGGAGTGTTTTTGTTATTCTTCTTGCTGTTTTGCTGGTCAGCTACTTATGCTTACGGTGTTCTAATATTATCTATAAGGGCCTAGGCGTAACAGGAACCAATGTGCTAACCCGCATCTTTGGTATTATTATCGTTGCACTGGCTGTAGAATACATTCTGACCGGAATTACCCTAACTTTTCCTGGGCTTGTCTCCGGGATGGTAGCTCCGTCATAAATTGTTATTGGTTATACGGGTACCCTGGAGTAAAGAAATAAGGAGCTTGCTGCTTACGAAACGTACTCTGAGCTAACTTTTTTAGCGAGTATTATTTCCTAGAAAAAGAGAGACTCCCGCTGAAAAAGTAAACAAATTGAATTTATGAACTTCAATTCGTGCATGTATGCAGAACGTATCAACAGGCCATATCAGCTACATGCGGTTTCAACTCAAAACCCATCCTAACGCCCATTAGTAAAATGCAGAGCACACTTTTATGCTTATAGGTTTGAGTTGATTATGAGATCGCAGCTATAGCCCTAATCAACTATTTTGGTCTCTAATGTCTTTTCCTGACGCATAAACCCAATCGATCAACTCTCCGGTTATTTGATTCACGCCTTTGACGAAGCCTCCCATTACATCACCTGGCGTTTCTGATTCTATGGGAATACGAATTGAAAATAGCTTAGCGGCTATAAGCTCCCTATCACTGGCCTGCATGAGACGGCCATAGACTTGTATTACAATGGTGGGTTTTTCTCGGACTTCTAGTTGGAAAGATTTAATATCCGTCAAAAGGATAAAGTCTGCGTCTAACCCTTCAGAAGGGTCGCCTACACCCTTCACAACATTGCTTTGTTCAAATAAAGTTGTAAATACTTCTTGAACTAAGAGGGGGAGCCTGGCAACCCATCGAACTTCTTTAATATAATTTACTTTCGATTCTTCAGAATTTACAACCACGTAGTCAGAATCAAAACGCGTATCAGCACCGGGTTCGTCAATGGTGAGCTGCCAATTTAATCTCTCTCGAAGGGTTTTTACTTTATCAGTTGGACACGGAAGAACCTCTAGATAATAAAGGCTAATAGGGGCTTTCCTGATGTCAGGAAGGTTAACGCAGCTCCCCAAAAAGGATGCTACAACCGTGAGAGACAGGCACTTTATAAAAATTTGTTTCATCTTAGTGAGTATCCTTCTTCTGAGTCACCGAATAGGAAGCTTTGGGGATCGCGTTCAATTTGCCCCGCTAGTCTATTAAAAGAAGATAAGGTTTTGCGCATTTCAGAGAGCATTTTCGTAAATTCATAGAGCCCGCTGGACAATAATACGTTGAAGCCATCTTCATTTTTATCAAAGATTTCTCGAGTTTTCCTTATGAGTGGAGAAGCTCTTTATCCATTTCACTAATGAATTTATGGTAAGCTTGAGCCGTATCATCAATAGACTTAAGGGTTCTTTCAGTGTCAGCCAAGATTTTAGGCAACGCATCAGCTCTTTCCATAAGCGTTGTAGATATACGGTCTACGGCCTTTAGTATATGAGTTACATGCTCTCGGTTCTCTTTATTGACCAGTGCTGCGGTCCCTCTGGCCACTTCATCCAAGGCCGATACAAGGTCTGGAGCAGACTGCATGAGGCTTTCAATACGAGAAGGAATAGCAGGAATTTCCGGAAAGTGATTCCCTTTTTTAATGCCCAAAGGCGCACTCCCTTCTTTACTGCCCATAATTTCAATATAGGTTAATCCTGTAATCCCTTGAGACCGTAAGGTTGCCTCAGTACCTTGCGTAATAGCAATATGGGAGTCTAACTCGACTTTAACACTTACCAAAGATTGATTTTTGGGATTTAATCCAATGGTTTGAACCATTCCTACAGGAACACCATGGTACAAAACCTGAGCCCCTTCTTTAAGCCCTACCACTGATTCTTCAAAATTAATTATGAAAGGTTTTGCATTATGAGATAAAGAGTCTTTTCCTATCCAAAGCACAAAGAAAAGAGCCAAAACAAAGGACCCTAATACAAAAGCACCAACATATAAGTAGCGGGCATTTGTTTCCATAGACTTTAGTACTCCTGAGGTTTAGTGAAGTGGATTAGAGAAAATAGCACGCCCACGCTGTCCGTGGAAATACTTTTGCACCCAAGGATCTTTCACCTGGATGATTTTCTCGATTGTGTCCGTAATGAGCTTCTTATTGACCAAAACCCCTATGCGATCACATAGGGTGTGAAGGCTCTCTAAATCATGACTAATCATAAAAACCGTAAAGCCAAATAATGAATGCAGATTTAAAATAAGCTCATCAAACTCTGTAGCCGATATAGGATCCAAGCCCGATGTCGGTTCGTCTAAAAACAAGATCTCAGGATCTAAAGCTAAAGCACGCGCTAAAGCGGCTCGTTTGATCATGCCTCCCGACAGTTGGGAAGGATATTTAGAAGCTGTTTCGGCAGGGAGTCCTACCATAGAGAGTTTGAGTCCAACAATTTCTTTGCATAAAGGGAGACTCAACCTTGAAATCTCCCTCAACGGAAATATGATATTCTCTTCTACCGTTAAAGACGAATATAAAGCCCCTCCTTGAAACAAAACCCCATAATGGCGACTGATGGAGGCTTCTAATTGATAAGGAACAACGGGTTGAGATAAAAGATTTATGCTTCCCGATAAGGGCTTGATAAGGCCTAATATACTTTTCAGAAGCACGGATTTACCAGATCCTGACCCCCCTACAATACCGAGTATTTCGCCTTTTTGGACATTTAAATTTAAATCTTGGTGCACAATTTGTCTTCCGAATCCAGTAACCAAATTATGAATGCTCAAGATGGGTTCGATCATAAGATCTCCTAAATCTTTAACTGTGCAAAAACAATAGAAAATATGGCATCTATCACGATCACTAGAAAAATCGATCTTACCACAGACTTAGTGGTATGCAGCCCCACACTTTGAGCACTGGAGCGCACGCACAATCCCTCGTAGCACCCTACAAGCCCAATAATAAATGCGAAAAAAGGCGCTTTCACCATGCCAACCCAAAACGTCGAAGGCGCTAAAGCACTTTTGAATTGAGTCGTAAATTGAACAAAAGACAAGTCGAGAAATACGTAAGTCATGAAAGCGCCACCCAAAAGCCCCATGATATCGGCAAAAAGGCCCAATATGGGTAACACGAGAATCAAGGCAAGCATGCGAGGGAGAACAAGCACATCCACAGGATCTACCCCCATAGTTCTCAAGGCCGCTACTTCTTCATTAAGAACCATGGTTCCAATTTGCGCGGTAAAGGCGCTTCCAGACCTACCCGCTACGATAATAGCCGTCATTAAGATGCCGACCTCACGCAACACGCCTACCGCCAATAGATTTACCGTAAAAATCTCGGCTCCAAAGCGTGCTAATTGAGTAATTCCTTGATAGGCAAGAACCACTCCTATTAAAAAAGAAAGTAGGCTCACAATAGGCAAAGCTTTAAGGCCGTCTTGCTCTATATGGGACAAAAAGGATATAAACTTAAACTTCTTTCGAAAAAGGCATAAATTCCCTATTTGACACATCACTTGTCCCAAAAAAGAAAGAAGCCCAAGAAATTCCTTGAGCTGTCCCTCGGTCCCCTTGCCTATTCCTATGAGAATTCTCGATATTCCAAGAGGTGGAGCATGAGGAACAGGAATTTCTTGGTAAAAGTCCTCAACCAACTCGAGAACTTTCCCCATCTCCACAGAACAGGACACAAAGGAATAGGGAATGTGTTGGGTTAGTAATTTTTTGATAAGATCACGAAAGAGAAGAGCTCCTGCTGTATCCACAGCGCTAATCTGTGAACAATCCAGAATAACTTCATAAGGTGAATGAGAGTGCTGCGGAAAGGAAATGGCCGAAAGTTTGCCTATATTATCCGTGTCCCAGCATCCTGTGAATGTATACAAAAATTCTGAAGCGCCCTCAACTGCCTCTATGGAGTAACAGGCAGATTGATCGTTTTTATGGGCCGAGCTTATACTCATAAAAGGGCTACTCTCTTTAGGTGGCTTCAACCTTGGAGTCGGTTCATCTAGTTGTATGTATACCAGATTATAGAGACTGTTTTAATAAACTTTTTTATTTTGTACAAATCAAAAATAGTTGATCGGAAAAAGAGGTCTTTTTCTGCTTTTATACCCTTTCCCTAGAAGGTCTCTGAGTCTTCTATCTAACTCTTTAAAGCCTTCTCCAAGAGAGATTCGAAAGCTATAATTTCTTTTTCTGTCGTACACCAAGTGGTTACAAAACGATACATACATTCGTCCACGTGTCCCCAGGAATAAAAGCCAGCACCTTGTTCTTCAAGGTAAGAGGCAACCTTCGCGGGCAACGAAACGAATACCTCATTCGCTTGTACCGGATTAATAATAGGGGTCTGGTTTCGATTAAAGGCCGAGGCAAGAGAAATGGCCATGGCATTGGCATGTTGGGCATTCTCTATCCATAAGTCATTTTCCAAATAGGCTAGAAACTGGCAGGAAAAAAATCGCATCTTGGACATTAATTGACCAGATCGTTTATGAAGGTAATCAAAATCTTCTGCATAGGTTGGATTGAAAAAAATGACCGCTTCCGCACACATAGCTCCATTCTTAGTAGCGCCAAAGGTGAGAACATCCACACCTGATTTCCAGGTAAGTTCGGACGGACTCACTCCCAAAGACACTAAAGCATTTGCAAAACGAGCCCCATCCATATGTAAGGGTAAATTATGCTCTCGACAACATTGGGCAATAGTTTGTATTTCTTCCACGGAATAGACGGTTCCTGCCTCTGTAGCTTGAGTTATGCTAACACATCCCGGCTTTTGTTTATGAGGACGAATAGCTTCACTAATCTCGATTTGTCGTTCTAGGGCTTTGGGATTGATTTTCCCAAAAGCACCGTCAACTGTTATAAGCTGACTTCCACCAGTGTAGAGCTCAGGGGCCCCACATTCATCTGTGAAAACATGAGCTTCTTGTGAGCATAAAATGGACTCATAAGGCCGAACCAGCGCAGAGAGGGCTAAACTGTTAGCAGCAGTTCCTGTATTCGTCAGAAATACGTGCACTTCTCTTTCAAAAAGAGTTGAAAATGCCTCTTGAAGTTGAGAAGAGTAGTCATCACTCCCATAGGAAGACTGAAAGCCCTTATTGGCCTCACCAATAGCTGTCAGTATGGATGGACTCATGGGGGTTGTGTTATCGCTACTGAAATTCATCAAAGAGATTCTTTTGTCAAAGGTGAATTAAGGAGATTATTCGGGAGAAACTTCGTCATTCAAACAGGAGGTTATCTCATTCAGCGGACCGCATGCACCGTCCTTGTCGCTATCATATACTAGGAAGAACGGGATCGTAAAAAAAAATGCTTGACCCTATACTAACTAGAGACCTTAAAACCTAGTTAAGGAGAGTTATTAGGAGAGACATTATGAGTAAATGGCACGTCAAAGAGCTAAGTAGCCTGACCAAAGTATCCGTTCAAACCCTCCACTACTATGATCGGATTGATTTGCTCAAACCTTCTTTTAGGCAAAGCAATGGATATCGTCTTTATATTCAAAAAGATGTTCTTAAACTACAGAATATTATTGCGTTGAAGTTTTTTGGATTTTCCTTAAAGCAGATCAAGAACTTACTCACTGTGCCAAATAGTTTTTTTGAGGATTTTTTGCATCAAGCTGACATTCTGGAAGACAAATCCCGAAGTCTACTTGAAGCAAGTAAAGCTTTGAAAACGATAGTAACCGACTCTTTGAAATCCACTGCCCCCTCTTGGGAAACTCTTATTAAACTTATTGAGGTTTACACAATGACACAAAATATAGATAACGCATGGGTTCGAAAGGTTCTTAATACCGATGAGCTCCACCAGTATGCGACGTTTGAAGCAGAGCTTCATGCCAAATCCACCCCGGAAACAAAAGAAACATTTGATCATAAATGGAAAGCGTTAGTAAATCAGATACAAGAATCGCTTGTGACGGATCCGAGGAGCCACGAAGGAATGAATCTTGCAAAGCAAGTGCTTGATTTAATCAATGGGCTCTACGGAGAGAAACACGCAAATTTGAAGCATGTTCTTTGGAAAAAAGGGTTTAAAGAAGGTAAACAAGGTGCCAATCACTTTTTAACCCCAGAACGGGTTCAATGGTTAGATTTGGCCATGGACGCTTATCTTAAGCATCGAATATATACGCTTTTGGAAAAGATAAACGATAACCCCAATCCAGCCTTAGAAAAGGAATGGAGGAGCCTACTCAAAGAAATGTATGGCACGTCTAGCTGTCTTAAAGATAGGCTTGTCCAGAAGCGTTAAAGATCGAAAGTAGGCAATAAGGCTAAAGACTGGCTTAAAGGCATAAGTTACTAACAAGACTTATTCATAAAGGGGCTGAGGAATGACTTTTCTGAGATTAAGAATAAAGAAGGTTTTCTTTGGCTCCTTTATTTTTTGTAAACACGAACTCGTTGCAGCCAAGGCCTCCGCCACAAGTTTTAATTTCTCAGGTCAAAGCCTCATCTTTGCAAAATTCAATATTTCTTCTGGAGTAGCCACTTCAAAGGATAGCCCCCCTACCCAATCAATGAGATCATAATACGCCGACATTCCTCTATTGTTAAGCCCATAGTGGTTCCAAGTTTTGAGAGGATTTCCAGAGGAAAGAAAGTCTTTAATAAATGTAATCAACCATAGACGAAACAAAGTATACCACGTGAGAACTTTACGCATGAGTGGTGATCTGGTCGTATTATATTTATTCTTTATCCATTTCCATCTCCGGGACGCGCCTCCTTGATCGTTATAAATAGAGATAAATAGGATCCCTCCTTTTTTGACCAGAGGAAGAATATTTTCCAAGGCTTGATACATGTATCCCGTATGATGCAGCACCCCCCAAGAGTAGACCACATCCAGTTCACTGAATTGCTTCAAGAACGCCTTATCCAGTACTGAGCCTTGTTGAACTAACCATTTTGAATCCTTTGGAGCATAAGTTTCTTTTAAAGACGTAGTGCATGCTACAGAACTCTTGTCATAGTCAAAAGAAGATACCTGAGCTCCTAGTCGATAAGCTGCAAGGCTGAATAAACCACTCCCCGACCCTATGTCCAAAACGCTTTTTCCCTTTAAGGAAGTCATATTCAATTTTTCAAGAAGACTTTTTTCAGCTTCTTCGATCCGGTCCTCATTTAGATGAGACAAAAATTTGGACCAGTTTTTACCAAAAGCAAATCGTTTTTTGGGATCTTTAATTTCGCGCGCCATAAAAAAGTACTCCTTTTGGAAAGTAGTTTGGGGATAAATCTCATTATGATTTAAAGAGCGTTCATATATCTACTTTATACGTTTTTTTTAAGAAGATATTCAATCAGAAGATTTTCTTAATTGACAAAAAGCTTGATATGCCGATAAGTTCGCCTTGGTAGTTCTAGAAAACGGAGGGGTGGCCGAGAGGCTGAAGGCGGCGGTTTGCTAAACCGTTATACGGCTTAAAACCGTATCGTGGGTTCGAATCCCATCCCCTCCGCCAGCTCTATAGATCTTGCTCCCTTACCCTCTCCTGAAAATCTAGTTCAAAAATATAAAATTTAACTTATTATTATCTCATCGTCTTCCCAAAACCTTTGATACATGATCCCGTCTGGAAACTCATGTGTAGCAATCGTATATGCTTTCATAGACTAGCTTATTGTCTTTGTTCTTGGTCAATTTCTCTTTGAAAAAGAGGACTGACTTCTTCTTTTTTGCACGCTCTTTCTCATCTAAAAAGAAATTCAAAGCCTTCTGGATCGTTTCAGGTTTCTCAGAAGTTACGAGAACCCCTAGATTGTACTTTTCAATATAGCCACTCACTATAGGAACATCCTCTGCGATAATAGGTAGTTCGCCCATAACATATTCAAATAATTTATTAGGCAAAGAATAATTCATGCTTTTGGATTCCTTGTGACACGCAAAAATCCCCACATCAGCGCCTTGGCATGCAGAAGGAATAAAATCGTGAACTACTGGAGGAAGGAAGAAAAACCTGTTTTTAACACCCAGGCACTCACTAAGGTTTATTAATTCAGATCGATAGCTATCACTGATCGTTCCTTGAAAGACTAAATTCACTTCAGGACATTTGGCAATCGATAGTATAATTTTATCGAGATTTCTATAAGGAGCAAGCTGGCCGACATAATAGGCCACGAATGCTGTTTTTGGAAGACCAAGCATTTTCTTGAGATCGTAGGGGTATAGATTACCGGGAATGGGCATATTTTTTATTATATAAATTTTGCGGTCAGAACTAGAAGCTAGTTTTAATTTTTGCGCAAGAACTTCATTCACGGTAATAACAAAATCGCTATGCGTTAAAACGAATTTTTCACATATTTTAAAAATTTTCTTTTGGAAGCAGCTAATGCTGCTCTTACTGGTTTGGACCGTTTCTGATTTCCATTCATGAAGATCACTAACTAATATCTTTCCCGTTAATTTTGAAGCCACGAGCCCCATGAAAGCAGTATTAATGTCATGACAGTGCAAGTAGTCAGCATCTGAAAAAATCATATACGTCAGCATACTTAAATCAAAAAGGCATGGAAAATGTGAGTAAACACCACTTAGGCCTACACCGACCACTCGAACTCTCTTGTCTAAACCTGAATACTCAAACTTCTTACTTTCTTGTGTATCTAAAGGCTTTGCGAGGACAACTTCCATTCCTAGATCAATCAATTGATTCGCGCATTTTTTTATACGCCCGTCAAAAGATATTGCTACATGTGAAACGCACAAAACTTTCTTATTACGCGTTCTAAAATTTCGATTTATTTTTTTTATGGGGAGACGCAAATAACATAAGCTAATAGAAAAAATTGCGTTTGATAAAATCCAATAAATAAATTTTAATGGCAATTTGCATAATCGAATAATAGTTTTAAGAAAATTCATTCTGTAACCATCTAGCATAAATAAATTCTTGAAAATTTTGTTTGCTAGTCACATATCCTGAAAAAGGTTTTGATCTCAAAGCCTCCAACCATTTTTGTTCGGGAGTAGCAAATCCGATCTTGTCTTTTCTATTTAGGATGCTCTCAAGATTTGTGCCACGCATAGATTCTCTCAAAACCCATTTTGTTGTTGAGTTTCTGAACCTTGTCTTAATGGGTAAAGACAAGACATATTCCACCAATCTGCAATCAAGGAAGGGAAGACGAGACTCTCTAGATGCAGCCATACTGTTTCTGTCTTCATAACGAAGAAGTGTCTGCAAGTCATTTGAAATATGATGTAAGCAAACTTCCGTAATATTTTGAATAGAAGCTTTTGGAGAAAACTTCCTGAAGTTCTTTAGGCTAAGCAAAGCAGTATACAAAGGATTGTAGCGTTCCTGTAAAGCCAATAAAAGTGTCTGTAGGGCGAATTGGTTATTAGTATGGGCTTGCCATTTTATAAATTGCCATAGAGAGGCCATATCAAGCTTTCGAGCATAGTCAAAAAGGAGACCGTTCAACATACCTGGATAACCCAGTAAAGACTCATCTGCTCCCTGTCCATCTAATAAAACAACAACGCCTTGTTTCTTGGCGCTTTGAAAAGTTTTCCATTGTGCGAATATACTTGTTCCCAAAAATGGTAAATCCTGGTGATAAAGAATCACGTCCAACTCTTTTAGAAAACCTTCGAGGGTGGGATAGTTTTTATGAGAAACAAGATTTTTACTTGAAACCAATTCATCAATATATATGGATTCATCCACTTCATGGGAAGGGAAAACAGAGCTAAATGAATGAATTTCCCGATCACTTTTGCTAATCGATCGAACTAAAGAGGCAATGGAAGAACTATCTACTCCGCCTGACAAACACAAACCGACCGGAACATCTGATCGAAGGCGCAATCGAATTGAATCTTCAAAGAGTTCGGTAAATCCACTTATAGCTTCATCATCAGTAATATTATGAAGTGGTGTAATTCGCTCCTCTATTTTATACCAGCATTGCAACTCTTGATGCCCAGTAGCTAAATCCCCTTCCATAAAGTGACCAGGGAGGATCTGAAAGACATTTTTATATAAGGTTTCATGCATGTGATCACACAGGCCAGTATCAAGATATTCTACAGCTACCTCTTGGTTTAAAAGTGCCGTCCAATCCGGGATTTCTTTGAATTGCTTAATCTCAGAGGCAAAAGCAAGTTTGTTGCCTCTCATATAGTAGTATAGAGGTTTGATGCCAAATCTATCTCTCGCTGCAAAATATTTTTTCTCTTTGTCATCCCAAATAACAAAAGAAAACATTCCATTCAGTTTGTCAAGACAGCGTGTCCCCCACTCACAATAGCTATATAGCAGTATCTCAGTATCTGTTTTAGTACTAAAATCGCGGCCTAGATCTTCAAGCTCTTTCTTGATTTCTAAGTAATTATAGATCTCTCCATTATAAGTAATCCAGTAGCGCCTCTCGTTTGTAGACATGGGTTGATGACCATCTTGGCTCAAGTCAATGATAGAGAGCCTTCTGTGGGCCATAAGCACGGGTCCTTTTGGAGACGAAAACTCGTTCCATCCACGTCCATCTGGCCCACGATGTATCACACTATCGATTACTGAATCAGGTAGATTTTCGAATCCAATAGAGAAAAAAATATACTGCACATTCTATTCTGTATCTTTGAGCAATTTTTGCAGCCCTCGTTTAAAGAAACTTTGAAGACCATCCAATACCTTGAAGTTTTTGAGTATCTCCACATATTTTTTTTTCAGGAAGATCTTTGGTTATAAAGATAGGTTTTTTCCTCAAAATATCGCCAATCATGTTACAAATTGTACGGAGATTGTACTCCCCATCACCTCCAGCATTGTAAGTTTGAGAATTTTTTGTTTTCAAAAGGGCCTCAATAGCTGATACTGCATCACTCACATATAGAGGATTGACCCTAATTCCATCTACTCCATCTAGAGAAATAGGAGTACCCTCCTTAATATTTTTGATCAGCCTTGGGAAAAGCATACTTTCTTTTTGACCCACACCATAAACAAAGAAAAAGCGAAGAATTTGTGCATCTAGGATATGACTAAAGGTACTTGAAATAATTTCAGCGCATATTTTCGATCCAAGATAAAACCCAAGATCTCCGGGGAGAGTTATTTCATCTTCTTCACTAAAATGTCTATTATGCTGTCCATAAACACCACCACTTGAGGCATAAATTACATGTTTAATCTTATGTTTAACTGCATAATTTAAAGTTTCTAGATAACACTGAACATTAACTTTAAAAACTTCTAATGCTTTGTCGGGAAAATCCCGAAAATATTCTGATTGAGCCAGATATATAATAGAATTTACATCCTTCGGAATAAAGTTAACAAACGATTCATCCTGAAGATCGCTCTTCACCCATGTGAGATTGGGATGATCCGCCTCAATTGCTGATCTTGAAAAGGCATATACTTGAGCTGAATTTACAAGTTTTTTTGTTAGATGGGATCCAATTAGTCCGCTTGCACCTATAATAGCATATTTTCTCATATGATAATCCTAAAAGTATTTTTCTGGAAGTTGATTATTCTTTAGTGGATGCTGGATGATGGGTGTTTTCTTATTATAACTAGAAGTTATAGGGTGAAAAAGGTTCATTAAATCAACATCTTTTAAATGTAGAATCTTATCGAAAATCGATCCAAATATATACTGTGTAGTTTTATAAGAGTGGTATTTTTCAACATATTTTCTACTACATAACCCTAGTTCTTTTCTCAAATTAGGATGAGTAATAAGAGCTCTTAAATTTGACTTAATAGTCTCAGGTGTAGAAGAAACAATAGGACATTCATTTAAAAAACTATAGCGTCTAAAAATATCTGTGGATAAGGAGCAGTCTAAATTGGATACAACTGGTAAACCCACAGCCATTCCTTCTATGCCACTAAGAGCGTATGCAGTACAAATAAGTTGGTCCACTAGGATATCGCTTTGGTGGATAACTTCCTTAACTTTCAGATTTGAGACGCCAGATAACTCTATGTATTCTATTTTGAGTCCTTCAGTTTTCAGATCTTTTATAGCTTCCTCGACGAACTCACTACCCTTGAAGCCTCTGTGATTAGGTGTATGTACTATCCTGACGGGTCCATTTATTCCATTAGCGTTACTATAATATTCTTTCTTCGACCAACTTTTAGTATCGATTTGACATATTTGATGAACTAGCAAATCCCACCGTCCAATTCCATCATTTTGAAAACCACAAGCCACTATATCCGCATACTTATTACTAAAAAGAATTTTTTTGAATATATTCCATTCAGCGTAACTATTGTTTGGATAGGAGAGCAAAAGAGCATGCCGCACAGATAGGTCTTTAACCAAACTATACATATAAGCATCTGAACCGTAAGGGATTATAACAACCTTACTTTTTGCAATCTTGAAAAGAATTATTTCAAAACGGCCTAGAAAGTTTTTGAAAAATACGGGATCATACGTTGTCACAAATATTCTTGCATTTCGTAGTAAGAATATTAACCCACATGCATTAATAGCAAATTTATACCTCCTAAGGAATTTTGGAGTTATTTCAACAAAAAACAGATCAAAATCTTCTTTCGAGTTAATATTATAGTATGCCTTCATAAATGTAGACGTAGGATAACCTTTTTGCCTCAATGCTCTCGACCAATACGAATAAGAAATGATTGGGGTTGTCCCGAATATTATTTTCTCTTTTTTCCGGAAACGAAAGAAAAGCGAACAAATCGTAAAGAGAAATGCCATAATTAAATGGGCAATAAAAATAAAGAATTGCGAAAATAAATGGGTAATTATCATCAACTTCCTACATATTTCATGATTCATAAATACAAACTTCCGAAGAACGGGAGAAAGTCATTCTTCATTCAAAAGGGGCTAAACTATTAGGCGCTTTCCCAAACAAGTGTAAATGACCATTTTTAACAGAGCCAGTTAACTCCAAGATACTTTCCCATTTTCTTTGTAGCTATGGCGCTGTCTGCGTCTCGGGATAGAGTCATTGAGTAGCTTCTCCCCCCATAGCGCTCTTAGGGAGCTACTAACTCTATCTATTGTCCCGTCAAAGTCCCTTGTAATAAACATTTTCTGCTCGCAGGTTCTAGCTACAGCTACCTCTATACAATTTTTCATTGATAAATCAAGTATGGAATCCTTCCTTAGTATACGTTCTCATTTGCATTGAGTAACTATACTTTTCAAAACATACTCAAATACATACTCATCAAAGTCGTCTCCAGGATTAGAACCCCCTAATCTAAGGTTGATTATTAAAGTAGATACGATGGGTGCTGGATATAATACGGCAACGCCAAGCCTCTGCTACAAGGATATAAGCACTCCTTCTGTTGCTGCCCGAGTCATAAATAAATCAGAAACATATTTTTTCAATAGGCATGAAGAGTCCAAACAAATAAAATTCTAATGCTTTCAATATAAAATAAAACCGAATACATTATCTTATCTATATAAAAGAATAACGTATATTCAATACGGAATATTTCTGATGAGGTGATTATTATCAGTAATAAGAGTTTATTTCGAATATTTTTCAAAAATTATTTCTTGTAGTTTTAGAGGTTCATGCCATTTCTCAACAAACTCACGCGATCTTTTTCCTCGTTTAATCCAGTTTTTCCGATCCTGAATAATGGATTCTACAGATTCTAAAAGCTTATTCGGATTTAGGTTATATAGAGGAAGAGTTTTAGCAAATTCTTGAGGAAGAAATTTATAATCCTCTTCCCTCAAAAAACAGGCAACAGGTTTACCCATAGCCATTACTTCCACAGAAAATGCTCCATACCATCCAATGTTAATCTGATCAATTACTAAATCAGCATCTTCATATAATTTTATGGCATCTGCATAGGGGGTATTTTGGACCAAAATAAGCTCGATGTCATATCGTGCTGAGAGCTGTTCTAGGACCTCAATGATCTGAGGTGTTCCCTTTAGCGTAGGAACTGAGGGAGCGTGTAGGATCTTAATTTTACCCGTAATTTTAGGCTCACGTATTTTAATTTGACTGATAGGAACGGATGCGTAAGGTAAAAACGACGACTTGGTTGGATCTAGATATCGCCCTAAATCAGGATTTAAAAAAAAGAAATGATCAATTTTTGGAAAGATCTTCTCCCTAAGCCACCTTCGTTGGCCATCGTTTTGAGTTATGCAATTTGTATATTGTGGGCATCTATCTTCGTGGCATGCTGAGTGCTTGTATTTTATTTCTGTCTCAGCCGCAGTTCTAACGTCGCATCCTTGGAGAGTCATAATTATTTTCTTACCCAGCAGTTTTGCTAATCTTAAATCCCAATACCAAAGCCAATTTCGTGGCCCAAAATAATCATCCCAGACAAATAATGTTTTCCCAAAGTAAAAATGAAAAACATCATACTTCACTAAGCTTCTGATCACATGGTATAATCTCTGTATAATATCCCTAGGTCCATATTGCTGATATTGACTAACGACAATATCAGCCTCCAAGCCATAGCTTGGCTGATAGTTGACGATAATATCACTTGTGTGCCCTTTTTGCCTCTCAATTCTTGAGATATGCCATGGTTGATTGCACACGTTTACTGGAGCATGTAGGATTTTCAATTTCTTTTCCTTAAAAGACTTATTTACGAACTCCTTAATAGGACGAGCCTTTAAGCACTCGATGCCGTTGATAAGTTTTATATGATTTGTGCCAAAGAATTTCATGGAGAAGATCATTTTAGGCAAGTTATTCATCGGTGAGGCGCGTACTTTACAGCTTATCCTCCGATAGACAAATCGTAAGAGTAGCCCCAGCCGCAATGTTTCTAATAAAGTAGATCTTTTTAAACATGAAAACTTATAACCTCTAATAGCTGATTATTTCTCTCATCACTAGAGCGCTTTATCGACGGAATGAAGTCAAGAGTTTGAAAGCTTCCTTTAAATCGATTTTGTAAAAATCTGATCGTAATTTAATATCTCCGTGTGAGGCAGATGAGCTTTTTCTAGTTCATTCACAATTTTAGAACCAAAAGAATGACTTAACACCAATACAAGATCCGTTGGGTTGTTGATCAGCATATCACGAGATTCAATTTGAATATCTATCCCCGGAAAGTAAGTCCCGTGTAACAAATTGTTATCATCAAAGAAGCGACAGTGCTCTAATGGAATCTTTTGTGAAATCAGGGTGTTAATTGCCCTTGACGGAACATAGATCCCAATCGTCTTGGTTTTATTCAGCGCATCTGTAACAAACTTTGAAAGATGCTTAGCATTTATTTCGCTGCGAGCCCTAAATGCATTAGCCTGGTTAATAGATTCCTCAATTAACAAAGGGATAGATTCTCCTGGAGTGTTATTTGATAACCCAGCAGTTGCATATAAAGCACCGCCGAAGCCTGAAGAACTTATATTTAAGACAGAGAAGTTATTTAAAATACCACGCAATGTATCCTCAGTAAAATAACTCCAATGTTCATGAAATAACAAAGATATATCGCCATGCTCTAAATAGGGTCCACAATCAGGAACTGAGAGTAACAATTTTCCATCATTTTTTAAGACACCAGAAATTTCTTCCAGGAATTCTTTAGGGTTTTCTATATGCTCAAGAACAGCATATGCGATGACTAAATCAAATTTTTCATGAACTATACTTTGCGAAAAAGAATCTCGGATAATGGGCACACCATATCTGATTGATCCTTCTTGTCCATGGGCTCCAGGCTCTATACCCAGAACGTCCGCTCCCATTTCCTTCATTTTATGTAATAAATATCCAGTCCCACAGCCAATTTCTAGAATTTTTTTTTGTTTAAAATTATAGCCAGGATAACTTTCTAAAATATACTTCAGAAAATCGTCTGCATATTTTTTTCCTAGTCCTTCTTCATCCATCATCTCACTTATCATAGATCCAAAATCGTACGCGAAATTTAGCGCTTCGCTCACTACAGGATTGTATACTTGAGAAAGAACACCAGTATTATGGTCAACTTTTAATTTAAATGGTAATTGATCTGGAAGCACCTCACCATTTGTTGGAGAGTCAAGAGATCCCCATAAAAAGGGCAGCATGCCTATATCCCAAAAAAAAGATGGCTCATTCATGAAGTAATTCCTCCGAGTTGCCTATTTCCTGTGACGAGATTAGTGTTTCATCTAAGCCACGTGCAATATATCCTTCCGTAAAGTTAAAATGGGGCGCAATATGTTCACCTAAAATATGTTTTCGGATAAGTATATCCGGCTCATTATACCCTACCATAGATCGTAAGGACGTTGTGCCCGAAAACCGTGGGTTAATTTCGAAAACATAAACTCTATCTTCAACATATCTACATTGTATATTAATAGCTCCACGACACCCTAACCTGAGCGCTATCTGCTCACATGGCTTGGTAACAGAAGGAAATTTTCCAATCAATCCTTGAGAAATGCCGCTGCTAATTACAAGCGTATCACCAAGAGTGGAGTTGGTAGTTCTGTTAGGTATCTTTATTCGATTGCTCAATGCAGAAATAATATTTCTTTTAACGGCAATGGAGTTAATAAAAATTCCACTCATGTCGCATAATATTCCAACCGTAAACTCGGAATCAGGTGTTCCAACATACTCCTGGGCTATAAACGTTGGATAAAGGGATAACAAATACTTACCAAAAAGCAACAGCTCCTCTCTGTTTTGCGCAAGCATAATATTAGCCGAGCCACCTGCACCAATTGAGGGCTTCAATACTGCTGGGAAGAAGTCGACTTGATCTAAACTACCCTCTGTGGCTATTTCAACACTCTGTGGGTAGCAGAACCCTCCTTCTTTAAGGAACGTCATTGTTTTGTTTTTATCCATGCACGTCTCGATAACAGAGCTAGGATTTATTGGTAAAAATATTCCTTCTGACTCAATGCGTTCTCTTTCTCGATTCATCACTTTTAATTCTGGTTCTGAACCATGAAATACGGCTCTTACTCTGTGCTTTTTGCACAGCGCGAGAAGACAATCAATATACCGTGGATGCCCCGCCTCAGGAAGAAGATAAGCATGGTCAACCATTGCAAAACCTTTGCTTGTACGAGACGTATCAGTGCCAATGATTTCATAATTGTGTGCAGATCTACGAAGAGCCTTTAGAATCTGCTCTCCGTGCCCTCCTCCTCCAACTCCAGTAACCAAAATACATAATCTGTCGCTCATTGAAAATCCCCTATCTGCCCATTAATATGAGCTGGCTTTCGCATTAAACATCTCACAACACTCTCATCTATCAAATCTCCATACCTCGTAATTATAGAATGGGAATCGAAAGTAAGTCTAAAGATTTGACACAAATTTTCTTCTGGATCATATATAACACAACTTGCCATATTTCCTATATCTCTTGGTAGTCCACAAGAACCTACATTGACAATCACACGTTTATTGACAGTCCTTATAAATGGATAATGAGTATTGCCCAGAAAAATTATGTCGTAATCTAAATTTGACCAGCGTTCAATATCCGTGTCTTTATATACATACCCACTTAAATAATTATCTGGACTACCGTGGCAAAACAATATTTTTTTTTGACATAAAGTTTCATGTAAAAATTGTTTCCAAGTGCATATATAATCCATCTCCCCTTTCTGTTAATTTGTTCATATTTTCTTTATTTTATAAATCATATCTTTTTCATTTGATAGGGGAAGAATGCCTAACATCATTGCTTCGTGATTACCCATTAGACACTCAAACGAGTGTTTTTAGACAACGAACCTCATTCAACGAGACAGATAGCCAATGGCATCTCCTAAAAAATAAATTTTCCCCACTTTTTTCTGGATAAAAAAATCTATGCACATTTTTAATCCATCAGGATTCCCATGAGCGTCTGATAAAACACCTATCTTCATTGCTGCTTTTCCCGCAGATAATTTGCCCACATGACTACACCCTTCTCCAAGCTTATTGAAGGCATCCAATCCAAGTTTTTTTTTGCTCTACTAATGTCAAATCTTGAACGTTGGTGCTCTTGGGGATCAATTTTTCCTGAGGCACAGATCTTACTTTTTGTCGTCGGAAAAGTCTTTATTATTAAATGAGCTAACTCTTTCATTGAGATTGATTTGTTACTCGCTATATTGAAAACCCCATGTATTTTAGGTCGATCAATAGCATTTGAAATAGCCAACGCCACATCTTAGGCCGCTAGAAATGCTTGTTCTCGAGAACCAAGGCCATTATAAAGCAGGTCAAGTCCACCTAAAGCATTCTCTATAAATATCTGCAAGACAGTTCTGGTTCTTTGTTTTGGTCCATAGGGAGCATTAACTCGTAGAATCACCGCTTTCTTGAACAAGCTATTTATGGTTAATAGCTCAGCTTTATATTTTGCTAATAAATAACCTTCCTTAGGATTAACCGGGTCTTCTTCAGTGTATAATTCAGCATTAGATGCCCCGTATAGAGATGCGCTAGATATATAAATCATACGACACCCTAGTTTTTGCAAAAATAGATTACGTTACTATCTATTTGCGTATTTATTTCGGCAACCTCTTCTGACGAACTAAATTGAACCGGTAATTGAGCCGCACAATGAACGACAATTGTGGGCTCAATTTTTCTAAAGAGTCAAGTGAATATTTATCTAATAAATCGCAGTGTACATAATTTTCCTTCGAATCTCCCTGAGGAAATCCTATGTATCTTGCAATAGGAAAAACGGTATGCTTTAGCGACAAGGCCTTTGTGACTTCCGTGCCTATTAATCCAGTAGCTCCGGTAACTATTATTCTTTCCATTATTTCCAACTTTGCGACATCGTGCACATGGAGTGAAGTGTTTGCATCAAATATACTCCTTACAAAGACTCTTCACCCCTATACTCCACTCTTTCTTTAAACACAAAACTCCTGATAGGCTTTCTTAAGATACACTAATGACCAAATAGCCAATCTCCTATTCTCTGAGCCAGAAGTATGGCTCTCAAGGATTTTATTTACAGTCTTTTGGTTGAAATAGAATGGAAGAGATTTCAATTCCTTCTTTACAAAGTCCAGACTTTCACCCTTAAACCAAGACGCATCTGGGGAAGAAAAACCTTGTTTTTTGATATCTGTAATTTGCCGCCCCAAATACCGTGAGAGGGTCTTACGCAATAGATATTTTCCACTTTTATTGGCGTTAGTTTTACTTTGAAGATCATTCTCGTCTATTTTCTTAGCTTGAGTTGTTATCTTTAGTTTAAGGGGGACTTGCAAGGCAAAGTCAACCAAATCATTATCCAGAAAAGGTACTCGCGTTTCTAAGCTGTGAGCCATACTCAGTTTATCCTCCACCACAAGCAACCCATGAAGAAAGGTTTTTGCTTCTAAGTACAAACTAGCGTTTAAGGCTTCATTATGGCCCAAAGTCTCTTTATAAATTGGTTTAAAAACGTCAGCAAAAATATCTCTAGTCCAAACATGCTCTACTTCAGGCCAAATAGGAGCTAAAAGCTCTTTAAGAGAAGCATTAGATAGGAGTCGTTGCCACTTTAAATAATAGGTATCAATAAATTTCTCAAAGCTAATGGTTTCATCTGTGTATAAATAACGCCACGGGTATCCGCCAAAAAGTTCATCTCCACCACAGCCTGATAATACTACTTTTCCAAATTTACTTGCTAGCTTAGATGCATAATAGTTGGGGTAACTTTGCCCGACCCTAGGCTCTTCAAGGTGATAGACATACTTATTCATACATCTTTCCATATCTCCAGCTTTTAAAACCATTTCATAATGCTCAGTTTTGGCTAAATAAGAAATGTGCTCCGCACGAGCGCGTTCATCAAAGGATAATTCTAGACCGCTTGCAGAGCTTAAATCAAGTCCGATTGTGAAAGTTTTAAGATTAGGGATTAAGCGAGAGGCAACTATAGTGATCGCACCTGAATCAATACCGCCACTCAAGTAGGAATTTACGGGAACATCACCCATTAATTGACGTTGAACTGCTTGCCTGAAGAGACGATCTGTCTCTTCAATGGCTTCGGTTTCTGATATTTTCAACGATCCACAAAAATTAAAATCCCAGTATTGAGTTATTTCAAATCTACCATTTTCATAAATATAGGCAAAATGTCCTGGCATGAGCATAAATATATTTTTAAATAATGTTCTGTGCGTGAAAAGATTTTGAAATGTCAGGTATTCTAATAAACCTTCCTTATCAAGTGCTTTTTGATAAAGATCAGAAGCTATAATTGCTTTAATTTCTGATCCGAAAACAAAATAATGATCTTCTCTATAATAATAAAGAGGCTTTATCCCATACCGATCACGAGCTATGAAGAGTTTTTTAGATTTCTTATCCCAAATAGCAAAAGCAAACATCCCATTAAACTTATGAACACAAGCCTCGTGCCAATGAGCATATGCTTTCAGAACAACTTCGGTATCCGTGTTCGAATGAAATTGAACCCCTAAGGATTGTAATTCTATACGAATTTCTTTGAAATTATATATTTCCCCATTGTAAGTAATTGTGTATCGGCCATCTGATGTCTGCATTGGCTGATGTCCTGCTGGCGTGAGATCAATAATTGCAAGACGCCTATGCCCAAGGCCAATATTGTCATCAATATATTGTCCCTGCCCCTCTGGGCCCCGATGAACTAAACTGTCAGTCATAGCCTTAATCTGACTGTAAGGTACTGGTTGCCCTTCAAAATTAAAAATCCCCACTATTCCGCACATTTTAAATTTTTTTAATCCTCTGAATTATATAATCAAAATCTTCCCTCACCATTTTATTATGAAGAGGCAATGCCATGGTGTTTTCACCGCACGATTTAGCTCCTGGAAAATCATCTGGGTGTATTCCGTATTTTTCTTTATAGAGCGTAAGAATATGAACCGCATGAGTTCCAGGACGGGTTGCGATACCTTGTTGTTGCAATATATCCATAATCTCATTCCGGGGCATAGGGGCTTTATTGGGGTCCACATAACAAACATAAGCCTGCCAGGCATGCTGAGTAATATTTGGGGACACCTGTTGAGGTATCAACCAAGAAATGTCCTTGAGTTTTTCAGTATAATACTGAGCCCCAGCTTGTCGTTGTTGTATGAAACTATCTAATTTTGAAAGCTGAACTAACCCTATAGCCGCTTGCAAATCCGTCATTCTATAATTAAACCCCAGCATTTTAAAATCTGGCAATAGATAAGGTTTGGAACTATTGTGACGCATTTCCTCAGAAACTTCTGCGCCATGATTTCTCATAATTTCAGCTAAACGATTTAGTTCAGAAGTATTGGTCGTGACCATTCCACCCTCCCCAGTGGTAATTGACTTCCGAGGGTGAAAAGAAAATACTCCCATATCTCCAAGTGATCCAGCCATACGTCCTTTATACGAGGCTCCAGCAGCGCACGCTGCATCTTCAAGGATTTTGATATTTGAAGGTACTATAGAACGAATTGCATCAATGTCCGCACATAGCCCAAATAGATGAACTGGTATAATGGCCTTTGTGCGTTCCGTTATCTTAGATAGGATATCATCAATTTTTATATTAAAGGTCCTTGTATCCACATCACAAAAAACGGGAGTAGCTCCACAATAGAGAACCACATTAGCTGTTGCGACCCAAGTAAATGCAGGAACAATGACTTCATCACCAGGCCCAACTCCCATCGCCTCCAAAGCTAGGTGTAGCCCAGTAGTGCACGAAGTCACTGCCAGGGAATGCTTTACACCATGAAGTTTCGAAAATGCACTCTCAAATTGGGCTACTTTTGGCCCCTGAGTTAGCCATCCACTTAAAAGAGGTTCCCTCACCGCTTTCCACTCATCTTCTGACAAGGAAGGAATCGCAATTGGAATTTTTCTTATGTTGCTGGCGACGTTAATCATTGTCCTACCTTACTTCTACGCATTTCAACTTGATCAATATTATTTTGTCGCCATTGAATAAGAAGTTTGAGTCCTTCTTCCAGTAATATAGTGGACTTAAACTCAATCTGATTTTCAGCCTTCTTTGGACATCCAATGCGGTTTTTTACAAACGTTAATCCAGCGGGCTCGTATTGAACAGAAAGAGTTGAGTTCGTAATTTTTAAAATCAGCTCAGCTAATTCCTTTATAGAAGTTCTGATACCTGTGCCTACGTTATAAAATTCATCGACTGAATCCGCTTTCATGGCACAAACATTTGCCTTTGCACAATCACCAACATAAACAAAGTCATAGGCTTGAGATCCATCGCCATAAAGTGTGGGGGGAATTCCCTTATCTAGATTATCGAGCATCTTCATTATAACTGCGATATAAGCGCCACGATAGTCTTGTCTGGGTCCATACACATTCATGTAACGTAGACCTACGAAGGGAAGTTTATAGCGATGGTGATAAGCTCTGGCCATGGCTTCACCGGCGATTTTGTGGCTCCATAGAAGTTTGTATTGTTAAAAGGATGGGTTTCATCCATAGGCTCTTGTACAGCATCTCCATAAACAGAAGCTGATGAAGAGTAGACAAGCCGTTGAACCCCTTGCCTCACACAGCATCAAGAATGTTGAAAGTACCTTGGATATTTACGTTAAAAGCGGAACGCGGGAAATCATGACACTGCAAGAGCCATAAAGCCGCAAAGTGAAAAACACCATCCGCTCCTATAAGAGCTTCGTTCAACGTATCCGTTTGACAGATATCTCCCCCAGCTTCAAAAATTCGCACTCGAGGATCTTTAAGAGCACTTTCTATATTGCCGTGGGTTCCACGTACAAAATTGTCGTATATAATTAATTCCTTAATGTCCTCTCAAAAGCGCATCTACAGTATGAGATCCAATGAGACCTGCACCACCCACAGCCACTATTTTTTTTCCTGATAAATTCAATTTAACCTCCAAGCAGTTCTGTTAACATGAGTGTAAATAATCTATTCCCGGTTCAATTATCATGTTTTTAAGGTTGCTATCTATCTCAGTAGGGCGCCCGTGGTCGCTTCATATCGTCGCCCTTGACGTAGACAGACTAAATCGTCCTAATTTCTCCCCAGAGTGACTCACCCAGCCAATCTGTTTCCAGGATTTCCGACAATAATCGCATGGGGTTTAACATTCTTCGTAACCACTGCACCTGCACCGATCAAACAATAGGCGCCTAAACGATTTCCTGCCACGATGGTAGCATTAGCCCCAATAGTTACACCCCTTTCTACATGGGTTGGACGAAATTCATTCTTTCTTTCAATCTCAGCTCGAGGCGTATGTACATTGGTAAATACACAAGAAGGCCCACAAAAAACACCATCTTCTAACACGACACCTTTGTAAAGACTTACATTATTTTGAATCTTACAATTATTGCCCACGATAACATCAGACCCAATCATTACATTTTGGCCAATGATACAGTTTTCACCAATGGTTGTGCCTTTGAGAATATGGGAAAAATGCCAAATTTTTGTGCCTCGTCCAATTTGACATCCATCATCTACAAAAGAAGTATCGTGAACAAAATAAGGGATAACTTCTTTTTTTAACTCTATGGTTTTGTGAGAGTGCAACGATTCTTGAGATGCATCAAGGACTTGTAACACCCTAAGGCCCTCCTGACCATCGGTCCGAGGCTTCACTGAGTTTTCTATGGACTCAATAAAATGCTCACATTCAAGCTTCAAAGGTTCCGCAACCTCCAGATCCACTTCTATACTATCTGCTTTTTGGGCTTGGGGCACCCCATCAATCCATGTGACCTTATGGGGGTAAATCTTAAGTTTTTCGTCCCAAGGCAAACTGTCATCAAAAACGGCCATGCCTCCGTCTCCAACCACGACGAGTTTTTGTTCTTTATAAGGATGCAACCATGACACAAAGATGTGGGCCTGGATGCCATTATGAAAAGTCATGTGCGTGGTGGTAACATCTTGAATTTGATGATTTAGGTGACAAGCTCCCGTGGCATAAACTGTTTCTGGGAGCTCGCCCACTAAGCCCAGAATCATAGAAATATCATGAGGTGCAAAACTCCATAGGATATTTTCTTCATTACGAAATTTTCCAAGATTCAAACGGTTCGAATATATGTATTGAAGTTTCCCTAGGGTTCCTTTAGTAACGAGCTCTTTGAGCGCTAGAAAAGCCGGATGATATTGCAATAAGTGCCCTACCATAAGCGTCCGATTAACATCAGCCGCTATCTGGCAAAGCACTTGAGCTTCCTTCACATCTAAAGCGAGGGGTTTTTCAACAAAAACGTGCTTTCCAGCCTCAAGAGCTCGCTTAGTCAGTTCGAAATGTTGAACTGCAGGTGTGGCAATAACCACTGCACCTATTTCGCTCTTTAAAACCTCTTCAAAGGATAACTGAGGAACCCTATACTCTTGAGATGCCTTTTCTGCCAAAGACTTATTGGCATCACAAACAGCCGCTAATACGCCTAATTGAGCAAAATTACGCACTAGGTTTTTACCCCAGTACCCACATCCAATCACGCAGACTTGAACTTTATTCATCAGAGTTTCCTCTTTTCTCAGACATGAGAGTATCATATTGGGTAATTTTGCTGATCTCACCATGTTCCATAACAATCAGCCTATCACATCCTTTTAATGTGGTAAGCCTATGGGCTATCATAATGACAGTACGTTGTTTGCTCACCGCATCAATGGTTTCCATGAGCTTGGCTTCGGTTTCATTATCAAGGGCTGATGTGGCTTCATCAAAGATAAGAACTTCAGGGTTCCGGTATAGAGCTCTAGCAATGGCTATCCTTTGGCGCTCTCCTCCTGAGAGGCGGATGCCTCGCTCCCCCACAAGGGTATTAGCCTCATCTGGGAGACTTTTTATGAAGCGTCTCAACTGGGCCGCGTCGATGGCCTTATTCAAGGCCCCTTCATCAACCACATCCTCACCAAAAGCAATATTGGCCTTAATCGAATCATCCGTTAGATAAATGCTCTGAGGAACATAACCTATATGATGATGCCATTGATAGGAATTCACAGGATGCTTATTGTCCACCAAAATAGATCCCTCATGAGGCTGCAAAAGGCCCAATAGGACGTCTACCAGCGTAGATTTTCCGGAGCCTGTTTCACCAACTACCCCAATGCACTCACCTTTTTTAATCTCAAGAGTAAGTTTCTTGAGGGCATCGTTGTTTGTATTAAGATATTTAAAACTTAGCCCCTTCAAAACTAGGGATTCTTGAAAGGTAAAATCTGGAGATTGAACATAACTTTCTTTTTCCCCAGTAGAGATATACTCACTGTACACTCTATCAATGGAAGGGATGCAGGATTTAAAAGTATTCAACTGGTTAATGATGCGATTTAATCCTGGCATTAAGCGAAATCCCACATAGAGGTAGCCTCCCAAAACCCCAATCATCTGAATGGGCGTTTCATGTTCCAAGCATAAAACGGCTATGGTCGTTACAAAAAGACCAATAAACAAGACCTCAATAACCATACGTGGCAGCGCGTTTAGAGCCGTTTGCAAAGCTTGAATTCTAGATCTTTTGAGAGAATGCACTTGATAGGCATTTATAAATGAATCACGTTTCCCTAAAAGGATAATTTCTTTGAACCCATGGAAAAATTGCAATAAATTGAGAGTGCTGTGCAAAGAGGCCTCTTGGAGTTTTTGACC
Organism: Alphaproteobacteria bacterium; assembly: GCA_018401675.1. GTDB lineage: Bacteria > Pseudomonadota > Alphaproteobacteria > 16-39-46 > 16-39-46 > M30B67. The sequence goes on along the minus strand of JAGYKM010000003.1, from coordinate 29,985 downwards.
AAATCGATAAAATCTTGGCAAAAGTCCTTTGGCAATAGCGAGTCCAAGGACACCTCCCATGCCAAAAAGTATAAGGGCTAAGGAAGGATTCATATATATAATAACACTAATAAGCCCAATAAAAACAAAACCTTCAGATACAATAATAGCTAAAGAAGTCATCCCACTTGAGAACATAGATTCGGCATCTGATCCAACAATTTGCATACCCAAAGAAGAGTTGCGCGTTAAATAGAATCCGTAGTCAACTTTTGCAAACTGATATAACATCTTATTTTTAAATTCATAACTCATTTTTTGGATAGAAAAGTTCTGATAAAAAACCTCTGCCCCAGAAATAAGATTTTTAATCAGATAGACCCCACCGACACCGAGCGCCATGTAAAGAACAGCGCGATTAGGGGACAAAGTTCCCACAAACCCAAGCTTCTTGAAGTAATGTTGCCCCATCTCTGGCTGATTGAGAACTTGGGCAAAAACAACGATAAGAAACGTAGTGATTATTTCAAAAACAGAAGCACAAACGGCGAATCCTGCAATACCAAGACATTTGGTTTTTTCTTGTCTGGTAAGAAGTGCCCGAAGCTTTTTTATAGCTGAATAAAGTGACGGCGTTGACATTTATAAACTTGGATCCACCATAGCTGCCGCAGTCCGGGTGAAAATCTCACCAAGACCGAAAAAGAATAAGATTACTAGTAATAGGCCCAGAAATCTTTAAATTAAGCTGCTTCCACAGAATATACGGGCAAAGAAACCTTAGTTTGTCCGCCTAAAAATGTGAGAAGTAGCTGCACACGGTTATTATCGCTCAAAGACTCAAAAGTAGCCACTTGATCTTTAAAGGCCCCTTCTAAGATTTGAATCTTTTGCCCCTTCGCAAAAACTGCCAAACTGGAAACAGGCACCATACCATCACTTCCCTCTTGGTGCTTAAGCTCATCGATAATAGTTGATGATACCTGTGCAGGAATAACCTCACTACTCATTAATAAATGAGCCACGCCACGTGTTCCGTTGATGGAACGCCATAGGGCCACTTGAAGGTCTAAGTTGACAAATATATATCGAGGAAATAAAGGAGAGAAAACCTCTTGAACTCTACGGGCATGGCGCTTGATTTTTTTAAACTGGGGTAAGTACACCTCAAAACCCTGATCTCGCAAATGGCGCGCAGCGATTAATTCTTTTGATGGTTGAGTGTGGACTACGCACCAGGTCATCATCTTTTTACCCTTGAAATGTGTAGGATATCAGGTGTAAACAATCTTGCTTTATCCATTCTGAGTGCGATCTTATCATAAGTTCCCTGAGGATCGATAAGATCCGTCACAATGACGGCGTCATATTTGGCTAAATCTGAGCTAAAGTCAACAAGTTCTGGATGAATATTTGCTCTCATGGACACCAAAGACGCAATATCCGCCAAATCTCCGGCCCCCATAAGAGCTATATTCCGCCATCCTTGGGCAAGACAGGATTCAAGAATGTCTTCACATTGGGTTCGGGCATCTCTAAAAAAAGTCAAAGACCTGGCCAGATACCCCTTTACCATCTGGCTTTTCTCAGCAAAGCCTTCCGGCGTTAAAAAATAAGTAATCCGTCTTGGTGAAACTTGGGAGGCCCGCACCCACCCTTTCGAAACACAGCTCTTTAAGTATTGATTCATGAGACCCAGAGCGATACCCAACTCACCGGCTAAGCCGCGTTGGGTAAAAGTAGCATTTCGTTCAATTTCACTCAGAAGATGAACCAGCACTTTTTGCTCTGTTTGATCTCTTGTATCTTGAAAGGCAGCCATAATGTCAGAGTCCTTATGTGAATCTAATCCAATACCTTAGGTGACGGTAAGGCAAAGGTGATTCTGTTCATGAACAGAACATAATTCATATTTCTCTTATAATCAAGCTGGAAATACCACGCTTGCCTGCCTATTGGTGGTACATTTTCTTTGAAGATCGTCAAAATGTCCTGTATACGAGTATCCTCAAGCAATTTTCAAATACATAGATTAGGAATTACACCCATGACTATGGGACTGGACCTCGACTCTTTAGGATTTGCCTCCCCACAAGATACGACCATCGTCGTGGCTATGTCTGGCGGTGTGGATAGTTCAGTCACCGCGGCTTTACTCCATGAGGCGGGGTTTAAAGTCATTGGGATCACACTCAACCTCTATGATTATGGGCAAGTCACTCAGAAGAAAGGTGCTTGTTGCGCAGGACAAGATGTTTATGACGCTACTGTCGTCGCCGAAAAATTAGGATTCCCCCACTATGTTCTTGATTATGAGACACTTTTTAAAGAATCGGTCATGGATGACTTTGTGGAAAGCTATCTTCGAGGAGAAACCCCCATTCCTTGCATTCGCTGCAATCAAAAAGTTAAGTTCAGAGATCTTTTCCAAGCCGCCAAAGATCTAGGTGCCCAAGCTTTAGCCACAGGCCATTATGTACGCCGTAGGCTTGAAAAGGACACAGCTCAACTCCACCAAGCCATTAGCCCCGAGAAAGACCAGAGCTATTTCCTCTTTACAACAACCCAAGATCAATTGGATTTCATACGGTTTCCTTTAGGCCACCTCACCAAAGAAGAAACACGCCATCACGCCCATAGATTTGGGCTCGAAGTAGCTGATAAGCCAGACAGTCAGGATATATGTTTTGTTCCCAACGGCAATTATGCTTCAGCTATCGAACGCTTGCGCCCCGGCTCCTTAGAAAAAGGGGATATTTGTGATCTCCAAGGAAATGTTCTGGGTCACCACGAGGGAATTATTAACTTTACAATTGGCCAACGTAAGGGATTGAATTTAAGTGCTATTTCTTCTCAGACTCAAACAACTTCGCAAGAGCCCCTCTATGTGATTGCACTTAATCATATAAGCCATACCGTCATAGTGGGCCCCAAAGAAGCGCTTGCAAACTCCCATATATTCGTTAAAGAGCTTAACTGGCTTGCCACAGATATTCCAAACAAGGATGAGGAATTACCTTGTACAGTTAAAATTAGATCCTCCCAAAAGCCCCTTTCAGGAAAACTCACTCGGAACGCTATGGAGAACACTGGGATCGTAGAGCTTGACGCACCAGAATATGGGGTTGCGCCTGGCCAGGCGTGCGTTTTTTATCAAGGAACTCGCGTTCTTGGCGGAGGTTGGATTACTAAGCCCTTGAGTCCACTCAAATAACGGCCAACACCAATTCATTGCATAACACAAAACTATTTTTAAAGTAGATCCTTTTAAGAATAGAAAAGTCATTTACCCATAATCACGATTTCTGGATTAGGAGGCATATTCTGTGGGCGACTGTCTCCTCAGTCACTACTCTTTATTCCTTATAGAAATGTTGGGACTTGATGCTTCAGAGATTTTTTAGGAGCAGTCTCATCGTGGTTTCCTCTTGGCATGACCATAAAAGATTTTGTTAAAGCACGCCTCAAGAGAGTCAAAAGGGATTGATAGGCAAAGGCCGCGCTAAAAAACTTGAACCAACAGGCCTGAACCTTTCTCTGTGATTTGTAACCTAAGTTCCAGAAAAAAACGCCTTGGGTTTAATTATTATTAAACTTTAAGATTTCCAGTGTTATTATAAAATATTATGGATTTCTAAAACGAATAACTAAAAAACTGCGGAAAATCTAATCAGGTCTCTAAGCTGAGGCTACGAAGCACTCTATGACTTTTTTAAACCAAAAAATAGGCTCAAAAAATGACAATAAAAAGAATATTTTTACATAAGGCTTCCCAACTAGCTTTTTTTTCGATTTTTTTAACCACGCATGGTCTAATTCCTTGTGCTCAGGCTGGTTTTTGTAAAGGCATCTTCTGTTGCTTTGGAACGGAAAGGGCTGAGAAACGAGCCCTTCTCAAAAGAGAAAGAGACCTCAAAAAGCAAAAACAGCCCCCCCATTCTGGCGACGGCAAAAAAACTCCAGTGCAGAAAGAACAATGGTTTGAAATACTACTTACTAGAGCGAATACGCCCGAAAATGGATAGTAGTATCCCTATACAGCCGCACAACAGAAAAAGGGGAGCAAAAAGCTCCCCTTTTTTATTACCCTTGATAGCCCTCTCGGTAAAAAGGAGCTTCTTGGATGCTTCCAGACTTCTTTCTCTTAGAAATCCATACCACCCATACCGCCCATTCCACCCATACCAGGCATACCACCACCAGCGGGTGAGGCTTGTTTAGCTTCTGGCTCTTCAGCAACCATAGCTTCCGTGGTAATCAATAGAGCTGCTACTGATGCAGCATCTTGTAGGGCTGAACGAACAACTTTAGTCGGATCTATGATTCCAAAAGCATACATGTCACCATATTGATCTTTCTGGGCATCGTATCCATAGGCAGGATCTTTCTTGTCGTTGAGCTTACCCACAACGATAGATCCATCCACACCGGCATTCAGCAAGATTTGCCGAATAGGCGCTTGAAGGGCTCGGCGAACGATATCCACACCAACGCGTTGGTCATCATTTCCAGGCTTTACGGCTTCAAGAGCTGCGATAGAGTACAAGAGAGCAACTCCACCTCCAGGAACAATGCCTTCTTCAACAGCCGCCCGTGTGGCATGCATAGCATCTTCTACACGATCTTTGCGTTCCTTAACTTCGATTTCCGTAACACCGCCGACCCGGATGATAGCCACACCACCAGCCAATTTGGCCAGTCTTTCTTGTAGCTTTTCACGATCGTAGTCAGAGGTGGTTTCTTCAATCTGCTTACGGATTTGAGTGCAACGCGCTTTGATCTCATCACCTGAACCTGAGCCATCAATAATCGTGGTCTCTTCTTTGGTGATAGCCACTCTCTTCGCACTACCCAACATCTCTAGAGTCACAGTTTCAAGTTTTATGCCAAGCTCCTCTGAAATAAGCTGTCCACCAGTGAGAATGGCAATGTCTTCCAACATAGCTTTACGACGATCACCAAATCCAGGAGCCTTAACAGCAGATACTTTCAAGCCACCACGCAATTTGTTAACCACAAGAGTGGCAAGGGCTTCACCCTCAACATCTTCTGCAATAATCAACAACGGACGACTGGATTGAACCACGCTCTCTAACACAGGAAGAAGAGGCTGCAAACCACCCAACTTCTTTTCATAGATAAGAATATAGGGATTCTCAAGATCACAGGTCATTTTTTCAGGATTGGTAATGAAGTAAGGCGAGAGATATCCACGATCAAACTGCATTCCCTCAACAACTTCAAGCTCTGTTTCCAAAGACTTAGCTTCTTCTACAGTGATTACACCTTCGTTGCCTACTTTTTCCATAGCACGGGCAATCATTTTACCAATATCAAGTTCACCATTGGCTGAGATCGTCCCTACTTGAGAAATTTCTTCATTGGTAGAAACGGGCCTGGAGCTTTTCTTCACATTAGCCACCACCGCTTCTACAGCCAAATCAATGCCTCTTTTGAGATCCATGGGATTCATACCTGCAGCCACAGCCTTGATACCCTCACGCACAATCGCTTGAGCTAAAACCGTAGCTGTAGTGGTTCCATCACCAGCAATATCTGAGGTTTTAGTGGCCACTTCTCGCAACATTTGAGCACCCATATTCTCAAACTTATCTGTAAGCTCAATTTCCTTAGCCACAGATACACCATCTTTTGTAATACGCGGGGCACCAAAAGCTTTATCAAGAATGACATTCCGACCTTTTGGTCCCAAAGTCACTTTTACTGCATCCGCAAGGATATCTACCCCACGAAGCATTCTTTCCCGAGCATCCGCCCCAAACTTTACACGTTTTCCAGCCATATTTGTTCTCCTCTAAGATTATAAGTCGTCCGATTTACTCGTAACTAGGCGTTCAAAATGCCCATAATGTCTGATTCTTTCATGATAAGATAATCAATCCCATCAAGCTTAACTTCAGTTCCAGACCATTTTCCGAAAATCACTCGATCTCCTACCTTTACATCCAAAGACACAACCTTACCGTCTTCAGTTTTTAATCCAGAACCCACAGCGACAATCTCACCTTCCATAGGCTTTTCTTTAGCTGTTTCAGGGATAATAATTCCGCCTTTAGTCGTTTCTTCTACGTCTACGCGACGGAGCATCACACGATCATGAAGAGGTCTAAATTTCATGTTTAGTTTCCTTTCGTTAATGATTCAGAAGGAAAAAAGCTTTCCCGTTTGAAAAAAATGAAATCCTTCGTTTTTTTCCATAGTTTGAGTCGCCCAAATTAGCACTCTGTCTATATGAGTGCTAATCTCTCATAGACACCTCTCCATGTCAACCCGCTTTATCATCTATTCTTATATATCTCGCCCTGACCTCATTACAAATACCGATTTCGATTCAGCAAGTTCTCCCGTTACAACATCACCCAAGTACTACGAGACACTAGGATTCAGTGCCTTCTCAAGTCTCTTGCTCTTTCGCGAACGTGCCATAAAAAAAAGTGCTGTTTCTCTAGAAAAATATGCTTTACAAACAAATGACGTAAACTGAATTAATCTACAATTTAAAAGAGCGAATTGACTTTATGAGTAAATCAAACCTTTCCGTGATTTTGGGCATTGAGACAAGTTGTGATGAAACCGCGGTGGCTCTCGTTAATAGCGAAAAAGAAATTCTGGGACACTTGCTTTACACCCAAATAGAGCAAACAAGTTTTGGCGGCGTGGTCCCTGAAATAGCCTCTCGGGCCCATCTTTCCCATTTACCTAAACTCATGGAGTCTCTTTTTTTACAAAGCGGCTTTGCCTATGATGATTTGGATGGCATCGCAGCCACTTGCGGTCCTGGCCTTATAGGAGGCGTTCTTATAGGGGCTCTCTTCGGAAAATCTATGGCCAACGTGTTGAATATTCCTTTTTATGCCATTAATCATTTGGAAGCTCACGCCTTAACGGTCCGTTTGGTTGAAGACGTTTCTTTCCCTTTTCTTCTTTTATTGGTTTCCGGAGGACATAGTCAACTTCTATGGGTTAAAGGGGTGGGAGACTATTCCCTCTTAGGCTCCACCTTAGACGATGCTGCTGGGGAAGCCTTTGATAAGGTTGGAAAGTTGTTAGGCCTCTCTTATCCTGCGGGTCCTTGCCTAGAGGCTCTGGCCAGATTGGGCAATCCCCATCGATTTCCCTTACCCTCGCCTCTCAAGGGTCGACGGGGATGTGACTTATCTTTTTCAGGACTTAAAACGGCCACGCGCCTAGTTATCGAGTCTTTAGGTTCCCAAATAACGTCTGAGGACAAAAAAGATATTGCTGCTTCTTTTCAGAAATCTTTGTGTGATTCACTGGTAGACAGGACCCAAAACGCCATACGTTTATGTCTCGAGCATACCCCGACTTTTCCCCTGGTCATTTCTGGAGGTGTGGGCGCCAATCAGACTCTAAAAGGCGCTTTTACCAGATTGGCACATACCTATGGCCTCTCTTTGCATGTACCTCCTCCTGCCTTATGTACGGATAATGGCGCTATGGTAGCATGGGCAGGCCAGGAAAAACTTAAAGATAACGCCGCCGATATGTTAGATTTTGAACCTCGTCCCCGATGGCCCTTGTCATGTTAAGGCAGGTCTTATATTTTCCTTTACACAATTTTTATTCTCAAGGTATAACTTTTCCATGACCCATCCTTCTTCCCTTAAAATTGGCATCGTTGGTGCAGGCGCTTTTGGAACGGCTCTGGGAGATGTATTGTGCACCCCTCAGCGTTCTGTTCTGCTTTATTCTCTTGATCCTAATTTACCAAAAGAATTATCCACCACCCATACCAATAGCTCTTTTCTGCCTGGAGTCGCTTTAAACCCACTTCTTCAAGCCACTACAGCCTTGGAGGATATGAGCAGCGCTGATTTTATTATTCTAGCCGTACCTTCAGCCTTTATGCGGAATGCTTTAGAGTCCCTGCTTCCTTTTCTCTCAGAGCGTAATCCCCCCCTTATCAGCGTCACCAAAGGGTTAGACCCTTCCACTGGGTGGTTTATGAGCCGGCTTATCCACACCCTCTCTCCCACCTCCCCCATGGCAATACTCACTGGCCCTTCTTATGTATCGGAGCTGGTTAATAAAGAGCCTACTACTCTTACCTTAGCCTGTGCTCAAGAAACAATACTTTCAGATTTATCTACCCATCTAAGCGCACCCTCCCTTATTCTTGATCCAACCACAGATGTTATTGGCGCCCAAATAGGTGGGGTTTTGAAAAATGTTATTGCAGTGGCTTCAGGATTCGTCCGAGGCAAAGGATATGGAGAAAATACCCGTGCCCATCTCATGATCCAAGGATTAGCCGAGATGAAACTCTTAGGTGACCGCTTAGGGGCTGAGAGCAAAACTTTTGTTGGCCCTTCGGGACTGGGAGATCTCCTTCTCACGGCAATGAGTGACGTATCCCGCAATACTTCTTTTGGCCGATCTTTTGCAGAAGGGAAAATTTTGCCCGGAGAATTGTCGGCCGAACAAACCGTCGAGGGTGTCTCTACAGCCTATGCGCTTTCAAAACTCACTCAGACTCTGGGCATCCATCTGCCTATATGCGGCATTGTGGTAGATATGATAACGAATAAATGTTCCCATCAAGAAGCTTTAGATCGCTTTTTTCAGTGTGGTAAAAAATAAGGGCAGGAGCACAAATGACAGGTAAAGTTCAAGAAGCTCACTTTTGGCTTCTCAAATCCGAACCCTTAACTTGGTCGTGGCAAAATCAACTTGATGCCCAAACCACTTCTTGGGATGGGGTGCGCAGCTATCAAGCTGCCAAAAATCTTAAATCCATGAAGATGGGTGACTTAGCCTTTTTTTATCACTCTGGCCGAGCGCCTCGTGTTTCTAGAGAAGAAGCCAGACAATTCCCAGCCCAATATCAAGAAAAATCTATCATGGGCATTGTACAGATTTCCAAGGAGTATTATCCTGATCCATCTGATTCTACCGGTCGATTCGGCATGGTTGATGTTGTCGCCCATAGTTCGTTGCCTAATCCTGTGCCCTTAAGTCTGATTAAGACCGATCCTAGTTTAGTAGACCTTGCTATTGTCCGCCAAAGCCGCCTATCGGTTATGCCGATCCCCCCTCATCAATGGGCCCTACTCCTTGATCTTGGAAAAACCCATGTCGATTCCTTTTATAACGTCTCAAAGAGTTAACCCTTCATGAACTTTAGATATCTTTTCAAAACAGCAGTGGAGTCTATGTCCGTCAAGGGCGGAATCCTTTTCCGCTCCGCCGCACAGTCCATGGGCAAAATATACCCCGCAACACGTAATTTTATAGGAAAGTTTTTTAGGCCTGTAAGAGGTTGGATCAACAGGCAAATTCTTATTCTTAGAGCTTATTTTAATCTTGCTTCAACCCACTCTTTGATTCTATTTAGTCTCGGCAGTCTTATGAGTTTTCCGCTAACGACCTATGTGTTTTTCCAAAATTCTATTATATTTTTTCCTTTTTCTTATATTGCCCTCCAGATGGCCTCGTTTACCCTATTGTCTTGTGCCGTACTTCTTCTAACCAAACGTCTGAGCACTTTTTTCCTCACTTTAGGGCCGGGCGTCTTGGGTGAGATTTTGACCTTATCGGTTTTGACCATAGTATCTTTTGTTAGCTTTTCTTCTCTACTGTCTTTCCTCATCCCCTTGCTGCCTTGGGGGTTCTATCTTTTGTTGTGGTGCATCTTTTTTTTCTTACTCAGTTTGCCATTTCTTGGAAAGAGTATTTATCGCCATCGGTCTCTTCTTCTGAGTTTTTATGAGAAAAAAACCCACATCCCGTCATCCCCTTCCCTTTCCCACGTTTCCTTTGACTCCGAGGAGCACATTTTATACCTTGGTCTTCCAGAAGAGTTTGCCATGACAATGCTTTATGCGCCTTCAGTGATCGGCTACTTAAAAGATTCAAGTAATGCAATTACGAAGTCATCTGTTCCTTGTTTAGGGTCTTTAGATACTTTAGAAACCCTCCTTTCCACTTTTTATAAGAAAAACATTGGGTTATCAAGGCTTCTTATCTCACAAAGAATATGCACTCCTGATACGTTAAGATTTGTATGCAATATAGCCAATCAATTTAACTTAAAAGTTTGGACTAGGAATCAGGCCGAAGGGGAAGAAGGTAAGATTTTACGCCTCATAAACTTGTCAGATTTTGTTCTCATTCCCCAGAACGATCAACCAACTTGGGACTATGGGCGCACTTTCAAAGCCAAAAGACTCCTCATTACAGGAGCTGGAACACTTTCAGGAAATCGCATTGCTGAACAAATAGCTTCGTTTCACCCTGCCCATGTCCATCTTATGGGGTCGAGCCCCTATGCCTTGAGAAAGCTGCACGACACCCTTTTGAAACAATTTCCCAAATTATCCTTAACCTATTCTTTAGACTGTCTATTGGATCCCAACACACTGACGAGCACTCTAACCACTATAAATCCTGACCATGTCCTGCACTTAGGTCTTTCAGAATTTATTCCTATACTGGATCGCGAGCCCCAAAAGGTCTTGGAGTACGTGATTAATGGAACGCAAAATTTATGCGCTAGCGCAAGCTCCATTGGCGTAAAAACGGTTACTCTCTTGTCTCAAGAAAGCGTCTTTAGTGATTCTCTTTCAGAAACTCTGGCTCACGCGTTTTGCGAACAATACTTTCAAAACCAGGACGTGGCTCACCAGTTAAAATCTGAAAACTCCAGATTTCTTGTTGTTAGAAGTGATCCTGTTCTTGATGAGATAGAATCTCTCTCTGGAACTTTCTTGAAAACTAATATACCCCACAGCCACGCCATTGTGGCCCGCCACACGGACCAGACGTATACTACGGTCAATCGGTCAAGTCTCAGCTTACTCCGTGCCATTGACTTAGGAGGGCGCCCCTCCCAAGGTCCGGGAAACTTATTTTTAATCAGATCTTCTGCTCCTATTCCTCTCGATCAACTTATTCAAGATATGACGATCATAACCACTCATAAGACTATTCCCCTAAAGCAGCCTCTGAGTGTAATTGAAGAGGAAACTGTGGCGCGAACTGGGCCTAAAAAAGCTATTGTGACGACCCCCTATCAAGGACTATATAAAATAGAGGCACCTTTTATGCCTCTCCAGAAAATAAATAAACTGGCACCTAAAATGCAACACTTTCTTAAAAACCAGGATAGTCAAGGAGCCCTAACCTACCTCACAAAAACCTTTAGAGACCATTACGTGCCTCTCTAAGAAACTACTAGTTTCTTGTAAACTGATAATCACTGTTGTGGGAAGGTTTACTTCGTTGGTGCACCCGAGGGGATTCGAACCTCTGACCTTTGGCTCCGGAGGCCAACGCTCTATCCAGCTGAGCTACGGGTGCAATATGAGTATTATAGTTTAGGCGTTTTGAATTTCGTTATACTTTCTTTTGTCATATACAACTTACGTCCTTCTCTGGCAATCCAAAAAGAGTAATAGCTACCTAAAGCGTCATGGAGAATACAACAAGATTCGATAAAAACTAAACAATCCCGTCCATTCGCAAACTTTCATCCTAGGCAAATGAGCTTGGGAGTCACTCCAATAGATTCCAAAGCCGCACGAAGGGTCTTAATCATCCTTTTTCCAAATGTGGGCCTCCCCTTTCCATGGGGTTGAAACGTTTTGCCAATCACCTGATTATGGAGGACCAGCGATCTATGAGATCCTCCACTGTTTCTAGAAAGAACTTTCCCACCAATGGCCTCCGATTCCCACAATTGAACAAAGGCATCATAGGCTACAGGAACAAAGCGACCTGAATGACCAAAAATATCAGCCAGTAAACCCTGTTGCCGTGGAGTAAAATAGCGTCTGTTTGCCACTGAACTTCTATCATCTTCTCGAGGATCTCTACCTCTCTCAGCATCCTGAGATTCCGGTTGAGCAAAAGCCCCTTGGGGATTTGGGAGCTCAAGATATTCTGCACTTGCTGTAGCTTCTTGACTTTGGCCACCTATTGTTTTGTTTCCAATAACACTCTGATCAGGCGAGATATCGGGACCGGTTAGGATTTCAGGTAATTCTATTTTCGCCGTTTTTTTCTCACTCAAAGGCGGCCCTAAGAAAAGAGCCCCTTCATCAGTGTTCAGTTTTATAATTGGCTCTTTCAGGGGAGAATCATGAGCACCCATGGGATCTGGACTTTGGATATCGGTAGCCATAGATTCTCTATGATCCTGCACAACCGGTTGATGAATTTTCTCCCTTGGTATGCCCATAAAATCTAGAAATGTTTGGAAAGGAGGCAGATCGGGTATTCCCCTAACGCCTCCCACCCCTTTTTGTTGAGCTACGTATTTTGAATAGATTACCGGTCGCTGAAATTTATGGAATCCTGCCCAACTTGTTTCTTCACTATGAATTTGGGTGATCACGTGATCGGAAAATAATTTTCGATCGTCATATTTATCCAAAATCAAGTCGGGATGTAACCCGACGAAGCCATGAGAACTGATCTTCGGAAAAACGTCAAACCCGGCACCCCCACGAACAATTATGTCTGGAAAATAAAAAGTGTCAGGACTCGAGGCAGCAGCATGTCGCAAATCATTCCAAATACTGGGAGAGACTAATATAGATTGTTGCGCACAAAAACTCATCTCTTTCAAATTCAGAATGGGAAATAGAGCGCGAAGGGAATCCAAAAAAACATCATGAAGATCTATAGCGATTTTTGCGATTATCCTTTCTAACGAATCAGGGTCACAACTAGGATCCGTATATGTAGAAGGAACATGAAAGATAGGACCCCGGCAGCTTGCATTCTCTGACTCCAAAGCTTTTTGTTTAGAGTCCCAACGCTTAGCCAAGGCTGTTAGGCGGGTCCCAGCCATGGTCCCGAAGAGCGCGTCACTTCTCAACTCCCCTCTGGAAAACTTTTGGACCTCGAGTTCAAGGCATTGAAAGGTCGCAAGATTATTATCAATAGATACTTTGCAAGGGAGCATATCTGGATCTCCATCAATGGACTCCTTAAAATCTTTAAGAGCATCCACATGAGCGAGAATCCGACTCCTAATAGTTGTTGATATTGTCTTTCTATCATCCGCACTATCAAGATAGATCGCATAGGCTCCTGAGACATGACTCAACAACACCCAGACACTCAACAAAACTACCGAAATATTTTTGAATTTGATATTCATCAAATATGGTCTCCTTGTATTAATTAACACTTAAAATAAAACGCAAAAAAATAAGAACTGAGAGCTCTCAGTTCTTTCATATTATATAAAACTTCTTAACTTCAAGCTGTAGCGAAATAGGCTACTAACCTTGGCGGGCTTTAAATCTGGGATTCTCTTTGTTAATAACATAGGTTCTCCTCTTCCTGCGAATAATCTTACAGGCCTTATGACGAGATTTGATGGTTTTTAGCGAATTTACAACCTTCATTTGAACTCTTTCTTTTTAGCTAGAATTGAATGTTACGTTTTAGAAATCTATATGGAAGCGCAGATCAATATATCGTCACCTACCACCAAATGGAGATTATTTAATAGATATAAACTATCCGAATATAAATTCATTGACAATAGAAAAAGCACCTTTATTCCAGTTAAAAATAGTAAAAACCGCGAATATTATCATAAATACGTTTTTTTTGCATAATTAAATATGATTTCTTGTATTGTTAGCCGATAAACTTTTCTGCTTTACCTCTTGAAAATCAACCTCCTAAGTCACCCAGAAGCTCTCTTGGTACAAAGCTGTTAGGGTAGAAATACTCTTAGTTCTAATGAACCCCATTCAAAAGGTATAAAACTGGATAAATTGCCTGAGAAAGAGGATTACGAAAAAAAAGGCTACTTTACTTCAACAGAATCCAAGTTTGTTCTAAAAAATAAATACCCCTAGTTTTTTTGAAAATACAAAAAGAGACTAGGGGGCAGATAGCAATATATAACTTTATAATATCGTATCTCATTAAATTCGATTATTGATTAAACATCATTTTGTGACTAATATTTGTATCCAATACTGTAAGTATAATATGTATATAGGGATGATGATTTAAATTTCAAGGCGTAGGTCTTTTTTTATAAGTTGGTATTTATTTTGGTCTGCCAATGAGCTAGAGTTAGCCACTTGTCCCTTTTCAAGGAGTCCCTCGTCTATGTTTCAAGAACCCCATCAAGGAACGGTTATTCTGTATACGGCCCCCTATTGTCCTTATTGCATAAAAGCAGAACAGCTCTTGACCCACAAAGGCATTCCCTTTACCAAGATTAATATTAGCACCTCTGAAGAAGATCGCTTCAAAGTAATGAAGTATTCAGCAGGAAGGAAGACGGTCCCTCAGATTTTCTTTGGAGAAGATCACATTGGAGGGTATGATGATCTTGAGCGACTAAGTTTGGCAAAGACGCTTTTGCCAAGACTGCAGAAAAATCATATTAGCCACAACCAAGGTTAAATTGACAAAGCTACGATAAAGGGCACGAAGACCATGATTGTTTATAGTTTAAAATGTGAGTTAAATCATCGATTTGACGCATGGTTTCAAAGTGGTAGCTCCTTTGAGAATCAACAAAAAAAACGTTTGTTAGAGTGCCCCCATTGCGGCTCAACTGGCATAGTAAAAGCCCCTATGGCTCCGAGAATTTCTCGAACCTCTGAATCACGATCAGGTGAAAACGATCGTTCTCCTATCGAAACAAAAGATTTTCCATTCGGAAACTCTCTTTACAATCGCTCTGAAAAAACAGATGCCGTCAAGCTACACAATGACTCTAGTTTCCTCCCCTCACTCTCCTTTGACCATTTTGAAGGCACTTTAAAGCAAGAAGAAAAGGTAAGCTCTTCTCCTGTAATGGTCCGTAAAGCCCTTTTGTCTTTAAGAGAGAATATCCGGAAATCCTGCGACGATGTAGGCTCTAAGTTTCCAGAAGAGGCACGCCGTATTCACTACGGAGAAACAAAGAAGAGAAGCATATATGGACAAGCTTCCTATGAGGAGATTTTAGATCTTCGCCAAGAAGGTGTTGAAGTCAGCGCCCTCCCTCCTTTTCCCAAGGAAGATGCGTAGGATTATCCATGCTTTGGGAAAATTCCACCCATCCTGTCCCCTATGGTGAAGCTGTTGCCAAAATGGAGTCTCATGTAAAGTCCATTATAAGTGGACGTGGGCATAATTTGGTGTGGTTCCTAGAGCATCCACCCCTGTATACCCAAGGCACTGATCCTAGGGCCACAGAAGATATTAAAAATTCTTTTGATGAGCTTCCGTTTCCTATTTATCCGGCAGGACGGGGAGGCCGCCTTACCTATCATGGGCCTGGCCAACAAGTCGTGTATTGCATCATTGATCTTAAACGTCTTTATGAGCCTCCCTCTATCCATACCTATCTGAATGCCTTACAGACTTGGGTCATTACCTTACTTAAAGAAGTAGGTATAGAAGGGTTCACTATCCCCTCTTCCCCGGGAATATGGGTGATAGACCCTCTTGACTCAACAAAGAGCCTGAAAATTGCATCCTTTGGTATTCGGGTACGTAAATGGGTAGCTTTTCATGGCTTTTCCTTAAATGTTACGCCTGATTTGACCCATTTTAATCCCATAGTACCTTGTGGAAACGACTCAGGTATGACCTCACTTCATGCCTTAGGCATCACCATTTCAAAGGAACTCCTTCATCGGACACTTCAAGAAAAGTGCCCCTTTTTTCGGTAAATGACATCCTCAATACTAAGCCCGTTGTTCTTGGGCAGCTCTTGCTAGGGCATCAGCTCTTTCATTCAGGACATGTCCCGCGTGGGCTTTAACCCAATGCCACCGAACTTCATGCTTAGACATAGACTTCTTGAGATCTTGCCATAAATCGGCATTCTTTACATCTTTTCGAGCTGCTGTTTTCCAATTATTTTTTTCCCAATTGTGAATCCACTGAGTAATCCCATTTTTGACATAAGTGGAATCCGTATATAAGTTGACGGCGCACCCACGGCTCAAAGATGCCAATCCTTGTATGGCAGCCATGAGCTCCATCCGATTATTGGTGCTGGACGCCTCACTCCCCCACACCTCTTTTTCAGTTTCTTTAAAACACAAAATAGCAGCCCATCCACCCCTTCCTGGGTTGGGAGAACACGATCCATCTGTATATATATCCACCAAAGGTAAGCCCATGGATTAACCCTTTCTTTCTCCAAAGAGGTAGGAGCCTTTACGGAAACCTATGCATTTCTTGGTAACATATCGTTTATCTACCTACCAGGTCAATATTACGATAATTTCCGTCGCAAACTTACTTGGTATTACCCCCCATTCTCCACTGAAATTATAAAGTTGGGCATGAGCCATATAAGGTAGAGCTTTACAAGGGCGAGTTTTGAATGGTAACTCACACTAACCCTGATTCAAATTCAGCCCTTAAAAAGAGAGATCATCATGATACTATTTGATAAAATGAGAAAAATTGACGACCGTGCTCGACATATGGGGTTTGTGTGGCCTAATCATAGCACCATAATAGAACAAGCTAGGAGCGAATGTCAGGAAATTGAAAGTTGCATAGAGGAGGGTGAATCCCAAGAGCGACTGAAAGAAGAAGTGGGTGATTTACTCTTAACGGCGCTCCAACTCTGTTTTTATTATGACTTTAACCCTCAGGAAATCTTGGAGAAAACCGGGGAAAAATTTAGCCGCAGACTTCACGCACTTTCCTCTGTTATGAAAGCCCAAGGGATCTCTACATTGGAAGGACAATCTGTTGCGGAAATCATGATTTTGTGGGAACAGGCAAAAAATCAGGGTTAAACGTCAGCATTGCTCAAGATAGGGCAAAAGATTTTACAAAACCTGGACTTTTATTGTCTACCGTAAGCTGGAAAATTTAAGGTGTGTCATAAGAGTGGTTCAATAAAAAAACCGCTCAAATTCAAAAGAGTTTCCTATATGAGACTCTATGGGAAAACAATTCGCGCACAACAAAAGCCCTCTCTCAACAAGGGCTTCTATCAAGAGCCGCGCATGTTCTTGAGTAGAGAAAGTCGTCGTATAGTATACCCCTAGCTCCTTCCCCTACTCCCTACTCGAATTTTAATCTATCGGAAGCGTTATCCCTTGCGGGTATTGGCTAAATTAATCCGGAGTTTTAAAGTCTGAGATGGCCTGAAAGAAATCACACGACGAGCTGAAATAGTAGCTTCTTTTCCAGTTTTCGGATTTCGCCCCATGCGCGCACTCTTCTCCTTAATCAGAAAAGATCCGAAAGAAGATATCTTGACAGATTCCCCCCGAATAAGGGTCGCACACAATTCATCAAAGAAAGTGTCCACGAATTCCAAATAAGATTTCTTGGAGAAATTTACCGTTGACCCGAACTTATCTTGGAGCGTCTCGGCTAACCGAGCTCTAGTGAGAGTGTCCTGATCTTCGGTCGTTATATTTTTTTGAACCATTTTTTTAGCCCCCATGTCACTATTCTTATTTAATCACATATTTATTATAACTGAGAAAATGTTAAAGAGTCAAATAATATAGTAGAGACCGCGTTTAATTAGTAAAAATACCACGTTCTATGTAACCTCTGATCTCGAGAGGGCATCAAATCTGTCTATAAAAGTAGCTTTAGATCACCACCTGTATAATTTTCTTTTTCAAGAATTCAAATGGATCTCCCCAAGTCGTGATTGGTTCGGATTTAGATCTTATCCTTAGGTTTATCCCTCGCTGAAGAGCCATCTGATCACATCTTTTTAAGGATGTCCGAAAGTGCCTTGCTTGAAGGAGTTATGACTGGATTAAGCTTGAGCTGTTCTTTTTCATCAGAATGTTGATCACGTGCTTCAACGCTTAATAGCCCATCCGCATCTAAAGAGAAGGTCACTTCAATTCTCCGAGGCTCATCAGAAATACGCTTTGCCTTCAGGATAATTTTCCCCAAAGATAAACATTCCTTTACTGTGGCCCCCTCACCTTGTAGCACATGAATTAGAATTTCTTCTTGATCAGGATGAGCCGTTGTATAAACACATGTTTTTTGACTGGGCAATGGACTATTACGTAAAATAATAGGCTCTACGATTTCCCCCATGGTTTCTATGCCTAAAGATAAGGGCGTGACGTCCAATAATAGGGTTCCCACACCGTCCAGAAGGGTTCTTGCTTGGTAAGCTGCCCCCAAAGCCACTACCTCTTCTGGATTTATATCGCAAAGTAAAATATTGCCATAAAGTTGTCTCAATCGATCTTGAATAAGAGGAGTTCGGCTGGCCCCGCCCACCATAATAAGTCCTGTCAGAGACCCGGGGCTAACTCCGACTTCTTTCAAGGTTTTCTCCATAGTCCTCAAGGTGTTATTCACTAGAGGCTCAATTAAAGCCTCATAGGCTTGTCGCGTCATATCCCCTTGGAGGTTAATGGATCCACCTATAAAATCCACTTTTTGTGAAACAGAGCGGCTCAGTTCTTCTTTAAGTTTGCGTATATAAAGCATAAAGGATCGGTTCAGATGACGGTCAGTTAGGTCCTTGTTTACCCCGTCCCCCTTTTCCAATAGGTGTGCCGCCAACAACGAATCAAAATCATCCCCCCCAAGAGATACAATGCCCGACGTCCCGATAACTGAAATACCCCATGGGTCAATCTCAGAACGGAAAAATCAAAGGTGCCTCCCCCCTAAATCGTAGACGCCATAGACCTTCAAGATTTTTCTAACAGCCATAAGCTAAAGCAGCCGCTGTGGGCTCATGTAATAACCTTAAAACACGCAAGTTAGCTTTCTTAGCTGCCGTTCGCACTGCCAAACGGGCTGGCTCATCAAAATGGGCGGGTACGGTGATAACGGCTTGGTGGATGGGCTCCTAAGGCACTTTGTGTCTTTTCCTTAAGATACACTAACAAATCACTCGCCACATCTTGGGGAGAGTTTCTCTCCATCAGCCTTTAGAGATTCATACACTGCTAACGAACCTAGAAGTCGTTTCGAAGAACGTACTTCAAAAGCGTCGCCCTCAAGTTCTGCACTGTTTCTCCTACACTAAATCTATCTTTCCAATAATTCACCACAGAGGGGACTAACGGCTGGCCTTGATAAAGGGGCAAAACTGCAGCCGGCACCATGGGGTCTTTCTGCACGGCTTCTAACACAATGAGTCGTCCCAAGATCAATGCCCCACAGCCAGGGGATTGCTCGTAGCTATTTGTTGCTCTGGCTCTTCTATTTGAATAAGTTGCGCCATATATCTGATCCTATTTTCTAAGTATATCAAGGGTTCTGGCTAAAAATCGCTCTTCTTCAACTAAAGCGGCTACTTGCTCAAAATCCTCCCGATCAAAAGCCGATTTTAACTCTGGGACCAAAAGATCGCGCTTTCGAGTAAGATTTTTTTCCTCTTGGTCTCTCCATGAAGTAGCCACTTGGCTCTCTAACCGTTCTCTAAGCTCAAATAAAGCCAGTAAGTCTCTGCCAGATGGGGGATTCTTGGGCACTAGATCTTTCCCTTGAATGTCTAATGGTGACTTTAAAGCAAGGACATAAGAAGCTCTCAAAAAGGGGCAGTTCAAGGTCTTATAAGCCTCGTTTAACAAAGCTGATATATGGTTTGCACAAGATTGTGCACTAGATGATTTTGCTACCCAACGATCAGGATGAACGTAAAGTTGACTTCTGAGGTATTGGGCTTGGAGCTCTTGTAAATCAAGATTAAAACCCTCGGAAAATCCCAGAAGATCGAAAAAATTAACATCCTTAGTAACTCTTTTAAGAAGGCCACAGCTTGGGAACAAAGAAAGTCATCTTGGGCTGAGCGCTGGTGACGAAGTCTCCTTTACACAATCGCATACATCCTTAACAGGCATCATAAGGCCACCACATAGAGTTCTTTGCGACTGTTCTCTAGACATGAAAAGATTCCCCACACCCACATTTACCTTTTTCGTTCGGGTTTTTAAAAGTAAAACCCTTCTGAAATGCTGTCTCCTCATAGATCATTTCGAGCCTATAAGAAAAAAAACCGCTGAAGAATCTACAAACAAAGAAAATTCACCCAAATCAATCTTCTCATCTTGAGGTTAATATCCTCTGTAAAAGTTAACGTATAAGCTAATCCAGAACACCCTCGGGATTTTACGCCCAGGCGCACACCTTTTGTCTCAGTTTTATTCCTTTCACGGATCATCTCACCAATTTTCTCAAAGCGCCAGGGAGTCACTGACAATATGGCTTTAGATGAGGGGAGGACACTTGTTGTCTGATATTCTCTCTTAGAGCTTGGGAGCTTGTTTCAAGCTATAGTCTGATATAGCCGCACTAATAGCTTCATGGGCCAGCACAGAACAATGAATTTTAACAGGGGGCAAAGCTAAATAGGAGGCTATATCAGCATTTTTGATCTGAGCGGCCTCTTCTAAAGTTTTTCCTTTCAACCACTCTGTTACCACTGAGCTTGAAGCAATTGCTGAACCACACCCAAAAGTTTTAAATTTGGCCTCTTCAATATGCCCTGAAGGATTCACTTTTATCTGGAGCTTCATCACGTCTCCACAGGCTGGCGCACCCACCAATCCCGTCCCTACATCTTTGTCTTCTGGATTAAGACTCCCCACATTGGATGGGTTCTCATAATGATCTATAACGCGTTTTGAGTAACTCATTGTTTGATTATCCTTTCCGATTAGTGATGTTGTCCCCATTGGACAGTTCTTAGATCTATGCCCGCTTGAGCCATTTCCCAAAGGGGGCTCATCTCACGCAACTTAAGAACAGCTCGACAAATAGAGTCTGCCGCATAATCCACTTCCTCATGAGTGGTAAATCGGCCTAGACCAATCCGCAAAGACGTTGGGGCTAAATCATCATCAACCCCCAATGCCCTTAATACATAAGACGACTCTAAAGATTGAGATGTGCACGCCGATCCAGAAGAAAGAGCTAGATCTTTAATGCCCATCATCAGCCCCTCTCCTTCTACATAAGCAAAACTTAGGTTAATATTTCCAGGAATACGATAAGCCTCGTCCCCATTCAATGTAACATCACTTAAAGACGAAAAGATCTTCTTTAAAAATTGCTTTCGTAGCCCCTCAATACGGCTATTTTCCGATTCCATCTCTTGCTGAGCAAGGGCGCACGCTTCTCCGAGTCCCACGCACAAGGGCGTGGGCAATGTTCCCGATCTAAATCCTCTCTCTTGATCACCTCCGTGGATGAGAGCTTCCAGCCTTACCCTGGGTTTGCGAGATATATATAAAGCTCCAATTCCTTTGGGCCCATAAAGTTTATGCCCTGAAATACTGAGTAAATCGATATTCATCTTTTTAACATCTAAGGGGATTTTACCCACCGCCTGAGCCGCATCGGTGTGAAATAAAACACCCTTCTCACGACACATGGCCCCTATTTCTTCAATAGGTTGAATCACCCCGATTTCATTATTAACGGCCATAACCGAAACCATCAATGTATCTGGCCTCATAGCCTTTTTAAGCTGATCCAGATCAATCCTTCCGGTTTTCCCGACAGGCAAGTAGGTGATCTCCCACCCTTCTCGTTCCAGCTGCCGACAAGAGGCTAGGACACACTTATGCTCTATCTGGGTAGTAATAATATGGCGCTTCTCGCTGTAGAATTTGGCGGCCCCTTTGATCGCTAAATTGTTGGATTCAGTAGCTCCGCTAGTAAATATGATCTCTTTAGCGTCTGCTCCTATGGTCGCAGCAACTTGAGCTCGGGCCGCCTCTACCCCTTGCTCTGCTTTCCAACCAAAATCGTGGTTTCTAGAATGTGGGTTGCCATATATTTCTTTAAAATAAGGCATCATCTTCTCTAGCACTCTAGGGTCGCAAGGCGTGGTCGCTTGATAATCCAAATATATTAAGGAAGAAGAACTCATATTTTACTCCTATTCGGCATTTTTTTTGAGATTGGGAGGGCAGTTTCATGAATACGTTGATAGGCCCTCATAAAGAAATCTATTTCATCCCATGTAGTTTTGGGGCCTATACTAACACGAATACCGGAATTAGCCTTTTTTTGAGCCACCTTCATGACGGTCAAGGAGTGAAGGGGAAGTTGTTTTTTTGCCCCACAAGCGCTCCCTGCTGAAACACAAATACCTTCGCCATCTAGCCGAATCACCTGAATGTGGGACGAAAGAGACCCGGTAGCCATCAAACTCGTGTTGGGAAGACGGTCACGTTTCTTGCCAGCTATATATAAATCGGGGTTCCACTCCATAAGATGTGACTCCATCCGATTTCTTTTGTTTTCCACTTCAGCCCAGAGTGAAGAAGATATAGAATCCATCGCCTCTGCAAAACCCACGATGCCAGAAAGATTGGGGGTCCCGGATCGAAGACCTCCTTCTTGACCTCCCCCCCCCATGAATCGGTGAAGAAGCGCCCGGTTTTGAATGTATACAGCCCCTACTCCTTGAGGAGCTCCAACTTTATGCCCGGAAAAACTAACCGCCCCTACGCCCCATTTTCTCAACAAAAGAGGCACACGACCTAAGGCTTGAGAAGCATCAAGGTGGACAAATACATCTGCGGCTTTGCAAATCCCCATAATAGCATCAAGAGGTTGCAATATGCCCGTTTCGGATTCCCCATAGCTCAAGGAAAGAAGAATTGAAGACTCACTGTAGTGTGTTACATAGCGCGTTAAAACATCGAGATCGAGAAGCCCGTCTTCAGTGACCGGAAGAATATGGTAGACCTTCTTAGACAGGGCCACTGCTTCCAAGGCGGAAGGATGAGATAAGGCCGAGATCAAAAGAACGTCTCGATCAATGCCTTGTAAAATCATATGATTTGACTCAGTAGCCCCACTGGTGAATAGTAAAGAATCCTTAGAAACATCCAAGAAATCTGCAATTCGCCTACGAGCTTGACTTAATAAAGAGCTCATCAGTTGGCCACATCTATGCACGGAAGACGTATTGCCCACTTGCTTTAAAACCTCTGTCACCCTATGGATCACCCGAATATCGCAGGGGGCGGAGCTATTATAATCCAGATAGATCATACCGTGATCCCCTTCCCTAGGTATACAGAACCCTCCGATGTCCTCCTCTCATGACCCATAAGGCCCAAGGATGGCCCGGGAACAAGGTTTTCAGCCCCCTCTCCCTTCTTAATACTCTCCACAATAGACGCAAGGGTGATGCTTTGCAGATAGGCATGAACCTTGATCTCCAGGTCCATCCACACATGGTGCACGGCACATCTTCCTCGGCTCGGGATACATTCTGCCACCTTTCCAGAGTGGCAAGCAGTCGCGGTAAAAGTTTCATCCACGCTGTCAAAAATATCGGCCAAAGTTAAGACTTCCGGAGAGGAAGCAAGACAATAGCCGCCTGTGATACCCCTGATGCTGGTCACAATGCCTTTTTTCTTGAGCTTCATAAAGATTTGCTCAAGATAAGCCAATGAAATACCTTGATTTTGAGCAATAATCGCTAAAGAATGAGGAATCCTTGGTTGGTCTCTTCGCTCAAACAAACAAATATCCACCAAAGCCATTACTGCGTATCTGCCTCGAGCGCTTAATTTCATGATCTTTTCCGGAAAGAGCGGTTAAATACATATCGATGATTTAATCCTTACTAAATAAGTAGGCTTTTGTAAAGAGATCTTGGCGTGGAATAAACCGCCAGTTAAATCTCACGTATTATACCCAAGAACTTCGTTTCTGCAAAAATCGAACTGACTAAGACCTGTGCGTACAATTTCGCGTAAGTTGATGATAAGATGGTAAACAGAGTAGACAGCACCCTCGAATAGATCTATAATCCCTGGAGAATTGGGCTCGGAATTATAGCCTTGAGGGGGCTACCCTTATGAAACGAGGATATGTATGGCAACTTTTAGTGAGACTCATGGTGCTGTAACTGGGGGACCCAGAGGGTTGCTTCGGCTGGAGGGGCTTCTTGTCTTGGGTGCGGCAACGACTGCTTACGCCCTTCTCGACGATGCTTCTTGGAAAGTTTTTTTTCTCTTTTTCTTTGTCCCAGATATAAGTCTATTGGCCTATTTAATTGGAAAAAAAGCGGGTGCTTTTTTTTACAATGCCTCCCACTTCTACGGAGCCCCTATCATTGCGGGTTTTGTCCTTTGGTACCTCGATCAATCTGATTCGCTCTATTTTGTGTTAATCTGGATCGCCCACATCGGATTTGACCGTGCCTTGGGATATGGACTCAAATACGATAGTGGATTTAAATTTACCCATCTGGGAAGAATAGGGCGCTGAAGATTATAAAATATGAGCTTGCTCTCTTTTTGTTTTTGATAAATGTGCTTCTTTTCTAAAAGATTCCTGTAGACTCCCACAGATAAAATGACATTCTAGCCCAGGTCTTCGACTAGACTCTCGAAGACTTCATGAATCGTTGAGAAATTTCTGAATAAGGGAAGTGCCATTTGTAACCTCTCTTGTTTGGAGCAAAACTTATTTGACATAAAATAGGAATACTACATGCCAGAGATTATCTTAAATGGACCTGCGGGAAGAATCGAAGCCCGATATCTCCCTTCTCCAGATCCAAAAGCACCAGTGGCTATCATCCTTCATCCTCATCCACGTCATGGAGGAAGTATGAATAACAAGGTAACTTATCTGACCTATCAGTCTTTTGTCGAAAAAGGATTCACAGTCCTTAGATTTAATTTTCGTGGCGTAGGTAAATCCGAAGGCACCTACGATGATGGCGAGGGAGAGCTAAGTGATGCCGCAGCGATTATTGATTGGTTTCAGACCTTTAGACCCAATGCTCGATCTTTTTGGGTAGCAGGTTTTTCTTTTGGAGCTTGGATTGGCATGCAACTCCTTATGAGACGCCCCGAGATCCGTGGTTTTATTTCCATTGCGCCTCCTGCCAATCTTTATGACTTTAGCTTTTAGCGCCCTGCCCGGTTTCTGGATTGGTGGTTCATGGTAGTCTTGATGATATAGTACCGCCTGAGTCAGTTTCTCTCCTTTTACAACGAATATCACGTCAAAAAGGAATTAGCATTACTCACGAAGTGATTCCTGGAGCAGATCACTTCTTCAAGTCCCAGTTAACAACGTTGAATAAAGTTCTGCTAGACTACATTGATACCGCTGAAGAACGCGAGAAAGAACCTTTTCAATATCTTGAGAAGAAGGGCGCTTCGGCCACAGAACCTGATGACCTGTCCGCTGATTTACTCCTTGACGATGACGATGATGAGGACTTTGATGACGACTACATTAAAGAAGCTGTAAGCGCCTAAGGAATTTTAGATCCCTTTATACATTTCTTTTTATAGCCCTGGAGCCGTCATAATGATCTCATACTTTCGGACCTGGAATGATGGTTCTGCGCACAAGACTGTGCTTTTGGGTGTTATCTTAATGGTTACAGCATATTTCTGTTTCTCAGTATCGAATGTTCTTATCAAAGAAATATCTCAAACTTACACCGTTGCCCAAGTCCTCTTTTCCAGGGGTGTTATATTTTGTTTATTGAGTTCGTTATTCGTATTTCGAGGCAAAGATAGGCTTACCCTCAAACAAACCATAAACCCTTCTCAGAAACTCCACCTCATTCTAAGAGGGGCCATGATTGCCGTTTCTCTATGGGCCATTTTCAATGGATTCAAAGTGCTGCCCTTTGCCAATGCTACGGTTTTGTGCTTTTCTCAAATTTTTTTCATGAGTATCTTTGCCATACCCATGCTCAAAGAAAAGGTTTCTGGTAAACAGTGGATTGCAATGACAGTGGGCTTTATTGGCGTAGTGGTTGCTGTTAGGCCTTCATCAGACTTGTTTGACCTAGTCCACATTGCACCTCTCCTCGTTGTGATAGCCCCTCTCTTAGATGGTATCGTGATTATGTACCCTCGAAAACTTGTCAAATACCATTCTTCCAATGCGCTCATGTTCTTTTACGCCATTTACTCTTTACCCTTTATCTTAGTGCTTCTCTATTTGGATTGGGTCCCTATAGCTCCCACCTTGCAAGAGGTTTTCTTTTTTCTGCTTCAAGGCATTTGCTCTTTTTGTGGTCAGCTCTTTGTAACCCATGCTTTTCGCCATGCCCCAACCGGCGTACTTGCCCCCATGATCTTTTCATCTTTCATTTGGGGTGTTCTTTTTGGCTATATTTTTTGGGGAGAAATTCCTGATTTATGGACGATTCTGGGCGCTGTATTGATCATTTCAGCTGGTTTTTATGTGGTCCGACACGATCCAAAAGAGTCTCAAAGAAATATACCTTTTGAATAAAAGCCAAAGTTACCAAAGATCTAAACCAGAATCTTAGACCAAGTGGTTTATGCCAAATCAAAGTCCTCAGTTCACTATAAGCATGCTTCTTGGTCATTATTCTCCATCGCCACCTAAGTGAGCTCAGAATTGGTCCACAGCATCCAATGAAACTTCCTTTTTTCTCCTCTTCTCTTTCTTCCGTCTCTTCTTTAGCACGAGGGGCGTTTTGGATGATTTTGGGTGTGTTCTTTTTTGCAGCCTCTAATATTTATATCCAACCCCTTTCTACAGCCTATCCTTTAGGGCAAATGATTTTTTTAAGAAGCCTCATAACGTTTATTCCTTTATTCATCATTCTTATTTTGTTGAATCGAAAAGCTTTTTTCTCCTCCTTAATAAAAAAGTCCTCCTTCTATATGTCGATTCAAGGCGCTCTATCTGCGGGTGCTTTATTTCTTCTTTTTATGGCTTTGCTCATTTACCCATGCCGATTGCCACCTCACTTAGTTTTGCCGAAGTTTTTGTCCTTTCTCTTTTTGGCATTATATTTTTAAAAGAAAGATTTTCCTTGGGACAATGGAGCGCTCTAGGTTTGGGGTTTGTCGGTATCGTTTTAATAGCCTTCCAAGAAACAAGCCATGGGCCAATCTCCTTACTCGCCAGCCTAGCGTGTATTTTAGCCATAACTCTTGATTCAGTGGTGCTTATCTCTTTGAAAAAAATACTTGTTCAAGAAAAAACCGTCACTACATTTATTCTTTATATATTTTTTTGTGGGGTTGGCGGAGGCTTCTTTTTCCCCTTTGAGACGTGGCAGAGTATACACCCGGAAACCTTAATCCCCCTGGTTTATTTTTCCACCTTCATGGCACTTGGGCAATTTTTTCTACTTCTGGCATTAAAGAATCAAGATGCCTCCTTGCTCTCCGCTCTTATCTATACACAAATCATATGGGCGCTTCTTTTTACCTTTCTAGAAGGAGGTGTTATGCCATCCCTTCAAGAATGGTGCGGCATCACTCTTGTGATTGGCGCAGGCTTGGTAATTTATTTATATGCCCATTTAACAAGGCATTTTCCCTGGCTGAAATAGACTGGCATCCTCTGCCCATGGATAATTTTTTTCCCATGAAATTTAAGTAAGTAGCTAGACAGGGTATCTGTAAATAAGAAGTATTCATAGGACAGATAGCGCTTGGGTCTTAACTCAAGAGAAACTTTACAAAATCCTCCGTCGTGAAACCCGAAAAATATTACAAAAATACGTGCCACAAGGCATCTTTTTTTGTTTCCCAAGCGCTGAATCTCACGGACCGATCTTCGGAATTATCTAGTCAATTCAGCCAAATCCTACTTTTTTCTTTCTCTTAATCCCTTCTTGAAATCAGGTTCAACAACCTCCGGGTAATACTCTGGGAAAGTGGCTCCTGATGATAATACAACCCGTATAACCTTCCTATGCATCTTTTCGTCCACCCCGTACACCCTAAGGGGTTTTACCGAGGGGTTTTTCCTGATGCTGTTTTTACCATCTGTGGCTTCTTCGTATGGCCTTTCGTTTTTTGCAGTCGACATCTCTGGATCGGCCCAAACCGCAACCGGAAGTGATCAAGCTGAACCAGCTAAGATAATGGATAGAGAAAGAGCTGATTCCTTCATTTTGAAAGACTCCTTTGTGTTTACTATTTTCTCTTTTATTTATGTCGGATAAATAAACATAGTCATATTTATTCAAAAAAGTAGATTCACAAACGGATTGATCCCAATAAAGTTGGACCGCTTCCGTCTTTATAAAAGTTTAGTTTAAGTAGTAAAATGACGTCTAATTTAATTAGCCCAATAACAATCGGGGCCTTATTTAGTTTTTCCGCCCTAGGGGTTCCTCACCCTTTTTAGACAAAAGGTATTTCCATCCGAAATATAGATTCGAAGCTCCATAAAACTGGGTATCTTTATGACTTGTGAACTAACGTGTCAGTCGGGTTTGGCCAAATCTGTTCTATATTACCCCCATCTTCTTTAAGGAGATTTAACCCTTCTATGAGATCCCAAGCTTTGAACGACGCAAAACTCCTCCGGTAAATTTGTCGGTAATTGCCCATTTTTTGGATCATCAAATGAGCCCAGTCGGGCTGAAGATTGAGAGGGCTTCCCCATTGAACAGTGCTTTTAATAAAGAAATCATAGTTGGGATTTTGACTTTCTTGAAGCCTTTGGATATTTTCGGAGGTAATTCCCAGCTGTTCTGCAAAAATGAGAGTATTACGAACACAGTACAAAAGCTGGACCACACTGTGATCTCGCGCCATAACAGAAGCTGACAATTCACTGATGGGAAATGATAGATCTAAGAATTTATTATTCAATTTCAGATGATTTAGATCTTTAAGAAACCCCAATAACTGAGATCTCCGGGCAAAAAAAGCATCACACTTGTTTTTAATGTAACTATCACTCGCCGTATAGAGAGTGCCTTTAACCAAACTTATAACCTTCATATTATTCTGGGCGTAAAATTGAACCATTCCATCAAGGAGCTCTGGGACATCAGCTATACACACGCGCAATCCATTTACTTGGAGAGGCGAGCGCAGTCCAAGCTGACGGGGAGTGAGAAATCCGCTGGTATCGTAAAATAAAGGAGGAATAAAGATTACTTCGGGTAAAAGTTTTGCATAAAAATCTCTAGGAAGAGAACTTGCCAGGATATCAACTTTTCCCGAACTAAGTTCTTCAAATTGCTGATTAGGACCCACTTGGATAAACTGAACACGGCGTTCATCTCCAAACAAAGCCACAGCTGCAGCTCTCATAAAGTCGACGTCTATTCCTTCCCAGTTCCCCATACGATCAGGTCGTGAAAATCCCAAAATCTCATAGGAAATACCAGCGGTAATAAGACCTCTTTGTCGAATCATGTCCAGCCTGTCTAAAGCATTGGCTTTGCTTAGGATCCCTAAGACCAAACTAAAAGCAAATAATAGGCTGAATAATTTAAGAACCCTAAACTTGCTCCTTGTTATTGTCTTAAAAGTTATCTTCTTGCGAATATCTCCCATCAAGATCATCTTTCTTCCTTGTTGTTGGTCGTATTTTATAAATTTTGGGCGTTCATCATCCCATAACCAAGGTCCTTTTTTTCAGTTCACTTTTTGTCCAAAACCTTGCAATAATACTAAAAGCTTCCAATATTTTAAAAGATGTGTCAATGATTGGAAGAGCATACCACCTCGACTGAATCTATAAGTGTATATGAATATTTCTAGAAAGCCACCGTTATCGCTATGACCTATCTTTCACCACCAGTGCAATCGGGTCTAAAAGGGAATTATATGAAATCGCTTCTCGCCATGGGTATAAAAGAACGGCTTCTTATTGTGGCTTGTTTTATTATTGTGCTCTGGTTTCTGGTTCTTTGGGCCTTGTAAAAAAAATGAATTCCTCTATAGCTCCCTCCTCCCCTGCACTCACTCTAAACCATATCTACGCAAGGTATGGGATTGAAACTATCCTTTATGATATTTCGGGAACCATCGAAGCTCAATCCCTTACAGCTATTGTAGGGCCTAATGGAGGTGGAAAAAGCACCCTTCTTAAGGTTATTATGGGTTTTCTGTCTCCTTACAAAGGATCGCTGACGAACACATTTTCTACCACAGCCTACCTTCCTCAACGCTGTGATGTGGATATCACCTTCCCTTTAACCGTATTTGATATTGTTTCCTTTGGATTATGGTCTCGCTTAGGTCCGTTTCAGCAAGTCACGCCGGAGTGTGAACAAAAAGTAATGAGCGCACTCCAACAAGTAGGAATGGAGGCCTATAA
>JAGYKM010000029.1 GCA_018401675.1 Alphaproteobacteria bacterium | reverse complement strand
GGCTGGAATGGATAAAAAAGATTCTGGACCCTAATCCCTTCCTCCAAGAAATTCCCTTTACAAAGATTCGTCAATTCGCTTCAGAAGCACATGCCTATTCCATTGCCGATATGCGAGGTATTGTCAATGAAGGTAAAAAATTCACCTTATTATTGTGCCTACTTCATCGTTCTCAAATGGAAACAGTTGACGCTTTAGTTGACATGTTTCTAAGGAGAATGAGACGCACCGAAAATGCAGCTAGGGAAGAGCTGAGTCTGATACAAGACAAACACCGCGATTGGGAGGAGTCGTTAATCTCTGTTCTAGGGGAAGTTCTTGATCACACTACAGAAGAAGAGGATGCTACATTTGGGAAGCAAGTAAGAAAAATTTTGAACGACAAAGGGGGCGTTGATACCTTAAAGGGTATCTATGAAAAGGTTTCTGCTTATCATCACAATAATTACCTTTCTCTTCTCTGGCCTATTCATTCAAAATACCGCGCTGTATTATTTCAATTGTTTGATCTTATTCAGATTGTCTCAGCTACGCAGGACCAATATCTTATTCAAGCTTTTGAGTTTGTCAAAAAATACCGACATACGCATCGAAAATATCTTCCTCTAGAAATAGACCTGAGCTTTATGAGTCAAAGGTGGTTCTATTTTGTTCAAAAGCGCAAGAAAGGGAAGAGTTTTGTCGACAGAAGGGCTTTGGAAGTGTGCGTTTTTAGCTATCTGGAGCATAGTTTGTTATGCGGAGATATATTTGTCATAGGATCTGAAAAATACGCCGATTATCGTGCTCAGCTATTACCCTGGGAAGAGTGTGAAAAGAAACTTGAAGAATACTGTAGAGTTGTGAATCTCCCCACAAATAGTCGAGACTTCGTATCTCAATTGAAAAAACGTCTTGCTCGAATGATTATAGAAGTGGACCGAAGTTTTCCTATGAATTCTGAGTTTACAATCGATTCCAATGGAATCCCTCACCTAAAAAGACAAAAAGCAGAACTTCCTCCAGAAGGATTGAGAACTTTCGAAGAGACGGTTTTGTCAAAAATGCCAGAAAGACATCTACTTGACATTCTAAAATACACAGATGTTTGGACTGGGTATACCAAGAACTTTGGCCCCCCTTCAGGGTCTGACTCCAAACTATCAGATTCTATCAGGCGTTATCTACTCACTATTTTTGGTTATGGGTGTAATCTAGGCCCCACTCAAACAGCTCGTCATGTTCCCTCAATGATCAACTACCACACTCTTCGTCGAATCAATGCAAGCCATGTAAATATCACAAAACTAGAGGCTGCTTTAACCAACATCATCAATGAATATATTCGTTTTGAGATTCCTAAATTCTGGGGAGGAGGACAAGCTGCCATAGCGGATGGGACTCATATTGAACTTCGAGAAAATAATCTTCTCGGAGAACAGCATATCCGTTATGGGGGATATGGAGGAATCGCTTATCATCACATTTCCGACACTTATATCGCTTTGTTCAGTAAATTTATTACTTGTGGCGTCTGGGAAGCCGTGTATATTTTTGATGGCCTTCTTCAAAATAAATCAGACATTCAAGTTGATAAGGTTCATGCCGATACTCAAGGGCAGTCAGAGGCTGTTTTTGGGCTGTCTCCCTTCCTGGCCATAAAACTGATGTCACGGATGCGAACATGGAATGATGTGACTTTCTATCGCCCTGATCCAAACTTTCGCTGTCGCCACATCGATAAGCTTTTTACAGAGACTGTTAACTGGGATCTAATTGAAACGCATTGGGAAGATATGATGCAGGTTGCTTTGTCCATTCAGGCAGGCAAAGTTCTTCCCTCTATGCTGTTAAGAAAACTTGGAACACGCAGTAGAAAAAACAAATTATACTTGGCTTTTCGTGAGGTAGGACGGGTAGAGAGAACTCTCTTTCTGATGCAATATATCTCTGACCCTAAGTTTAGGCGAGAAATACAATCTGAGACGACAAAAATAGAATCTTTTAATAGTTTTTTGGATTGGATCTCTTTCGGAGGACCAATCGTTAAGGATGGGGACCCAGAAGAACAAGAAAAGCAACTCAAATACATGAATCTCGTTGCGAATGCAATCATGCTTAGCAATGTTGTTGATCTAACCAATGTCATCAATCAGATGATACAGGAGGGAAAGAGAGTGACTCCTAAATTAATCAGCAAACTAAGCCCCTATATGAGACAACATATTAGACGTTTTGGTCAGTACACCTTAGACATGGATGAAAAGCCTGAGGTTTTGAAGCCAACGTCAATAAAGTTTCTGGGGGAAAATCTGAAGTGACTACTTTTTACACGTATTATGCACATACCCCAACATGAAAA
>JAGYKM010000028.1 GCA_018401675.1 Alphaproteobacteria bacterium | reverse complement strand
GAGAGGAAATACGGGTTGAAAGTCCCTATCTTTACAGCAATGGACAGTTTATGTATCTCACGCAAACTTTCCAGCAAGAATGTGGTCATGGGGCCTTAAAACAAGCAAGCCACATCCTAAAATATACGACCACCCTTCCCTTTAAAGTACGCATTATCAGCAATGATATCCGGCTGGAAGTGCCATATAGGCTCCCTCATGGGCTTTACCTTTTAGAGGACGGTCTATGGACAAAGGTAGATGACCGATACTTGTGCTCTACCTCCTATGATGACTACAAAGCACTACCTCCAAAACCTGAAGGTCTTTCTCGATCTATTGCTTCTTTTGAACAAGCTCACTTTCCAGGACTAAAAGAGGCTTACGTTTTTTTGGGAGCCATAAGAGAGTTTATTCAACCAGATCCTTCTAGTATTGAAGATGATGAGCTGTTTCAAAGCTATCACCGAAGAATTTACTCAGAAGGTCTTTTGAAAACCCTCACCTCAATTCCAGAAGAGCATGAGCATCTTATTACGCCTTTGTGCCTAGTCGTAAGAGAAGATCCCAAATTAAATGATCCTAGTCTTTATAAGCCTTGGCATGGGAATAGTCACTTTCGACTCGCTCTCGATGAAGGAGTTTGTTGGGCAAGCGATTCTGCTGAGAAATATCTAACCCTTCCTTCTTTTCTTGACCACGGCAATAAAGGCGGTGAAGTCTATATATCCTATCTCTCTTCCTTAGTAGCCCTTCCCTTGTTTAGCGGAAATCAACTTATTTGTACCTTTGGTTTACGACACATTGATAAAGGATCAAACGAAGATACAGAAAGCATTCTAACTCAAAAACATTATAAACACTTGGCTCGGCTGCTCGATCTAAACCAGCTCACTCTTCTCATGTTTCGTTCCTTTGCCACTCAAGAACCAGAACTATCTCTTACTATTCAACCTCTAGCCGCAGCTTTGGCTGAACAAACTGTGTTGCAGTCATTTCCAATCCCCCGTAATTTAGGCCTTTCTAATTTAACTTGCCTTATTCGAAGTGGGTTAGTTCCAAATAAATCCATTCTACGTCTTTCTATGGATTCAATTAAAGGAGAAGTACTGCCTTTTCTGATTGGAGAATTGCTTTCTCGCAACTCGACTTTAGAAGATTTATCCATTCGACCTGAAGGACTTAAAGATCTTGAGTGCTTAAACAAATTTGGTGAAGGCCTAGAGAAAAATTCTTCTCTTAAAAGACTTCGTTTTCAATTATTTTACGGTGTTGAAACCACGCCAACCCCATGTATCCGTCCCATCCCTGGAAGAAGTGGCTTCTACTCACCAGTGGACCTCACTGCCTTTGAAAACGCTTTGGTATATTTCAATGGCGTTCTAAATCTTATGTCCATTGGTTGCCCTACCTTAATAGATCTTTTTCTGTCTGTTAAAGCGCGAAGAGATTCTCTTGGAAAGACAAGCAGTTTTATTGGTGAACTCAGTTGATTTCGCAAGGCGCTACTAGTTTAATTTTTAAGAAAAAAGAGGAGCAACCCTATAAAAACCTTTCTTCTTCCCTTCTTTATTTTTTTCCTCGCTCTAGTTTCTTCGCTTCCATCTCAGGCCACCCCTTTTCGGCTCCGTCTTTTGGATATTACCTTTACTGCAGAAGTTGAGGATTGGGGGCCAACCGCGCGGTTCAAAAAAACTTATGTGCCTCCCGAAGGAACCCTTGAGGAAACAATTGAACTTGAGCTCACCAGTGAAAAGGAGCTCACCCGCTACTCTTTGGAAGCCACATCCCCTTTTCCACCTTTGGACCTTTCAAGCACCCCCCAGGGGAAGAACTCCCGAGAAAACTTTTATTCTAAGTTACAAAGCTGGGTTGGAAACTTAAATTTAGTACCTCATGCTTTCCGGTTTGACGGAACCCATGAGGGTATGGATTTTTCTATTCAAAAACCTCATCCTTCCTATTCAAAGCCTATAAGTTTAGAGCTTAACGAAGTCTTGGGGGTACCTTTCCCCGAGAAAACAACTTTCGAAATTAGTTACTTGTGGGTCCGTGTACGTTCCGGATCTTTGGATTTTTCCCTTGATATTAGAAACAAATTATCTCTTTCCTCTATAGCTTTTCCTTTGCCTGTGTCCTCAAGTCCCGTTGCCCCTGGCACCCAGCACATATCTCTTGATGGACTAGAGCGTGTATCCCATTGGGAGGGTCATTCCCTAAATTATACAAGCCCTCGTATACCTGGCTTCAAAGAAACTCCTGATGAAGATACACCAGTGACCTATCTTCATCCCTCCTCCAGTTCTAGTCTCTATAAAAACGCTTTAGCAGCATCCGTTCTTTTGAAAGAAGATCTCGGCACCGTGCCACTTTTTCCCCAAGGAGCTTCTTCTCAACTAGATGAAGACTTTGAAGACGATATGACTATGGTCAGCATGCCAGAATCTCTTGCCTCGTCTTCTTTTTCTTCCTCCCACATGTCCTCTGCATCAGCCTTCTCTCATAGCCTCTATCCGAACAAAAAAGAGTCAGTAGTTTATACACTCCTAGGAGAGGAAATAC
>JAGYKM010000027.1 GCA_018401675.1 Alphaproteobacteria bacterium | reverse complement strand
AGTCCCAATCTTTACCTTACAGAGTGCGAATCAATAAAGGCATAGGTATTTAGTATCTAAATTGTTAGATACTTATACTCAGCAGGTCCTGGATGAATTGAACATCGTACCCTCCTTCCGGCGTTTAAGGGACCGCTTTAGAAGAGCGGTGCCGGGACAGGACCCAATAAAAAACACCAAGCCTTTTTTCTATCTGTTAATTCAGAAGATCCCAAATGGAGACGGATAAACATCCAAAGTTTGCCAGTGTTTTTATTTAGACAAGGCAGGTGCGGTATCTCCATTTCTGGTCCCATGCTCCTTTTGCTTTCCTTACCTTATCCAGTCCTAGGACTTATAAAAAATCCAGACATTTCCAGACTTTTTATTTGACAACCGTAAAGTTGCCAACTCCACATCTAGGTAACGCTCCTAGCAATCTCTGATTAACAGTCAGGCCCGTTCGCTTGCTCGGTCATGTGGATTTTAAGGGATTTAGTGTCGTCTAGTCCCCTTGCATCTGTACCATTCCTGGCCGCACACCTCGTCGTATCCGAGTTCAGATGCTTCCCCACTCATTTAATCTAATGAGTAAATCTAATAATTGACTCCACCTTCTATGCTTGAGACCCTGACTTGATCAAAATCTAATCTCGCACATCTTCCAACTTTCTATGCCGTGAACATAGTCCGCCGGAGGTCTTTCGACACAATCATTCAGTTTCCCAAATGATGTTAGGGGCTTTGGTTTCATCAATCGCAGTTTACCAAATGTACCACCCAAAGGGAACGATACACGGTGCTTTCACGGCGAGTCCTTATTATGGAGTTCCGTCCTATTTCTGGGATAACTACTGTAATCCGCCAGTCACATCAGAAGCATTCACTATTGGCGTTGTGCTCACTCTTATGTGTTGCTTACGGTATCTGCTCCCGCCAAGGAGAATTAACCGATAGAAGATTGGTGGAGTTGGAAGGGCAATCACCCACGTTCTCCATCTTCCTTTCCCTTATACATCTTACGATGTCTGACTCTCATAGATTAGAAGTCAGTTTTCTGAATCCTTTTCAGATTCAGGGGAGGGACAATCCCAATTGATCGATTTCTCAACCACCCCTTAATTAAAGCACATCTTCATCAAATTGTCAAGAGGGGTGTGCCGGTCCTGTCTTGGGAGACAAAGGTGTTGATTTTTTTTGCCAGGGCCTCGATTTCTTCATAAGAAGGAAAAGGCGCCGAGGCATCCATTTCTTTCCGATGGTGATATTCTTCTAAAACGTGAGCCTGGGCTTGTTGAAAGATTTGAAATCTTAATTCGTATGGTGTCATAATTTTCTTCATGTGTTTGTGTGTGTTTTGATCTTTGTGATCAAAATCGGGATGGAAGGTACTGCCCCCTCGTCGCCGCTTCCCAAAAGCGGAGTTATGCTTCTCTACTACATCCCGGTAAACTATATATGTCAGAGCCCCCAATAAAAATGATTCACGAAACCTATGATACCATATTTATATCAGATGTGCATTTGGGAACAAACCGATGCAATTCTAAAAAGTTCCTTGAATTCTTAAAAACCATAAAAACTAAAAAACTTGTAATGGTGGGAGACATCGTTGATATTTATTGCATGGAAAAGCACGGGACCTCATGGAAAAAAGAACATACTCAATGTATTCATGAAATTCTAAAACATCTAAACAATGGAACTGAAATTGTTTATATTTTAGGAAATCATGAAGGTGAAATAAGAAGGTATTGTGATTTTAAACATGAACACTTTCAAATGGTGAATGAATATATTCATATTGATTCAAGAGGCAAAAAGATCTTATGTGTTCATGGTGACAAACATTCTCAGTATTCTTCCGGATCTTGGAAACAATTAATTTTTAATAAGGGATATGAACTGATTACACCATTAAGTGTCTGGTTAAACAAGTTCTTTAGATTCTCTTTAGTTTACTTTTTAAAAAATACCATAAAAGGCAAAAAATATATCGAAGAATATGAAAAAGATATTGTAAATTACTGTAAACAAAGAGAAGAGGATTTTATTGGAGTGATTTGTGGACACATTCACCACCATAATATTAGAATTATTGGTGATTTAATTTACATGTGTTGTGGAGATTTTGTGGATACTTGCTCGGCCATTGGTGAAGTGGATGGAGGATATTCCAGCATTCGTTACTGATTCTTGTCAACCCACTTGGCCCGGATACCCATCTCTCCACCCAGAATGCCTTGAGCAACACTCCCATCCGGTTCTTTTTCATAAAAAACAGCATCCTTCACAATTTTCTTCTGTTCTTCAGAATACTTATCACTTTCTATCTCCTTTAAGATAGTCTCATTAGTCATATTGATCTCTTCAACCTGACTTTCATTATAAATTTTAATCGCTTTATCTGTAATTCTTTTAATTCGTAAATCAAGAAGTTCTGGGGTCTTGATAATATATTCATTTAAGGTGTTATCTATCCAGCCTTTTTTTAGAAGTTCTCTTTGAATTTCATCTACACTTGACCAGAGTTTTTCTTTAGGAATTTTAAAGATCCGAGAAATAAATTCAATAATTGCCTCAATAATAAGAGAAATCTTGGCCCACTCAAAAATAGTTTTTTT
>JAGYKM010000026.1 GCA_018401675.1 Alphaproteobacteria bacterium | reverse complement strand
GCAGCAATCCAATTTATGATGCTGCTAAAAAACATATTGGTTCAAATGAGTATAATGTTTGGACTGTCAGGGTGGGTGGCATGGTTTCGTAAGCCAAATGCAATCTATTTGTTTGCATGCTGCCAACGAAGGAGGAGCTCAAGTTCCTCTAATCAATGGAGGTAAATATCCTCCGACAGCGAGGCCAGTGGGCCGATGAGAATTATCTATTCCTGGTTGGGAAGTAGTTTCCAACCTATGCCCGGAGATGTTGCTGCATATCTAATCCTCTTTCTTTGCAACTGGTCATGTGGGTATTGTCGCTCCCAATCAAATGACAATTAGTGCGACTCCAAATGATGGTGTTGTTCTTAGAAGTTGGGCTTTCCAGGAAAAATGAAATTGAATTATGCTGTATTTAGACGGTATATAGGGTGTATGAATGAGACATGAAAGTAGATGCTATTACTTATTTTTTGTTAGTGTTAATGGTGATTGCAGGTATTTATTTAAAAACTGAGCAGTATGCTGGTTTGTTAACTGCACTACATAGCCCAGTAAGACCTATTGCTTTCAAGTTGCATCTTCTATTAGGAGCAAATCTGATAGAGCAGACTTCTCATGGACAAAGTGCTCTAATGGAGGCGAGTTCGTTGTGCTCTTTGAAATATATGGCTCCTTCTTCAAGCTGGAGCGGGCAAATATTAAAAATGTTTATGGTGAAACAGCCATAATGCAAATCGGTTTTAATGGTTCAGAAGATTCCTATTTAATTGCATATGAATTAATTATGGCTGGAGCTGATTTAGATACTGTAATCGACAGTGGAATGACAGCATTAGAAAATGCAAAGAAAATTGGTGATGTGCGTTTGATAAAGCTGGTGGAGGATGCTTTATCTGAAGGTCTACCTGGTGCCCGGAAATAAATTGTAACAGTCTAAGCCAGATCTGGCAGTTGCCAATTTTAAGCTGGTACCTGTCAGATTAATTCTGGGTTCTATTCAGAGTGGACCTGGTGAATGACCCTTTGAAGATTCAGTGGCAATTACTTCTTCCTACCTTAAAGTAGAATTCACCTCTGAAGACAAAGCTGAGTTTCAGAGGCAGTTGCTGGATGAGCTGCCAGGGTTTACCGGGCACGAAAAGCTCAAGGGTCATAACCTGATCCACATGAATGGTCGTATTTACTCACCGGCCTACGCTCGCTTTATCAGCGCCGATATTGGTGTTCCGTACCCGGATGACTGGTACTCCTACAACCGTTATATGTAAGGTGGACGCTTGGTAAATATAGGTTATACAGGAAAAGACTTGGGTGTGGCCTCCGATCCTGTGTTGAGTCA
Organism: Alphaproteobacteria bacterium; assembly: GCA_018401675.1. Taxonomy (GTDB): domain Bacteria; phylum Pseudomonadota; class Alphaproteobacteria; order 16-39-46; family 16-39-46; genus M30B67. The sequence goes on along the minus strand of JAGYKM010000026.1, from coordinate 1,612 downwards.
AGGTGATTACTCTAGTTGTGTATTCAACAGGGCTGTCTATCAAGGTGGCGTGACTTCTGCAGCAAACTCTATTCTACAATCGGGCGGTTGGGGTGCAGGAGATTACGGGCTTGTGAGGCACAATTGCCAAGACTTTGCTGATGCTATGAGGAGGGCATTTAGTCCATGATGGGAAAACGGTTTTTATTTATAAAGAGAACGCTTCTAGTCGCTAGTGCAATTTTTTTTGTTAATTCAATTGTGTTTGCGAGAGGATATGGTATGGGTAAGTTATTGCTCAGTGGCGGACAGAACCAGCTGTTTGAGATTGGTTTTGATGGTGGAAACATTGCTGAGTTAGCAAAAATTCCAGATCACGGAAACTATAGGGCTAACTATTTAAATCTTGAAAAAGTTGATGATAATCGGTTTTTATTTGAAACCCCTTCTCATAAAGTTGGCCTCTATAGTGTAGGTTCTCTTCAAGAGGAGATTTTGTTTGATAATAGTAGTTGCCCAACTTATTTTGAGGGTAGTAGCGAGGTGTTGTTTTCAAAGGTTGAGAAAACAGATTCTGGCTTTGAAGAGCATCTCTATCTTTCCGGTCTAGATGGTGCTAATCCTGTGGCTTTAAAAAAGTTAGCTAGAGGAAGCGCGTCTAAATGTCCGATAAAATTAAATGGGGATGAGGCTCTTATTTTCTTGTCTTATGGGACAAATAAAGAACTCTCCATTTTTAATGTAAAGGATAGAACCTTTAGTGAGAAGATCGGGTTATGTGAGCCGGTATTTGGCTTGAGTGATCGTAAGCTTCTTTGTTTTAGTGATGACTCATATTTTATTTCTGATTATGAGGGGAAGAAGCTTAAAAACATAGGAAGTGATCTTTTGAATAAAAACAACATGTTTCCTGTAGCTACTCTTACTGAAACTAATTCTATTTTGGTTCAAGAGTACAGGGAAAGGTTATTTAGAAGTACGGTTGTCAATCTTTGGATTCTTGATTTGAGTACGTTGAAAAAGCGCTTGATTGTTAAAGATTTTGGTGTGGATCAAAAGGGGGCTGTCTACTTAAATCGCTAGAAGCCTATTTTTGCTCCACTAGAGCCCAATAATTACTGGGCTTTATACTTTAGGACGTTATCCAGATACCACCTTAAGTGCTTTAACCGGACACACTTAAGAAAAGTTTTGAATGACAGAAGGCCCTCCGCATGACCTGAATGCAAGCAGCAAGGTTTTGCTTTATTTTATTCTTGCATGGGTTGGTAGTGGTAGCCTCTGGATAGGCATCTGATATAGACAACGCCCGCGACAATGACTGGGCTTATAAAGTGATGTATCACGGAACGGCACAGGGTGCTATTGGCTGGGTGCGTAACAAAAACTTCTGGGGTAATGCTCTGGCCGGTGCTGCAGGTCATACTGCTGGTGTTGCTATGCAAGGTGCTGGCTTTAATGGCACAGATTGGCCGGATATTGCAGCTCGTACCGCAGTAGCGGCGACGTTTGGTGGCCTGGCTTCAAAGGCAACGGGTGGCGACTTTGCGCAGGGGAGCGATGGTAGCGGCGATTGTGCATTGCCATAACAAGGAGTCGCATGGTGAAAAGGAGTCATAGTGCAGAAAAGGAA
>JAGYKM010000025.1 GCA_018401675.1 Alphaproteobacteria bacterium | reverse complement strand
TTCTTCATGGGTGTTGTGAAGGGAACGGGACCGGTGACTGCTGGCGACACCGAGGCAAGGAGTAGCTGATGCCACCCTGGTGGAAGATTCGGCGGGAGTTGGTTCGGCTTAACAATCAACTCCTAGAACTACCAGAGCGCTTATTTACAAAGTTTTTAGGCTGGGCGTTTTATGACTTCTTTCTGAAGAAAAAGAGCAAAATTTACGAAGGGGCAATTCCCCTCGGGAAAGCTGCTTGCATTTTCGTCATCTTCCCTAATGGCGAAGACCTTAGTAGCGAACTCATAACGATTGAATACCTGATAGAAAAAAAAATATCCCCAATAGTCGTATCAAATAAGAAGTTGGGCATGTCCCAGATAGCTCAACTTCAGCCCATTACAACTTTAACCTTGGAACGAAAGAACTTTGGATACGATTTCGGCGGCTATAGGGATGGACTTCTAATCCTCAAAAACAAGGTGAGCGAGCTCGACTTCATCATCTTGTTGAATGATTCAACGTGGTTCCCCGTAAGCAGAAGGATTGACTGGATAGACGAATGTATAGCACTGGACTTTGACTTTTGCGCAGCGACCTCTAGCTCATCGATAGGACGTAAAAGATATTCCTCTGAGGCTTCGAGTTGGTGGAAGGCTCAGTACTCGTCAGCCAACTTTCACTACTGTTCTTATGCGCTTATGTTTAAGCGAAAGCTATTGGAGGAGGCTAGCTTCATTAACTTTTTCCGCTTTTTCCCTCTCACAAACAATAAATCAAGAACAGTTCGTAGAGGTGAAATTGGCTTGACAAGATGGATAAAAAAGAGCGGCCACTCACACGGCGCTGTTTTTAAGATCGAATCCCTACCCCACGAGATCAAGTTAATGAATGCAACCCAGACTAAAGCCCTATTTCAATCCCTCACCCTATTGGAAAACCAAGAGTTAATTAGCCTAAAAGACTCTCTAGAAACACAAGCCCACGCATTGGATGAAGAATCAAGTCAAGTTGAGGTCAATGCGATAAAAGATTTTATTCTTTATGCAGTCGCAAGACAGGGTATCAGTTACTCACTGCCACAGCACCTCATCGAAAAATGGGCGTTTCCTTTTCTGAAGAAATCTATTGCTACATTTTCAATGGATAACAAAAGCAAGTTATCTGATCTGTCTTTAGGATTAGTTAGTTTCCATGAAATCGTGAAAAAATCACTCATCAACCCAGATGCAAAGCGCTAAGAGCCCAGCTCTAACGCTTCAAAAACTTCACAATTTTAGCCTTCAACTGTCGAGCGATACTTTTCTTATGATTCTTCTTCTCAAGCCGCCGGTAAAAAAGCCTTATGACGAAGGAATTAGCCGCGAAACTATTCAACATTGAGGACGAGAGTTCATTAGGAAAGCAACATTTCCCTTCAACTGAACATAGTTGATCAATATAACTATCAATAACAAATTCACTGCCAAATTCGGCCTTAAGACCCAGGGCTTCTTTTGCCGCAACCTCATAACCAGCGACGAGTTTCTCAAAAATTTCCGTAGAAGAATTCCTGGCCCCACAACATCTCCCAGAAAAGTTGTAGATGCTGGCTTTATCAAAGTTTTCTTTAGTTAGCCATCCAGGCCCTCCAAAATGGTCGTAGCAGAATACGGGGACCCCAGACAACAGCGCATACTGTGTGGTTTTTCCAATCGTCAAAACCGCATCAGCTTCTTGGATATCAAATTCTGTAATCCTTCGCTCAATCCCACCCAGACCGAAGACTTTGACCAAAACTCCCTTTTTCTTTAAAAGAGTTATTGCTTCGTAAACCTCATCTGGGATATGGTTGGAAACAACGAGCAACTTGGCAAGTACATTAATTTGACGCTGCGAATGTAAATTTAAATCAAACCTCTTAGGGGCAGCGTTTCTTAAGTTTAAGACATCACTAGAGTCAATTCCCATAGCAACTAATCGAGCCTTGGTTTCCTCACTGTTACTAACTAGACGCGCCCCAACAAGTACTGCAAAACCAACACCAACCAGCTCAAGCATCTCAAAGGGCGAAAGATGAGCGGAGACAATTGTTGGCAATCGATTGGACTTTAGTAACTTATCGAGATCCAAATGCGCAACCATGTTGTGGTGCATCCAAACGAAATCAAAATCACAAAGGTCGATCAATTCGTCCGAATCTGAGAATCTGATTGGAACAAGAGCACTTCGAGTTAAGACATCCGACAAGCAATTGGTGCGGATATGCACCTCAAAGCCGCGCTCATATAGCGCTTCTGCAATCTCAAGCGCTACGATCTCGGAACCTCCGAGCCTGACCATTTGGTTAGTCAGAATAAGGGCTTTTTTCATAGACAAAATTATTTGTTCAAAGAAGATACAACGAGCTTAAGTTCGGCCTGTTTATTCAGCCCATTCTTTCTGGATCCAATATGCTGGTTTCAAGTAATGCCTAACGAATTTATAAATCGGCTCGGGGTCGGCTTCACCATAGAGCCGTGTAATGTACTTGGGCCCGTGCTTAGTGCCCCAGTTAATACAAATAATCTGCTTTTTCATTGTTGAACCGCATCATAGACCTTCAAAACCTCCTGCGCCTCAAAGGCGATGGAGTGCCTCTTAATGGCGCGGTCTTGCGCCCGGTCTGCCTTCTGCAAAAGCAATGAGGGCTCTTCTAAGTAGGGGCGAAGCTTCTCTATAAGGTCGTGAAGATCGCCGGTTTGGAAAAGACTGCCCACCTGCTCGTCCACCACCTCGGGCCAGATACCCGCATGCGAGGCCACCACCGGGCAGCCACTTGCAAAGGCCTCTAAAGGGGTTAAACCAAAACCTTCCGAACGCGACGCTGCAACCACCAACGACACGGTCTGATACCAATCACGAATGGCCTCGGGCGTTAGATCGCCCAGAAACACAATTCGATTCGTCAGGCCTGCCTTCTCAATGTCGCCCTTTAAGCCGTCAAGGTAGGCCTGATCTTCGGTCTGACACAGCCCAGAGATGACCGCCATGAATTCAGGGTGCTTGGGTAAGAGTTGAATAAGCGCATGAACGAAAAGGTCGGTG
>JAGYKM010000024.1 GCA_018401675.1 Alphaproteobacteria bacterium | reverse complement strand
TCAATTCAACCTTTCAGATCAAATTTAGTCTTTTTCGTAACCGCACTTCACACGTTTACATAATAATTTGCATAGTCAACTCCTGTCGTAAGAAAGAGAAGTACATCGAAAGCGAAAGATGCCGCTGATGCTCGTTGGGATAGAAATAAAACATCGGAGGAGGAAAGTAAGGATGAAGAGGTGCAGGAAGATAAAAAGTTTCTAGGAAAGAAAAAGTTCAATAAAGTTAACCCCATATATAAAAATAAAATCTACAATGCAGTAAAGGATGACATCGTTCAGGCAGTTATGAAGCATTTAGATGAAAATGCTAAGGAGGATGTGGAACAAATTCTAGAAATTTTAAAATACGTAGGTCAGAAGATGATGGGAGCCGACGAGTCAAACGAAGTGGAAAAAAATAAGCGTATAATTGCTGATAGTGGCGTCACCCAGGGTCTTGTGCAGTCTTATATCAATGCTCCAAAAAAGTCAACTAAAAGACAGTCTGTGCTGTCATCCTTCTCAAGGGAATTTACATTGAAGGTACAACGAAGTTATATAGAGAGCCTTATAATGAAGAAGTGAATTTATGATGTGTGCCTCTTACTTAACTTGTATACAAAGCATACAGAGCGTACGTTAACAAGCGACTTCTCTTTTTGTATTATGTAGGATCTCAACAAATTGGTATTCAAAGGTCAAGACGGGGTTGTCATAAGCTCGTATGTGAAGAGACATGCAGATGAGGTAGCAGACACATTTGGACCAGGGTCAGAAAGGCCGAAAATTAAAAGCATCAAAAATACTTTGGATTCAACTGATATGAATTTTGCAATGAACATAATTATGGCGCATATTGAGCGCGAGGCCTTTGGAACAGTTGATAAGAATCTGGATAAGTACGATCTCATGTATGATGGCGACAGAATTGAGATGCCGAAGACGTCCTCGTCTAAAAGTAGGGCTGAGTTGGTAGCCATTTATGAGCAAGAGCTCAAAAGGCCCGAAAATTATGAGTTCAATCCTATATCATCAAGTCACTTAAATCAGGTAATTGATGCGTTATCAACAGGACAGTCCAAAAACTTGGCCGCGCTGGACAGTGTATATAAGATGTTCTTAGACACCATGATTAACGCAGAGTACCTGATAGAGTTTATTACCGTCGATAGAGAGGTTTTACGAGGTGAGCTTACTGCGCAGCTACACAAAATTGACATATTCTTACGTAAGCAGTATCCAAGCCATCTGACAGATGAAAACACTCCGTATTGCGGCCACTCTTACTCATATGCCTTCGATGAGGACGAACTAGCTATGGACATGGACGATGACTCAGGCGCAGTTTTCTGCAGCAAGTGCATTGACACTGAGATTTGGAGACAAAACATGTTGAAGGCCATTCAAACGATGAACTTCTCCAATATGCCGGTGGGCTCTTCAGAAAACAAAACCTCCTTGCAAGACTACTTTTTGAGTAATATCATAGAGAACTGTAGAACCTTTATCGCTCACATAGTTCGTAAGACTCATGAAAGCAAATCAGAGATAACAGTGTTTAATCAGTTGGACATGGAGACATGTGTTATCAGAATTGATTATAAGATGAAAATGTTGGCTTTGTGCTTTAGAGAGAGTATGCCTCAGTTCTTTGGCAAACGCGGGTTCTCTTTTTTTGGCGCACAATACGCTTGGAAGAAGACTAAAAAAGAGAAGAGAAAAGAGAAAAAGTCAAACAGCGACAATTCTTATCACTCAGATATGAACACTTTATTTCATGATCTTATAACTGACGACGGTAAAGAGGACGCAACCGCCGCCAAATGGATGTTAGAGGCTTCAGTCAAGAAATTCAAACATGATCATCCTAAGATTAAGAAGGCAGTGGTTATGACCAATGGAGCAGGATGTTTCGCTGGTACTGAATTCACTGTGTTCCTTGGTCATTTGGGTAAGCTAACGGGTGTCAGATGCGTCATGCTTCTGGTGTCCGAGGTGGGATGTGGCAAGTCAAGCCTAGACACGCACTTTTGCTATGCGAACTTACATTGTCAAAGGATGGTGAGGCAAGGGCAGGGAAAAAAGGACATTTTCTGCGCTGAACACGCCGCGAAGGCGTTGGCAAGAGGTGGGGGTTTAGCTAGCTCTGAGTCAGCTCATGTAACATTTTTCCGAGAGGAGGTAGGTGCAGGTGCAGCCAAGGCGGGATCCCATGTGGGACTTGACAAGCATCTCATGCGTAAATTCATATACAGCAATAACAACGACTACCTCTCTGTGTCGACCGAATTGCATCTGCACAAAATGTCTTTTCGCAATAATCCACCAGACGAAATAGTGTCTTTCAATGACTTATTATCGATCCAGAGGGAGCCATTGCCAAGTAATGCGATCTGCACGTTCGTTAAAAAAGACGAGGAGGCTGATAGTGAAGTCAACAAGAAGCCAGTGCAGCTACAACTCACCAGCGATGATCACTTTCGCAAAGCTACCCTGAAGGAAGAGAGAAGAGCTAAGAGCACTACAAAAAAAATGAGGTGCAGGAAGCTGCAGAAAAAGACTTTAATGAAAGATTGAGCAGCACCAGAAGAGTGTCCACATTTTATAATGAGTTAATACAGTCCTACGCAGAGTCTGACCATGACACTATATTGAAGGCGGCTCTCGACGCTCTTTTGTCTGCTGGCGTCACAGACAGGAAGGATGCCAGCCCCCTCGACACAAGCCAATATTTGATTTCCAGTTCAGCGTTCAAGCTATACGATGGTTCTGACGCTCAATTGGAAAAACCTCCCCGTGGCTTCGCTTTAAAGAGGGAATCCCCCAAAGTTAGGGCAAGCTCCTCCATGATTGAGTTCGCATACGCTTGTCAGAGGGTGGGAGATAAAGCAGTGAACCCAAATGGATCCAAGCTTTTTCCTACTACAGCAGAAGAGGCAATGCGTCTTTGTGGGACGCAAGAAGGGCACGCCAAATACCATATGCTCTTTGGAGACGAATTGATGAAAGAGCTTGGCTATTGCAAATTCAAATTTACGGAGCGTTTGTCAGCGCTGCAATTGAAGGCTTATATGAGCAAAACAGGGGCTGATTTGAGGAAGCAGCTAGAAGCTTGTAAAGAAAGAGAAGAAAGAAATGCTGGAAAAAAAAAAGTGGAGGAGGAAGCTCAAATTGCTTTGCTGGAAGATCCTATCAAGGCTTGGGTTACACAGAGTTACAAAACAGGGAAAGCTTTGGGTGATAAATTAAAAGAGTTTAAGCTTGATAAGGGAGGAAAGAAATCAGAAAAGATGGATAGGTTAATCCAATATTTCAGAGATCATGGTGATATGT
>JAGYKM010000023.1 GCA_018401675.1 Alphaproteobacteria bacterium | reverse complement strand
TTCGTCATCATCATCAGCATCACTGTCGGGCGGAGCCTTCTTCTCGGTGCTCTTCTTAGCCTTAGTTCCCTTCTTCTTTTCTTCACTCTTCTTTCCACTAGTCTTCTTTCCACTACTCTGCTTCTTGGGCTTGGCAGAAGGAGAAAGATATGGTGACGAACGCATGGGAGAACGCCCCTTGCTGAAGTTAACCTTGCCACCCTCCTCGATGGCGGAGACAACGGTATCGATACGAGACTCCTCAAACCCACCATACTTTTGAAGGAAGTTACGAACTCCTGTACCGGCATTCTCGTTTGTTGGGTTGTAAACAACATAGTAGAAACGATCAGTCTTATCAGTTGACAACCTTCGTCGGACTGACTTGGCTGACCAAGACACCTTCTTTGCCTTGTTACCCTTCTCATCCATATTGGTAACATCAAGTACCTTACCCTCTCCCTTGAGAACCTTAACCTTATCCTTGAGATTAGACTGGCGCTTGCCCTTCCCTCGCGGGCCAATGTTATCCTTCTGGTTCTTTTTCTGCTCACGATACATCTTATCAAGACCAATAACAACCTTGAGATTGAAACGAAGACGCTTTCTCTTCTCCTCATTGGTAAGCTTTCGCTCCTCCTCGGCATTTTCAAGCTCACGTTCGTAAGCTGCCTGGACCTTTGGGTCTTCACAGTTCTTTGGGTTATATGCACCTCGAAGTGCAGCCTTCAACTGCTTTGGTTTGTGCTCAGTAATCCACTGCTTCAACTCCTCGAGAGGAGCTGCTTTGTGAACTAGAGGGCAATATGTAAAAGTCTCATCCTCAGCCCATTTCTTACTGGCACCTCCAATAGTAAGTGTACCACCAGACGAACCAATACGATCGTATGTTCCTGCACCACGCGGCTTTGACTCCTTTGCTTCTTTTGTCGACATGTTCTTGTCCTGTTTTTCTAACGAAAACTCTTTATACAAAATCATTTTTGGTTATTTGACCCATAAATCCTTATATCCAAAAAATAAAACCCAGATACGCTTAAAGGGCAAGTAATCTACAGTCAAAAATGAAAATTAACTGTTTCGTACGGATAAGATTAAAAGAAAAATGTCTGTTTCACATCTAAGGAGGGGTATGTACCAATATTACAAATTCGGAGGTCTACTCTCTTCCAGGAAGGTTAATACTGTGTTTGACGTCCATGGAAAATATAAGGCTGACCAGATTTCAAATTATCTCGATATTTCAAAAAGGTGCAATTCCATGTCAATCATAAAAAATATTTCAGATGAATATATATTCTCAAGACTTCCAGAACCTTCTTATCCACATGATTTATCCTATAATCCAATTGGAAAATGGTATGTTACAGGAACAATTAACAGGTATCTAGAGAGTGGAGCCTATCTGTTTTATAAGAATATCTCCGAGGTTGATACTAGTAGAAAATGGCATCTTCACATACCTAATGGGAAGATTAAAACAGGGCTCTACTGGGAGGAGGGAAATGGTACATGGATACAATCACCTTATAAAACTGGCGATATGTTTTTATATTCTCAGGTTCCATGTATCATGATCAATGCTCTTGAAGATAGTCAATTGATATGTGTTACATATGAATGGTTTGATCAGGAAATACTAGATACTGAAATTTTCGAAGATGAATACCAAATCGCAGTGTCATCTAAGCCAGCAAACTCGCCAATGCATCCTCAATGTCATTCCGCTCTTCAGTCTCGATTTCCTCTATGACTGAAGGTGGAGCCATGTATTGTGTCGGATGAACCATCATTCCTTCCGCCATTTTCTTGGCCATCCTAGCCATAACTGCTTTGTGATGTTTGTCGCTTTCATTTTGTTTCTTTTCCAAACTTTCAATACGCTGATCTCGTTCATTTTCTCGACTTGTCATCTCAAGAAACTTTCTGTAAAAGAAAGCGATAATCCCCATTACCATCAGAGTATTCGCCAGAGTAAGGTAAGTGACATGATGTTGCTTAATCTCTTTCATCCTTTTCTGTAGCTTTTTCTTTATGAGATTTCTTTTTACTCCATTCCATAGAATTTAATATTGAATGCATATTGTCTCTTTACAACTTCTTCTACTGTAGGATTCTTCAAACTCTTTCTTACGATCTCATAAGCGATTACACTTTCTCCCTTAAACGATTTAAGGATAGCGTTAGTACGTTGCGAGATTTTGTATTTCTGATCCATATTTTATACAGCCATAAAAACTTTCCCTTCTACATTAAAATATAACAAATGGAAGGTCCGTCAAACGAACTTTTTCTTCTTGATAGTGACTATCGAGGAGGTGCTATTTTCTATTTACTAGTCTCTTCCGTCCTACTTGCTTTTTCAGTTTATTCGGCTATATTATTTGAGAAGATTCGTTCAAAACCAAGTCAAACAATTAGCTATAATGAGAGTACAACTATGTTTGCTCTCTCAATAATTGTATCTATTTTTTCTGGTGTAGCATGGATATATGCTGTGGTTAAATTGGCACTTAACAGTGAACAACGCAATTCTATCTATCGAAATGCAGTTGCTTTTGCGAAGACTCCTGCAGGAGGAGTTCCAAAGGGAGGCCGGATTACTCCTCAGCGACTAGCTACTGATTTCTATGTGAAACGAGAAAACGATCCAGCTCAGATTCAAGAGGAACTAAATAAGTTTGTTCCGAAAAGAAATGTATTTGTAGATGAAGTCTTTGCTAGTGCTGCACGCCGGTATAATAATCCAATTGATGCAAAAGCTGGATATAGTTAAATATTTTCCATATTATATTTATATGGAAATTTATTACCAAAAAAAGACCTCGCCATCATAGTTGTCTCGATCGATCATGGTCCACTCTGAATATGAGTCTGAGTCTGAGTCTGAGTCCGAATAATAACTACGATTCAGACGATAGGTCTCAATAGTGTACCTCAGAAACCCAAGCTCCTCCTCCAGCTTCTCACATGCCATGAGATGCTCATCGATCTGTCTCTCAATATCGGCCTCCTTGGCAAGGAGCTTATCCTCACGATCTACCTTGGGCTTCTTCTGTATAGGAACAGGATCGTCATCATCATCCTGAAGGTTCCTCCACTGATTCTTCTCCTGAAGGTTCTTGTAATAATTCTCCTCTGCATCTATCTGCACCATCGTATCATAGAACCTCTTGCACTTGTCGGCCTGGTACTCAGACCAATCAAAGAAACCCCGCTGACCATCCTGCTTTGTGAATAGAACAAGCGTCTCATCGTCCCCCGGTGGGTAATCTCCATCCTGAAAGGGACGGTTCTCCTTTCCCTGACGAGTTCTGGAAACTCCCTCCTTCATACGCTTCGAGCGACGACGATAGTTCCGATAGGTCTTGGAATGATCGTTGTAGGACAGCATGGTATGTTTGTTTATAACAAATAAAATTGTTTTAGATTTCAATTTCCGCAGTTGAAATTGAAATCCTGAGGAAAATTTAACAATATAAAGAAAGATGTTCTCCTTTGATCAGAAGGGTTTTATTCGATGTCAGGTTTGTGGACGCCCAGACAAGCGCTGCTCTGTCGAGGAGAAGAATCGTCTTTGGGGGGCAGAAGGAA